>JBJKVZ010000001.1:0-57779 GCA_045562345.1 Flavobacteriaceae bacterium
TCAAATGGGAATTTGCCATCTTGAGCATCTAAGTCAAGTGCACTATCTCCATCACATTGTTTATCAATAGTAACAGGGTTAGCTACAGGTTTAGGCTCTACATGTAGCGTGGCTACTTGTTTTAAACCAAGACATTCAATTGTATTGAGCTCGGTATTTTCAATACTAGCCCAAATAGGTTGAGTAGTGGGGGTAACGTTAGTAAAATCTAATTCTGTATTGATAGGGTTTTTATTAGTTAAAGCGTCATCTTTATTTTTATAAAAACGAACATTTATGTTTTGTGCAGAAAATTTTGCATCAGAAGCAATTAATTTTTGTTTTAAATCTTTTAGAACCTCACTTTTAAAAGTAGCTATTCCATCTTGGCTTAGGGCAGGAGAATCCTCACAAACAGCATAATCAAGCATAAAGTTTTCATCAATTAAACTTGCTCCAACAGTAATGTCAATTTGGGATGTTCTATAACAATTATTTGGTGTTATAATTTTCACATAAATACTTTGATTAAATGCTTCATTTGTAAAACTTGTAGGGTCAGCAATTAGAGAAGCAGCACTAAAATCCGATTCAGTATAATATTCAAACGTTTCATCTTTATAGCTATCTGAAATAAGGGATTCTTTATCGGTAAGATTAAAAACTGTTTTACCATCATTTGTTTCATCATCGTCACACTGTTCTATAATTATTAAAGACTTTACAACAGGTAATGCAGCAACTTTAGTTTCAAATGTTGTAGTAGCTCTATAACATCCAGTACTATTATTTTTAACTCTAACAAAAATATTATCTCCACCAACATTAACATTTGTGTGAGGGGAGGTTAGTCCGGTATTAGTTAGATCATCGGCATCAATTTGACTTATGTGATAGGTAACTGTAAAATCATCTGGACTTTGATCACCAAGAATAGTAGCAGTCTTGGAATCTAAATCAAATGTTGAAATGATTCCGTCTTTGTCATCTCCAATGGAGCTATCATCACATTTTACAATATCGTTTACAGGATTGGCTATTGGTAAATTTTCAAACACTGTCAAAATGACTTCGTCGCTTGTGGTTGGGCATTTGTATTGATCTGAGTTTACTAAAACCCTAAACTTATTACCATTCATTTGAGTTGAAACGTTTTTGACTTCCAAAGTTGATGTATTTGTTCCAGAGTATTTTTCACTATCTGTTAAGTCATCCCATGGTTCAAAATTTGTTGAGTTTTCATTATAAATTTGCCATATAAAAGATGGATTATCTAAAGTCACCACTCCTACACTAAAATTTGCATTAGTACCAGCCTGACATGCAGTTGTTGAAGTAGGTACAGAATTAATTACTACTGGAGCACTAATTTTTTGAAAAAAATAAATCCCTTGATCATCTTTTAAAGGCTCAATTGAATAATCATGGTCTTTAATTCCGCCATTGATATCAATTCCTTCATTTTTGGTATTGGGAGATCCTATTCCAACCATTCCATTTCCATCAGGGTCCTCATATCCAGCTTCAATTACGTCGTTGCAACCATCATCATCACTATCTAAATCTAAATAATCTTTTGTATTATCTGAATCGGTATCAATCGAATAGTTTTGAATAGAAATAATCCCGCTAAACGAGCCGCTGCTTCCGGTATTTGTTCTTTTTTGACTAAATGAAATTCCAGTTATTTTAGTTGCTAAAAATTGAAAATCTATCGTACTATTGGAGTTTATATTTTGTTTGAAAATTATTTCATTTGCAGTATAGTTGTTAATGTTTGTTTCAAATTTCTCATCAAAATCGGAATCAACTAAAATATTATCACTGGGATCTAAAAGAGTAATGTTTTGGGTTGAAGGATAAACTTTGATGGAAAAAATATCATCATTGTTAAGTTCGTTATTCTCAGAATTATCAATAATTTTAATGTTTAACTCTTGCTTGAAATTTAATGTATAGTTTATTTCTACATCAGTGCCTGGTAAAACAGTAGTTTTAAAAGCACCATTTTCCTCTCCTTCAAATGTGTTGATGTTTTCAGGAACACTGGTTATTTTCCCTCCATTTTCCAAAATCGAATTATTCGTAGAATCATCTTTCTCAAATTTAATTGATGGACTTTCTTCATTTGTCAAATTAATTGAAGCATTTCCAAACGATTCAATCAAATTACTTATGCCATCATTATCCATATCAACATCTGTATTATCAATTATTCCGTCATCATCCGAATCTGTTGGACATATACTAACTACGATTTTATTTGATAAAAAGGTTAGATTTGAACACTCAAGAACACCCTCTAATTTATATGCTCCAGCAATTGTTGGTTTAAATGTTGTTTGAGTATTTCCAGTTGGCACAAAGTTTCCTGAGTCATCTTCAATAAGCCACCTTATACTATCAAAATTTTCAATTTTAACACCAGTTAAAACAATATTCGATTCACCATTTTGCTTAATGCATGATCCCAAAACTTCTAATTCAACATCGTAAACAATTTCAGGTGGTTCAGCAAATCCTGAATAAAAACCACCGGTTGTAGCAGCACCACTATAATTAAAATAAGCAACATATAACTCGTCACTTCCTGTAACGGCAATATCTCCTGTTAAGTTTTTTACAATATAGGTGACATAGTTGTCATTACCAGAAACATTAGATGGACCAATTACATCACTGTAATTCTCAATTGCTGTGTTATTAATTAATATTTCAGCACCCTTTTTAGTTACGAATGTTACTGCACCCTCAAAGGTTTTATTCCCAACTTTATCAATGCTAGCTATATTATTAACATCTCCTTTTGATGAGCAGTTAAGTGGGGGAACAAAAAACATTCCTTGATTTGCTGCAGCTGCAAATGCAGATTGGTATACGCTCCCAGTGCCTTGGAAAGCAAATAATTTATGATCAAGATTCACAGTTTTAACATACATGTTTGCTCCTGCAGAGTTTGAACTATAATAATTACCCTCTAGTATTATGAAATCACCAGCGTTAATTGGAGCGAGAGTTGTATCTCCAACAACAATTTCAGTATTATCCTGATCTGCAACTAAAAGAACATTTTCCCAATCATCATTACCGTTTCCACGAATAAATATATACTCTGATCCTACTAAGTCTGATCCAACTATTTGATCAAATCCGTAATCTTGACCTCCAGTGGTTGTAGCAAAACTTCCACTTGCTGCTCCTGTATTTACAACAATTGGCTTAGTTGATGTTACTAAGGTTCCAATAAGTTCATTATTAGAATTTTGAGATGCAAGGATGTAGCTTTCCCCTTTGTTTAAAGAAATTAAAAAAGGAGTTCCCTTTGATTTTATGCCACCTAAAGTAGTTATGTCTCGTGTAAAATTAAACGTTACGTCTGTTTGATCTTGGGTTGCCATTATGGATATAAATCCTGTATGAGAAGAGTTTTGATTTTGGAACATTCCAGCTCTGAATCTTGTTCCAAGTCCTGAATTTCCTTTGCTAACTAATGCTCCAGCTTGGTATTGTTGTCCATCTGAGTTAGCTCTTACAGAAACATAAATTTCTGACTCAGCTTCAACAATAAATCCTTTATTCAAAACCTGTTCTGTTTGATCAAATTCAATAAAAAGATTGCTCCACCAGCCATTATTGTTTCCTGGATCTTGAGCTAATTCAATTGCGACAGGTAATCCATTTGAAACAACCCCTTCTTGATATATTTTGCCAGAATCTTGTGTTACACCAAGAACTCCCCCAACTTTAACTTGATATTTTATAGCATCATCACTAGGAGTTGAGATGTATAGCCATTGATCACCTGGGTCATCTTCAGCAGCAAGTGGGGGAATATAATGAACTTTACTTAGCTGTCCCTTTAAACTTGTTGTTAAAAGAATGAAAATTAATAGAAAAATTTTTTTTTTCAATTATACAATATTTGTTTTGCAAACTTAATGGTATTATTAAGAAGTTAAAAATTCAAAATTTTTTTTTAAAACAATTTAAGTTTTACTATAAATGGATTTTTCTATGTAATTGAATATCCTTTTTATACATTTATAATCTAAACTTTAAATTTTTTCAATGAAAAAAAGAGAAAGGAGAGAAGCATTAGTCTATCATGCTAAACCTAATCCCGGAAAAATTGAAGTTGTTCCAACTACAAAATATAATAGTCAAAGGCATTTATCACTTGCATATTCGCCGGGCGTTGCTCATCCGTGTATAGAAATTAAAAACGACATTAATAATGTTTATAAATACACTTCTAAAGGCAATTTAGTAGCCGTAATATCTAATGGAACAGCAGTTTTAGGGCTTGGAGATATTGGCCCTGAAGCTTCAAAGCCTGTAATGGAAGGTAAAGCTCTTCTATTTAAAATATTTGCAGGTATTGATGTTTTTGATATTGAAATTGATGCTAAGGATCCAGAAAAATTTATTGAAACAGTTAAAAATATATCCCCAACTTTTGGCGGAATTAATTTAGAGGATATTAAAGCTCCTGAAGCCTTTCAAATTGAGAAAAGATTGATTGAAGAGTTAAATATTCCTGTAATGCATGATGATCAACACGGAACTGCAATAATTTCTGCTGCAGCACTTCTAAACGCATTAGAAATAGCAAATAAAAAAATTAGAGATATTAAAATGGTTATTTGTGGAGCAGGAGCAGCTGCAATATCATGTACAAAAATGTACAAATCATTTGGATTGAAGTCAGACAACATAGTTATGACAGATAGTAAAGGAGTAATAAGAAAAGATAGACAGAACCTTTCAAAGGAAAAAAGGGAATTTGCTACTAAAAGAAATATAAAAACGTTAGAACAGGCAATTAAAAAAGCAGATGTTTTTATTGGTTTATCAAAAGCCAATATGTTGACAAAAAAAATGTTGTTATCTATGTCAAAAAATCCAATAGTTTTTGCAATGGCCAATCCAAATCCAGAAATAAAATATTCAGTTGCTGTAAAAACTAGAGAAGATATAATAATGGCTACAGGCAGGTCTGATCATCCAAATCAAGTAAATAATGTTTTAGGATTTCCATTTATTTTTAGAGGTGCATTAGATGTAAAAGCAACTAAGATTAATGATCAGATGAAAAAAGCAGCAGTTAAAGCACTAGCTGAATTAGCAAAGGAAAGTGTTCCTGAGTTTGTTAACATTGCATATGACAAAACTAAATTAACTTTTGGAAGAAATTACATAATCCCTAAACCATTTGACCCAAGATTAATAACTAAAATACCTCCTCAAGTAGCTAAAGCAGCAATGAGCTCTGGTGTAGCTCAACAACCAATAGAGTGCTTTAAAAAATATGAAGAAGAACTTCATTCAAGACTTGGTAATGATAAAAAAATTGTAAGATTATTGATCAACAGAGCTAAGGTTAATCCTAAAAAAATAATTTTTGCTGAAGCTGATCACTTAGATGTTTTAAAAGCAGCTCAAATTGTTCAAGAGGAAGGTATTGGTTATCCAATCTTGTTGGGAGACAGAGAAATTATTTTAGAATTAAAGTCTCAAATCGAATTTGATGAAGAAGTGCCTATAATTGATCCAAAATCTGATGATGAAGAGAAAAATAGAGAAATCTATGGAGAAAAGTATTGGGTACTTAGAAGAAGAAAAGGGGTTACATTATTTGAGGCAATTAATAAAATGAAGCAAAGAAATAATTACTCAGCAATGATGTTAATGACTGGAGATGCAGATGCCTTAATTTCAGGATATTCAAGGAGTTACCCTGTTACGGTTAAACCTATGTTAGAAATTATTGGTAAAGCCAGTGGAGTAAATAAGGTTGCTACAACTAATTTGATGATAACCAATAAAGGCCCATTATTCCTGTCAGATACTTCAATAAATATTAATCCTACTGCAAAAGACTTAGCAATTATAGCAAAAATGACAGCAGATACAGTAAAAATGTTTGGTATGGAACCTAATATCGCAATGCTTTCATATTCAAATTTTGGTTCATCATCTCACGAAACAGCCCTAAAGGTTAATCAAGCCGTTAAGTATCTACACAGAAATTTCCCAAACTTAAGTGTTGATGGGGAAGTTCAATCTGACTTTGCCTTAAATAAAGAAATGTTTAAGAAAAAATTTTCTTATTCAAAGCTTTCAGGGAAAAATGTTAATACATTGATTTTTCCAAATTTGGATTCTGCAAATACAAATTATAAGGTTATTAAAGAGTTAGATAATGCAATGTCGATTGGTCCTATAATGATGGGAATGTCAAAAGCTGTTCATGTTCTTCAGCTTGGTGCAAGTGTGGAAGAAATGGTTAATATGTCTGCTGTTGCTGTTGTTGATGCCCAAAAGAAATCTAAATTAAAGTAATGATTACACAAATTAAAGGCAGATTACTAGAAAAAACACCAACAGAATTAGTGATCGATTGTAATGGAGTGGGATACTTAATTAATATATCCTTAAATACATTCTCTAAATTAGGTGATTCGGAGTCTTTGAGCATATACACTCATTTACAAGTAAAAGAAGATTCACATACATTATTTGGATTTTTTGATAAAATCGAAAGAAATCTTTTTAGACAACTAATTTCAGTTTCCGGTATTGGTCCTAGTATAGCTAGAACAATGTTATCATCTCTTTCTCCAAATGAAATTCAAAACGCAATAATTTCAGGAAATGTTTCTACTATTCAATCTATCAAAGGAATAGGCTTAAAAACTGCTCAAAGAGTTATAATTGATTTAAAAGACAAAGTAAACATAGAAAGCGAAAGCCAACATTTTTCATCAAATTTTTACAATACAAATCAAGATGAAGCGTTATCAGCTTTAGAAGTGTTAGGCTACAGTAAAAAACAAACGAGAAAAGTAGTTGAAATTCTTCTGAATGAAAATCCTGAAATGAGCGTTGAACAACTTATTAAAGGGGCACTAAATAAATTGTAAAGTATTGGGTAAATTTTCGAGTTCAAGAAAAATGATTTTCATTTCATTCTTCTTAACTACATTTTGCATTAGTCTTTATGGACAAAAAACAATCAATTTAGATACAATTGGTAATATTATTTATTTAGGGAAATTCAAACTTAAATCACCATCTTTTTTTACTTCTAAATACACTTATGACCCTATAATTGATAAATATATTTATACTACAAAAGCTGGAGAAATTGATGTTGGAATTCCTTTAGTTTTAGAACCTGATGAATATAGAAAAATTATTAGGGAAAGTAATATTAAAAAATATTTTAAAGAGAAAATAAAACTTCTTGCGGATGAAGACTTGGAAGAGTCTGAAAAAATTAAAAATTTACTTCCAGATTTATATTTAAATTCTAATTTTTTTGAATCAATTTTTGGTGGAGATGAAATTGAGCTAAATCCTCAAGGATCTATTTCTATGGATATTGGGGCTCGATACCAAAAAAGAGATAATCCATCTTTGTCAACAAGAAATCAAAGTAATACCAGTTTAGATTTTAATCAGGCGATAAGCTTAAGTTTAAATGGAAAAATTGGAAAAAGACTAACCATAACCTCAAATTATGATACACAATCAACATTTGATTTTCAAAATCTATTAAAGTTAGATTATACACCTACAGAAGATGACATAATTCAAAAAATTGAGTTAGGAAATGTTAGCATGCCCTTAAGCGGGTCATTAATTTCGGGTGCACAAAGCTTATTTGGATTTAAAACAGAACTGAAATTTGGAAAAACAAAAGTTACAACAGTACTATCAGAACAAAGATCTCAATCCCAAACTGTATCTGCGAAAGGTGATGGAAGTTTTGAAGAGTTTACAATTACACCAATTGAGTATGATGAAAATCGACACTTTTTTTTAAGCCAATTTTTTAGAGAAAAATATGATTCAACTCTTGAAACAATGCCATACTTAAACACTCAAGTCAATATTAATAGAATTGAAGTATGGGTTACAAATAAAATAAATCAAACTCAAAATGTAAGAAATATTTTAGCTCTTCAAGATCTGGCAGAATCTGATCCTAGTAAAACAAAAATAGACGATTTTTACCCATCATTTATAATAAATGTTGGATCTAATGTATACCCTGATAACTCTGTAAATAAATTTGATCCTAAATCTATTGGAAGTGACTTGTTAAACTCATCAATAAGACAAATTTCAGATGTAAAAAAAGGTTTTGGTGTTATTTCAAATTTAGTAAGTGAAGGAAATGATTATTCTGTACTTGAAAATGCCAGGAAATTAGAACCAAATGAATATCGTCTTCACGAGAAACTTGGATACATAACTTTAAATCAATCACTAAACAATGATGAAATTTTAGCAGTTGCTTTTCAATATACAGTAGGTGGTCAAGTTTATCAAGTAGGAGAATTTGCAAATGATGGTGTAGATGCAACAAATATAAATCAGCAAGAAATTTCTAATAATAGTTTAATATTAAAAATGTTAAAAAGTAGTTTAATAAACATTAATCAGCCTGTTTGGGATTTAATGATGAAGAATATTTATTCAGTCGGATCTTACAGAATTAGTAAAAGTGATTTTAAATTTAATATTTTCTATTCAAACCCATCTCCAATAAATTACATCGATCCAGTTGATCCACTAATTTGGGCTGAAAATATAAAAGGAAGGACCCTTTTATCATTATTTAATTTTGACAATTTAAACATGAATAATGATATTCAGAATGGCGGAGATGGATTTTTTGATTTTGTACCAAATTTAACTATAGATTCAAATAATGGATTAATTATTTTTAGCTCGGTTGAGCCATTTGGAAAATTCCTTTTTGATAAGTTAAAAAACGCAAATAGTTCAAGTGAGTTATACGATAGTTATGATACATATAATGTGAATCAAAAAAAATATGTTTATCAGGAAATTTACAAATTATCGAAAACTGGAGCCGAGGAAAAAATTGAAAAGAATAAGTTTCAATTAAAAGGTTCATTTAAAGTTTCTGGTGAATCTGGAGGAATAGCAATAGGTCAGTTTAATATTCCTAGAGGTTCAGTTAAGGTAACTGCTGGAGGAAGATTGTTACAGGAAGGAATAGATTATACTGTAAACTATCAAGCTGGAAGAGTAATGATTTTAGATGAAGCATTAAAGAACTCTAATATTCCAATTGAAATTTCAACTGAAAGTAATTCGTTTTTTGATCAACAAAAGAAAAGATTTTCTGGTATTACTATTGAACATAAGTTTGATGATGATTTTATGTTATCAGGATCGCTAATGAATTTAAGTGAAAGATCAATTACTCAAAAGGCTAGCTATGGATTGGAGCCTGTTAATAATACCATGATTGGAATAAATGGGGTTTATTCTACTGAAGTTCCCTTTTTAACACGATTAGCAAATAAATTACCTAATGTAAAGACAAAAATACCTTCAATAATTTCGGTTAAAGGAGAAATTGCCTATTTACATGCTGGTAAGCCAAAAAACTCAGGATATGAAAATAGTGCAACTGTTTATGTAGATGATTTTGAAGGGTCTGAAACAAATATTGATTTAAAAGATAGTTATTCATGGAATTTATCCAGTGTACCTTTAAATGTAAGCGGATCAGAATATGAAATTGATGATATTAGATTAGGGCATTACAGGGCAAAATTGGCTTGGTATTCAATTGATCCAGTTTTTTACACCAGTAAAAGACCAACCGAAATTGATGATAATGAACTGTCAAAAAATGAAACTAGAAGAATTTTTATTGATGAAATTTTTCCACAGCAAGATTTAATTGAAGGTCAATCAAGAATACAAAATACCTTTGACTTGAACTTTAACCCAAGTAAAAAAGGTCCTTACAATAATAATAAGAATGATGACTTTAATAAAAATATAAATAATAATTGGGGAGCCATAACAAGAAGAATCAACTCAACAAATTTTGAACAATCAAATGTTGAATTTATTCAATTTTGGTTATTAGATACTTTTGAAGAAAATTCTTCAATAGAAAATAATTTAGGAACCCTTGTTTTTAATTTAGGAAGCATTTCTGAAGATGTATTAAAGGATGGTAAAAAGCTATATGAAAACGGTCTGCCAACCCCAAATTCTCAACAAATTGTCAACACATCAAACTGGGGAATTTCACCCGCAACGCAATCACTAGTTTACAGTTTTGATTCAGATCCTAGCAATAGATCCTTACAGGATTTAGGTTATGACGGATTAAACGATGAAGATGAAATAAATAAATATTTTAATGGATCTTTAGATGATCCAGCGGGAGACAATTATAAATATTATTTAAGTGCTAGTGGTGGAATTCAAGACAGGTATCTAAATTATAATGGAACAGAGGGGAATTCGCCTGTTTCATCAACCAACGATAATCGTGGTTCTACAACAATTCCAGACAGTGAAGATGTCAATCAAGATAATACTATGAATACTATTGATAGTTATTATGAATATAAAATTCCAATAAGAAAAAACATGAATGTTGGTAATCATCCATTTATTAGTGATGTTAGAAATGATGTGAAAGTAGAACTTCCAAATGGTCAAACCAAAACAACTAGGTGGATTCAGTTTAAAATTCCTGTTTTTGAACAATTTTACAAAAATGCCAAATTCAGTAAATACTTTGAGTCTATAAATGGTATTGATAATCTAAGATCTATTAGGTTTATGAGAATTCTATTAAAAGACTTTTCAAGCCCCGTTACATTTCGTTTTGGAACCTTAGACTTAGTTCGAACTGATTGGAAAAGATATTCTAAAAATTTAAACAAGGAAAATATTAGTTACCCCAACACTTCGTTTGATATTGGAGCTGTCAATATATTGGAAAATGAAAATAGAACTCCAATTAATTATATTTTACCACCTGGTGTAAAAAGAGAGGAAATCAATTCAAACAGTTCTATAATTAGACAAAACGAGCAATCTTTAACATTAAAGGTAAAAGATCTTCAACCCAAAGATTCTAGAGCTGTTTTTAAAAACCTTGACTTTGACATGCGTCAGTATAAAAAACTTAAAATGTTTATTCATGCTGAATCTATTGAAGGAAGTCCTAGTTTGCCAGGTTCGGGTGCATCAGATGATTTTGATAAAAGACTTGTTGGTTTTATAAGGATAGGTTCAGATTTCACAGAAAATTACTATCAAATTGAAGTTCCTCTCAAACCAACTGACTATAATCAAGGTTCCTCAAGCAGATTTTCTGCTGAAGAGGTTTGGAAAACAGATTCCAACTCAATAGAATTTTCACTAGATATTTTAACTAAAATTAAAGCTTTTAGTATAACTAATAGTTCAAATTTGTCTGAAGTACTTTATTTTAATGAGAATCTTGAAATTATAGATGAATTTTCTCCAATTTCAAATTTACCAGGTGATAAAAAATATAAATTTGCCATAAAGGGTAATCCAACAATAGGAGGAATCAAAACTTTAATGATTGGTGTTAAAAACCCATCTGTTCAAAATGGAGATTTGCTTTCGGGAGAAGTTTGGTTTAATGAATTAAGGCTTTCAGATATTGAAGGTAAGGGAGGTTGGGCTGCAATTGGATCTATTGATACAAATTTTGCTGACTTAGGTAATTTTTCTGTTTCTGGAAAAATTTCAACTATTGGTTTTGGCTCTATTGACAAAACACCAAATCAGAGGAGTAGAGAAGAGTTTAAACAGTTAGGCTTTATTGGTAATCTGAATTTTGGCAAATTTTTGCCGCAAGATTGGGGAGTTCAAATTCCAATAGCATATTCCATAAATAAACAAATAACTACACCTGAATATGATCCGTTTTACCAAGATATAAACCTAAATGATAGATTAAACTTCTCAGAGAGAAAAACACAGAGAGATTCTATTAGAGATCAGGCGATCTCTTTCAAACAATCAAAAAATATAAGTTTAATTGGATTGAAAAAAAGCAGATCTGAAGACCAAAAGGAGAGAGTTTATGATATTGAAAACTTTGACTTTTCGTATAGTTTTACTCAAGAAACTGAACATGATTATGAAATTGAGAACTTAACGAAAAAAAATGTTAGAGCTGGTGTTAATTATAGTTTTAATTTTAATCCATTTGTCATTTCACCATTTAAATCAATTACTTTTTTGAGTGATAATAAATATTTACAATGGATTAGTGAATTGAATTTTAACCCACTTTTAAGCAGCATTACATTTAGTTCTAACATTAATAGGGCTTTTAATAGTCAAAGATTTAGGGAAGTTTACATTGAAGGAGCGGATGCTTCCAAACAAATCTCTTTACCTGAAATCCAACAAAGAAATTTTTTATTCGATTGGAATTTAAATTTAAGTCAAAATTTAACAAACTCTTTAAGATTAGATTTCTCTGCATCCAATAATAGTATTGTAAAAAACTATTTCGAAGACGATGATGATGGAAATGCCATAGTAAATAAGGAACTTGAGATCTGGGATGGATTTTGGAACACAGGTGAAACAATTTCTCATAATCAATCATTTAGTCTTAGTTATGATTTACCATTTAAGTTATTTCCACTTATAGATTTTATTTCAAGTAATTATAATTATAACGGAGACTTTAATTGGGAAAGAGGATCTGATGCTATGGCTAAAGTAAAAGATGAGACAGGTAATGTTTTGGGACAAGTTAATACCGTACAAAATGCAAATACTCACTCCTTTAATAGCTCTTTAAACATGTCAAAACTTTACAGAAACTTAGGGTTAAAAAAGAAAAAGAAACCAAAGACAATTGGAGACAAAATTTTAAATTCACTAATTGGACTTTCTACTGGAATTTCTAGATTTAAAGTTAGTTACTCTGAAAATAATGGTCAAGTTTTACCAGGCTATACTCAAACATTAGGATTTTTGGGCACTTCAAAACCCTCACTTGGATTTGTTTTTGGTAGCCAGGCTGATATTAGATATGAAGCAGCAAAAAATGGTTGGTTAACTAGTTTTCCAAGTTTCAATGAACAATACACTAAAATAAATAATACTAAATTTGATTTTGCTGCTGAAATAAGCTGGTTTGAAGACTTTAAAATTGATATAAATGCAAATAGAGTTTACTCAGAAAATTTTTCTGAAAATTTTAAGGTAATTGACAATCAGTATAACTCTCTAAATCCATATTCATCTGGGAATTTTGCCATTTCAACTATTTTAATAAATACTGCATTTAGTGGTTCTGATCAATATAATTCTGAAACTTTTGAGAAATTTCAAAATAATAGACTAATTATTGCAAATAGATTAGCTTTAATTAGTGGCAATTCAAATGGACAAATTGATGAGTTTGGATTTCCACAAGGTTATGGTAAAAATAACCAAGCAGTATTAATTCCATCGTTTATAGCAGCATACTCTGGAAAAGATGCTAATAGTATTTCATTAGGTGCTATAAAAAACACTCCATTGCCTAATTGGTCTATACAATTCACTGGACTAATTAATTTTAGTTTCATTAAAGAAAGATTTAAAAGGTTTAGTTTAAGTCATTCATATAGGTCAAGTTATACCTTAAATAGTTTTAAGTCTAATTTGCAATATGACCCTTCAAATAATTTACTTACAGATAACTCAGGAAATTTTCTTAATGAAATTTTATTCTCTAATATTAATTTAGTTGAACAATTTAATCCTCTAATTAAGTTAGATATGGAATTAAAAAACTCAATGAGATTAGTAATGCAATTAAAAAGAGATAGAGCTCTGTCTTTAAGTTTAGACAATAATTTATTGACCGAAACTAAAGGGATGGATTATGCTATTGGGTTAGGTTATAGAGTAAAGGAATTAAAATTCAGATCTAATGTAAGAGGAAGACAAACTGTTTCTTCTGGCGATTTAAATCTTAAAGCTGATTTAACTTTGCGGGATAATATTACTATAATTAGAAACTTAGATATTTTAGATAATAAAGTAACTGCAGGACAATCAGTCTGGTCATTAAAATTATCTGCTGATTATGCTTTAAGTAAAAGTTTTAATGCAGTTTTTTTCTATGACCACTTGTTTTCTGAATTTGCTATTTCTACAGCATTCCCTCAAACTACAATTAGATCAGGAATTACTTTAAGGTATAATTTTGGAGAGTAATTTTTTATGAAAAAATACTTTTAAGACTTACTTTTACATTTTAAAATACAATTATGGAAATAAAATCAGAATTAAAGTATACTAAAGATCATGAGTGGGTTCGAATAGAGAACAATATAGCTACAGTTGGAATTACTGATTATGCACAAAGTGAGCTTGGTGATATTGTTTATGTTGAAATCGAAACTTTAGACGAGTCTTTAAAAAAAGAAGAAGTTTTTGGTTCAGTAGAAGCTGTAAAAACTGTTTCAGATTTGTTTCTCCCAATTTCTGGAAAGATTATTGAGATTAATCAAAGTATTGAAGACAATCCTGAGGTTATAAATGAAGATCCTTATGAAAGAGGCTGGATTGTTAAAATACAGGTTGATAACCCAAATGAGATGAATGAGCTTTTAGATTCTGAATCATACAAGGAATTAATAGGATTATAATTTTGCTTAGAAAAATTGCTATAATTTATTCTCTATTTATTATTGTAATATCTCTAATACCAATTCCAAGGCTTCCGCTTCCTGAATTTAATCTTTCTGATAAACTTTGGCATGGATTAGCTTATATGATTATGACCTTTTTATGGCTAAGTGTCAATTTAATAACATCTAAGAAAATTGAATTTAAGTATATTTTTTTTGTTATATCAGTTGCGTTAATCACAGAAATTTTACAGGGAGTTTTGCCAATCGGAAGGTATTTTGAAATTGCTGATATGGTTGCAAATTTTATTGGAATCTTATTTGGCTACATAATTGTTGTTTCATTTATTTCTAAAAATAAAGTGACTTAGCTTTTATTTTAAAAAAAAAAAATTATTTTAGCTTATTCATAGAAATAAATTATGCAAAAAAAGAAGAACCCTAATTCAGATTTAAGAAATTATAGCAGTTTAATGTTTGCTGCTGGGCTTTGTTTAGTTTTATTTATTTCTTGGCAGGCTATTGAGTTTAAATCTTATGAGAGACAATATGACCTAGAATCTCTTAATGTTGAAGATGATGACGATGAAGAAATCCCAATTACAGAACAAATAAAAACTCCACCACCACCTCCTCCTCCTCCAGCCCCTGAAATTATTGAAGTAGTTGAGGATGAAGAAGAGATTGAAGAAACAATAATAGAGTCTACAGAAACAGATCAAGAAGAAGTTGTGGAAGAGGTTGAAGTTATGGAAGAAGAAATTGACATGGATATTCCATTTGCTATTATTGAAGATGTTCCTCTTTTTCCTGGCTGTGAAAGAGTGCCAAAATCTGAAAGAAGAAATTGCTTTCAAACTCAGATTCAAAAACACATAAATAAAAATTTTAGATATCCTGAAATTGCTCAGGAAATGGGTATTCAAGGAAGAGTATTTGTTCAATTTATGATTGGAAAAGATGGTTCAATTAGTGGTATTAGAACTAGAGGTCCTGATAAAAACCTGGAAAAGGAAGCCAATAGAATAATATCCAAATTACCTAAAATGACGCCCGGTAAACAAAGAGGAAGACCTGTAAGAGTACCTTTTAGTATTCCAATCACTTTTAGACTTCAATAATACTTATTACATTAAAGTTTTATATTGCTTACTTGTATTTTCTGCATTAAATTTGCTAGGTTTAATTTTATGGTTACTAGTTTATATAAATCATCACTAATCGTTATCAAGCAAAATTTATTTGACTTTATTGAGCTTACCAAGGCTCGTTTAGCTATAAGTGTTGTTTTTTCATCTCTAGCCGGCTATTTAATTGCCGCTCAAACCATTGATCTTAATATAATTTCATTACTTGTAATTGGAGGATATTGTATGGTAGGTGCATCTAATTTGTTCAATCAAATTATTGAAAAAGATATTGATTCTTTAATGCATAGAACTAAAAACAGACCTATTCCATCTGGAAGAGTTTCTGTTTCTTATGCTTTCATATTATCTACATTTTTAACAATATTGGGAGTATTTACATTATATAGAATTAATCCTAAAACAGCTTTGTTTGGAGCTATTTCTATTTTTATATATACATGTTTGTATACACCATTAAAAACTAAAACCCCTTTATCTGTTTTTGTTGGTGCTTTTCCTGGAGCAAATCCATTTATGCTAGGGTGGGTAGCAGCTACCAATAATTTTGGTATTGAAGCATTAACACTTTTTGCCATACAATTTTTTTGGCAATTCCCTCACTTTTGGGCTTTAGGATGGATGCTTCACAAAGACTATCAGAGAGCTGGAATTAATATGCTTCCAACAAAAAAAAGAGATAAATCATCTGCATTTCAAACGGTATTATACACTATTTGGATGATAATGATATGTATGCTTCCGGTCAGCGGATTGACAGGTGAATTAAAATTGTCAGTTTTTTCAGCTTTTCTAATTGCTATTATTGGATTAGTGATGCTATACTTTTCAGTTAATTTATATAAAAAAATGTCCGAATTATCTGCTAAAAAATTGTTTAATGCTAGTGTAATTTGTTTGACTTTTGTTCAAATTATATATGTTGTTGATAAAATATTTTTATGGAATTGAACTCAGATGAAATTAAAATAAAAACAATAAAAGCAAAAAAAATGATGCTTTTATTCTCAATGTTAAGTATTGCAATGACTTTTGCAGGATTGACTAGTGCTTACATTGTTAGTAAAGCAAGGCCTGATTGGTTAAAAGATTTTGAACTACCTACTTCGTTTTCTATAAGTACAGTATTTATTATATTAAGTAGTATTACTATTTGGTTTGCAAAAAATAATTTAAAAAATAATAATTCTAGCACTTCAAATTGGTTATTTGCAACATTTATTTTAGGAGTTTTATTTATAATTATGCAGTTCACTGGATTCAATACATTAATTAGTAAAGGGTTTTTCTTTACTGGTGCCCAAAGTACTATCACAACATCTTTTTTGTATGTGCTTGCAGTCCTACATTTAGTTCATTTATTTGCAGGAATGATTGTTCTATGCGTTGTCATTTTTAATAATTATAAAAAGAAATATGAAAAAGAAAAATTAGGGTTTGAATTAGCAGTTACATTTTGGCATTTTCTTGGTGTATTGTGGGTTTATTTATTTGTATTTTTATATTTCTTTAGATAGTAAAATTATGTAACTTTACACAACAATTTATTCTTAAATGAGTTCATCAATTTCAACACAAATAGAAGAAGAAGATTTATGGGGAGGTGGCAATAAACCTTTTGGTGCTAGTTATGGAAAATTAATGATGTGGTTTTTCATTGTTTCAGATGCCCTTACATTTTCAGGTTTTTTAGTAGCCTATGGATTTTCAAGGTTTAAAAATATTGATTCTTGGCCAATAGCTGATGAGGTATTTACACACTTTCCTTTTTTACACGGAGTAGATGCTCCCATGTATTATGTTGCGTTAATGACATTTATTTTGATTTTCTCATCTGTAACAATGGTTTTAGCTGTTGATGCAGGTCACCACATGGATAAAAAGAAAGTAGTTTTTTATATGGCACTAACAATAGTTGGAGGTGCTGTTTTTGTTGGTTCACAGGCTTGGGAATGGATTGGGTTTATTAAAGGCGAATATGGTGCGGTTGAAACCAGAGGGGGGCAAATTTTTCAGTTTGAAAATGCAAAAACTGGTAAACGGATTGCTCTTAAAGATTTCGCAATAAGTAATCCAAAATACAGGGAACGCCATGAAAGTAAAGATGGTATTTGGTTTATTGGAGAGTCATCTCTTCCGTCATATACAGTTCAAGAGGTAATTGATGGTTTTAGTTTGAATTCTGATTTAATTATTAAAACCGAAAAAATTGACGAAAAAGGTCATAAAATTAGATTATCTAGAGAAGCGTCTTTAGAACAAATTCAACAAGCCAATTATGTAGTTGAAGGTGCAAATTTAATTCGTAATGAATATGGAAATAGATTATTTGCTGACTTCTTTTTCTTTATTACAGGTTTTCATGGTTTTCATGTTTTTTCAGGGGTTATAATCAATATAATAATATTTTTCAATGTTTTAATTGGCACTTATGAAAGAAGAGGTCATTATGAAATGGTTGAGAAAGTTGGGTTATATTGGCATTTTGTTGATCTAGTTTGGGTATTTGTATTTACATTCTTTTATCTTGTTTAAAATATTATAAATGGAAAATATCACACATAAATTAGAAATATTTAGAGGTCTTTGGAAATTTAAATCTAACCAACAAAAGATTTGGGGTGTTTTATTTTTTCTTTCTGTAGTTACAATTATTGAGGTAGCATTAGGAATAATTAAGCCTGAAATATTAATAATTAATGCTTTTTTGGGAACTAAACTAATAAATTGGATTTTTATAATTCTTACAATTATAAAAGCCTACTATATAGCATGGGACTTTATGCATTTAAGAGATGAAAAAAGTGGTTTACAGGCATCAATTGTTATCACATTGATTTTTTTAATCGCTTATTTAGTTTTCATTTTAATTGTTGAGGGAAATTACATTTATGATGTTATGTACGAGGGGTTTGTTAGCTGGAATTTCTAATTAGTTACAATTTTTTTAATGAGAAAGTATATTGTACTTACAATTTTATTTGTTCTTCCACTAGTTGTATATCTTTTCTTTGCTTCAGGTATAAATAACTTTGCAAAATTACCAGTCTTGACCAAAAACATAAAAGATATTTCAGAAATATCTAATGAAAGTTTGAAAGATAAAATAACCATTTTAGGTTTTTTTGGAAGAAATATTGAAGATAGATATGGAGATGCCGGAAATCTAAATCAAGAGATTTATAAAAGATTCCATGAATTTAAGGACTTTCAGTTTATAATGCTTCAACCTTTGGGAACTGAAAATAAATGTGAAGAGTTGCTCTTAGAGTTAAATAGATTAACTAAAACTAATTTTAAAAACTGGAAATTTGTTAGCTTAAATGATGATCTTTTGAAAGAGGTTTTCCTTAGCTTAAATACTGGTTTAAATTTAGATTCATTTCTAGGAACATCCTATGTTTTTATAATTGATAGAGATGGTAATTTAAGAGGAAGAGATAGTGAGGATGGGGCCAAATTTGGATATGATTCTAGGTATGTTGCAGATATTAATAATAATATGGTAGATGATGTTAAAGTTATTCTCGCTGAATATAGGATGGAATTGAAAAAAAATAATATTTATAAAGAAGCCTTACAATGAAAAAATATTCATATGTAGGTGTTTCTTTTGTAATTCTCGTTTTTGGAATATGGTTTTTTCCAAAAATTATGGAAAGGTTTGATCAAAATAATATTAATTACAATTCCAGATTGGATAATTTTAAAAACTTAAGTTTTGTAAAGCTTAATGGAGAAAAAAAGAAGGTTCCGGAATTTATTTTTTTAAATCAAGATAGCTTGTATATTGGAAATGAGGACTTTTTAGGAAAGGTTTTCGTTGCTGAATTTTTTTTCACAAAATGCCCATCCATATGTATTGAAATGAATAAGAATATGAAAATACTTGATGATGAATTTGGGAAAAGAGATGATTTTGGGATAGCATCATTTACTATTGATCCAGAAAATGATACTCCTAAAGCATTAAAAAAGTATTCGGAATTGTTAAATGTAAAATCCAAAAATTGGCATTTTTTAACGGGAGATATTTCAGATATATATAAAATATCCAATTCTGGTTTTAATATTTTTTCATCGATAAATCCTGATGTTGCTGGAGGGTTTGAGCATCAGGGCTTTTTTGCTTTAATTGATAAGTCCGGTTATATTCGTTCAAGAGAAAATGGAATGGGTTCACCTATTGTATATTATTTAGGTATTAATAATGAAAATTCAAATGAACAAGGAATCGATATGATAAGAGAGGATATAAAAAAACTATTAGAAAATGAATAAAAACTCTAAATTATATAATGTGTTAATTTGGGTAATCTCAATTGTAGTCCCTCTTGTTGTTGCATTATTGCTTTTTATAAAATGGGAGTATGATAAATTGATTTTCAATACCAGAGCACCTGGGTATGATCCAATAGTATTAATTGAAAATTTACCTATTGTAAAACCTTTAACTTTTCTTCCTCCAATCTATGCGACTATTAATGGAATAACCGCCGTTTTACTAGTGGCTGCAGTTTATTATATAAAAAAAGGAAAAAGAAAAATTCATGAAACTTTAATTAAAGGCTGTATTGCCCTTTCTCTTTCGTTCCTTGTTATGTATATAGCTTATCATATAACATCAGACCCAACACCTTTTGGAGGTTCAGGCGCTATTGCATACATATACTTTTTTATATTAATTACACATATTCTGCTTTCAATAATTGTTATCCCTTTAGTTTTGATTAGTTATTTAAAGGCTTTTCAGTCAAATTTTGTTTCTCACAAAAAAATTGCTAAAATTACTTTTCCTGTTTGGTTGTATGTGGCTGTAACGGGAGTTATTGTATATCTAATGATTTCACCATACTATTTATCATGACATCATATTTTTTTAAACTCCAGTGTGCGATGTGTAGAGCTGTTTTAGAGTCAGGGGCTGATCAAAAAACAGCGGAAAGCTTAAATGACGGTATTGTTTATCTAATGATAATCCCCTATATACTAGGGTTTTTAACTCTTATTTTTCTGTACTACAGATTTTTTAAAAGGTAGTTTTTATTAAATTTTTTTATATATTTGCTACTTTGTATAACAAAGTACTATGTATAATTAAAAACTCAATAAAAATGAAAAAAACTTTACTAATGTTATTGCTTATTTCTTTTACAATAACCTCATGTGGATTGGATGTAAAACCGAATGTTTCAATTAAAAATGACATTAACTTAACCATAGATGGTGAAAATGTAAATGGAATTGAAGGAGAGTGGATTATTACAAGTGAGGAAAAAGAAGAAAAAGGAAAGCATATAATTATTGTAACAATTGAAAAAAACGAGCTAGAATAAAACTATTTTAAAATTGAGTACAGAAAATTTTAAAATACAAATAAGAAAAGGTCTTTTGGAATTTTGCATTTTGCAAATCATTTCCAGAGAGGAGGTTTATACATCAGATATTATTGATGAACTCAACAATTCAAAAATTATAGTTGTTGAAGGAACCGTATATCCTCTTTTAAACAGGCTAAAAAAATTAGGCTACATTCAGCACGTATGGCGTGAATCAGACCAAGGACCCCCAAGAAAATATTATTCAATTACTTTTCAGGGAACACTCCACCTGAGTAAATTAATTGTTTCATGGAATGAACTAGAAGATTCAGTAAAAAAATTACTAAAAACTAAAAAATGAAAAAACTATTTTCAAGATTACTGGAATTTAAGATTAAGATTCTAATGAAAATATTAAAATGGTTAAGGAATTAATTATAAAACAAAATGAAAAAAACGTTTACAATTAGCTTAGGGCATTCAGTTTTTAATGTAGAGGAAGACGCATATGATATATTAAAAATGTATCTAGATTCAATTAAGAATTATTTTCAAAAGATGGAAAATGATTCTGAAATTATTAGTGACTTTGAACTTAGAATTGCAGAAAACTTTTCGTCCAAATTATCTTTAGGGAAACAATATTTTAATTTGACTGATGTAAAAGAAGTCATCCAAATTATGGGATCTTTAGATGATTTTCAAGAGATCTATGATGATGATGATCAAACTGAAGATGTAAAAGAAAATAAAAAAATAAAGAATAAACTTTATAGAGATTCTAGTAATAGAATTATCGCAGGAGTTTGCTCTGGAATAGCTGAATATTTTAAAATTGACCCAATAATTGTAAGAATTATATTCTTTATTTCAGCTCCATTACAATTAATTATTTATCCAATTTTATGGATTGGACTAACTTCAAAAGATTTTGATCCTAATCTAAGAAAAAAACTTTATAGAGATAAAGAGAATGGAGTAATTGGAGGTGTAGCAAAAGGACTTTCTAATTATCTCAAGATTGATGTTAATATTATTAGGGTTGTTTTTGTGGTTAGTTTAATTACTGGAGGAGCTGGATTATTATTTTATTTATTGTTGTGGATTTTTACTAAAGAAGCCAAAACAATAGGGCAAAAAATGAACATGTCAGGCTTTAATGTGAATCTATCAAATATTGAGGACTTTATTAAAAAAAAAACCAAAAATCTAAATAGTCCAGAAAATACTTTAACTAAGATTTTTTTATTTCCATTCAGACTTATAGCCCCCTTAATTAATGCTTTTTTAAAAATTGTAGTTTTTGTTTTTAAGGGAGTGTTTTTTATAGTTTCCTCAACTTTTTTTGTCTTTTATTCCATTTTGTTGTTAGTATTTTTAAGAATACTTTTTGAAGATATCAACCAAGAACAAAATCCAGATTTTTATGAATTATTAAATGCAATTCCAGATTACTTTGTAATATTTTCAATAATTTTTTTGATATTAACAATTTGTATCTCTTTTGTTATTTCATTTTACGTGCTTTTCAAAAAGAAAATAAATTCATATTTATTTATGCTAATGATTTTTCTATGGATCGCTTTTTTAATTCTAATTACTGTTTCAATCCCAAATCTCATTTTAATCATACAAGATTTAGATCTATTGCCTTTTTGGATTTTAGGATTTGAAAATAATTCATACTATTATAAATGGATTTATTAGGTTTATAAAATAAACTAGTTTATATTTGAAAACTTTTTAAATTAATTATTATGACAAAAGAAGAACAACTAAATATTATTAACGATGCAATTAAGCAAACAAAAACGAATTTAAAACCTCTTGGTTACAACCTTATTTTTTGGGGAGTAGTAATTATTTCAATGAGCTTATTTCATTATTTTTTCCCTCAAATAGTTCAATTCAGTTATTATTCAACTGTTATATATTGGGTTTTAATTCCAATACTAGGGATGGTTTATACTACTTACTACAATATTAAGACTGGTATTAAAATTGGATATGAGACACAACTTGATAGGGTAATTAGAATTATCTGGGGTGTTTTTGGATTAGCTTGGATTTTTACAGTCGGTATTTCCCTTATATATAATGTGAACCCTGTTCAAGATATTTTATTTCTATTAGGAATAGTTTTAATTATGTCTGGTTTAATAATAAAATTCCATAACATTACTATTGGAGGAATTGGATTGTTGATTTTTACTGTTTATACTTTTTATAATCCAAGTATAAATCTACTTTTAGTAAATGTAATTGGAATCAGTTTTGGAATGTTAATTCCAGGGTTATCTCTTTATTTTCAAAAATCTGATAATTTACAATTGGATTATTATAAAGATGAATAAAGAGGTCGAAAAATTATTGTTTAATCCAATAAGACTCAAAACAATTTCTTTTTTGATGTCTGTAGAGAAGTGTACTTTTAAGGCACTCCTTAAAATAACAGATTCAACAAAAGGAAATCTAAGTATTCAACTAAAAAAATTAAATGAAGCTGGATTAATTAAAATTGAAAAGTATTTTCAAAAAAGCTATCCTACAACAGATTATTCGATCACAAAAAAAGGAAAGAGTTCATTTGAAACGTTTTATAAACAATTAATGTCATTAAAATAAAAATGTAATGTAAACCTTACAATATGATTAATTTTTATAAATTTACAAGGCTTATAATTAAAAATTTATTTTTAATTAAACTTTAGGCACATTTATTGATCTAATTATGATAACAACTAACAATTATGATTAAAATTAAAGACTTACATAAGTCTTACAAAATGGGCATAAACTCTCTGCACGTTTTGAAAGGGATAAATATTGAAATTGAAGAAGGTGAACTAGTCGCTATTATGGGTTCATCTGGATCAGGAAAATCTACTTTGCTTAATATTTTAGGGATGTTAGATCTTTTAGATGAAGGTTCATATCAATTAGATGGCGTTGCAATTAAAAATTTAGATGAAACTAAGGCAGCTAATTACAGAAATAAATTTCTTGGTTTTGTTTTTCAATCCTTTAATTTAATCAATTATAAAACTGCTTTAGAGAATGTAACTCTTCCTCTATACTATCAGGGTATGAAACGCAAAGACAGGGAATCAAAAGCATTAGAATATTTAGAACAAGTAGGTTTAAAAGAATGGGCAACTCACCTACCAAGTGAACTTTCAGGTGGTCAAAAACAAAGAGTTGCCATAGCAAGAGCTATGGTTTCACAACCAAAAGTATTATTAGCAGATGAACCTACGGGAGCACTAGATTCAAAAACATCAAAAGAAGTTATGGCATTGATTCAAAAAATAAATGAATCTGGAAAAACAATTTTAATTGTAACTCATGAAGAAGATATAGCTAAAATGTGTTCTAGAATAGTAAGACTAAAAGATGGAATTATAATGGAAGACAAGAAAAATAAAATGATAAAAGCAATCTAATGTTTAGTAGAGATCGTTGGTTAGAAATATTTGATACAATTAAAAAAAATAAATTAAGAACTTTTCTTTCAGGTTTTACTGTTGCTTTAGGTATTTTAATATTTGTTGTACTGTTTGGATTTGGGAATGGGTTAGACAATACCTTTGACAAATTCTTTAAAGATGACGCATTAAATACAATGTGGGTTAATGCTAGGAGGACCTCGAAGCCATACATGGGTTATGAAGCCAATAGGAGAATCGAATTTGACAATAAGGATTTAGAGGATATTAAATCCAGGTTTTCATTTTATATTGACGGTATTACACCAAGAATTTCTGAGAGCGGTAATGTAGGCTATAAATTAAAATCAAATAACTACTCTATAAGAGGAGTGGCTCCTTCACATCAAAAAAATGAGATGACTATTATGATGAATGGAAGGTATATAAATGGATTGGATGTAGATAATAAAGAGAGAAATGTGGTTATTGGAAGATTAGTAAAACAAGATTTATTTGGAGAAGAAGATGCATTAGGAAAATTTGTTTCAGGCGGTGGAAGATCATGGAAAGTTATAGGAGTTTTTCAAGATGACGGAGGGGACAATGAAGAAAGAATAGTATATGTTCCCTACACCACTTTGCAATTAATTCAAAAAAATACTGATAAATTAGGACAGATTATCATTTCTTACAAGCCTGAAATCGGTTATGCTGGTGCAGTTGCATTTGAAAAGCAGTTAAAAAAATATTTAAAACAAAAGAAATTTATTGACCCAACGGACCCAAGAGGGATCTCTATAAGAAGTGCTGCATCAGACTTAAAAGAAAACGATCAATTTAAAAGTGCTCTTTCTGCAATTATTTTGTTTGTTGGAATTGGAACTTTATTGGCAGGAATAATTGGAATATCAAATATTATGGTTTTTGTAGTTAAAGAAAGAACTAAGGAACTTGGTATAAGAAAAGCAATAGGAGCAACGCCTAGTTCAATTATAGGAATGATCCTTCAGGAAGCAATTTTTATTACATCAATTTCCGGTTATATTGGTCTTCTTATTGGTATAGGTATATTAAAATTAGTTGGGAATACACTAGAAGAGGAGTATTATATAACTGACCCATATGTAGATTTAAATACTGCGATACTAGCAACTTTTTTATTAATTGGTTTTGGTGCATTTGCTGGATATTTGCCTGCAAAAAGGGCAGCTAAAATAAAACCCATTGAAGCTTTGAGTGATAAATAAAATGAAAAGATTATTTGATAAAGATACATGGCAAGAAATTTTTGGTTCAATCCAAAAAAATAAAGTAAGAACTGTAATTACTATGATTGGAGTTTTGTGGGGTATATTTATATATATTGCACTTGCTGGATCTTCAAAAGGCCTTGATAATGGTTTTGAAAGAGCATTTCAGTCGATTGCGTCAAACAGTATTTTTATTTGGGGCCAGTATTCAAGCCTTCCATATGCCGGATACAAATCCCAAAGAGCAATTCAATTAAAATTGGGTGATGCTGAAATTATAAAAAAAAGAGTTAAAGGAATAAAGTTTATTGCCCCAAGAAATGTAAGAGGCGTTTTTGGTTCTGCTGGAGGAAATATTGTTAGGGGAAATAAAACAGGAACTTATGCTATATATGGTGAGTTTCCTGAGTATATAAAGATTGCGACATCAAAAATATATGAAGGAGGAAGATTTATTAATGAATCTGATATTAAATTTGAAAGAAAAGTTTGTGTTATCGGTGAGAGAACACAACTTGAATTATTTGAAGATAATGAAGATCCAATTGGGAAATTTATCTCTATAAATAAAATGAATTTTAGAGTTGTTGGAGTTCATAAATTTGTTCAAGGTGGTGGATTTGGAGATGATGGAGATATCTATATTCCTTTTGCAACATTTAAAAAAATATTTAATACAGGTGATGAAGTTGGATTTTTTATGATTGCTGCAGACGAAAATATAAATGGAGTTCAAGTTGAAAAAGATATTAAAGCAACTTTGAAACAAATACATAAAATTGATCCTAATGATGAAAGAGCTATTGGTGGCTTTAACTTAGGTGAAGTATTTAAAAAAACTATGAATTTTGCTAATGGACTTACATTTTTATCGTTAATTGTTGGAATTGCTACTATTTTAGCAGGAGTTATAGGTATAGGAAATATATTATTAATATCTGTAAAAGAACGAACAAAAGAAATTGGAATTAGAAGAGCATTAGGCGCGACACCCTCTGAGGTTAGATCTCAAATTATTTTAGAATCAGTTTTTTTAACTATTCTGGCTGGAATTATTGGTATAATTTTAGGAGCTTTCGTTCTTTATGGTATTAATGCTGCTACTGTTGATATGACAGATTTCCCATATACTAATCCAACAGTTCCTATTCCTTATGTATTAGGAGCATTAGTTTTAATGATTATACTGGGAACGTTAATTGGCCTTATACCTGCTCAAAAGGCAGTAAGTGTAAAACCTATTGATGCATTAAGAGAAGAATAAATTATAATAAATAAATAAATATGAAATATTTAAAATACGTCGGAATTGTTCTACTTATAGGAGGAATTTTATTTGCTAGTGCATTTTTTATTAAATCAAATAGTAAGTCTTCAATTGTTTATGACACGGAAACTTTGATAACAACAACTATTGAGGAAAAAATTGTTGCTACTGGAAAGGTTTTGCCGGAAGATGAAGTTAATGTAGTTCCTCAAATTGCTGGTATTATACAAGAAATTTATGTTGAAGAAGGTGATGAAATTTTTGCAGGAGATCTAATTGCAAGAATTAAAGTTGTTCCTAATGAACAAACTCTTAACTCAGCTGAAGGAAGAGTTAAGAGTGCCGAAATTGTAATGAAAAATTCTAAAATTGAATTTGAAAGAAATAAGGTTTTGTTTAAAAAAGAAATAATTTCTGAACAAGAGTTTAATGCTTCAGAATTAAGATATAATCAAGATATGCAGAATTTATCAAATGCTAGAAGTGATCTACAAATAATAAAACTAGGATCGTCCGGTGGATCTTCAATAACAAATACTAATGTTCGAGCTACTGTCTCAGGAACTATTTTAGAAATTCCAATAAAAGAAGGAGACCAAGTAATTCAAGCAAATACATTCAATGCAGGGTCCACTATTGCAACAATTGCTGACCTAAATAAGATGATTTTTGAAGGACAGGTAGATGAAGGAGAAGTGGGAAAATTAACCTCAGGAATGCCATTGATTGTTACACTCGGAGCAATTGAAGATAAAGAATATGATGCTAAATTAAGATTAATCGCACCTAAGGGAACCGAAGTTGCGGGAGCTATTCAGTTTAAAATTGAAGGAGAAGTTTATTTGGATGATGAATACATAGTTAGAGCTGGTTACAGTGCAAATGCATCCATAGTAACTGATAAAAAAATAGATATTACAGCTATAAGCGAAGCATTATTACAATACGATTCTGAAACAAAAAAACCATATGTAGAAATTGAAACATCTGATCAAAAATTCGTTAGAAGAGATGTTAAATTGGGTATTTCAGATGGAGTGAATGCAGAGTTAATTAGCGGAGTGAAGAAATCTGATAAAATAAAAGTTTGGAATAAGACAGAGCCTGTTAAAAGAGGTGATGTTGATAGCAGAGATGATGAAACAACAAATTTTGATTAAATAATTCAATTATATGAAAATATTAAAGTATTTATTTATAATAATTGTGCCTAATATTTTATTAGCACAAAAAACATGGACACTTCAAGAATGTGTAGAAAGAGCATTGGAAATGAATATTTCAATTAAACAATCTGAATTAGATTATGTAGGATCTGAAATAGAAAAAAAAGGAGCTATTGGGAATTTTTTACCAAATCTAAATCTCAGTAGTAGTCATTCTTGGAATGTTGGCTTGAATCAAAATATTACAACTGGTTTACTTGAAAATGTTACAACACAATTTACATCCATGAATTTAAATATGAATGTTAGTATATACAGTGGACTTCAAAATGTTAAAAGACTTCATCGAGCAAATTTGTCCATTTTAGCTAGACAATATCAACTTGAAGATATGAGTGAAAATGTGGCTCTTTTAGTTGCTAATTCTTATTTGCAAATTTTGTTTAGTAAGGAAACTTTGGCTGTACAAGAATTACAACTTGAAATCACTAAAGATGAATTATCAAGGATAAAAGAACTGGTTAATGCTGGTGTCGTTCCATCTGGCGATCTGTATGAAATAGAAGCAAATTTAGCATCACAAGAGAAAAATCTTGTTGATGCTAAAAATGGATATTTTTTATCAAAAATAGCACTTGCTCAGCTTTTATTAATTGAAGATTTTGAAGGCTTTGAAATTGCTAATGAAACTTATGATATTCCTATTTCAGATGTAATGACAAAGACACCTTCCGAAATTTTTAATTACGCTGTATCAAATAAGAAAGAAATAAAACTATTTGAAACAAATTTAGATATTGCAAAAAAAGATTTAGAAATTTCTAAAGCTCTATTACAACCAAGTTTATCTGCATTTTATTCATATAGTTCAAGAATAGGTTACTCAGACAGACTCATTTCCTCTGATGAAATTGAATATGCTCCTATTGGTGTGGTTGAGGGGACTGGTGAAAGAGTAGTTGCTCCATATAACAAGATGAAAATAGCTAGTCCACTTTCTTTTTCTGAACAATTTGATTTGAATGCGGGTCAAAACTTTGGATTAAGCTTATCCATCCCAATTCTTAATAATTTTTCTAGAAGAAATAATGTTAGTCAAACAAAAATTAATATTATGAGAAGTGAAAACTCACTTTTGCAAAAAAAATTAGATTTAGAAAATACTGTTAATCAATCATTTAATGATGCAAAAGGTGCACTTAAAGCCTTCCAGGCATCTCAGAAGTTAATTGATGCAAGAAAGTTAGCATTTGAATATGCACAGGACAAATTTGAGGTAGGAGCAATGAATTCGTTTGATTTTACGCAAGCTAAACAAAGGTATGAATTAGCACAATCTGAACTCATCAGAACGAAATATGATTACATATTTAAGCTTAAAGTTTTGGAATTTTATTTTGGGGTTCCGATTACAGTTAAATAATTATCAAGATTAGTAATACTTGAATTTTATTTTTGATGTCATATATTTTAAATTTAGAATCTTCATCAACCAATTGCTCGGTCTCATTAGCTTTAAACGGAAATTTAATAATAATTAAAGAGATAAATAGTGAAAACTATTCTCATTCTGTGCAACTACATTCATTTATAAAAGAAATTTTAAAAAAATCGAATGTTTTAATTGAAGAGCTATCTGCAGTTGCAATCAGCAAAGGACCAGGCTCTTATACTGGTCTCAGAATAGGTGCAGCTGCAGCTAAAGGTCTTTGTTATGCCCTTAATATTCCTTTAATTTCAGTTTCTACACTTTTAATTTTAGCACATCAAATTAAAATTGAAAAAGGATTGATAGTTCCTGTAATAGATGCAAGAAGAGATGAGGTTTATTTTGGAGTTTTTGATCCATCTTATAATGTAATTGAAAACCCAGCGCCAAGAATTATTACATCAAAATCATTTAAAGAGCTATCAAATAATAACAAAATTTATTTTGTGGGTTCTGGTCAAAAAAAATGTGAAAGTATTTTACAAAAAAATTCAAACCTTATCTTTTCATTCAATAATTGTTTGCCATCATCCAATGAAATGGTAAGAATATCGAATGAGAAATTTAATGATTCGATCTTTGAAAATTTAGCATATTTTGAACCAGATTATTTAAAAAAATTCTCAATAAATTAATTAACCATTAATTGCATTAACATCTGAAATCAGTCCAGGCAACATTTGTTTCAGCATATTTTCAATTCCATTTTTTAAAGTTACTGTTGATGATGGACAACCACTACAGGCCCCTTGAAGAATAACATTAACATTTTTTGTTTCTTTATCATAAGATTCAAAAACAATATTGCCTCCGTCGGATGCTACAGCCGGTTTAACGTGTTGCTCAATTATGGAAATGATTTGTTTAGAAATTTCATCAACATTTTCATAGTTAGGAGTAAATTTATTAGAGTTGTTTTTAGTAAGGTTTTCATTTATTAAAATATTGCCATCCTCAATAAAGCTTTTGATAAACTCCCTGACATCCATTACATTTTCTTCCCAATTAAAACTATTTTTTTGGGTTACTGAAATGAAATTGAAATCAAAAAAAACTTCTTTAACAAAAGGAAATTGGTAAAGTGATTTTGCTAGTGGAGCATTTTTTGTTTCTTCCACTTTTTTGAATTCAAATACATCATTAAAAACTTGTTTATTCAAAACAAATTTCATGACATTTGGGTTGGGAGTACTTTCCGCATATACAGTTGTAGGGGAGTTTTTTCTAATATCTTTACTTGAAATCAAACCTCCTTCGTTTAAAAAATCTTGAATTTGTTTACAAAGTTCATTTTGCACTTCTTCCCAATTTAAAATATTTAATTTTTCAACATATAATGAACGCTTATTTAAAACTACTTTTTTTACGAAAGGCAAATAAAATATTTGTTTGATTAAAGGAAAATCTTTTGCATCTTCAATTTTTTCAAACACAACTCTTTTTTCTGATAAAAATTTATTTGAATAAAACTCTAACTCTTCATCCCTACTAGTCTCTTTATATTTTATTTGATATTTTTCCATTTTAAATCTTAGTAATTACAAATTTATTATTTAAAATCTTATTTAAAGAATCTATTGAGCCGTTACAATAAAATGAGTATTGTGCTCTATTATTTTCATTATTTATTTTATTTCTTTTAATTAATTTTTTTGTTTGTTTGGCAACTGCAATCCCACTGTGAATAACTTGGACATGATTAGGAACCAATGACTGTATTGTATCAATAATTATTGGATAGTGTGTACATCCTAAACAAAGAATATCAATTTTTTCTTTAATCATAGGTTTTAAACTTTTCTTTAAAATTTTTGTAATTTTTTCACCACTAAAAACTCCTTTCTCAATTAGTTCAACTAAACCATTAGCACTTTTCTCTATCATTTTGACATTTGATGTATAGTTTAAGGTAGTATTATTAAATAATCCACTTTTTAAGGTTCCACTTGTAGCTAACACACCAATTACACCAGTTTTAGTCTTTTCTGAAGCAGGTTTTATTGGAGGTTCAACCCCCACAAATGGAATACTAAATTTTGATCTTAATTCTTTTATTGAATTTGTTGTAGCTGTGTTACATGCAACTACTATTAATTTACATCCCTTTTCTATTAAAAAATTAGCATTACTAAAACTAAGTTTAGTAATTAAATTTTTAGATTTTTTTCCATATGGTGAGTTAAAATTATCAGCAAGGTAGATTATATTTTCGTTTGGTAATACTTTTTTTATTTCTTCGAAAATTGAAATACCTCCGATACCTGAGTCAAAGATGCCAATTGGTGAATTTAACATTAAATGAAAATAAAAAAACTACCTAAATGTAGATAGTTTTTTTTTAAGTATGTAGTTATTTAATATTTAGAATCCAAGTTCGACTTTAACCTCTTCAATTAAATCTTTACCGCCTGCAAGGATTAAGCTTCCACCTTCAGTAGCATCAATTACATAGTCAAAGCCTTGTTCTTTTGCAACTTTTTGAATAGCAGCCTTTGCTTTATCAATAAGTGGCTTTAAAAGATCTGCTTGTTTTTTTTGTATATCCTGAGATGCAGTTTGTTGGTATTGTTGAATATTTTGTTCCATTCCAGCTAATTCCTTCTGACGCGCTTGATTTGTAACCTCTGTTTGGTTCTGCGCATCAGCAGAATATGTTTGGAGCTTAGTTTGATATTCCTTCATTGAAGCTTCAATTTCAGTTGCATAAGTTTGTTGCAATTTTTCAAGTTGAGCTTGCGCTTCTTTAACTTCAGGCATTTCACTGATTAGTGCCTGCGAGTTTATGTGAGCAATTTTACTTTGAGCACTTATAGTTAAAGTTGCAAATAAAAATAAAATAGTAATTGATAATTTTTTAAAAGTTTTCATTTTATACTTTTTTAATGGTTATTTTCTCTTTTTTAATTTCAATAAGCTATCCCTTCTTTGTTGATAAGCCTTTCTTTTTTCTTCCCTTTGTTTTAAAAGTAGTTCTCTTTTTTCTTTTAATTCCTCTTGCTTTTGAGTTCTTCGTACTTCAAGTAATTTCTTTTTTTCTTCATATTCTTTATTAACTTTCTCATCTTCAAACTCTAAATTTAATTTCTCAATTTTTTCGTTTTTAAGAATACTTTTTAAAACCAGGCCGCTAATATCGTATTTTTTTTCCGAATAAAACATAATTGCATCTGCAGATTCATCAAATATCTTATCAAACTTTTTTTGCTTTGAGATGGATTCTACAATATTTAATACTTTATCTTGAATTGGCTGAATAAGTAAAAACTCTTGAGCTACCCAATCTCCATTTACTCCAAATCTTTTGGTTTGGTAATCAGTAAGTTCTTTTTCCTCAAATTCAATTTCAGATTTCCTGTCTTCTATTATATCATCTGATAAAAGTGGTTTCTCTATTTCCAGACTATCCTTTAGATTTTGAATGTCTCTTTTTTTTAAGTCTATTTCTTTTTTCCATTTTCCAATCTTTTCTTCTAATTGAGCATTAGCTGTTTTATAATCATCCATTTGGGATAATATATATTCCATGTTTACATAGCCGATTCTCTCTGTTTTTTGAGCAAAAGAGGAGTTGATTAACAAAATACTTAAAATAATAATGTTAAAATGTGAAAATTTATTCATAACAGTTAATCAACATAACGTATAGTTTTTAAAATTGTTGTCCAATTACAAAATGAGTTTCCCAACCATGAGGACTAATATCTCCATCATATTGATTATCCATACCATAAGCAAAATCAATTCCAAGAAGTCCAAAAGCTGGCATAAAAATTCTTACTCCTAAACCAAGTGATCTTTTTCCGTAAAAAGGGTTAAATTCTCTAAAACTATTAAAACCATCACCAGACTCGAGAAATGTCAAAGCAAAAATTGATGCAGATGGCTTTAAGGTAATTGGATATCTAAGCTCTAATGAAAATTTATTATAAATTGTTGATCCGTCTTGACCAGAAAGTGAATTATTTGGATATCCTCTCAAAGCAACTGTTTCTCTACCGTCCATGGCATATTGAGACATTCCATCCCCACCTAAGAAAAATCTGTCAAATGGAATTATTCCACGATCTTGGTTATATGCTCCTAAAAATCCAAATTCAGCATGTGTTTTTAAAACAAATTTGTCAATAATTCTTGTATACCAACTTCCTTTAAAATTAATTTTATAAAATTCGAGCCATCTATATTTTTCTTGATCAATTTTAGCTTGATTTGGTGTGCCATCATCATTTTGAAATTCAGCTTGATTTGGTAAGTCAGCATAATCAACTCCATTGAATAATGAATATGGTAAAGTAAGTTTAGCTCTTAATTCAAATAAAGAGCCACCAAGAGGGAAAACAGGGTTGGTATATGTGTTGTTTCTAGATAAACCAGCAGTGTAAGCAATGTTATTTGATTTGCCTTCTCCAAATGTAAAAAGTCCAGTATAGTAATTATTCATATCATAATACTGATAGCTAAGTGCCTGAGAAAAAACAAAATAATCATCAGGAACTCTTAATCTTTTTGCCAAACCTATTGATGCTCCTGAAATCTCAAAATATTGATTTTTATTTGCTTGTCCAGTGTAATAATCATACCTAAATTGTTTGCTCTTTGAAATTGAAAATGAAAATTGAGTTGGTTGTTTTCCTCCGAACCATGGGTCAGAAAATGAAAAGCTTTGTGTACTATAAAATCGGTTAGCTTGAAGTCTAAGAGCAAATGTTTGTCCATCTCCCATAGGAACGGGTTTGTATTTTTCAGGAAAATCTTTTAAACCTCTTATCGAAAAGTTATTGAAAGATAAACCTAAAGTACCTATAAATCCACCCCCTCCGTATCCACCTTGCAATTCAACTTGACTAGCCGATTTTTCAACAAGACCATACTCAATATCAACAGTTCCGGCGTTTGGATCAACATTTTTAAAATCAGGACTAATCTGTTCAGGATCAAAAAACCCCGTCTGACCTAACTCTCGGACTGTTCTTACAACCTGATCTTTACTATACAACTCCCCAGGTTTTGTTCTTAACTCCCTGTAAATAACATTATCATTAGTCCTGTCATTTCCAATGACAGAAATTTTATTAAAATAAGCAGGCTTACCCTCAATTATTCTAATCTCAAAATCAATGGTATCATTTTTAGCTGAAACTTCGACCGGATTTATAGATGAGAACAGATAGCCATTATTTTGATATAAATTGGTAAGATCTTCACCATCAGGTTTTGTATTATCAGCAATTCTTTTTTTTAATAATACGCCATTGTATGTGTCTCCAGTAAATAATCCCAGAGCACGAGATAATTGAGTGTCGCTGTAAACAGTATTACCCAAAAAAGATATTTTTCCAAAATAATATTTATTTCCTTCTTCAATATCTAGGTTAAGTGTAATGTTTTTTTTGTCAATAATTACTGTATCTTTTTTTATTCTTGCATCTCTGTATCCTTTCTCTTTGTAAAAGTCCAATATTGAAACTAGATCCTCCTTGTAATCTTTATCTATGTATTTTGATTTTTTCCAAAACCTTCCGGGTATTTTGGTTTTAGTATTTTTCATTTGTTTTTTGAGCTTTTTTGACTTGAAAATTTCATTTCCACGAAAATCAATTTCTTTGATTTTTACTCGGTCTCCAAGATCTACCCTTATAAACATTTTACTGTAATTGATTTCAGATGTATCTGGTTGAACATCAATATTAACTTTTGTATTTAAAAAACCATCTTTTTTATATTTATTTACGATGTAATTTCTAGTTGTTTTAATAAAGTTTTGAGTAATTTTCTTGCCCTTTTTTATTTCAGTATCTGACGCAATTGTTTCAGCTTTTGATTTTTTTATTCCAGTGATTTTGAACTCTGAAAGAGTAGGAAGTTCCTCAATTACAAGTTCAATATCCACTTTGTCTCCATCTATTTTATTTAAATAAAAGTTTATGTCACTAAATAAATCAAGTTTCCATAATTTGTTAATTATTGCACTAATTTCTTCACCAGGAATTCTAATTTTTTGACCTTTTCTTAAACCTGTATAAGTTATTACAGTTTGTTCATTAAAACTTTTTAATCCGGATACTGAAATTTCATTTAAAATATATTCATTACCCTTATTAAAGGATGTTTCTTGGGCATTAATATGTAATCCAAAAATTAAAATTGTTAATGCAAATAATTTTTGTATACTTTTCAAAAATATTTTTGAATTATTTATAATCAATAACCTTTCCAAACCTTCTGTCTCTTTTTTTATAACTTTCAATAGCATTAAAAAAATCTTCTTTTCTAAAATCTGGCCAAAGTTTCTCAGAAAAATATAATTCAGCATAAGCTATTTGCCACAACAAAAAATTACTTATCCTGAACTCTCCTCCTGTTCTTATTAAAAGATCAACATTTGGTAAATTTCGGGTGTAAAGATGCTGATTTATTATCTTTTCATCAATATTTTCTTTAGAAATTATGTTATTTTTAACTTTCTCTGAAATATTTTTTACAACTTGAGTTAGTTCCTGTTTTGAACCATAGCTAATTGCCAATGTCAAAACAAGTTTTTTGTTATTCGATGTTTTAAAAATAACATCATTTAGTTTTTGCTTTGATAAAGCATTAAGGGAATTTAAATCTCCGATAGCTAATAACTTAATATCATTTTTCATCAGTGTTGGATATTCATCTTCAAGAGAATTGATAAGAAGTTGCATTAATGCATTTACTTCAAATTTCGGTCTTTTCCAATTTTCCATGGAAAAAACATAAAGAGTCACGTAATTTATACCAACTTCCGCAGCTCCCTCAATACACTCTCTTACTGAATCTGTTCCATTTTTATGACCAAAAACTCTTTGTTTGCCTAATTGTTTTGCCCATCTTCCATTACCATCCATTATAATTGCAACATGTTGTGGTATTTTATAATTTTTTTTCACCTTTTAAATTTAATTAGGACAATAGCATGGTTCAAAACCAAAGCTGTAAGTTAGTGTAAATCCAGTAAAAACATACCAATCTTGACTAAGATTACTTCCAAAAGATTTTTGGGAGTATTGTGCCATGTTTTCGTATTGTGGATAACTTCCATCTAAATTATCCGTAAAACTATGTCGAGCTGAAATCTCAAATGCAATTATAAAATCTCTTAATGGTTTTAATTTGTAACCAACAGTAATTGGAATAGCAAAAGTTGATTCATTTGAATACTTTTTGGCTGAATTTACTCCGATTGGATAGTGCAAGGCATCAAATCTTAAAAAGCTTAGACCAGTATGTATATATGGTGTCATTTCTAATCCATCACTTTTTAAATCAAATTCAAAAAAATTAAAATCAATTCCTAAAGTTATTTCACCTGATATAGTATTACTAAAGCTTTTTTTTCTTTCTTTTCTATATTTAGAGCTCCCGTTCCATAAATCATTGCTTCCAATTTTTGCATAATTTAATTGTGCTCGGGCAGCAATTCTATTATTAAAATTTTTTCGATATAAAATTCCTATAACATAATTGCTTGAAGACAAATTTTGAAATAATTTCCTTCTCGAGCCTTCGTATTTGAAAGGATCAATATATGTTGTTGGTCCAATCTCACCTATATAATTAGTTCCTCCAAAAAAAATACCAATTTCATTTTCTTGAGCTGATAAATTACAAGCCATTAAAATGACGACATAAATAATTTTTCTAAACATATTTAGTCCACAAATATAAAAAATACAATATCAGTTGAAGTTGATACAATGAAATCAAAAATTATCAATTCCTTTTATCCTCTCCCCACAATAATTTACTTCTGAGAGTTTTATAGAAATTATCTTCATATAGATGAGCAATTCTTATTTTAAATTCAGCTTTCATTATTTTGATCAAGGTTCCATTTTTTAATGAGATAATTTTAGAATCTAGAGATAACAAATGGTTTTTTTCTCTACCAGTTACAAACAATTCAATCTTGGTATTATCTGGGATTATGATGGGGCGTGCATTTAAATTGTGGGGAGCAATTGGAGTTAATGAAAGTGTTTCACTTAAGGGGCTCATAATTGGCCCTCCACAGCTTAAAGAATATCCGGTTGAACCGGTTGGAGTCGATATTATTAATCCGTCAGCCCAGTATGAATTTAAAAACTCACCATTAAGATTAGTTTTGATTTTAATCATTGATGTTGTGTTTTTCCTACTAACACTTATTTCATTTAATGCATATTTAAAATCAAGGTTATTTTCTTTATCTTGAAATTCTACTTCAACCAATGATCTTTTTTCAATTTCGAAATCTTTTTTTAGAATTTTTTCAATTTTATTCTTAATTAAATCTTGGTTTAAAGTAGCTAGGAACCCTAATCTTCCAGTATTAATACCAATTATAGGGATTTCTAAATCTTCAATGTATTTGATAGATCTTAAAAGAGTTCCATCTCCACCGATTGTAACCATTAAATCAATTGAATTATTTAAGTCTTTAATAGTACAAAACGTTTTACAGATTTTGTTGAACTTAAAATTTTTTAATAATGATTTATAAAACGTTTTTTCAATCGTAAAATCTATTTTGTACTGTTCTTGAAAATCAAAAAGTTTTAATAATACACTATGCGTAACTTTTCCTTTACTTTCACTGTATATCGCAATTTTCATTTTTAAACAAATTCATGTGCAAATTATTAAAAAAAACAGAAAAATGAGGTGAAAAAGTTCGTATTTTTGAAAAAAAATTTTGGTCAAATTAAGTGTTAATATCAATAAAATTGCTACAATCAGAAATGCTCGGGGAGGTAATACCCCTAACCTGATAAAAATGGCATCTGATATACAGTCCTTTGGTGCGGATGGAATTACTGTACATCCTAGACCTGACCAACGCCACATTACCTACAAGGATGCTAAAGATTTACCAAAAGTATTGTACAAAGAATATAATATTGAAGGAAACCCCATTAAAAAGTTTGTAAATTTAGTTTGTAAGATTAAACCTACTCAGGTAACTCTTGTACCGGATTTACCTAATGCAATAACTTCAAACGCTGGTTGGGATACTATTAAACATCATCGTTTTTTAAAAGATGTTATTGATAAATTTAAAAGTAATGGTATTAGAACATCCATTTTTGTTGATCCTAATTTAAAATTTATCGAAGCAGCCAAAAAAACAGGTTGTGATAGAATTGAACTCTATACTGAAGTTTTTGCAAAAAATTTTTCAAAAGGTAATCTTAAAATTATTGATGATTTTATAAAATCATCTAAGTTGGCAAATGAACTTGAAATCGGAGTTAATGCAGGTCATGACCTAAACCTCAAAAATATAAGATACTTCGTAGAAAAAATCCCATATTTAGATGAAGTTTCTATTGGACATGCTTTGATTTCTGAATCTTTGTATTTAGGTATAGAAAATGTTATTAATTTATACCTACAAAAAATGAAAAGATGATTCTCAATAGTAAGATAATTGGTAAAAGTTCCTCAAAACTAATTGTATTACACGGATTTTTAGGTATGTCAAATAATTGGAAGTCTTATGCAAAAAAAATGCAAGACAAAGACTTTGAATTACATTTGATTGACCAAAGAAATCATGGTGATAGTTTTCATAGTTCTGAGTTTAATTATAAAATAATGGCTGATGATATTTTCAATTACTTGAATCTTAAAAAAATATCTAAAGTTTCAATAATGGGTCACTCTATGGGCGGAAAAACTGCTATGATGTTTTCATCCTTATATCCAAGATTGGTTGACAAATTAATCGTTGTAGATATCTTACCTATAGATTATCAGAGTAATTTCTCAAATATTATTAAATATCTCGATTCAATGGATTTAAAAAATATTAGTTCAAGAAAAGAAGCTGATATTTTTTTAAAAAATAAAATTCAGGATTCTTCAATGAGAGGGTTTTTATTAAAAAATTTACAGAGAAAAAATAATGGAAAGTTTAATTTTAAATTTAATTTAAATGTTTTAAAATCAAAATTTAACGAAGTTGAATTGGCTCCAAAACTTAAATCCCCCTTTTTAGGAGATGTCTTATTTGTTAAAGGTCAAAAATCTAAATATATAGATCCGATTAATCTTGATAAATCAACCATTTTCTTTCCAAAATTAAAGTTTATTGAAATTCCCAATGCTGGACATTGGGCGCATGTAGAAAATCCTGAAATTTTCTTTGAAAGAATAAATTATTTTTTAAAAAATTAAAATTGGTCACAACCCTAAAAAGACCTATTTTTACGCCCAAATTTCAAATCAAATATGGAAGTTTCAAGAAAAGATCAAGATAAATTAAATTCATTATTGACCATTAAAATTAATAAAAATGATTATGAAAAAAATGTAGATAAAATTTTATTGGACTATAAAAAAAGAGCCAACATTCCAGGTTTTAGAAAGGGACATACACCTATTGGGCTTATAAAAAAACAATATGGATTATCTGTAAAAGTAGATGAAATCAATAAGTTAATTCAAAAGACATTAAGTGATTATTTAGTAAAAGAAAAATTACAAATTTTAGGTAATCCTATCCCAGTTAAAAACTCAAATTTGGATTGGAATTCTGATCAATTATCATTTGATTTTGAGATAGGTCTTTCACCTAAATTTGATATTTCTCTGAAAAATAAAAAATCCATTATTTATTTTAAAATTGAAGCAGATAAAAAAATGATTGATAATCAAATTTCTAATATTCAAAATCAGTATGGAAAGCTTGTGTCTAAAAATAACATTGAAGATGGATTTGAAATAAATGGCATATTTAGAAATAGCGAATATGAAATAGAAAATAATAGTAGCTTTAAAATTGAAAATATCAAAGGAAAATCAAATCAAGATTTAATAAAAGAAATGAAAATTGGTGATTCAGTTCAGTTTAAAACTAAAAATCTATTTGAAAAAGATTCAGATTTATCATTTCATCTTAAATTGAACGATGAAAACAAAACAAAAATTAATTTAGTTGATTTTGAACTCAGTGAAATAAATGAAAGATTACCCGCAGATCTCGATCAAGAACTTTTTGATAAACTTTTTGGAAAGGATAATATTAAATCAGCGACTGAGCTTAGAGTCAAATTAAAAGAAGATGCTGAAAAAAACTTTTCCAATCAATCTGATCAAAAGTTTTTAAATGATGTCACAGAATTCTTAATTTCAAACACAAAATTTGATTTGCCAGAAACTTTCCTAAAAAAATGGATGCAAACTGCAGGAGAAAATAATTTAACTTATGATGAATCTGAAAAGGAATTTAATAAATCTGAAAAAGGTTTACGTTATCAATTAATTGAATCCAAGATAATTAATGATAATAAAATCAAAATTGAATCTAATCAAATAAAAGAATTCTCAAAGAAAGTCATATTGGAACAAATGAAACAGTATGGTCAAATGAACCCAAGTGATCAGGAACTGGAATCAATTTCTGGTAGACTTATGTCTAATAAGGATGAGGTTAAAAGAATTTCGGATCAGCTTTTAAGTCAAAAATTAATTAAGTTGTTTAAATCCGAAATGAAAATCAAAGAGAATTCAGTGAATTATGAAAAATTTATTGAAATGGCTTATTCTAAAAAATAACTAACTTTATAATTCTTTAATATATAAATATGGACTACTCTGAAGAATTTAAAAAATACTCTATCAAACATCATGGTATAAATTCATTGTATTATGATAAAATTGTTGGAAGTATGACACCTTATATAATTGAGGAAAGACAATTAAATGTTGCCCAAATGGATGTCTTTTCAAGGTTGATGATGGACAGAATTATTTTTTTAGGTACAGCTATAAATGACTCAATAGCTAATATTATTCAAGCCCAATTATTGTTTTTAGAAAGTACTGACAAAGATAAAGATATTCAGATTTATATAAATTCACCTGGTGGGTCAGTTTATGCTGGTTTAGGTATATATGACACCATGCAATTTATTAATCCTGAAGTTGCAACGATATGTACGGGAATTGCTGCATCAATGTCTGCCGTTTTATTATGCTCAGGTCAAAAAGGGAAAAGATCAGGTTTGGAGCACTCTAGGGTAATGATTCATCAACCCTTAGGTGGAGCCCAAGGTCAAGCTTCAGATATAGAAATTACTGCACGAGAAATAATAAAATTAAAAAAAGAACTTTACGAAATAATAGCAAAACACACGGGTCAAAAATATGATAAGGTTTATGATGACAGTGATAGAGATTATTGGATGAAAGCACCAGAAGCAAAAAAATACGGTATGATTGATGAAGTTTTATTAAAAAAATAGTTAATGTCTGAAAAAGAATTAACATGTTCATTTTGTGGTTTAACTAAAGTTCAAACTAATTTACTGGTTGCTGGTCAAGAAGCTCATATTTGTGATAGTTGTATTGAACAAGCTTATGGAATCATTGTTGAAGAAAATAAAAAAAATGATACTGAAAAAAACAATGATGATCTTAAAATTGCAAAACCTAAAGAAATAAAATCTTTTTTAGATGATTATATTATTGGTCAGGAACAAACAAAAAAAATAATTTCTGTAGCTGTTTACAATCACTACAAAAGACTTTTTCAAATTCCAAAAAAAAATGATGTTGAAATTGAAAAAAGTAATGTAATAATTGCTGGACAAACTGGAACTGGTAAAACTTTAGTTGCTAAAACAATTGCAAAAATGCTTAATGTTCCTCTAGCTATTGTTGATGCAACTGTTTTGACTGAAGCAGGATATGTAGGAGAGGATGTCGAAACAATTTTAACAAGATTACTACAGGCTTCGGACTATGATCAATTTAAAGCAGAAAAGGGTATTGTTTTTATTGATGAAATTGATAAAATAGCGCGAAAAAATGATAATCCATCTATAACTAGAGATGTTTCTGGAGAAGGAGTGCAACAAGCTCTTTTGAAACTACTTGAAGGCTCCGTAGTTAATGTTCCCCCAAAAGGCGGTAGAAAACATCCTGATCAAAAGTTTATTGAGTTAGATACACAGAATATTTTATTCATTGCTGGAGGAGCATTTGATGGTATTGAAAAAATTATTTCTAAAAGGTTAAACATGCAGGTCGTTGGATATAAGAATTCCTATGAAATTTCAAAAAATGAAATTCAAGATTTGCTAAGTTATATTTCTCCAACGGATTTAAAAGAATTCGGTTTAATTCCAGAAATTATTGGAAGACTGCCAGTTTTAACTTATATGAAAAATTTAGATAGAAATGCTCTTAGATCTATTTTAACTGATCCAAAAAATGCAATCATTAAACAATATAAAAAGCTTTTTGAAATTGATGATATTAAGCTTTCATTTTCTGATGACAGCTTAGATTATATTGTTGAAAAAGCTCTTGAATATAAATTAGGAGCTCGGGGTTTAAGATCTATTTGTGAGTTGGTTTTAAATGATGCTATGTTTGAATTACCTGGATCAAAAAGAAAAAAATTAAAAATTGATAAGCGCTATATAATTAGTAAATTATCTAACTCTAAACTTAATGTTCTAAAAGCAGCTTCTTAACTATAAGTTAAAATTTCTTCAATCAAATTTCGGTCATTGCATAACCTTGGAATCTTATTTTGCCCCCCTAACTTTTTTTTGTCTTTTAACCAATCATAAAACTGATTTTTTCTTGCTATAATTATATCAATTTCAGACATTGTAATATTTTTAAATCTTTTAGATTTATAGTCAGTATTTGTTTTTTGAATGTTTAAATCCAAATCTTTTTTGAATGAAGCTAGGTTTTTAGGTGGGTTTTTAAATTCAATTAACCACTGATGGAATCCCGAGCCTTTGCCTTGCATAAAGTATGGAGCAACAGTATATTCAACAATATGTAAGTCATAGTCTGATAAAGTTTTTTTAAGAGCAGACTCTGCATTTTCAACTATTAGTTCTTCTCCAAATGCATTTATAAAGTTTTTAGTTCTTCCTGTAATTTTTATTCTAAAGGGATATTTTGATGTAAATTTTACCGTATCACCTATTTTATATCTCCAAAGTCCTGAATTTGTTGAAATTATTAGCGCATAATTAATTCCTATTTCAACTTCAGATAAATTGATAACTTTTTGATCATTTTTATTTAGATTATCAACTTTAATAAATTCATAGTAAATACCATAGTCAAGCATTAATAAAAGTTCTTCAGAATCATTTTGATCTTGGATCCCAAAAAAACCTTCCGAAGCGTTATAGGTTTCATAAAAACAAGTGCTATTAGAAAGAATTTTTTTGAATTCATCTTTGTATGGATTAAAATTAACTCCTCCGTGAAAATAAACTTCAAGATTAGGCCATATTTCAGAAATGTTTTTTTTATTAGTTTCAAGAAGAACATTGTTTAAAAGGGTAAGCATCCATGAAGGAACACCTGCAAGGCTTGTTACATTCTCATTAATTGTATTTTTAATAACTGCATTTATTTTTTCATCCCACTTATCAATTAATGAAATTTGATTATTTGGAGTACTAATCATCTCTGCCCAAATGGGTAAATTATCAATTAAAATTGCAGATAAGTCACCAAAATAATTATTATTGTTTTCATATAATTTTCTACTACCACCCAGACGTAAGGATTTTCCTGAAAATAAATTTGAGTTAGGGTTATTGTTAATATACAAACACAATGCATCTTTTCCTCCTTGAAAATGACACTTTTCAAGAGTTTCGTTACTGACTGGAATGAATTTACTTATAGAATTGGTGGTCCCACTTGACTGAGCAAACCATTTAATAGATTCATGCCAAAAAATATTTTGTTCTCCGTCAATTGTTCTTTTAATTTTAATTGAAAATTCTTCATAATTAGTTAAAGGAACCCTGTTTGCAAAAGATTTATAATTATGAATTGAAGAGAATTCATAGTTTTTTCCAAACTCTGTATTTTTTGCATTTTGAATTATTGAGAGTAAATTTTCGTTTTGGACCTCTATCGGGTATTTTTTAAATAGGTCAATTTGATGGATTCTTTTTTTTAAAAACCAACTCATTACAGTATTTAGAAATGAAAAAACCATTTTATAGATATTTAATTTATAAATTTAAATCAATTTTTAATGATGTTTAAAGGAGTATTGAAAAAAATGATTGTTGAACTGGATAACACGGTAAACTATTTTTTAGATTTTGGAGATGATTTTATTTTGATGAATTCTTTAATTGGCAGAAGCTTAAAGCTAAATCATATTGGATTCGAGTGTTTAAATTGTAAGTCCGATCAAATTTTATACAGACAAGGATTTTGTAAAAATTGTTTTTTTGAGATCCCATCAACAGCTGAATGGATTATGAAACCTGAACTTAGTAAAGCTCATTTGAATATTGAAGAAAGAGACTTAAGCTATGAAAAAGAAATACAATTAAAACCTCATATTTTATATTTAGCTTTTTCCAGTTCAGTAAAAGTAGGTGTAACAAGAGAATCACAAGTTCCATTTCGATGGATTGATCAAGGAGCAATAAAGGCAGTTGAAATTGCTAGGTTTCCAAATAGGTATTTAGCTGGGATTAGTGAGGTAAGTTTGAAAGATTATTTTACTGACAAAACAAATTGGAGAGAAATGCTAAAAGTTGATAAGACAGATATTAATTTAGAATTGAAAATAGCTGAGTGTATAAGTAATATTCCCAATGAAGCAAAAAAATCAATTATTAAGAAATTCCATTCAACATTATCGATTAATTATCCTGTTGAAAAATACCCATCTAATCCCAAAAGTTTAAATTTGATTAAACAGTCAGAATATCAAGGAAAATTGGTTGGAATCAAAGGGCAATATTTAATTTTTGATGATGAAAATGTTTTTAATATCAGATCAAATGAAGGGGTTTTAGTTGAACTAAGTTTATCTTAAATTTCTATTTCCTCACCAACTTTTAAATTAAACTTTTTCCTAAACATAAAGACAAACAAATAAAGTAGGGGAGTGTCCAAAAATGCAATTAAAATTTTAAAAACAACCCCGCTAACTACCAAGCCTGTAAAACTACTCCAATCCAAAACATTAAAAAAACATAAAAGACCAATAACAGTTACTGTGTCAATAAACTGTGAACTAAAAGTTGAGAAGTTATTTCTTAACCAAAGCATTTTGCCCTTAGTTAATTTTTTCCAAAAATGGTAAATTCTAATATCAATAAATTGAGCAAATAAATACGCCATCATTGAAGCTAAGACTGCTAAACCTGAAAGAGAAAAAACTTTAGAAAAAGTCGTATCATCAATTGGTGATGAGTCCATGGCTGGAACATAATTTGAAACTAAAATTATAGATAATGAAAAAAAAGATGCAAAAATACCAGCGATTACAACTTGATTGGCTTTTTTTTGACCATAAATTTCAGAAATTAAATCTGTAACTAAAAATGTAATAGGATAAGGTAAGATGCCAACAGAAAGTTCAAAAAGTTTTATTCCGTTGATTGTAAAATCAAACGGATACCAGTAAAAAAATTTTTGAAAAATCAAATTAGATACAACTAGTGAGGTAATAAATAATGCAGCTAGATATAAATAAATTCTTGTAGCTAGTTTTTTATTTGATTCATTCATTATTAAATATTAAAGTTATTTTAATTATCAAAAATAAGGTTATTATGTTTAAATTGGATTTATGAAAATGAGTTTAGCATATCTATCTCTTGGAAGTAATGTTGGAGACAAAATAAAAAACTTACAATTGGCTTTGGATCAAATAGATTCAAAAATTGGTAGTGTTATTACAATTTCTAATTTATATGAGAATCCCCCATTTGGATTTAAAGGAGATTTGTTTTATAACTGTTGCATTTCAGTAAAAACAAAATTAACTCCAACATTACTACTGGATGAGTTGTTAAATATTGAAATTGAAGGAGGAAGGTTGAGGGATAATAAAAAAGGTTATAAATCAAGAACTATTGATTTAGATATATTATTTTATGAAGATCAAATTATAAACTCAGAAGGTCTTAAAATCCCCCATCCAAAACTTCAAGAAAGAGAGTTTGTAATAAGACCTCTTCTTGATATAGCGCCTAGTAAAATACATCCCTTGTTAGAAAAATCAGTTTTTGAAATCGGAAAAAAATTTGATGACTTTAATAGTTTAAAAGAAATTAAAATCAGTATTAAAAACCCTGTTTTCAACATTTTAAAAAATTTTAATAATATTAGTATAGAGGGAAATATAGGAGTTGGAAAAACATCCCTGTCAAAAAAACTTTCCAAAGATCTTAATAAAAAACTAATATTAGAAGATTTTAAAAAAAATCCTTTCTTAGAAAAGTTTTATGAAAACCCAAAAGATTATGCATTAAATTTAGAATTAACATTTTTAGTGGATAGATGTAGAGAACTAAATAATTATAAAAATCAATTTGATTTATTTAAATCGGGAACAGTATCTGATTATCATGTGAAAAAATCTTTAATTTTTGCTGGAATTACACTAAATGAAAATGATTTTAATCTATATAGGAATATCTACTTTTTTATGACAAAGGATTTAATAAAACCTGATTTAATTATTTATTTAATGCAGTATCCTGAGAAACTTATGTATAATATAAAAAAAAGAGGCAGGTTTTTTGAAAAAAAAATAGATCATAATTATTTGAATAATATCAATGCGGCATACAAAAAATCATTTAATTCTAATAAAAATATAATTTACGTCGATATCTCTGAACTAGATTTTGTTGAAAATCATTCAGATTATATTAGTTTGATTGAAATAATTAAGCAAAAATTAGTTTAATGCTTTAAAGAACTCCCAAATCAAAATAGCAGAACAATTTGAAATGTTTAGTGAGTGTTTTGTTCCGTATTGTGAAATTTCAATTACATTATCAGACATGTTTATGACATCTTGAGAAACACCTTCAACTTCGTTTCCAAGGATGATCGCATGTTTAATATTTTTTTTAATTTCTAATTTGTCAAGTTTTTGAGAATTTTCAGTTTGTTCAACACTCCAAACATAAAAATTTAGATTTTTTAATTTGGAAACTAGCTCACGGGTGTCATTAAAATATTCCCATTCCACACTCATGGTTGAATCTAGCGCTGTTTTTTGGATTTCTTTGTGAGGAGGGGATGCAGTTATCCCACATAAATAAATTTTTTCTACAATAAATGCATCAGCAGTTCTAAATATTGAACCAATATTGTTCATGCTTCTAACATTATCTAAAACTACAATTAAAGGAATTTTAGGAATCTTTTTAAAATCATCTATTTCAATTCGTTGAAGTTCACTGTTTTTTAATTTTCTCATAGAAATTTACAAGCTTTTGTACAAAGTAAAAGATTAAAATTCTAAATAATAGTAAATTAGTTTATTATTAAGAATAAATTGAAAAAAAAAGCTAAAAAAGTTACTCCTTTAATGAAACAATACAATAGTATAAAGGAAAAATATCCTGATGCTATACTTCTTTTTAGAGTTGGAGATTTTTATGAAACTTTTCACGAAGATGCTGTCAAAGCATCTAAAATATTGGATATTGTTTTAACTAAAAGAGGATCTGGAGTAAACAAGGAAACTAAATTAGCAGGATTCCCTCACCATTCTTTAAATACCTATTTATATAAATTAGTAAAGGCAGGTGAAAGAGTCGCAATATGTGATCAGTTAGAAGATCCAAAACTTGCCAAAACAATTGTAAAACGGGGTGTTACAGAACTCGTAACACCAGGAGTTTCACTAAATGATGAAATTCTTGAAAAAAAATCAAATAATTTTCTGGCCTCCATACACAATAAAAAAGATGATTTTGGTATCTCCTTTTTAGATATTTCAACAGGAGAATTTATGCTTTCTAGTGGAAATAAAGAGTATGTAAATAATTTAATTCAAAGTTTTGAGCCTAAAGAAATTTTAGTTTCAAAGGAAAACAAAAAGAAATATGTAGATCTACTAAAAAACTTTAAATCAATTTTTTATTTAGAAGATTGGATTTTTAAAATGGATTTTAGTGTAGATAAAATAAATAGTCAATTTGGAGTAAAAACCTTAAAAGGTTTTGGAATTGAAAAAAATAATGTTGGAATAATTTCCTCTGGAGCAATATTACATTACTTAGATGAAACAAAACATTCAAAACTCTCACACGTAACAAATATTAAACCTATTATCAATAATGATTATGTATGGATGGATAGGTTTACAATGTCAAATCTGGAATTACTAAAATCTAATTCACCTGAAGGAACCTCCTTACTAGATATAATAGATAAAACCTCAACACCCATGGGGGGAAGGATGTTAAAGAGATGGATAATACATCCAATTTTGAATGAAAATGATTTAGATTTTAGATACAAATGTGTAGATTTTTTCAAAAACAATAAGTCTTATCAAGATGACATTATAAATGTGCTGAAATCAATAAGTGATCTTGAAAGAATCATGTCCAAAGTAGCAGCATCAAGAATTAATCCCAGAGAACTTGTACAGTTAAAATTTAATTTGAATTCAATTCAATCATTAAAAAAATTACTTAAATCATGCTCAAACAAATCACTCAAAATAATCTCTAAAAATTTATATAGATGTGAAGAATTATTAAAAATTCTGGATATAACTTTAAATGAAGATGGACCTGTTATTATTTCAAAGGGTAATGCGATAAAATCAAATTTTAATATTGAATTAGACGAATTAAGAAATTTTTCCAAATCAGGCAAGGATCATCTCAATAATATACTTGATAGAGAGATAGAAAAAACACAGATTAGTTCTTTGAAAATTAATTTCAATAATGTATTTGGATATTATTTGGAGGTTAGAAACATACATAAAGATAAGGTTCCGGACAATTGGATTAGAAAACAGACATTAATCAATGCTGAAAGATATATTACTGAGGAACTGAAAGAATATGAATCAAAAATCTTAGGAGCTGAAGAAAAAATATTGATTTTAGAAACGCAAATTTTCAATGATCTAATAAATCAAGTAAAATCTTTTATTTCTGAGATAAAAACTAATTCTTATTGGATTTCTGTTCTTGACTGCTTGTGTGGTTTTGGTTTGTTAGCAGAAAAAATGAATTACACTAAGCCTATAATTAACAGAACAAATGAAATCAAAATAAAAGATGGTAGACATCCAGTTATTGAAGCTCAGTTATCCTTTGAAAACCCTTATATACCTAATGATATTTTTATTTCAAATGATTCTAATCAAATTTTAATGATAACGGGTCCAAATATGTCTGGAAAATCGGCGATTTTAAGACAAACTGCTCTAATTATTATCATGGCACAGATTGGAAGTTTTGTTCCTGCTAAAAAAGTTGATATGGGAATCATAGATAAAATCTTTACTAGAGTCGGTGCAAGTGATAATATTTCTGCAGGGGAATCTACATTTATGGTAGAAATGAATGAAGCTGCAGCAATAATTAATAATATATCCAAAAATAGCTTAGTTCTTTTGGATGAAATTGGCAGAGGAACAAGCACATATGATGGTATCTCAATTGCTTGGGCTATTGCTGAGTTCCTACATGATCATCCATTTAAGCCCAAAACTCTTTTCGCCACTCACTACCATGAAATAAATATGATGGCAGATTCTTTTGAGAGAATAAATAACTTTAATGTTTCTGTAAAGGAAACAAATGATAATGTTATTTTTTTAAGAAAATTGGTTTCAGGAGGAAGTGCACATAGTTTTGGAATTCATGTTGCTAAAATGGCGGGAATGCCAAAACAGCTTATTTCATCTGCTAAAAAAATTCTAAAAAAATTAGAAAAATCTCATCGATTTAACGACTCAAAAAATAAAAACAATATTGACGAAATGCAGTTGAGTTTTTTTAATCTAGATAATCCAAAATTAGAAGAACTAAAAGATGACATATTATCTTTAAATATTGATGAGTTAACACCTGTTGAAGCTCTCATTAAATTAAATGAAATAAAAAGAATTTTAAAATCCTGATTTTACTGTTTTTTTATTTTTTTGTTTTACATTTACAAACCAATTTGCGAAAGTAGCTCAGGGGTAGAGCATCACCTTGCCAAGGTGAGGGTCGCGGGTTCAAATCCCGTCTTTCGCTCTGAGAAATGCTCGAGTGGTGGAATTGGTAGACACGTTGGACTTAAAATCCAATGAACAGTAATGTTCGTGCGGGTTCAAGTCCCGCCTCGAGTACTGAGGGGATATTTTCGAAGGAATTTATCCCCTTTTTGTTTGCCAATACACACAGGAAGCACATAAATTGAGCCTTAACCGCAGGTGTCATTAAGAGAATTTATATGAGAATAAAAGAATTAATTAACTTTATGATTATGAAAAAAGAGTATAGTTGGTATTTGTTTTATTTTGTACTTGCAATTATGTTAACTCTTATGTTGGTATTATGAAAAAATTCCTTTTAAGTAATGTTGTATTTGGTACGACAACTATTTTATTATTTGCATATACTATTTATGAAATTTTTACAAGAGAAGAATACAGCGTCATTTCTATAATTATTACATTGGTTTACCTTGCCTACCTCTTTGCATATGTGAAAAAGCACAATAAGAAATGAACAAACTCTTTTTACTACTACTATTTATTCCTCTTTTTTTTAGTTGTTCATCTGATTACGAAAAAGAATTACCCTTTTATGTCGCAGACAATGGAGTAACAATAAAAGCTAAAGATTGGGTTATTGTAGGAACAACAGCAGACCTTAATGGAATTGAAAAAGGGTTTAATGGATTTAATGGAGGAAGTGAATCTGGAGGATTAAACATGCACCATAATGTATATTATACTGCTGTTGATTTAGCTTGGTTAAAAAGAGTTTTAAATACTCACTCAGATTTAAGTAGACTTGTTACAACTAAAGTAAAAATTACTAGTGAAGCTTCTGCAACAGACCTTTTTTTAAAGACTGAAATCAAAGGAATGGAAAATTGGGATGTCAGTAATTGGACTAGTATGAACGGACTTTTTGATTCTGACAATCCTATTAAATCAGATTTAGGTAATTGGGATGTAAGTAATGTAAAAGATTTTAGGTTGGCAATGCAATTAGAAACTATAAATCCTAATATTAATAATTGGGATGTAAGCAAAGCAACAAACATGTCTGGATTTTTTAGTAGAAGTTCTGGTGACAAATACATTGATGGAATGGATTTAAGTGGATGGGATGTTTCTAAAGTAACTAATTGTAGTGGTTTTTTTGGTGGTATAACTAATTGGCCAGAATCTAAAAAACCAAACTTTACAAACTGTAATCCAAATTAGATATATGAAAAAACTAATTCTACTATTACTGCTTTAGCAAACAAAAAAGATTGGGACTTAAACCGTAGTTAATTAACTTTTTTTCTTTTTATAAATTCTTAATAAAGTTAATCAGTCCATCAAAATAATTTTCTGTGTCATCCCACATTGCCATATGACTTCCGTTTGGGCAATGTAGATATGAACCATTTTGTACTTCGTTTGCCATCCATTCCATTTGTTTTGGATCCATTGTATCATGTTCTGCCCCAATTGAAAGAAATGGAATTTCTAATTTATTTAATTCACTTGTTACATCCCAATCTTTTAAGCTAGCATCACCAACTATTCCAAATTCAGATGGACCTTGCATTTTTAGATAAATTGGAAAATTAATTTCTGCAAATGCATTGGAAACATCTTCTGGCCAATCTTCTGCGGGTATTCTTAAAACATGCTTAGGATAATAATTGTCATGGATTAATTTGAGATAAGTTTCATTAGTATAATCTTTAACAGCTTCATATGATCGAATCTCTTTTAAGACTTCTGGATCAAGTTGAAGTGCTAGAACATTTTTAGCATAATCATTATAATCAGGAACAGAGGGAACCATGTTAGACACTATAAGGGCTTTTAAATTTTCTTGATATTTTAATGCATATTCAATTCCTAAAATACCTCCCCAAGAATGACCAAGTAATATAAAATTGTCCTTATTCATTCCTAAAGCTTTTCGAACTTGTTCTACTTCATCAACATAATGCTCTATTGTCCATAAATCCTCAATTTGAGGATTATCACTTAATGTAGATCCAAGCTGATCATAATAATAGTATTCTATATTTTCATTAGGGAAATAAGAATCAAAGATTTTGAAATATTGATGATTTGCTCCTGGACCACCATGTAATAATAGAACCTTTTTTGTTGGATTATCGCCTATACGTTTTGTCCACACATTAAATTCACCATAGTCAGTTGAAATCTTAATGATTTTTATAGGATCGGTATTTTCAACCTTACAAGAGTTTAAAAATAAAAAGGCAATAATGATTGTTGATAATTGAAAAAATTTATTTAGCATATTAAATTAGTTTAGAAGTTATTCTAATTTAATAATTTAAATGATAAATATTATTAGATAACGGTTCTTTTTAATTGTTTAGCACACATATATCCTGCCGTTCCGGCAACACTTCCACACGGATATGCACCTGCTCCACAATAAAAAATATTATTGTAATTAGCATAGGAATAGAATCCATTTTCTATATTTTCAGAAAAATGTCTTTTTTCAAAATTTTGATCTTTGTTTAGTGCCATATGATCTATATTTCCCTCAGGAAAATAGAAGGTTTCAGTGAGATCTTTTGGAGTTAAAAATTCAGTTCCAACACAATCTTCTGGGTTTTCAATATATTGAAACATCGTTGTCATAATTCGATCTTTAACATGATTTAATTCTTCAGATTTTCTATTGTGTGAAAAGTTTTTGATGAAAAAAATAAGTTTGTCAAAAGACTCATTATTTTTCATTAATCTTTGAGCAGCTCCCTCTGCATATACTTGAATGTAACATGGATTGTAATCATTGAATCCTTTTGCAATTCTACGACTTGATTCTTCAAATTCATTTAAATTTGAATTTGAAAAAATAAATCTAAAGGCTGTATCAGAGTTTTTATAATCAGAATCTTCTTTCCAAACAACATGGTTTTTAAAAAATGCAGTTATCTTTCCGCTAGTTCCTAAATAATCTTTTTTCTTAATAGTTTCTAAAAATTTTTTATTCTTTAAAAGCTTTGCTGGAGTTATAGGATCAGTTGCAAATATTAAATAATCATAATTTAATACAGATTTTTTATTGTTCTTTTCAACTGAAATAATTCTTTTTTCATTATTTATTGATTCAATTTTGGTGGAGTTATAAAATTTTACTCCATTTTTTTTATTGATTTCAGAAAGCTCATCAATTATTTTCCAAATTCCACCTTTAACATAACCCCAATAACCATCAAAAACAGAACCCGAGTCCATTAGAGGAATTGTGAAAGCAGTCCCATCGTTGTGTATTGATGATGATCCGCTTTCAATGCATGTCATTCCCATGTACATTTTTGTTTTGTCCGATGTAAAGTAGTTATCTAATAAATTTTTTGCACTTCCTTTAATCCAAAGATTTGTTATTGATTTACCTAGTACTTTTTCAGCCTCAGAAATGGATGGAGATTGGGCTTTTTTGTACCCATCTCTTATAAAATTAATTACTTTCTGTTCATCAGTTCGGAATTTTTCTAAATCCCCTTGTTCACCCCATTTTTCTTTTAACTCTTGATGGAGTTTTTTATGATCTTGATAAATTTTTGTACTTTTTTTAGAATCTAAGAAGTAAACAAGCTTAGGGTGTTTGGTTGAGAATATTTCTAAATTTTTGTAAATACCTGTTTCTTTAAAAATGAAATCAGGCATCATTCCTAAAACAGTAGCTCCTTGTGCGTAGTCTATTTTTTCTCCGTTTATTGTCTTTGTTTGGTAAGTACATGCCCCTCCAAAATTAGATTTTTTTTCAATAATTGAAACAGAAAATCCATCTTTGGATAAATAATTCGCTGCCACCAAACCATTTATTCCTCCACCAACAATGACAATATTTTTTTTCACAAATTAATTTTTAATCCAGCTAGATAGTTAAATTTTGGTGCAGGTTCATAAAATCTTGACCCAAATGCATTGATTCTAATATTATCAAAATATTCTTTATTAAACAAATTGTCTAATGAAAAAAACGGAGTAATATTTGTATTAAACAATTTCATTTTTTTTGAAAATTTTAAACTAAATAAATTATAACCATTAATCAAAGTTTCATTTGAATTATTAACATACATTTTACCTACACTTTTATAACCTAAGATAATTTTTAAATCTTTTTCGGTTAAATAATTTATGCTTACTTTTTGAAAGTTTTTTGGAACACCTGGAATATGATTTTTTGAAAAGTTGTTTTCGTTAATTAAGAATTCATCAAATTTATATTCTCCCAATGTAAGTGAGTAATTTGCTGAAATATTCTTGTTTATTTTTGAATATAATTCGAATTCAATCCCTTTCTTAATGGTTTTTCCAGCATTTTGATATAATGTTTGACCTAATTCAGATTCAAAGGGTGTTATTTCATTAGTTGTAGAGATATTAAAAATTCTAAAGTTGTAATTAATTTTACTGTTGAAATCGTAATTTGAAATACCAATTTCAAAAGTTTTAGAATTTACAGATTGTAAATTTTTATTAAAACCAGTTTGCCCTGCAGTTGCAGACAATTCATTTAGGGTTGGTGTTTCATAACCAGTTGAAAAATTTGTAAATAAATTGAAACTTTTGAACTTATGAGCAATATTTAATGATGGATTAAATGAGTTTATTTTCCTGCTTTCGTTAGATTTAGTAAGGAAATAATTTTCAAGAGAAATCTTATTTTCTTCTAAGCTTAGTCCAATTGAAAAATCAAACTTATTTATGTTTTTTGAACCGAAAAAAAACACGCTAACATTACTATATTTTTCTAATTGATCCATGACTTTATCTGATTTAACACCAGAGTTATTTACAAATCTTAATCTGTTGTCATTTTGATTATTAATTGAAAACCCAAAGTTATAATCCAAAAGACCTTTAAAATCTAAGTTAAAGTTGTACCCCCAAAATGATCTTTTCAAGTCTATTATTCCACCTGTTGAAATTGGAAGTTTTCCATCAAATAATCTTTGATTAAAATAAAGAGAGTTGGTCAGTTTTAGTCTGTCAAGTTTTGAATATAGATTAATTCCCAATTTGTATTGTTTTACTTTTTCCCTACTATCATAACTAATATTTCGGGCTCTTCCTTGTCTCCGGTTGGATGAAACCTCTTCTTTGTTCAGACCACCAGGATCTTGCGCGTCTGGGCTGTCTAAAATATTTGCAATTATTTGTAGGCTATTTCTAAATCCAATTTTTTTTAAGTATTTAAAATTTAGATTAAAATTTTCATATGCGCTGTGATTTCTAAATCCGTCTGATTTTGTATTGGAAATAAAAAAAATCATTTTTTTATTATCATCACCAAAACCGATAGTAGCTTGAGTTTTTTTGGAATTAAAAGAACCAATGGAGTACCCAATATTTATAAAATCCTTTTCAAAATCATCTAAGGTGGTTATTGAAATTACGCCCCCAGATGAACTTCCAAAAAATGAGGAATTATTACCCCTATAAACTTTTATATCCTTAATCAATTCTAGATTGATATTATCAATTTGAGATTGACCATCTGGGGAAGTTTCAGGGACTCCGTCAACAAAAATCTTTATTCCACGTATTCCAAAATTTGCTCTGGATCCAAAACCTCTTATTGAAATTCTTGAATCTTGCGCAAAATTATTATTATTGGAAATAAACAGTCCCGGCACGGATTCAAGATATTCACTTAAATTAATTTGAGCAGTTAAAGTTTGAAGATTACTAACTGATATTTCAGAAATCGGATAAAATCCTTTTTTCTCTTTTTTTGATACCTTAATTATATCAACGGACACTTCATCTAAAACGATTGTGTCATTAATTACATTATTTTGTTGTGCCAATACATAGCACGAAAAAAAAACAAATTTTATTAGTAAATATATTTTTTTCAATCTCAGCTTATATATTATAAATTTTTAATACTTGAAATTTCTTCTGAACTTAAGTGTCTCCATTTTCCTCTGGGAATATCCAATTTAATATTAATGATTCTAATTCTCTCAAGTTTTTTAACTCTATAATCAAAATATTCACACATTCTTCTAATTTGCCTATTTAAGCCTTGAGTCAGAACAATTTTAAATTGAAATTCGTTCACAAAAGAAGTTTCGCATTTTCTAGTGACAGTTTTTAATATTGGAACCCCATTTGCAAGATCTCTTAATAAATTTTTAGTGATTTTTTTGTTTAATGTAACTAGATATTCTTTCTCATGCCTATATCTTGACCTCAAAACCTTATTTACTATATCACCATCATTTGTAAGTAAAATTAATCCTTCACTCATTTTATCTAATCGGCCAACAGGATAAATTCTTTGATTAAAATTTATGAAATCAATTATATTATTTTCTTCTTTTTCGGTATCTGTGGTGCAAACTATTCCTTTGGGTTTGTTGAATGCTAAATAAACATGTTTTTTTAAAGTTGATCTAATTTTTTCACCATCAACTTTCACAATATCATTTTCTCTTACCAAATATCCAAGTTCAATAATTTCATTATTTACAGTTACTCGTCCATCTGAAATTAGTTTGTCGGCTTGCCTTCTAGAAATAGAACCAAATTTACTTATGTATTTATTAATTCTTAGACCGTTTTCTTTCATAAATTTAAATCTAATAAGCCCTCAGGAAGATTTACAATAATTTGCTTTTCTTTTTTGTTTATATCATTTATAAAAGCATTAACTAAAGGAATTATTACTAAATTTCCCTCAATATTTTTAACCATAGCTAATGTTTGAGGTGTTTGTGAATTTATACTTTGCACTATACCAATTTTTCCAAGGTTAGAATCAATAATTTCAAAACCAATAATTTCTTCAAAATAAAAGTCTTTTTCATCTAGTCTTTGTAGATCGTTGATGTGTATATAGGTTTTTTTCTTAATTATTTGATTTGCAAGATACTCAGATGCAACATCTACAAATTGAATTCTTAACAACATTGATTTATGTAAAGACACTTTTTTTATTTGATAAGGGACTAAACTTTCATCAATCTCAACAAAAATTGTTTTTGGTTTTAAATTTACAAGTTCTCTTGAAGCTAATTTTAATAGAATTTCACCTTTAAAACTATATTTTGAAACGATTTTTCCAAGATAGTAATAATCTTGTTTTTTCATCGTAAGTTCTTTTAATTTAAGAACTGGAATCGTCCGTTTCTTTAGTCGCTTCTTCAGCAGCAGGTGCTTCTTCAGTAGCAGGTGCTTCTTCGGCAGCAGGCGCTTCTTCAGCAGCAGGAGCTTCTTCAGCAGCAGGCGCTTCTTCAGCAGCAGGTGCTTCTTCAGCA
>JBJKVZ010000002.1:0-16042 GCA_045562345.1 Flavobacteriaceae bacterium
TCTATATATTAAAAGTTGATTCAGAAACTATTAAAAAATCAATTAAAGTAATTAAAGAATGAAAAAGATAGCTAACATAGCATATAGTTTATTCATATCAATTATTTTAATTTCTTGCTCATCAGATGGTTATGAGTTCAGGGAACCTGTTGACCCTACAGCAGCTAATTTGTCCAAACCAGCTAATAACACAGAATGTTTAGAAGTTGATGCTGTAAAATTTGAGTGGAATAAATCAGAAAACACAGATTCTTATACAATAACTGTAATTGATTTAATCTCTAGTGAGTCAACGATTAAGAACTCAAATACTAATTCAATTGAAATATCATTAGTTAAAGGAAGACCATATTCATGGCAGATTACATCAAAAAATAAAAGTACTTCTAAAACTGCAAAGTCTGAAGTTTGGAAATTTTATTTATCTGGAACAGCAAATACTAATCATGCTCCTTTCCCTGCTGAAATTATTAGTCCAAAAAATAATACCAATGTTTCCGCTGGTTCTGTCGAACTTTCATGGAAAGTTGATGATGTAGATACAGCCGATACCCATACATTCGATGTTTATTTAGATCAAGTAGATGCCTCTACATTAATTAGTGCAGATCAATCTGCAACTACAAAAACAGTAACTGTTTCTGCTGGAACATACTATTGGAGCATCCTTTCTAAAGATGATAAAGGAAATCAATCTCACAGCGGAAAGTATAAATTTACTGTTCAATAGGCTGTAACTATTACATTGTAAAATTAATATAGAAAAGCCTTATCATTAATTTTTTTTTCCTATTAATTAATTTAACTCATAATCAACAATTTAAATACTGAAATGAAGGTTTTTTTATTTTCAATGATTTTTTATATTTGCTTCCTCAAGCTTTTATAGTTTATGAAACTTAAAAAAATTAATTTATTAATTTTTCCAATCATTGTTCTGTTAGTAGTATTCAATCTAGAATCTCTGACTACCTATTACAAAAGAAATATTCACCAAAACAACCTAAAAAATAGTCCTTTCAAAAAAACTTATAATTTATCTAAAGCTGAAAGAAAAAAAATCGAACTTCCACCTAACAAATATTCTGAGAAGATGTGGGAACTTTCAATTAACCCAATTGAAGGAAAACCGAATATCGAAAAACTTTTTGAACTTCAATACAAACAAAGAAAAATGAGATTTGAATCACCCAGAGCTCAATTAGTTCCTGGTGAATCAAAAGAAATGGAATGGAAGTCAAGAGGACCCTCAAACGTTGGTGGACGAACCAAAGGATTAATGTTTGATCCAAACGATTCATCAAGCGAAGCTGTCTATGCAGGTGGTGTAAGCGGAGGCCTTTTTAAAAATACCAATATTTCAAATCCAAGCTCAACTTGGGAGCATATAACAAAAGGTATCCCTGAAAATATACCTGTTTCCAGTATCACTTTTGATCCAAATAATACTAATATCTTTTACGTAGGTACTGGTGAGTCATACACAGGTGCTGAAGCTCTTGGTAATGGTCTTTGGAAATCTTCTGACCAAGGAAAAACATGGTCTAATATTTTTGGTGGTAAATCCGAAACAGAAGTTACTTACATAAGTCCCGGAAATAATGTGGTAGTTAACTCTCCCCAAAACTTAGGTCCATACTCATATGTAGCCGCAGCTTTTGGACCATCACTAACCAAAAATCCAATCACAAAAAATTTAATTTTAGCTAATGACGGATCAACCGATGGAGATACATCTGATGGTATTGGTGGAACAGTAACTGATGCCTGTCAAAGCTTGCTTTCAGGAAATGCTTCTGCTATGAATGGTAATATTGCTTTAATAGAAAGAGGAGATTGTAGTTTTATTAGTAAAGTTAAAACAGCTCAAGATGCAGGCGCGCAAGCTGTTATTGTAGTTAACAGAGATGATGGAAGTCAAACAGGCTGGACAGGAGCCCCAATAGTTATGGGCGGAACCGAAGGTGCAGGGGATATAAAAATACCCTCAATAATGATATCTACTTCTGACGGAGCAAGACTAAAAAATGCATTAAAAAGTTCATCTGTTAATGTAACATTAACTGAAGAACATTCAACATCGAAAGGTACAACTGTTATTCCAGGAATTTTTTACATAAATGATGTTGTTGTAAGAGACAATAATGGTGTTTCGGAAGTTTTTATAGCAGCGGGGACATCAAGTCACAGAGATGCAGCATCTCATATATTTGGAGCAGATGATTATGGCATATGGATGTCGAACAACGAAGGATCTTCTTGGAAAAAAATTCCTGCTTACATTGAAGGTACAACAATTTTGTATCAACCAATGGACTTAGAAATTTCTCCTTCAACTAATAAACTTTGGGCATCTACCACTCAAAATTTTAGAGGAACAGGTGCTGGAAATATAATTGTTTTAAATAATAACGGTACTTCTTTTATAAACAAACACACTATTGATGAAGGTAGAAGGACTGAACTTGAAATCGCTACAAACGGAGATATATACGCTTTAGCTAGCATGGGGGTTGCAGGTAGTCCAGTAAAAATTATAAAATCTACAAATGAATTCAGTTCAGCACCTATAGATCTTACACTACCCAACGATGCCGATGGAAATATAACCGCCGATGACTTTACAAGAGGTCAATCTTTTTATGATTTACTCATTGAAAGCGATCCTCAAAATTCTAACAATATTTTTGCTGGAGGAATTAACTTATTTAAATCTAAATCTGCAGGTGTTAACTCATCTGGTGGCAATCCCTGGAATCAAATGTCACACTGGTATGGAGGATTTGGACAAGTTTACGCTCATGGAGATCAACATGGCGCTGCCTTTTCTAAGTTTGACTCAACTAAAAAGTTGTTCGGAAATGATGGTGGTGTTTATTACAGCGTGAGTGAATCAACTGGTGCAGAAACAATTAGCTCAAGAAATAATAATTTTATAACAAGTCAATTCTACACAATTGGAGTAGCCCCATCCAAAATGTTTGAAAATATAACAAAGCAAGTTTCAGGAAGAGATCTTTCAAACAGAACAACAAGTAATTTGACCATATCCGGTATGACTGATGCATTTATTGGAGGATTACAGGACAATGGAACTCAATTATTAGCAAATAAAACTGGAGGAATAAGTAAAGGTTATGATGTTAGTGGTGGAGACGGTGCTGCATCCATGTTTTCTCAAGATATAAACAAACCATATTTTGTGACCAATTATGTCTACAATAGATATGTTGATGTATATGATTTTAAATCTAATCAACTTTTTCAAATTAATTCAGAAAGCACATCAAATGGAGATTTTATTAATGTTCAGGCATTAGACTCTAAATTTGGTGTTATATATTCAAATTATACTGGAGATAATGGATTTCAGATTGTAGCATATGTAGGTTGGGACGATTTTAAAGAAGCTGACAGAACAACTAATGCATCAAAATTGATTTTATCAAACTCGCAAATGTTTTCTAATATTTCAGCATTAACTGTTTCACCATATGGCTCTGACTCATCAACTCTTATGGTTGGTCTTGAGAATGGCTATGTTCTTAAAGTTGAAAATGCCAATACCAATTCACCTACTTGGACAAACTTAACTGGAGGAAGCTTTTTAGGTAGTGTTTCTGATATAGAATTTGGTGCTAATGAAAACGAAATTTTTGTTACTTTTCATAACTATGCTGTTGACAATGTTTTCTATTCCAGTGATGGTGGGCAAAACTGGCAAAGTAAAGAAGGAGATTTACCAGATCTACCCGTAAGATGTTTACTACAAAACCCAATTGTCCCCAATGAAGTAATAATTGGAACTGACCTTGGTGTTTGGTATACTAAAAACTTTAAAGACACTTCTCCCAACTGGCAACAAGGGTTTAACGGAATGAGTGATGTTAGGGTAACAGACATGGACATGAGAGATGATTATGCGGTTTTTGCCTCTACATATGGTAGAGGTGTTTTCTCATCATATTTCGACTCCGATGTTCCAATGCTAAGACTAAGTTCTGTGCAAAGTAATATAAAGATCGATCAAGGAAGTACTGGAGCTTTTAAAGTAAAATATAAAATATTCAAAAATTATAATGAAGAAACTGAATTTTTTATTGAAGGTTTACCTGCAAACACTGATGTTAAATATAGTCCATCTAAAACTATAAATATTAGTGAAAATGGAGAATTAGAAATTGAATTAACCATAGATGAAAATGCAGAAGCTAAGACATATCCTTTACTTATAAAAGCTAATAGCTCTGGATCTGGCAAGGTCGAGGAAACTGGAATTTCTTTAGTTGTACTTTCAAGCGATTATGATAATGACGGAATTAAAAACAGTGATGACAATTGTCCAACTACTGCAAATCCCGATCAAAAAGATTTTGATAAAGATGGTTTTGGAGATGTATGTGATCCTAATCCAATTCCAGGAGATTCAATAAAAGTTGATTACTCCAATGAAACTTGCAGAAGTTCTAATGACGGAACTTTAAAGGTCACAATAAATGGTGATCTAGGATTTTCATTTACAGTCACAGTCACAGGTGGTCCATCAGGATTTTCACATTCTCCCGAAGTAATTTCTGGATCTGAATGGAGCCTAAACAATCTTAGTGCTGGTATTTACAATGTGTGTCTTACCACAGATGTATTTCCCCAACTTAAATTATGTTTTGATGCAAATGTAGAAGAACCACAAGACCTAGCTGTTTTATCAACTGTAAGTCGTGAAAACAGAAAAGCTTTATTAACTATGTTTGGAGGAGAAAAGTACAATGTCATCTTAAATGGAAATCTAATTACAACATCCAGTGACAATATTGATCTCTCTCTAAGCCCTGGTATTAATACCATTAAGGTAACAACTGGCTTAGAATGTCAAGGCATATTTGAAGAAACAATATTTATTTCTGAAGACATATTGCTTAGCCCTAACCCTGCAAATTCAACATCTAAACTTTGGGTTGGTGGATTTGATGAAAATGTTAATATCACATTGTTTGATATAACTGGAAGAGTAATATGGACAAGAAATGATCAAGTTCCATACTCAAGATCACTCAATGTTCCATTTAATAATGTTAAATCTGGACTCTATATATTAAAAGTTGATTCAGAAACTATTAAAAAATCAATTAAAGTAATTAAAGAATGAAAAAGATAGCTAACATAGCATATAGTTTATTCATATCAATTATTTTAATTTCTTGCTCAGGAGGAGGTGGTGACGATACAAATAGTGGTGGAAGTGGTGGTGGAGACGGTGGTAGTCCATCAGGACCTCCAGCCCCAAAAGCAGCAACATTGTCTAAACCAGCCAATAATACAGAATGTTTAGAGGTTGACGCTGTAAAATTTGAATGGAATAAATCTGATAATACAACTCAATACACAATAGTTATAAAAAATCTAATTACTCAAGCAAGTATTTCACAAACAACAACATCAACCTCTGTTGAAATAACCCTTGATAAAGGCCATCCATATTCATGGCATATCATTTCAACAAATTCAGGAACTGCAACTGCTACCAGCGCAAAATGGAAATTTTATTTATCAGGAACTCCATTAAATAATCACGCTCCTTTTCCTGCAGATATTATTGCCCCCAAACCTGGACAAACAGTAAGCTTAGGAAGTGTTCAACTATCCTGGTCATTTTCAGATATTGACTCTGCTGATTCTCACACATTTGATATTTATTTAGACAGGACAGATGCTTCAAAGAAAATCCAAAGTAATTACACTGCTACAAAAAAATCTATTACTGTGTCAGAAACCGGAACTTACTATTGGAGAATTGTTACCAAAGACAATCATGGGGCCAATTCTAACTCAGGCACATCAACATTTGTTGTTATTGAATAATGAATTTTAAAAAAATTTTAAAAATTCATTAATTTGTTTTTTTGTATTAAAAAAAGAAAAGCTAACCCGTATTCCACCTCCTCTCATAGAGCAAATAATTCCTTTTTTTAAAAGTTTAATGTATAAATTTTTGTCACCCTTGATACAAAATATATTAGAATGGTTTGTTCTTTTTTTAACTATATTGTCTAAAAGATCATTTTTTAAAAATTGTTGTTTTGCATATTTAGATAAACTACTAATTTTTTTTTCAATTTTGTCAAGACCATATTTTGAAATCAGATTTATTGAAAACAACAAACTTCCAAAATTAAGGGTATCTAAATTACCTGGCTCAAAAATTTTTTTCAAAACACTACTATTAAACTTTTGAATTTTATTTTTTGTAATAAATCTTTTTAAAGTTTTTCTTATTAATACAAAACCATTTCCGTATCCACCAAAGACCCATTTATATCCACTTGAAATCATAACATCGATTTTAGATTCATCAAAATCAAAAGACCTCGTTCCGCAGAATTGTGTTCCATCTGCAATAATCAATAAATCAGGATACAAATTCTTTAATTTTTTGAAAAAATTTATACTAAGAAAAACACCATTGGTGTATTGTACTATTGAGACTGCTAAAACATCTATTGAACTTTTCTTTATTTTCTGTATAATTTTTTGTTCAATATCAAAACTGTTTTCTAAAACTAAATAATTGAAATTATTTAATTTTAAACCATTTATAATTGAGGGATAGTCTTCTTTTAGAACTAAAAAATTAAGCTTTGGGTCTAAAAAACTGAGTAATGATTGGAATCCTAAAGAAAAGCTTGGGGTTAAAAACGTATAATTGTTTACTGAACCAATGAATTTCGACACACCTTTTCTAACTTCTTCAATTAACTTATTATTATCATTTCTAAACAGACTACCTTCTTTTAAAAAAAGCTTCTCATGATTTTTCCTCCAATTTGATAGTTCACTTGATAATCCTCCTGACCTAGCAGAATCAAAATAAATTTTTTTTTTAGTAATCGGAAAAAACATATTAAATATGTGAATTAAAAATTAGCATTAAAACATTACTTTTGTTTTTATTAAAATTTTCAATGTTTTCTAAAAATAAAAGTAGCGAGAAAATAAATCAAGATCAAATCAATTTAATTGAAAATGCTCAGAGAAGAGTAAAACAAAAAAAATTATTGTTTTTTCATTTTTCCATAATGTTTTTTGGCATAATTATAATGCTAATAATCAACTTACTATTTAATTACTTAGAGGAACTTATTTTTTTTAATTATCCATGGTCATATTTAGCATCATTAATTTGGTTTATAATATTTTTAATTCACTCATATAATGTTTTTATTGCCAATAGGTTTATGGGTGAAGAATGGGAAAGTAAACAAATTAAAAAATTAGTTTCTGAACAAGAACTTAGAATTGCAAAAATTAGAAATGAATTTGAAAAAGAAGCAAGATTAAAAGCAGAATCCCAACTTTTTAATCAAAAACATTCTTCAAATTGTATAACTATAATTGTGGCTGCCTCAGAAAATAATGTAATTGGCAATAACAACAAGCTTATTTGGCATTTATCTGATGATTTAAAACATTTTAAAGAATTAACAAAAGGTCATCATGTTATAATGGGCAGAAAGACTTTCGAATCAATGCCCAAAGCGCTACCTAACAGAACAAATATTGTAATAACAAGAAAACATGATTATGCTGCAAAAAATGCTATCGTTGTTCATTCAATCCATGAGGCTCTAGAAAAGGCTTCCGAAGATAAACAACCTTTTATTATTGGAGGTGGAGAAATATATGGTCAAAGTATTGAAATGGCTGATAGAATTGAACTAACAAGAGTCCACACTAATGTTGAAGGGGATGCTTTCTTTCCGGAAATTGACTATAGACTTTGGAAAGAAGTTTATAGAGAAAAGAGATCAAAAGATGAAAACCATGAATTTGACTTCACTTTCATTAGATATAATAAGAAAAAATAAATGAATGCATATGTTTTTCCTGGTCAAGGTTCGCAATTCAGTGGAATGTGCCAAGACCTATATATAAAGAATTCTTCTTTGAAAGAGTTCTTTGATAGAGCTGAAGCTATACTTGGTTTTAATATTTCCAAAATAATGTTTGAGGGAACAAAGGAAGAATTGACGAAGACTAGAGTAACTCAACCAGCAATATTTATTCACTCCATGGCAATTATAAAAGTCTTAGGAAATAAATTTAAACCCGCGATGGTTGCTGGACACTCTTTAGGAGAATTTTCAGCATTAGCCGCTGCTGGAGCACTAAGTTTTGAGGACGGATTAAAATTGGTCTCTCTAAGAGCAAATGCCATGCAAAGAGCGTGTGAGAATAACAAAGGAACAATGGCGGCAGTTTTAGCCTTAGATGAAAAAATAATTGAAGATGTTTGTAATAAAGTTGATGGAATAGTTGTTGCAGCTAACTATAATTGCCCAGGACAAGTTGTAATTTCAGGTGAGATTAATTCAGTCAAAGAATCTTGTAAAATTCTTGCTGAAAAAGGAGCTAGAAGAGCACTGATTCTACCAGTAAGCGGAGCATTTCATTCTAGTTTAATGAATACGGCCAAAGAGGAACTTTCACAAGCCATAAAAAAAGCAGATTTTAAAAGTCCAATTTGTCCAATATATCAAAATTATACTGCAAAAGAAGAAACTGATATTAATAAAATAAAGATCAATTTAATTTCCCAATTGACATCTCCGGTAAAATGGACACAAAGCGTTAATCAAATGATTAAAAATGGAGCTTCAAAATTTATTGAAGTAGGGCCTGGAAAAGTTCTACAAGGACTAATAAAGAAGATTGACAATAAAATAGAGATACAATCTGAACTATTTTAAGAATTTATTTATAGTTGAACTAATAAAATCAATTTGATCTTTTTCAAGTTCTGAATGCATAGGCAATGAAATAACCTGCTTGCTTAGAAGGTTAGTATTTACAAATTCCTCATCCTTAAAATCAGAATCGTAATATGCTTTCTGTTTATGCAAAGGAATTGGATAATATATTCCAAAAGGGATATTATGACGAGTAAGGTGACTAGCTAATTCATCTCTTCTTCCATTTAAAACACGTACAGTATATTGATGAAAAACATGTGATTTATCCTCATGAGAAAAAAAGGGTAAAATTAAGTTTGAATTATTTAAAAGCTTTTCGGAATATAGTATTGCAGACTTTTTCCTGCTATAATTGTAATCATCCAGATTATTTAATTTAATATTTAATATGGATGCCTGGATACTATCTAATCTTGAGTTAACTCCAACAACATCATGATGATATCTTTTATACATTCCATGATTTACAATTCCTCTAATTTTATGAGCAGTATTATCATCGTTTGTAAAAAGTGCACCGCCATCACCATAACAACCAAGATTTTTTGACGGAAAAAAAGAAGTAGTTCCAATATCTCCAATAACACCGGCCTTAATTTTTTTACCATTGTGAAATTTGTATTCAGATCCAATTGCTTGTGCGTTATCTTCAATAACATAAAGGTTGTTTTCCTTAGAAATTTTTATTATTTCTTCCATATTTGCTGGTTGACCGAATAAATGAACAGGAACTATTGCCTTTGTTTTAGAATTTATTGCTTTTCTTATTTTTTCAGGATCTATATTATAGGTCAAGAGATCAACATCAACTAAAACTGGTTTTAAATTTAGTAAAGCAATGACCTCTACTGTGGAGGCAAATGTAAAATCTGTAGTAATCACTTCATCACCAGGCTTTAGTTCAAGAGCCATCATTGCTATTTGTAGGGCATCTGTTCCATTTGCACATGGAATTACATGTTTTACCTTTAAATAATCCTCAAGATTTTTTTGAAAACTTTTAACAGAGGGGCCATTAATAAATGTGGCTTGGCCAATAATATCAACTACTGATTTATCTACTTTTTCTTTAATGTTTAAATATTGACTCTGAAGGTCAACCATTTGAATTTTTTTCATTAAAAAATTTTCATCAAAAATAATAAAATGTTAGTGTATAATATTAAATATATTTACAAAATAGTACATTAGTTAACTCATGAGCTTTTTTTATAGTGTAATTCTATTTTTATTTGAAAAATTGATCTTTTTATTAAAACCGTTTAATAAAAGAATTGAAAATTTTATTGACGAGCGAAAAAACACCTTTCAATATTTAAATTCATATATAAATTCTGATCAAAATAATATTTGGATTCATGTAGCCTCATTAGGTGAGTATGAACAGGGTTTGCCTATTTTTTTAAAATTAAAAGAATTATATAAAGATCATAAAATAATACTATCTTTTTTTTCATCATCTGGTTATGAACTAAGAAAAAACAATCCTATTTCAGATTTTACAGTTTACCTTCCTTTAGATACAAAAAAAAATGCTAAAAATTTTATTAAAATTATAAATCCAAAATTAGTTTTTTTTGTTAAATATGAGTTTTGGCCTAATTATCTAAACTGCCTAAAAGTTAATAAAATACCTACATTTCTTTTAGTTGGTGTTTTTAGAAAAAATCAATGGTTTTTTAAATATTACGGAATTTGGATGAAAAAAAATTTATTAGTTTTTAATCATTTTTTTGTTCAAGATGAAATATCCAAAAATATTTTAAATATCAATGGATTTTCAAATACCACCATAATGGGTGACTCCCGATATGAAAGGGTAATTGATCTTCCATCTCAAAATAATAAAATTAAAAAAATAGAAAACTTTATTAATTCTAGAATTTGCATAGTTTGTGGAAGCACTTGGAAAACTGATGAAGATCTATTTATTAATTTCATAAATAAAAATCAATCAAAGGAAATATGCTACATAATTGTTCCGCATAAAATTAATTATCCGTTGATAAATAAAAACCGAAATTTAATCCAAGAGAAAACAGTTTTAATGTCAGGTCTAAATAATAAAATTGATAAAAAAATTCGAATTCTTTATGTTGATTCTGTTGGTATTCTCACAAAAATCTATAGTTATGCAGATGTAGCTTATGTCGGTGGAGGTATGGGTAAAACCGGCCTTCATAACACATTAGAGCCTGCAGCATTTAGTTTACCAATAATAATTGGCAAAAAATTTGAAAAATTTCGTGAAGTAAAACAGCTTGTTAAACTTGGAGGTGTTATATCAATTAATGATCAAAAAACATTTAATGTAAAATTATCAGAACTAATAATTAAAGATGAAAAAAGAAAACATTTTGGAGAAATAAATTATAATTTTATAAAAAATAATGTTGGTGCATCTTCCAAAGTAATTAATCACTTAAAAAAAATAAAATGAAAAAAATAAATATTTTTTTAATTATTGTATTCTTTACAAACAGCTTAGTTTCTCAAAATTTAATTGGTGCCTGGGAAAGTATTTTCACATCTGAAAGTGGAAAAGAATTAAAAAGTGTAGTTATTTTTTCAGAGGGCTTTCAGTCAATAAGCATATATGAACTTAATAGCGGAAAATTTATAAGTTCTAACGGAGGGACGTGGAGTTTAGATAATGATATTATCAGTGAGCAAGTCGAGTTTGATACTGAAAACCCTGAAAGAGTAGGTGATGTAGTATCTTTTGAAGTTATGATTAATGATACTGAAATGTCTATAGTTGGAAGCAATAAAAAATTTAAAAGAATTGATGATGGTAGGCCTGGAATGCTTAATGGAGCATGGTTAATGTCTGGGAGAATAAGAGATGGTCAAAAACAACTTAGAGACATAAACAGACCAAGAAAAACTATGAAAATTTTATCAGGAACAAGATTTCAATGGATTGCATATAACACAGCTTCAAAAAAATTTATGGGTACAGGTGGTGGTACATACACAACAATTGATGGTAAATACACTGAACATATTGAGTTTTTTTCTAGAGATGACTCCAAAGTAGATCTCAAATTAAATTTTGAATTTAATTTAGAAAATGAGCAATGGCAACATATAGGTTTTAGTTCTAAAGGAGATCCTTTACATGAAATATGGGTGAAAAGAAAATAAGGTTTAACATAAATTATGAAATAAAAAAAACCTCAATCAAAATTGAGGTTTTTTTGTGCGGGTGAAGGGACTCGAACCCCCATGCCGCGAAGCACTAGATCCTAAGTCTAGCGTGTCTACCAATTTCACCACACCCGCAAAAGGCAAGCAAATATAAGCAAGATATTCTTAATATACTTAAAACTTTGACTATGTTAAGATCGTATATTTAACTAAATTTATATAAAAAAAATTGAAAAAATTTAAAGAATATATAGATATAAATAAAGATCGTTTTATAAGCGAGTTATTTGAACTTTTAAGGATTCCGTCAATAAGTGCAAATCCCAAATACGACTCAGATGTTAGAGATACTGCTATTTTTCTAAAAAAACAACTTAGTAATTTAGGATTGGATAATTGTGAAATATGTGAGACAAAAGGGCATCCAATTGTATATGCTGAAAAAATAATTAATTCACATCTTCCGACTATATTAATTTATGGTCATTATGATGTGCAACCAGTTGATCCAATTGAGCTATGGGAAAAAGACCCTTTTCAACCTTATATAAAGAAAACTAAAATTCATAAAGAGGGTGCAATATTTGCGAGAGGAGCTTGTGATGATAAGGGACAAATGTTTATGCATTTGAAAGCACTAGAATCTATTAAAGAAAATTATGATTTGCCATGTAATGTCAAATTTATGATAGAAGGAGAAGAAGAGGTTGGCAGTGAAAACTTGGAACTATTTGTTAAAAACAATAAAGAAAAGTTAAAAAATGATATTGTTTTGGTTTCTGATACTGGAATGATTGATAAAACAACCCCTTCAATAACTACTGGACTAAGAGGTTTATCATACATGGAATTGGAGGTTACTGGTCCTAATAGAGATCTTCACTCAGGGCATTATGGTGGGACAGTTGCAAATCCAATAAATATTTTATCTAAAATGATTGCTTCGTTACATGATTCAAATAATAAAATTACAATTCCTCATTTTTATGATGCTGTAAAAATAATAACTGATTCTGAGAGAAAGGAAGCTAAAAAAATTCCATTTGAAATAGATGAATTCAAAAAATCAATTGGAATTAATCTTGAACATGGTGAGTCTGGTTTTTCTACTATCGAGAGGCAATCTATTAGACCAGCATTGGATGTTAATGGAATTTGGGGAGGATACACTGATAAAGGTGCTAAAACTGTTCTTCCTAGCAAAGCATTTGCTAAAATTTCTATGAGACTTGTACCTAATCAAAATTGGAAAAAAATAAGTTCTCTTTTTACTGAACATATAAAAAATATTGCTCCAGATTGTGTTAATGTTAAGGTAACTGAGCATCACGGAGGTGCGCCTTATGTAGCACCTACAGACACAATTGGCTTCAAAGCAGCAAGTAAAGCTTACGAAGAAGTTTTTAATAAAAAGCCTATTGCAACAAGAGATGGAGGAAGTATTCCAATTATTGCTTTGTTTGAAAAAGAACTTAATAGTAAAACTATTTTAATGGGTTTTGGTTTGGATAGTGATGCAATTCATTCACCTAATGAACATTATGGTGTATCAAATTTTCTTATGGGGATAGAAACAATCTCCAAATTTTATTTTTATTTCACTGATTTATTTAAATCTAAGTCCAATTGATCGATAATAAATAATTCAGAAGCAATTCCGTCTGAAAGAAATTTTCCTTCTACTGTAGTTGTAATTATTTCTTTATTAAATTTTAAATAGCCTAGTTCAATAAACTTTTTTGAATTAATCAAAAAATATTCCTTATAATCTTTTCCAAAGTTTTTATTTATATAATCTAAAGATATACCCCATAAAGTCCTAAGACCTATCATAATATACTCATTAAACCTATTCTTTATTGTTAATTTTTCGGAATTATAAAACTTTCTATTTTCATTAATTGCTTTTATATATAATCTGTTATTTGAAATATTCCAAATTCTGTTGAGCCCATCAAAACTATGGGCTGATGGGCCAACCCCTATGTACTTTTTTCCAAGCCAGTAGCCTACATTATTTTTTGAAAAAAAGCCCTCATGAGCATAACTAGAAAGTTCATAATTTATATATTTTTGCTGTGTAAGTATCTCATTTGTCAGCTTGTATTGATTATACAATAATTCCTCATCTGGACACGACAAAACACCGCTTTCTAATTGTTTTTTCAACAATGTTTTGGGCTCTACAGTAATTGCATAAGTTGTGATGTGGCTAAGTTGAAAATTTAAAGCAATATTTAAATTAGATTTCCAAGTTATTAAATTACTTTTCGGCAGTCCATACATTAGATCAATTGAAATATTATTAAAATACTTTTTTGACATTTCAATTGCACTTATTGCAGTATTTGAATTATGGGCTCTGTTCATCATTTTTAGTTCTGAATTATCAAATGACTGAACTCCAATACTTAATCTATTTATTTTACTATCTAATAATTTTTTTAGTTTGGATTCATTGATATCATCTGGATTAGATTCAAAAGTTATTTCTGTACTTTTATCAATCTTGTAATTTTTAAAAATAGTTTCAATTATTGAGTTAATTTCAAAAACCTCTAATATTGAAGGTGTTCCTCCTCCAAAATAAATTGTTTTGATTTTTTCATTAGCTTTTTCAGATTTTATTTCTATCTCTTTAATAATTGCTTTTATCAATTCTTTTTTATTTTTAAGTGAAGTTGTGAAATGAAAATTACAATAATTGCATGCCTGTTTACAAAAAGGAATATGTATGTAAATTCCAGCCAAATTTGATTATTTAATTCTATTAGAATTTTGTTTTACAAAAGAATCCCAATTTGAGTAAACTTTTCCAATATTTTTATTATTAGAATTAAAAAAGTGACACACGGCAGCTGCGAGCCCATCAGTTGAGTCTAAATTTTTAGGCAAATCTTTTAGAGAAAGTAAACTCTGCAACATTTTGGCAACTTGTTCTTTTGATGCATTACCATTACCAGTTATGGATTTTTTTATTTTTTTGGGTGAATACTCAGTTATACTAATTTCTCTTGATAAACCAGCAGCCATTGCAACACCTTGTGCTCTTCCTAATTTTAACATTGATTGAACATTTTTTCCAAAGAAAGGAGCTTCAATAGCAATTTCATCTGGATTGAATTGATCAATCAAATCAATAGTTCTTTCAAAAATATATTTTAGACGCAAATAGTGGTCATCATACTTTTTTAGAACAAGTTCATTTAATTGTAAAAATTTCATTTTATTATTAACAATTTGAATAAGTCCAAAACCCATTATGGTTGTTCCTGGGTCAATTCCTAAAATAATTTTTTCTTTATTTGATTTCAATTTCTTATTTGTTAATTGGTTTTTATTATTATAGGAAGTTCAAATTTGGAATTGACTTGAACTCCAACGTTAGTTTTAGTGGCAGGAAAAACTTTTGGAAGATTACTAATAGCATTTATTAATAATGAATCAATCGAAGGGATTTCTCTTTCTATATTTACACTTGTTTTGCTATTCAAATATGAAACTGTTCCTGTCTTGTCAATTAACATAGAAACTTTGATTGTATCATCTAAAGTTGTTTTAACCTTAACACCAGTAAAATCTAATTCCTTATAAATTAATCCAATGAGTTCTGTTTCAAAACAATTAATTCTATCGATTTCAGATTTAAATTTGTCACAAATATTAATTGAAGGAGGTTCATCAAATTCATTCCATATTGTAACACTTTGAGAAACCTCAACTTTTTTATTTTCATAACGGTTGTTACAAGAGAAAATTAAAAAAAATAATAAGATCAAAATATATGTCCGCATTAACATGTAAATTACGAATAATTCATATTTATTTTTTAATTTTCAAATTCTAAATGGATATTTTCTTTATCTTAATTGGAATATTAATGTGTGTTATCGGTCTAATTGGAAGTTTTTTTCCTATAATTCCCGGACCATTAACCGCTTGGGTTGGGCTTGTTTTTTTACACTTAACTTCTTTTGTGCCTATGGATATTTATATTCTTTTAGGAACTTTTATGATTGCTATTACAGTTTTTATTCTTGATTTAATTATTCCAGTAATTGGAATTAAAAAATTTGGTGGAACAAGAGGCGGACTAATAGGTGCAACTATTGGAGTAATTATTGGTCTTTTTTTTGGTCCAGCAG
>JBJKVZ010000003.1:0-15962 GCA_045562345.1 Flavobacteriaceae bacterium
ATAATACTGATTTTAAAAAAAACAGTTACTTCATAAAAACATCAATTAATTCAAATCAATCTCCAATTAATATCATAACTTTTTTTAATGAGAATAAATTTGGGGCAAATGGTTTTTATGCAAGTCCTAGTGCAACAGAACAATATGAGGAAACACAAGCAAGCATATTAGGAATTTCTAAAACATTTAGTTCTGATAAACTTTCTATGACTCCAAAACTATATTGGAGGCGTGGACAAGACGAATATATTTACATCAGAGATAATCCTTCAGTTTACAGAAATCTGCATAAAACAAATAAATTTTCTGCTGAAATTGCCGGTTCTTATTTCTTAGAATCAGGGGTTTTAGGTTTTGGACTTGATTTGTCATTGGTAAATATTTCAAGTAATAACCTGGGTGAACATAAAAGGACAACCTTTAATTTGTTTGCTGACTATAAATTTAAATTATTTAATGACAAACTAGTTCTTTCGCCAGGATTAGCAATAAGCTATTTCTCAGACATGTCTTTTCATTCATTTCCTGGTATTGATATTGGTTTTAATATTAATTCAAACGCAAAATTATATAGTAATGTTGGAAAGACTTACAGAATACCCACATATACAGATTTATATTATAGTGATAGAACAACATTAGGTAACGAAAACTTAAATCCTGAATCTGCAATTTCAACCGAGATTGGTTTTAAATTTAATAATTCGATTTGGAATTTTAATGCTGCAATTTTCCAGCGAAATGCAAAAAATCTAATTGACTATGTCAAAGTAAATGAAAATGATTTTTGGAGAGCAACTAACATTGGAGAATTAAAAACAAATGGATTTGAAATAGATCTCAAATACAATTTTAAATCTAAATTTAGTTCACTAAATAGCAGTTTTGTTAATTTTAGTTACACCAATATTAACGATAGTAATTACATTAATGATATTAATTTTTCTCGCTATTCAATTAATTCATTAAAGGACCATTTTATTTCCAAATTGAATATTAATTATTTAAAAAATATTAATCATTCAATAGTATTCAAGTATGCAAAAAGATCAGATAATTTAAATTATAGTGTTTTAGATTCAAAAATAATGTATAAAAAGTTGTTTTATTTTTACGTAAATAATATACTTGATGAAGTTTATTCTGAAACCAATTTAGTACCAATGCCCGGCACCAATTTTTTAGTTGGTTTTACCATTGGAATAGACTAAGTCACCTGAAATATATGTCTTTAAGACTTTAGTTTTTGCAGATGACATTAAGTCAACTTTCATTATGTCTCTGTCAATTACTATAAAATCAGCATATTTACCAATTTCTATGCTCCCTTTTTCATGTTCTTCAAAATTTAAGTAGGCTGCCCAAATAGTCATTCCTTTTAAAGTCTCTTCTCTGGATAATGAGTTTTCTTTTTCAAATCCTTTTTCAGGAAAACCGGTTAAGTCTTTTCTTGAAGTTGCTGCATAAAAAGTATAAAAAGGATTAACTTTTTCTACTGGAAAATCTGTTCCGAGTCCAATTACACCAGATTTTTTAAGAAGAGTTTTATACGCATAAGCCCCTTTAATTCTATTTGGGCCAATTCTATCTTCTGCCCAATACATGTCACTAGTTGCATGAGTTGGCTGAACAGAAGGAAGAATTTTATTGTTAAAACTGTTCATGTCATCAAGATCAATGATTTGCGCATGCTCAATTCTCCATCTTGGATCTTTCTTATTTTTTAGAACTTTATTGTATATATTTAGTAATAAATTTATTGTTGAATCTCCAATTGCGTGGGTGTTCATTTGTAAATTTGCCTGTGAAAGTTTGGTAGCCAAATTTTTTATTTCACTTGGTGAGGTAACTAATTTTCCAAAATGGTGTTTTTCATCACTGTAAGGTTTTTTTAGTGTAGCTCCTCTAGAACCTAGTGCGCCGTCACCAAAAACTTTAACAGATCTTACATTTAAAAATGGAGTTTTAATAGGACCATTTTCTATTAGATAATCGATATTTTTAGAACTATTGCTAATCATTGCATAAATCCTAATTTTTAATTCTTTACTTTTTTGAAGACTGTCAATAAGTTCAATAATTTCCTTAGATATTCCAGCATCATCTACTGTTGTTAGCCCATTTTTAAAACATATTTTTTGAGCATCTAATAAAGCCTTTATTTTATCTGACTTAGATAAATCAGGTATAACATTATTAACTAAACTCATTGGTCCATCAATTAATACACCTGTTAATTCCCCGTCTTTTTTAAGAATCGATCCGGTATCAGTTAAGGTAAATTCATTTATTTTAGCTAAATCCAATACTCTTTGATTTACTAAATATGCATGTCCATCAATTCTTTCTAGTATAACTGGTAAATCAGGAAAAATTAAATCAAGTTTGGTCTTATCAGGAAATTCTTTATTTGTCCAGTCATTTTGATCCCAACCGGCTCCTCTAATAATAGAATTATTTTTTAAATTACTTGATTCCAATTTGTTGATAATTTCATCTAAGGATTTTGTACCAACCAAGTCAATAACTTGTTGATTGGTTCCCAGCCCATAAAAATGGCAATGAGCATCAATTAAGCCAGGTAAAACAGTCGTACCTTTTAAATCAATTGATCTTTTAGAATGGTACTTTTTGATTATATCATCATTACCAATATCGTAAAATTTACCATCTTTTATAGCAATAGCTTTAACAACGCTAAAATTATTATCAACAGTATAAATATTTCCATTAAAAACTATAAGATCAACTTCTTTTTTACAACAAATAAATATTGTTGATATTAAAAAAACTAAAATAATTTTTAAACTAGATTTCATTAATTTTTTCAAATATTAAATTTTTTTCCCAACCTCTATATCTTAAATATGAAAAAATTTTTTTTTTCTTAGTATCATTTTTCAAATTATATAAATTTGACAACTTTTTTTTAAAAATATAATCAAGTTTCTTAAAATAATCTTCATCACTTATCTCTTTTAACGCAAGTGAAATGTTATAAGTAGAGATATTTCTAAATTTTAATTCATTTGTAATTTTAATTTTACCCCAATTTTTTATTCGAAATTTTCCTCTTGCAAAGTTTTTGGAAAATCTTGACTCATTTAAAAAATTTTCACTAATTAAATTTGAAATAATTTCATTTTTTTCTTGAAAGTCAATATTAAATTTCTTTAATTTTTCTAAGACTTCTTTATGACACCGATCTTGGTATGAGCAATATATTTTCATTTTTTCTTGAATTGCTTTAGCTGTTAAGTCATTTTTTTTCACTTATTTAAATTAGTACAATTATAAATAAAAAAAAAGCGGCCAATTGGCCGCTTTTGTTACTGTACATTAATGATTTTACCTTCTTTATCAAAAAATCGAAAATGTAAATAGGTGTAAGCATCTCTAGGAATGATTTTAATCCATCTTTTATGTTCAAAATACCATTTTGATCTAATAGATGGGAATCCCATTTTTAAGTACGCTGCAACAAATGGATGTACATGTAAGACTAATTTTTTATTATCGTATTTCTTGTTATTTAAGATTTTTTCTAATTTATAATTAATCTTTTCTATTAAAACTATTGGAGCTTCAATTGTTCCATTTGGATTTGGATTGGTCTCAGTTGTTTTAATTTCCATTTCACCTCTAACTCTTTGCCTAGTCATTTGAATTAAACCTATTTTACTAGGCGGAAGAACTTTATGTTTTGCCCTGTCTGACTCCATCTCACTTTTAAAATGTTCAAATAAAGTTTTTCTGTTTTCAGGTGATGTCATATCAATGAAATCGATTACAATAATCCCTCCCATATCTCTTAATCTTAATTGTCTAGCTATTTCAGATGCAGCTAACAAATTAACCTCCAAAGCAGTCTCTTCTTGATTTTTAGACTTTGCCGATCTATTTCCGCTGTTTACATCAATTACGTGAAGAGCTTCAGTATGCTCAATAATTAGGTAAGCACCTTTACTCATCGTAACAGTTCTTCCAAAGGCAGTTTTAATTTGTCGCTCAACTCCGTATTCCTCAAAAATTGGGGTATCTGAGCTATGAAGTTTGAGAATAGATTGCTTTTTGGGTGCAATTTGTTTTAAATATTCCCTTATTTCAACGTACATTGATTTTTGATTTACATATATACCTGTAAAAGAATCATTGAAAATATCTCTAAGAATTGAAGAGGATCTGGTCATTTCACTTTGTACTTTTTCAGGCATCTGAGCAACCTTAATTTTTTTACAAAGTTCAATCCAATGTTTGTGAAGACTTCTTAAATCATTGTCTAATTCAGCTACTTTCTTATTCTTTGCAACTGTTCTAACAATAACTCCGAAACCTTTAGGTCTAATGCTCTGAACTAGTCTTTTTAGTCTACTCTTTTCTTCTCTACTTTCAATTTTTTGAGAAATCGAAATTCTGTTAGAAAATGGAACCAATACTAAAAAACGACCTGCAAAAGATAACTCAGAACTAATTCTGGGACCTTTTGTAGAAATAGGTTCTTTTATAATTTGAACCAGTACTGACTGATTAGGACTAATTACATCAGATATATTACCCTCCTTATCAATTTCAGACTCAAAATGAAATCTATCAAGGGAAAAATTTTTTATTTTACCTGTACTTACACCTTTAATGAACTTAATTATTGATAAAATTTTAGGGCCTAAATCGTGATAATGCAAAAAAGCATCTTTTTCATAGCCTACATTAACAAACGCAGCATTCAAACCAGAAATAGTTTTTTTTGTTTTGGCTAAAAAAATATCTCCAACGTTAAATTTGTTGCTGTCATTTTGTTTGTGAAGTTCAATTAATTTTCCGTTTTTTAGTAATGCAAAATCTAAAGCTGTAGAGTTTGATCTAATAATAATTTCTTTACTCATAATTTATGATTTTAATTCACGTTAATATGTGAAGCTGTTTTACTAATAAATTATACAGGATTTTTTAAACTCGTTGAAGTAATTTTGTTGTGAACTATAAACAAATAAACCTCATTTCAAAGAACATTTTGTTCAAAAAAGAAAAATTATTTCTTTTTATGTCGATTAGCTCGACTTCTTTTTTTTCGCTTGTGTGTTGCTACCTTGTGCCTTTTCCTTTTTTTTCCACTTGGCATAATGTTATGATTTAATTATTTTTTTTTACTCCGTCAACAAACACTTTAGCTGGTTTAAAAGCTGGTATTTGGTGTGCTGGAATTCTAATAGTAACATTTTTTGATATGTTCCTACCGGTTTTTTCAGCTCTTTGTTTAACAACAAAACTTCCAAACCCTCTCAAGTAAACATTTTCACCATTGTAAAGGCTATCTTTGATTTCAGACATTAAATTTTCAAAAGTAGCTAAAACCTCATTCTTGTCAAGTCCTAAATTATTGGAAACTTTTGTAACAATTTCAGCTTTGGTCATATTCTTAATTTTAATTATGTTTACTTTTTAGGTTGCCAAATATATAAATTAATATTTATAAATCATTTTTTTAACTGGTATAAAAATTAAATTTTTGAATTTAACTTTTCTAAATACAGATCAAAATAACTTTTCCAATTACTTGTTGGAATGGTATAAAATTAATAAAAGAGATTTGCCCTGGAGAAATACAAAGAATCCATATAAAATTTGGTTGTCTGAGGTCATTTTGCAACAAACAAAAATTTCCCAAGGTCTCCCTTATTACATAAAGTTTGTAAACAAGTTTCCAAATGTCTCTAAATTAGCATATGCATCAGAACAAGAAATTTTAAAGATGTGGGAAGGTCTAGGATATTATTCAAGAGCCAGAAATTTACATAAAACCGCTAAAATTGTTATTCGTGATTATAACGGTATTTTTCCAAATAACTTTGATGAACTAATTAAACTACCTGGAATAGGAGACTACACAGCTAGCGCTATAAGTTCATTTTCTATCAATGAAATCAATCCAGTTATTGACGGTAATGTTTATAGATTTTTTTCAAGGTTGATTGGAATAAAAACTCCAATTAATTCTTATAAATCATTAAATGAATTTAAAAAAATTGGTTATAAATTAATCTCTAAAACAAATCCATCCGAATTTAATCAAGCCATAATGGACTACGGATCTTTAATTTGTACACCAAAGTCCCCTAATTGTTTGGAGTGTTTATATAAAAATTCATGTTTTGCAAACCTAAACCAAAAAATTCATGAATACCCTGTAAAAAATAAAAAGCTAAAAATAAAAATCAGATTTTTTAATTTTCTGGTAATTAACTTAGCTGAAAGAGGAACATTAATTGAAAAAAGAATTAAAAAAGATATCTGGCAAAATCTGTATCAATTTCCATTAATTGAGTCAAAAAAAATTTTAAGTAAAAAAGAAATCATCGATCAATTAAATAAAATGAATTTATTTAAAAATAATTATTCATATAGATTATACTTATATCAAAATAAAAGTTTTAATTACAAATTAACTCACCAATTAATTAATTCATTTTTTTGGATAGTTGAAGTTAATAATATAGACCAAAATTTTGTGGAGGTAAAAAAATTAAACACATTTCCATTTCCAAAACCTATAACTAAATTCCTTGATAACTATAATTGGTAATCTTTCCTTTTTTGTATATTAGATTATTATATTTTTATGAGCGGTTCTCTTAACAAGGTAATGTTAATTGGTAATCTTGGAGATGATGTAAAGTTGCATCATTTTGAGGGTGGGGGTTGTATTGGAAGGTTTCCAATTGCAACTAATGAAACTTACAATAACAAAGCTACAGGTGAAAAAATATCTAATACAGAATGGCATAATGTTGTAGTGAGAAACAAAGCTGCTGAAATCTGTGAAAAGTATTTAAAAAAAGGAGACAAAATATATGTAGAAGGTAGAATAAAAACTAGGAAATGGCAATCTGAGGACGGAGTACAAAGATATTCAACTGAAATCCATGCAAATGAGTTTAATTTTCTAAACACTAAAAATGATGTAATTTCCGAAAATAATGAGAAAAATTCTATAAATCCAAACACTGAAGCAAGTCTTGATGATAGTTCGGATGATCTGCCTTTTTGAATTAAATCTAGTTTAGCTTTTGGATAATTATTTATATCAATTAAATATTTTATTTTTTTTTGAATATGATTTTGAACTAATACTCAAATTAGTTTTGATAATTGTTTTAATTATATTTTCTGCTTTAATTTCAGGATCAGAGTTTGCATTTTTCTCTCTGAGCAATACAGATTTAAAAAAATCTTTTAGTTCTAAAAATAAAAGTTTACAATTAGTTAAAAAGTTAAGAAATAACCCTAAAAGATTATTAGCTACTTTATTAGTGTCTAATAATTTTATAAATATTTCTGTAATACTACTTTTTTCCTCATTAGGAAATACCTTATATTTTTTATCATTGCCCAATTGGTTGATTTTTTTGTTAGAAGTCGGATTAATAACCCTGTTTATATTATTATTTGGTGAAATTTTGCCAAAAATTTATGCTAGTAGAAATCCAATATCATTTTCAAAAAAAATGGCATTACCTATAAAAATTCTAGATAATTATATCTTTTTTTTTCTTACGATTCCAATGAGTAAAATAACTGAATTTCTTCAAAAAAAATTAGTTTTTAAGTCTAATAATCTTTCCGTAGATAAATTATCTGATGCATTAGATTTGACCGACAAAAATGAAACTACTAAAGATGAAAAAAAGATTTTGAAAAGGATAGTTTCTTTTGGCAATATTGAAACTAGGCAAGTGATGATACCCAGGGTTGATGTTTTTTCTGTTTCAAAAAATTTAAAATTTGATGAGTTAGTAAAAAAAGTTCGTGAAAAAGGATTTTCAAGAATCCCTGTATTTGAAAATAAAATTGATAATATAATTGGAGTAATTTATTTGAAGGATCTTTTTCCTCATTTGAAAAAAAAAGATTTTGATTGGAATAATCTGTTGAGAGACCCTTTTTTTGTTCCTGAGAATAAAAAATTAGACGATTTATTAAGTGAGTTCCAGCAACTAAAAATTCATTTAGCTGTAGTTGTTGATGAGTATGGCGGAAATTCAGGGATAATTACATTGGAAGATATTATCCAACAAATTGTTGGTGATTTAAGCAGTGAATTCATTCAAGATGATCTATTATTTCAAAAATTAGATACAAACAGTTATATGTTTGATGGCAAAACCAATCTCAAGGATATTTATAAAATTATTAATATTAAAAATATATCTAGTTTTGAAACTAAAAAAGGTGAATCTGAGACAATAGCTGGTTTTATTTTAGAGCAGACTGGTTATTTTCCAAAAAAAGGTTTTATGATGAAAGTTGATAATGTAAGTTTACAAGTAGAGGAAATTAAAAGAAAAAGAATAACAAAAATTATAATAAAAATTAATTGATGAAAAGAACTTTAGTGTTATTGATATTTGTTTTTTTTAGTTGTGAAGAATCATATTTGCCTAAGCAAAAAGCTTACTTAGCACATCAATTTGATAAGCCATTATATAAACAAACTCTTTCTGATTGTGACTATAAATTTTTGATAAATCAAAAATCTAAAATAAAATATAATTCAAATTGTAATGCTGTAATAAATTATAGCTTTTTAAAAGCGGACATTTTTATATCAAACTTAAAAATCAATAATAATTTAGAGTTAATTAAAAAAGATTTTGATTTAAAAGTTCAAGAAAACACAAATTCTGTTTCAACTATAAATATCAGTGAATTTAATGATCAACAAAAAAACTTATCTGCGGTTTCGTTTGCTTTCGTAGGAAATGCACCTTCCAATATTCAATTTTACGTAACTGACTCTAAATCTAACTTTTTAATTGGATCATTATATTTTAATATTAAACCCAACTATGATTCATTACTTCCATCAATATCTTATATAAAAAATGATATTAGAAAAATTATTGAATCAATAAGTTGGAATTAATCTTAATATGAGTCAAAATAATACAAAGTGGGTTTTTCTAATTGTATTGTCTTTCATTTGGGGAAGCTCATATATTTTAATTAAAAAAGGTTTAATTGGTTTTACTCCATTGCAACTTGGGAGTATAAGGATTATAATAACTGCATTTGTATTATTTGTTTTTGGTTTCAATTCATTAAAAAAAATTCCAAAAAATAAATGGAAATGGATCTTAGCAACAGGGTATATAGGTTCTTTTTTTCCTTCTTTTTTATTTGCTTTTGCTCAAACTGAAATTGATAGTGGAGTAAGTGCAATTTTAAATTCTTTGACACCACTTGCAACTTTAGTAATAGGGCTTTTATTTTTTAAATTTTTGATAGATACCAAACAAATTGCAGGGATTTTAATTGGACTAATCGGCTCTTTTCTTCTAATTTATCAAGGTTCATCAATAAATCCTCACCAGAACTTTTTGTTTGTTGGTTTTATTTTAATAGCATCAATACTATACGCTATTTCATTAAATCTTCTTAAGGCTCACTTACAAGATGTCTCTGCAACTGGGATTGCAGTTGGGAATTTTTTGTGTATAATACCACCTGCAGTAATTATTTTATTTTTAACAGATTTAAAAATAAATGATTTCAAATTTGATAATGATATTCAGATATCACTTATTTATGTTGTAATATTATCAATATTTGGAAGTGCTTTTGCCAAAGTTTTATTTAATAAGTTAGTTCAGATTTCCTCTCCCATTTTTGCTTCTTCCATAACCTATACATTGCCTGTAGTAGCCATAATGTGGGGTTTATTGGATGGTGAGACCATTTCTTTAGGTCAATTTTTTTCTACTGGACTTATACTTGTTGGGGTGTTTTTGGCAAACAAAACAACTAATTAAAGTCCTCTTCACTGAATGTAGGATTTAAGACCACATCTACTAATTTCATTTCAATAGACTGAGGACCTAATGATTGAGATTTTTGTGTAGGAAATAAAATTCCATTAAAATCTAAATAATCACCAAATTTTGATTCTTGAACTTGAGTTTGACCACCCATATTTGTAGTTGAAATTTCTCTGATTTTTAGTCCACTATAAACATCATATAGAAATTTAAAAGAAATTACTTCACCAACCAATTCAATTGCATATACTTCAGTTTCATCAATTATTTCTTTTCCAATAAACTTGATATTTGGGTTGTTTAATAAAGAAATTTCTGGAAAAACAGCAAGACTGTTTTTTAAATCATCATGAAAATTCTTAGGAAGGTCCATTTTATTTGCTCCTTGTTTAACAAATGCACTTTCATTTGAGACAACCATTTTCATCATAAGATTACCATTCATCAACGTAGAATTTGATGTCATATCATTTCTCTTTTTTTCCTCACTAATAATAGAAGCTCCCATAGCATCCCCCTCATATTTAATTGATATCGTATTTACACTTTTCAATTTTTCTAATCCACCAATCGCTTTTAAATACTTATTTATAACAAAATTGGCAGTAATGCCATCGATATTTTTTTCCAAAACAGGTTCTTCAATGGGCTTTCCATAATTATCATAATAATTAATTGGCAAAAATTTATCGTTAAAATTCACATTTTTAAGTTTATTAATTAATTCACTTCCTTTTCCGGTAACAACTATTTGACCATTATTTAAATTAAAATATTTATTCGATACTCTTTGTATATCCTCAATTGTTACTTTATCAATATTCGCTAAATAAGATTTATAAAAATTTTTATCAAGGTTTTGTGTTTTTATATTTAAAGCATAATTTGCAATAGTTGATGGTCTTTCAGATGCTAAAACAAAATTGCCAACATACTTAGCTTTAACATCTATTAATTCTTTTTCTCCTACAGTTTTTTCTCTAATTTTTTTTATTTCATTTAATAATTCAACAACTGCACTATCAGTAACTTGAAATCTGGTAGATGTATATGCTCTAAACCTTGATTTAGTGTATTTACTTGATCCAATTTGTGATCTAGCTACATAAGTAAACCCTTTTGCTTCTCTAATTTGTCTTTCCAATCGGTTTTCAGGTCCACCTCCTAAAATTTTGTTTGCTACAATGACTGGAAAATAATCAGGATCTTTCATTGTTAGGCTGACGGTATTCTGAAATACAACTTCGGATTGTATTGCATTTGGAACGTCAACAAAATTTATAGTAAGTTCATCATAAGATGGAGTCGTTACAAAATCAGTATTTTTTAATTTTCCTTTTTTCCAACCAGAAAATAGTTTTTTCACTTGTTTTTTTAAAATACTCGGATCAAAATCTCCAATAAAAATTAAATATGCGTTATTGGGTATTAAATTCTCTTTATAAAATAATTTTACATCTTCAAGCGTTATATTTTCTACGGACTCATTAGTTATATATTTGCCACTTGGATGATTCTCTCCAAATGCTAATACTCCCTCAACTCTTCTAGCTATTCTAGCTACACTTTTAGATCCAGATTTTATATTTTCCAAAGTTTTATTCTTTTCTTTCTCAAATTCATCTTGACTAAAAATCGGATTTAATACCCCGTCAGCCATCATCTCTAATACTTGTGGAAAAAATCGAGATAATGAGCTTGCATATGCACCTCCTGCATTAACATTTAAAGTTGCTCCAAGAAAATCTATTTCCTCTATAAATACATCTTTTTTCATGTTTTTTGTTCCTTTACCAAGCATACTTGATGTCATTGAATAAATCCCATTTTTATTACTTCCACTTAATGGCGGGTTATCAATTAGCAGATTAGCTGAAACTCTTGGAAGTTTATGGTTTTCAACCATTAAAACTTTTAAACCATTTTTTAATTCAAATTCTATAGGGTTTCCAATTTCAATTGATGGAACTGGTCCTGAAATTGGCATCACTGATCTGTCAATTTGCCCATATGTAATAAAAACAAAGAATAAGATTAAGGTATTTATGCAATTTTTTTTCATTTCTAATTATTTTTTGGTAAATATTCAAGTTCAAATCTTTGATTTTTATTAAGGTATTTTTTCGCTACATTTTGAATATCTTTTCTTGTGATTGAGCGATAAATTTCTATTTCAGTATTTATTAAATTTACATCACCATAAAGCATATGATATCTAGCCAATGAATTTGCAATTCCCTCAACTGTGGAGTTTTGAGAAACATATAGACTTTCAAAAATATTTTGGATTTTATTATAATCTCTTTCGCTAATTAGCTCATTTTTTAATTTATCAATTTCTTCATCAATTTCTGTAGTAAGTTCAGAAAGTTCAGTTTCACCTATTGGAAGTCCTCCTATCCAATAAAAACCATAATCTTCTAGGGAACTATTTGAAGCAAATACTTCAAGGGCCATTTTTTTATCATCTACAAGCTTTTTATACAAAACGGAACTTTGACCATCACTTAGATATGTAGAAATCATATCTAAGACTCTAGAATCTTTTGTTTTCATTGAGGGAGTTCTGTAAGCAAGAACTTTGGCCGGAATTTGTATGTTTTCATCATAGGCTGTTCTAAATTTAGTTTCAGTTATTGGATTTTCAGCTGGAAAGTTTCTTTCAATTCGATTACCATTTTTTATATCACCAAAATAATTCTCGACCAATTTTTTTGTTTTATCAATTTGTATATCACCCGCTATTACTAGTACTGCATTATTAGGGACATGAAATTTTTTATTAAATGCAGCAAAATCATCAAGAGTAGCAGAATCTAGGTGATCAATTTCTCCAATAACTGTTCCTCTGTAAGGATGTAATTCAAAAATTTCTTCCTGAATAATATCGAATAATTTTGCATATGGTCTATTTTCACCTCTTCTTTTTTCCTCTTTTACAACTTCCTTTTGTGTGTCAATTCCAATTTGGTTAATAATAGGGTGAAGCATTCTTTCAGACTCTAGCCATAATGATAATTCTAAACTATTAGACGGAAAAATTGTATAATAATATGTCCTATCGGCTGTTGTATTTGCATTAAAAAATCCTCCGTTAGAATTAACTATTACATCCCATTTTCCTCTTTCAATGTTTTCAGTACCTTCAAATAAAAGGTGTTCAAAGAAATGAGCAAATCCTGTTTTGTCTGAGCTTTCATCTTTTGCACCAATGTGATACATTATTGAAGTTGTTATTACAGGTGCAGAATTTTCTTGATGTAATATTACATCCAATCCATTAGTCAAGGTATATTTTTCAAATTCAACAGATTGAGATAAACATTTAAATGATAAAAAGAAAATAATGAAAAAAAATAAATAAATTTTATTCATAAGCTATATTTAAATGTAAATCTATTAAATATAATTCAACATGTCATTTTTAATTGTTCACTAAAAAACAATTTAATATTGCCAAAACAGATAATTGATAAATAATTGTGAGATATAATCAATCCTTGTATATTTGCACACATTTATTATCATTTATGTACGCAATTGTTAAAATAGCAGGGAAACAGTTAAAAGTTGAAAATAATCAAAAACTTTTTGTTAATCGTCTTGATAATAAAGAGGGTTCTAAAGTTACCTTTAACGACATTTTAATGATTGAAAATAATGGTAAAACTCAAATTGGAGATCCTGTTTTGAATGGAGCTGCTGTTGAAGTAAAAGTCTTGAAACATTTAAAAGATGATAAAGTTATCGTTTTCAAGAAAAAAAGAAGAAAAGGATATAGGGTTAAAAATGGACATCGTCAAAGCTTAACAGAAATTTTGGTTGAGAAAATTATTGAAAAGGGTGCAAAAAAAAGCTCTGAAAAAGATGTTGAATTAAAAGAATCAAAGCCAGCTGCAAAGAAACCAGCTGCAAAGAAACCAGCTGCAAAGAAACCTGCTGCAAAGAAACCAGCTGCAAAGAAACCTGCTGCAAAGAAACCAGCTGCAATAAAAACTAAAAAAGTATAACTTAATTTTTTCTCATGGCACATAAAAAAGGAGTAGGTAGTTCTAAAAACGGAAGGGAGTCAGAATCTAAGAGACTTGGAGTTAAAATATTTGGAGGTCAGGGTGCTGTTGCTGGAAATATAATAGTTAGACAAAGAGGAACTGCACATAAAGCTGGAGAAAATGTTTATGTCAGTAAAGACCATACATTGCATGCAAAAGTGGATGGTATTGTTAAGTTTACGAAGAAAAAAGATAATAAATCTTTCGTTTCAATAATTCCTTTCGAAGCTTAATTAATTTTAGTTTATACTTTAACACTTACATTAATTTTTTTATATTGAAATATGCCAATTTTCAATATTTTAAATTTTACCACAAAAAATTTAATTCTTTGGAAAATTTCAGAAAATGAATCTCAGTTAGCTGAATCTATCTATTTGTCAAATTCTGAAAAATCAAAATTCAATTCCATCAAATCATCTGCTAAGCGTAAACACTTTTTAGCAATCAAAAATATTTTAAAAATGCTTAAAATTGATTTTGGACAAGTTACTTATAAACAATCTGGTAAACCTGAAATAAAAGATAAATATATTTCCATATCACATTCATATGATTATTGTGGAGTTATAGCAAGTGAAAAAAAAGTTGGAATTGATATTGAGAAGTTTAGACCTAAAATTGAAAGAATAAAAAATAAATTTATCTCTGAAAAAGAGAAAAGCTTGATCGATGATTTATCAATAGAAAATTTAACCAAAGTTTGGACAATAAAAGAAGCAGTTTTTAAAGCATTTGGCCACAATTCAATTGACTTTAAAAAAAATATTATTATAAAAAAAATTAATAGAAAATTTGATAAGGCTATTGTTGAAATAAATAAAAAATCAATTGTTGAATATTATATTTTAGATATTGTTAATTTTTCACAATACATTTGTTCAGTAGCACAAATAAATGATTTAAATCTAGAATTAGATTAGAATGTCTGAAATTTTTGATTTCTTATTTGATCAATACTCAAGTTACGAAACACTAGATATAGCACTTGAAATTATCGCCGTTGTCTTTGGACTTTTAAGTGTTTGGTTTTCTAAACAAAATAATGTTATGGTTTTTCCAACTGGGATGATTTCAACCTCAATTTTTGTGTATTTACTTTATAAATGGATTTTATTGGGTGATATGCTAATTAATGCATACTATTTTATTATTAGTATTTATGGTTGGTATTTTTGGACTAGGAAGGAAAAAAATGGAGTTACTCCAATTACAAAATTATCAAATAAAGAAAAAAAAATTTCAATTTATATTTTTATCTCATCTGTTATATTAATTTTTGTTGTTTATCAATATTTTGATAAATGGGACTCAATTACAGCTTATGTTGATAACTTGACAACTGCAATTTTCTTTGTTGCTATGTGGTTAATGGCTAACAGGAAGATAGAAAATTGGATATTTTGGATTATTGGAGATGTAATTTCTGTTCCTCTTTATTTTTATAAAGGTTTAACCTTTACTAGTTTACAATATCTTATTTTTACCTTTATAGCAATAGCAGGTTATTATTCATGGAAACAAATTTTAAACAAGTCAAGTCAGACTGTATAAAAATAGTTTTTTTTGGACCAGAATCATCAGGAAAAACTACACTTTGTATTGAATTGTCAAAGAAATACAAATGTTTATGGGTTGAGGAATATGCCAGGAACTATTTGCAAAACAAGTGGGATAAAGAAAAAAAAAAATGTGAATTAAAAGATATATTGCCAATTGCTAATGGACAGATGAGTATTGAGAACAAATTGTCATCTAAATCTACCAGATTATTACTTTGTGATACAGACCTTTTGGAGACCAAAGTTTATTCCGAAATATACTTTGAAGGATTTTGTGATTCTACATTAAATCATTTTGCTATTAATAACAAGTATGATTTGTATATTCTAACAGACATAGATATTCCTTGGGAGAAGGATGATTTGAGGGATAAACCTAATGAAAGAGAAAAAATGTTTCTTGCCTTTAAAAATACTTTAGATAATTATAAGAAACCATATATCGTAGTTTCTGGTAATCTAAAAAATAGAATTAAAGTTGCAAAAAAAGCAATTGATAATTTGTTGTAATATCACAATTATAATATACTTTTTTT
>JBJKVZ010000004.1:0-13577 GCA_045562345.1 Flavobacteriaceae bacterium
CCTAGAATATCTACTTTTTGCTCTGCAACAGACGGAAACCATGGTAAGGGTTTGGCTTGGTCTGCAAATAAGAATAAAAAAAAATGTGTGATCTATGTTCCTAGATATACTTCAAAATCAAGAATAAATTCAATAACTGAATTTGGGGCTAAGGTTTATCAATTGGATATGAATTATGATCAAACTTGTAAATACGCATTAGAAAAGTCTCTTAAAATGAAATGGCAATTAGTTCAAGATACATCCTGGGAAAATTATGATGAGATTCCTGCATATATTATGTCAGGATATCAAACTCACTTTAAAGAAATTGAAAATTATCTAAATAAAATTAATGATCAAGATATTAACTTTGTTTTTTTACAATGTGGAGTTGGATCATGGGCAGCTTCTTGTATTTGGTATTACATTAATAAATTTGGAAAGAAAAAACCAAAAATAATTTTAGTTGAGCCAAGACAGTCTGATGGAGTTTTTGAATCTTTTGTTAATGGAAAAAGATCAAAGCCCATGGGTTCCTTAGAAACAATTATGGATGGATTAAATTGTGGAATACCTTCAAAATCTGGTTGGGAAATAATTAAAAACGGTAGTGACGCAATTGTTAAAATAGATGATGAGGATGTGAAAAATGCAATGAAAATATTTTATAACCCAATTGCAGGTGATCAAAAAATCATTTCAGGGGAATCAGGCGCAGCAGGTTTAGCAGGATTAATAAAATGTTTAAAAAATAAGTTTTTTAAAAAACAACTCAATATAAAAAAATCATCAAAAATTCTAATTTTTAATACTGAAGGGGATACTGATAAAAAAACCTTTAGAAATATTATAAATAGCAATTAAAAGCAATAATCATTTTCTTCTTTTAACTTCTCAGCTATAATGTTTCTGAGTTTAATCACATTTGGAAATTCATAATATTTGGTAAATCTTTTCAATCCCATTAATAACCCTTTTTGTTCATCTCCTTCAGAAAATGAAACAATAGCTTCTTTACCTTTAGAATGTACTATATCAACTGCTTGATATAAATATAGTTGCGTCATAGCAATTTGTTCTTTTTGACTTTTTTCACCAAATCTCAAACAATTTTTTTCAGTTCTTAAAAGAGCAGATTCTACCATGTATATTTCAATTAAAATGTCGGAAACAGCCATCAATATTTGCTGATGCTTTTCAAGTTTATCACCAAATTTTTTGATTCCAGCACCAGCTAACATTAAAAAAACTTTTTTCAAATTTTTCACAATTATTTTTTCTTGAGAAAATAGCTTTGATAAATCTGGGATGTCAAAAGATGGTATTCCAAGAAGTTCATCAGCAACTTCTGTTGCAGGGCCAATAAGATCTAAATGACCTTTCATTGCTTTTTTAATTAACATTCCTACAGAAAGCATTCTGTTTATTTCATTTGTTCCTTCATAAATTCTTGATATTCGTGAATCTCTCCAAGCAGATTCCATAGGAGTATCAGCTGAAAATCCCATTCCTCCAAAAATTTGTATCCCTTCGTCAGCAATATTTTGGCAATCTTCTGAAACAGCAACTTTTAAAATTGAACATTCAATCACATATTCTTCTACACCTTTAAGTTCAGCATCTTGAAAACTATTTCCGCTTTTATGTCGAATATTAATTCTGTCTTCTATATCCTTGGATGCCCTGTAACAGGCTGATTCTCCAACATAACTATCAGTAGCCATTTGAGCTATTTTTTCTTTAATAGCCTCAAAATCAATAATTTTTGTTTTGAACTGTTCTCTTTCATTTGCATATTGAACTCCTAATTTTGTAACTCTTTTTTGAGCGTCTAGGCATGCAGCTGCAAGCTTAATTCTTCCAACATTTAAAGAGTTCATTGCAATTTTAAAGCCGTTACCTCTTTCAGATAACATATTTTCAACTGGAACTTTTGTATTATTAAAAAAAACTTGTCTTGTTGATGAAGAATGTATGCCTAATTTATTTTCCTCTTCACCTAATGTTATTCCATTTTCAGGATCATTAGGAACAATAAATCCAGTTATATTTTTATCATCTTCAATTCTAGCAAAAACAATAAAAATATTTGCAAACCCAGCATTTGAAATCCACATCTTTTGTCCGGATATTGAATAATACTTGCCGTCATTTGAAAGTACAGCTTTTGTTTTTCCACTGTTTGCATCAGACCCAGCTGTAGGTTCAGTTAAACAATATGAGCCAAAATGTTCACCAGATGCTAATTTTGGAACATATTTTTTCTTTTGTTCTTCAGTTCCATATAAGACAATGGGCATAGTACCAATTCCTGTGTGTGCTCCAAAAGCTGTAGAAAGTGAACCTGTGCAACCAGAAATGTATTCACATACTAACATTGTTGATACAAAACCCATTCCTAAACCACCATATTCTTCAGGTACAGATACTCCTAAAAAACCTAATTCTCCAGCTTTCCTCATAACATCTTCAGTTAATTTATAATCCTTTTTTTCAAACCTTTCTTTGTGAGGCCAAACTTCTTTTTCAATGAAATCACTAACTGCCTGTTTCATCATTATTTGCTCTTCGGTAAAGTCTTCAGGTGTAAAAATGTTTTGGGGATCAGTTTCTTTGATAATAAATTCTCCTCCCCTGGTAATGTTAGTTTTTTCTTTTGTTATATTTTCCATATTTCTTTACTTTAATTTAAAAATTCATAAATGCCAGCAGCACCTTGACCAGTTCCAACGCACATTGTTACCATTCCATATTTGGATTTTCTTTCTCTCATTTCGTTAAATAATTGAACAGAAAGTTTTGCTCCAGAACAACCAAGAGGATGACCTAGAGCTATGGCTCCACCATTTACGTTTATAATTTTTTTATTTAAATCTAGTTCTTTAATAACTGCCAATGATTGTGAAGAAAATGCTTCATTTAACTCAATTAAATCAATGTCTGCTATTTTTAAATTAGACTGTTTTAAAACCTTAGGAATAGCTTTAACTGGTCCAATACCCATAATTCTTGGTGGAACTCCAGCAACAGCATAGTTTACAAGTTTTGCTATAGGTTTAATATTAAGTTCATTAACCATTTTTTCACTCATTACAATTACAAATGCAGCTCCATCGCTCATTTGTGATGAATTACCTGCTGTAACACTACCATTTGAAGCAAAAACAGGTCTTAATTTGTTTAGTATTTCGATACTTGTATCTTTTCTAGGCCCCTCATCTGAATCAACTTTATATTTTCTAGAAATCTTTTTGCTATCCTCATTTACATAAGTTTCTTCAATTTCTATTGGAACGATTTGTGACTTAAATTTATTTTTTTCAATGGCATCAATTGCTTTTTGATGGGATTGGAATGCAAACTCGTCTTGATCATTTCTTTTAATATCATATTTATTTGCTACTTGTTCAGCAGTCAGTCCCATTCCCCAGTAATAGTCCTCATTTCCTTGTTTCGCTATTTTATAATCAGGAACTGGTCGATACCCACCCATTGGAATAAAACTCATACTTTCAACTCCACCAGCTATGATACATTCTGCCATACCAGATTTAATTTTAGAACAAGCCATTGCTATAGTTTCCAATCCAGAAGCACAATATCTATTGACAGTTACTCCAGGCACATCATCAACTTCTAGACCCATTAAAGAAATAATTCTAGCGATGTTTAGTCCCTGCTCGGCCTCAGGCATTGCATTTCCTACAATTACATCATCAATCCTAGATTTTTCAAGCTCGGGCAATTCTTTCATCATGTATGATATTGTTTCTGCAGCAAGTTCATCAGGCCTTTTAAATCTGAATAGTCCTCTTGGTGCCTTTCCAACAGCCGTTCTATATCCTTTTACTATATACGCTTCTCTCATAATTTAATTTCTTAGTGGTTTGCCAGTTTTTAATATATATTCAATTCTTTCTAAGGTTTTTCTTTCCGAGCACAGAGAAAGAAAAGCTTCTCTTTCTAAATCCAGTATATATTGTTCATCAACAAAAGTTGGTTCTGATAGATCTCCCCCTGCCATAACATATGCTAATTTATTTGCAATTTTTTTGTCATGTTCAGAAATAAAACTTGCAGCTTCCATAGAATCTGTTCCAACCAAAAACATTCCAAGTGCTTGTTTACCTAAAACTTTAATTGTTTTTTCTTTGAGTGGAGGTAAATAACCTATATCTGATAACAAAATAGCATGTTTTTTTGCAATTGAAATTTGATGATTTTTATTCATGATTACACTGTCTTTATTGAAATTTAGAACTCCTAAGTCAAATGCCTCATAGGCTGAAGTAGAAGTTTTTGCCATCCCAATATTTAAAAAATGTTCTTGTAAAACGTTTAATTCAACGTCATTTTTACTAAATTTTTTAGATGCTCTTAATGCCATTTCTTTGCATCCACCACCACCAGGAATTAAACCAGCACCAACTTCTACAAGACCCATATATGTTTCAGCATATGCTACAGCTTTATCACAATGCATTGTCAGTTCACATCCACCACCTAAAGTTAATCCGTGAGGGGCAGCAATAGTTGGAATGTTACAATATCTTAATTTCATCATAGAATCTTGAAAAATTTTGATTGCCATGTTAATCTCGTCATATTCTTGTTCTACAGACATCATAAATATTGATCCAAGATTAGCACCTGCAGAAAAATGAGCTCCTTCATTACCAATAACTAAACCAGAGAAATTTTCTTCTCCTATATCAATTGCTTTATTAATTCCCTGAAGAATACCCTCACCCATTGTATTCATTTTTGATCTAAATTCTAAATTTATAATACCATCACCTATATCAGTTATAACTGAATCCCTATTCTCCCAAATAATTTTATTTTTCTCAAAATTCCTTAAAATAATTATTGAATCTTGACCAGGTTTAACTTTGAAAGATTTTGATTTGGGGTCATAGTAAGAAATTTTACCATCTTTTAAAGAGTAAAAATTATTTATATCATTTTGAACCATTTCTAAAATCCAGTTTGAAGGTTTATGCCCCATTTTTTCTATGAGATCTATTCCTTTTTTTATTCCAATAGAATTCCAAATTTCAAAAGGTCCATTTTTCCATCCAAAGCCAGCTCTAAGTGCATCATCAATTCTGTATAGCTCATCTGAAATTTCCGGAACTCGATTTTGGACATAAGAAAACATTGTTCCAAAATTAAATCTATAGAAATCACCTGCTTTATCTTTTCCGTCAATTAATAATGGGAATCTGTCTAAAACATTACTTATTTTTCGGGCTTTACCAATTGTTTCAAAAGAAACTTTTTTTACTGGAGAATACTCAAGAGTTTCTAGGTCTAATGATAAAATAGAGGATTTTCCATTTTTATCTTTTTCCTTCTTGTAAAAGCCGCCATTAGTTTTTGATCCCAACCAATTATTATCTATCATTTTATGAATGTATTTAGGTAATTTAAAAGTATCTCTAAATTCATCATCGGGGCAATTGTCATATATTCCTGTTGCGACATTTACAGTTGTATCTAATCCAACTATATCACTTGTTCTAAAAGTTGCAGATTTTGGACTCCCTATAATTGGACCGGTTAAATTATCAATCTCTTCAACACTTAAGTTTAATTTTTCTACATTTTTTAAAATATTAAACATTCCAAATGTACCTATCCTGTTACCAATAAATCCAGGGGTATCTTTGGCTAATACAGAATCTTTTCCAAGGAATCTCTCTCCAAAATCATTTAAAAAAGAAATTATTTTTGGATCACAATCTGGACCAGGAATAATTTCAAATAACTTAAGATACCTAGGTGGGTTAAAAAAATGTGTTACAGCAAAATGCTTTTTGAAATCATCAGACCTTCCTTCATTCATGAATTTAATAGGAATTCCAGACGTATTAGATGTTATCAGACTACCTTTTTTTCTATATTTTTCAATCTGTTCAAAAACTATTTTTTTAATTTCAATCTTTTCTGTTACAACCTCAATAACCCAATCCGAATCAGAAATATCTTTAATATTATCTTCAATGTTTCCTAAAGTTACCCTATTTGTAAAACTCTTGTGGTAGATTGGAGATGGTTTTGATTTAACACATCTTTCAAACATTTCATTGACTATTCTATTTTTGACAATCTTATCACTTATTGTTAAACCAGATTTTTTTTCCTTTTCATTTAACTCTTTCGGTGCAATATCTAATAAAAGAACCTTAATTCCAATGTTAGCAAAATGACATGCAATTCCTGAACCCATAATTCCAGATCCTATTACTGATACTTTATTTATTTTTCTGTTCATAATATCACTTAATAAATATGTTTTTATCATCTATAATTTGATTGATTTTTTCAATTACAAAATGAAAATTGTCTAAAGACTTTTCACCAATTTCATTTATAACTTTATCATTAAATTTCATTACGGCTTGTTTTGAGGATGCTCTGTGAGTTTTCCCAAGATCTGTCAAATGAATTAAAACGCTTCTTCCATCAATGGGGTGTGGTTTTCTAAATATAAGATTTTTTTCTTCCATTGATTTTAGTGTTCTGGAAAGACTCGTAGCTTCCATACCCATTTTTGGTCCGAGTGAAGTTGATGGTGTGCCTTTTTTTGGATCAATACTAAGCAGTGCAAAACCAACAGCCATGGTGCCATTATATTTTGCGGCTTCTTCGTTATACATTTTAGATACACTTTGCCAAGTATGTCGTAAAACATGATCTATTGTTTTTTTTTTCATAAAAACATTGTTGATCAAATTTAAAAAAAAATACTATGCGCGCATAATAAATTTAAATATTTTTTTCTAACCATTTTTTAGCATTTTCAAATGCCATAATCCAGGGTGAAACTTCATCATTTCGATCTTTTGGATAAACTGGCCAGTTCCAAGGAAAAGTTGATCTTTCTAAGTGGGGCATCATTGCAATGTGTCGCCCATCATTGTTGCTTATAATTGCTGTATTGTAATCAGACCCATTTGGATTTGCAGGGTATTTATCATATCCATACTTACCAACTATTTTATATTCTTTTTCTTCTTTAGGTAAAATAAATTTACCTTCTCCATGTGCAGACCAAATTCCCAATTTGGTACCAGATAGTTTTTCAAACATAACAGACTTATTTTTTTTGACTTCTACTGAAGTAAAAATACATTCAAACTTTTTTGAGTCATTGTGACCCATTTTAGGTTTTTCAATATGATCTGGATGCAATAAACCTAATTCTATAAATAATTGGCATCCATTACAAACACCAAGAGATAAAGTGTTTTTTTTGGAATAAAAATTCATTAGGGATTTTTTAGCTTTTTCATTATATAGAAATGAACCAGCCCATCCTTTTGCTGAACCTAGAACATCTGAATTTGAAAATCCACCAACAGCAACAATAAAATGAATATCTTTTAAAGTTTCTCTTCCAGAAATTAAATCAGTCATATGAACATCTTTAACATCAAATCCAACTAAATTCATAACATAAGCCATCTCTCTTTCTGAATTACTGCCTTTTTCACGTATTACAGCAGCTTTTATTTTTTTATTATATCGATTTACTTTCCCATTAAAAAATTTAGGAAACTTAAAATTTATTGGTTGTTTTTTATAATTGTCAAACCTTTCTTTTGCTTTTATTTTACCGCTTTGACTTGTATCTAATAAATATGAGGTTTTGAACCATTGATCTCTATATTTTTCAACATTAAAAGTATATAATTCATCTGCTTTTTTTATTGATAAAATACCAGTATTATTTACATTTCCAATTTTTTGATAAAGAATTTTATTTGAATTAAATGTTTTTTCAACTGAGTAACTAGCTTGAAAAATAACACCAACATTTTCACAGAATAATGTTTTTATAATGTCCTTTTGGGAAAACGAAACATCAATATCTGCACCGATGTTATTTTCAGAAAAACACATTTCTAATAGTGAAGTTACAAAACCTCCAGAGCTAATATCATGACCTGAGCTAATCTGATCTTTCTTTATTAGTTCTTGTAGAATATCAAATGTTTTTTTGAAATATGTACCATTCAAAATATCAGATGGATCAGATCCAATTTCTCCAAATGTTTGGGCTAGGGCGGAACCTCCAAGTTTTGGTTCTAAACCTGAAAAATTAATATAATATATTGAATCTCGATTATTTTTGAAATTAGGCTCAATAACTTTTGTTATGTTATTACAATTTGCTGCAGCAGAAATTATAACTGTTCCAGGTGATAATACTTCTTTATCAAAATATTTTTGTTTCATGGATAAAGAATCCTTTCCTGTTGGAATATTTATTCCCAATTTAGTAGTGAAATTTGAACAGGCTTCAACTGCTTTATAAAGTCTTACATCTTCGCCAGGATTTTTACATGGCCACATCCAATTTGCGGAAAGTGTAACAGATTTAATTCCTTTTTCTAAAGGAGCCCAAATAATATTTGTAAGAGCTTTGCCTATTGCATTTCTTGAACCGGCGCATGGATCAATTATTCCAGTAATAGGAGAATGCCCAATTGATGTTGCTACACCATTTTTACCTTTATAATCTAGAGCCATGACTCCACAATTATTTAGAGGAAGTTGTAAAGATCCGGTACATTGTTGTTTAGCAACTTTTCCAGTTACACATCGGTCTACTTTATTAGTAAGCCAATCTTTACATGCAACTGACTCTAAAGTCAATACATTATCTAAGTATTTATAGATTTTATTTTTATCGTATTTAAGTTCTGAAAAACTAATGTTTACAGTTTTATCTCTCATAATTGTTGTAGGAGAATTTCCGAAAAAATCACTTAATGAAAGGTTGATAGGTGACTTCTTTGAACTTTTAGATTGAACTACAAACTTTTTATCTTTTTTTACAATCCCAACTTTATAACAAGGTGCTTTTTCTCTGTCAGCAATTTTTTTTAAATAACTAAATTTTTTTTCAGGAATTATTAATCCCATTCTTTCTTGAGATTCATTTCCGATAATTTCTTTAAATGATAGTGTTTGATCACCAATGGGTAAAGAATCTAAATCTATAATTCCACCAGTCTGCTCAACCAGTTCAGATAAACAATTTAGATGACCACCAGCTCCATGATCATGAATTGATACAATTGGGTTATTTTCAGATTCAACAAAAGCACGAATTGTGTTGGATACTCTTTTCTGCATTTCAGGGTTGGATCTTTGTACTGCATTTAATTCAATTCCAGAACTATATTTTCCAGTTTCAGTCGAGGATACAGCAGCTCCACCCATTCCTATTCTATAATTATCGCCTCCCAAAATAACAATTATATCATTTTCATTAGGGATATCTTTCAGACTTTGATTCATTTTGGCAAAACCAATTCCCCCAGCAAGCATTATTACTTTATCGTAACCCAGATTAAAATTTTTAGAATTATACTCAAATGTTAAAACTGAACCAGAAATAAGTGGTTGACCAAATTTATTTCCAAAATCTGATGCTCCATTTGAAGCCTTAATTAATATGTCAAGAGGAGTTTGGTAAAGCCATTCTCTAGCATTTTTAATCCACGATCTATTTTTATCAATCCTTGGATAGGATGTCATGTATACTGCAGTTCCTGCAAGTGGAAGTGATCCCTTTCCACCAGCTAATCTATCTCTTATTTCTCCACCAGACCCAGTTGCTGCACCATTAAATGGTTCAACAGTAGTTGGAAAGTTATGAGTTTCAGCTTTTAATGAAACGACAGATTTAAAATTTGTTTTTTTAAAAAATGAAGACTTTTCAGGGTTATTTGGAGCAAACTGTTCTACAATTGGACCTTCTACAAATGCAACATTATCTTTATATGCAGAAACAATTTCATTTCGATTTAATTTTGAAGTTTTCTTGATAAGCTTGAAAAGAGATAATTTTTTTTCTTTGCCATCAATTATAAATTTACCATTAAAAATTTTGTGTCTGCAATGTTCAGAATTTACTTGAGAAAAACCAAATACTTCAGAGTCCGTTAAATTCCTTCTGATTTTTTTCGATAAATTTTTTAAATAATTTATTTCTTTATCGCTAAGAGCTAGTCCCTCTTCTTCATTATATTTTGCAATATTTTTAATTTCAATTAATGGATTAGGAATTATATCATTTGTAAAAATTTTTTGATCAAGAAAAGGGTATTTTTCAAAAAGCATTAGGTCAATATCATTAATTTGAATATCCAATAATTCAAATGTTTCAATTCTAACAATACCATTAATTGCCATGTTTTGAGTTATTTCAACTGCATTTGTGCTCCATGGCGAAACCATAGTTTTTCTTGGTCCCAAATATTTTTTATGAATCGAATTTGTGTTTTTTAAAAATTTGGAACCAAATAACCACTCTAATTTTAAAATATCTTTTGAATATAATTTTACTTTCGAATCTACTGCGTATATAAGTTTGTTTTTATCTTCAAAAAAAAGAACCATTAAAGAATTCGAAGTTTTAGAATTTATTCAAATTTATAAGAAAAAAATTAAATTTTATCTAGTTAGAATTAAATTTAAATAACGATTTTATAATACTTATTAACATGTTTTTTTTAATGCGAGTTTTGCCATGTAAAATCCATCAAATCCTGATTTATATGGACTAATTTTCTTTTCGTCTTCTAAGACAAATTGTTTACCAAACTTTGAGTTTAAAAAATTTTGTATTTGTATTTCGTTTTCAGAGGGAAAAATTGAACATGTTGAGTATATTATCTTTCCATTTGTATTTATTAATGAAGAATATTTTATTAATATTTCTAGTTGTATTTTTTTTATTTGCTCAAAAAAATCCCTATTTAATTTCCATTTTGAGTCAGGGTTCCGTCTAAGTACACCCAAACCAGTACAGGGAACGTCCAACAATAGTCTGTCAAATTTTCCTTTAAATTTTTTTAAGGTTTTGTTATCGATAACTCTTGTTTCTATGTTGAAGCAACTGTTTCTTCTAGCTCTTTTTTTTAATTGTAAAAGTTTATTCTCATAGACATCCATAGCAATTATTTGACCCTTATTTTTTGTTAAACATGAAATATGAAGTGTTTTTCCACCTGCACCGGCACAGGCATCACAAATTTTCATTCCAGGTTTTAAATCAATAAAAGGAGCTACCAGTTGAGACGAGGCATCTTGAATTTCGAAAAGACCTTTTTTAAAAGAATGATTTTTAAACAAGTTGGTCCTCTCTTTTAACTTTAATGCATCTGGATGACCATCTATTTTTGATGTTAATATTCTTTCTGAAAATAAAGTTTTTTGTAATTGATTAACATCGTTTTTCAAAGTATTAGTTCTCAATACAACATCTGCCATTTTATTTAGAGTTGAAATTTCCTTTTCCCATATATTTTCACCAAGTTCTTTACATGCCAATTCATCAATCCAGTCAGGTATAGATTCTCTATATTTTCTAATTTTATTAAGTTCATCAAATTTTCCTTTAATTCTTCTGCTTGGTGTTGTTTCAAATTCTTTCCAACTCGGTAAATCAATACCTTTCAATACTAACCAAACTGAAAATATTCTCCACAAATTTTCAATATCATATGGTTTTCTAACATTAGCAATTTTTGTATAAAGCCTCTTCCACCTTATTATTTCATAGCTTGTTTCTGCAATAAATCCTCTATCTCTACTTCCCCATTTTTTATTTCCCTTCAACACCTTTTCAATGGTTTTGTCGGCATACTTTTGGTTATTAAAAATATCATCAATTATTCTTAAAACAGCTAAAACTAAATTCCTGTGAAGTCGCATATTATAAATTAAATTAAATACCTTTTTTAAGTATTTAATAAAACTATAATTTATTATTAAATTATCTTAATTTGATTTTTTTTCCCTTACTTTTTTTAATTTAGAAATCATTTCTCTTCTAAAGTCATCTTCAAACTTGAAAAGCATCATTGTTTTTTTTAATGACATAACTTCCTTAAGTTCCGAAATTAATTCCCCTCTAAGTTCCACTTTCCTTTTTTCAAAGTTCATATAATTGTTTATCATTTTGGTAAAATCTTCATCACTAATTTCCATATTATTTGCTCTCAACTTTTTCAATGTTTTTCTTCTATTGACGTTTAATTTACGTAAACTGTCTTCATATCCTCTGTATGCTTTCCAAAATTCATTTTCTTTAGTGGGATTTAAATTTAATTTGTCGCTTAGGTATAGTTTTTTATAAGCTTCAATTTTTTCTCTACTTAACTCATTTGATTGAGAAAAAACTGAACTAATAAGTAATGTCAAAATGATGGTAAGTGTAAATTTTTTCATATTATTCAAAAATTATATTATTTAAGTTTATATCATAACTATCAATTATATAGTTCTCAATATCTCTTTCTGATATTAAATTATAATATTTTAAATCATTAGAATTGAACAATTCAGAGTATTCTAAATTAGTTAGTAAAAAACTTTCTTGTTCAATGTAGTTAATCACATCAATTGGATTTATGTCATTTTCAGACTTTTTATAATCAAAATTTAGATATAAAATAAGACCAATTAAAGCCGCCATAGATGCAATTCTGTAAAACTTTAATTTTATAGGACTTCTATTATTCCTATAACTTTTACTTATAATTTTATCTGCATTAATGCTCTCAAAGTAGCCTTCTGGCACGTTGAAAACTCCATAATTAGAATTTTTAATTTCAAAAATTTTATTAACAAGAGTATTAAAATAATTTTTTGGGGTTTTAAATCTTTTTTTATTAATTGGTATTTTATTTTTCATTTAGTATTTGACTATATTTAGATTAAAAGGTTTGAATTTGGCTAATTTCTTTTTTTATTTTTGATACAGCAATGTGGTATGATGCTTTTAAACCTCCAATGGACTTGCCCAAAATGTCTGCTATCTCTTTAAACTTCATGTTTTGTTCATACTTCATTTGAAAAACAAGTTTCTGCTTTTCTGGAAGTTTGGATATGATAGATTGTAACTTCAATTGTAATTCGTTACCATCAAAATATGGATCATTTTTTAGATTTTCCACCAAGTAATCCATCATTTCATTAGAGTTGTTTGAAAACTTTTTTGATTTTGATTTCAAAAAATTCAGTGATTCATTGGTAGCTATTCTATATATCCAAGTATATAATTTACTTTTACCCTTAAATTCTGAAATTCCTCTGAAAACTTTTACAAAAGTATTTTGTAGAATATCGTTGGCATCATCATGATTTAATACTAATTTTCTAATATGCCAATAAAGTGGTTCTTTATATTTGTTTAATAATATTTCAAATGAATCCTCTTGAGTCTTTTTATCTTTTAAGCTTTCGATAAAATTGCGCTCATTTTCCAAGTTTAATTTTATAGGTATGACATTATTATTTGTGAAAGGTTTAATTAAATGATTGAAGCTTAATTAAATTTGAATAAATACCATTTTTTTTAATTAAATCCTTGTGATTACCCTTTTCAACAATTTGTCCTTCACTCATTACCAAGATTTGATCCGCATTTTTAATTGTAGAAAGTCTATGTGCAATTATAATGGAGGTTCTGTTTTTCATTAATTTTTCTAATGCATCTTGAACTAGTTTTTCTGATTCAGAATCAAGTGAAGAAGTTGCTTCATCTAATATCATAATAGGTGGATTATTTAAAA
>JBJKVZ010000005.1:0-53089 GCA_045562345.1 Flavobacteriaceae bacterium
GAATTGTTAGAATTGCTATTTTAATTATATCACTTGGTGTTTTCTCTGCTATATATACATATTATGGTGGTTTAAATGCCGTTGTAAAAACAGATATTATTCAATTTATAGTATTATTATTGGGAGGTACTATTGTTTGTTTTATTTCAATAAATGAGTTGGGAGGTTGGGAAGAATTATATAATAAAACACCTGAGAAAATGCATCTTCATCTTCCCTCAAACCATCCAGTAATTCCTTGGACTCATTTACTAGGACTCTTTTTTTTAAATATTAATTATTGGTGTGCAAATCAATCTATTATGCAAAGAGCAATTGCTGCAAAAAATATATCCCATGCACAATCAGGATTGATGATTGGAGGTGTTTTAAAATATTTGATGGCAATAATAATTGTAATTCCAGGAATTGCATTATTTGGTATTTTAGGAGACTCTTTCACCGAACCTGATTTGGCCTTTCCATATTTAGTCAAAACATATCTCCCTATAGGTTTAAAAGGGATTGTCTTATGTGGTTTATTTGCTTCACTTATGAGTACAATTGATTCTACTTTTAATTCTTTAGCGACATTATGGTCAGTCGATATTTATTCAAAATATTTTAATAAAAAAGCAACTGATTATGAAAAAATAAATTCTGGAAGAAGAGCTATTGTTTTTAGTTTATTTACTTCTCTTTTAATGTCCATGATCCTATTATATCTTAAGTTTGATAATCCTGACACTGCATTTACTCATACATTAAATAATTTAAGGTATTATATAAATTGTGGAATAGTAGTATTAATAATTAGTGCAATACTTTTAGTTAAACCAAAAATAAAATTAATATTGATTGCTTTTATTTTGACAATCCCAACCAATTTATTCCTTCAATTTTTCTGTCCTGAATTAAATTACTTTTTGCGAGCCTTTATTGTTATTGTTTTGGGATTATGTATTGTTTTTTCTTCAAACTTAAAACATATAAATTCATTTAATTCGCTTTTATTTTCATCATCCTTGAAAAACACTATTTTAGGTTTGATTCTTTTAATAAGTCTAATTATGATTCATGTCATTTTTCATTGATTTATTATACTTTTTACCAAGTAATGCTGTACACTGGCCAACTGAGCCAAATCCCAATTTCTTACAAATACGTATCTTGTTTTAAATATTTAAATAAATAATATTATGAAATTAATTAGGTTTTTTATAATAACAGCTTTTATGATTTCATGCTCTAATGAAATTGAAAAAGCTGATTCAATTTCTTTTTCAGAAAAAAATTATAATGAGGCATTTCAATTAATCGAATACTGGTTAGATGCTCAAAAAGATTATGAGAACCTCCCTGGTTTAACTGTCATGATTGGTGATGAGAATGGAGTAGTTTGGTCTCAAGCATTTGGAATGGCAAATGAAAATGATGTAATGAAAGTTGAAAATACATTCAGTATTTGTTCAATTTCCAAATTATTTACATCTGTAGCAATAATGAAGTTAGTTGAAGATCAAAAAATAACTTTAGATGATTCAATTGAAAAATTATTGCCATGGTTTGATCTAAAACAACAGTTTAATGATTCACCTCCAATAACAATAAAATCAATTTTAACTCATTCTTCTGGATTACCAAGAGAATCTAACCATCCCTATTGGTCATGGCCGGACTTTCCATTCCCATCTAAAGAAGACGTGAAAAAAGAATTGAAAAATCAGGAAACGCTTTATCCAAGTTCCAAATACTTTCAGTACAGTAATTTAGGGTTAACATTACTTGGATATGTGGTAGAGGAAATTTCAGGAGAATCTTTTGATGATTATGTAGCTAAACACATATTACATCCATTGGAAATGAGAAATACTAAACCATTTATGTCTAGAGATGATTATGGTAAAACTCTTTCTGTAGGACATTCTTCAATTAACAGAGAAAGAAATAGAGAAATAGTAAATTTTTTCAATGCAAATGGAATTGCAGCGGCAGCAGGATTTACATCCAATGTTGAAGATTTGGCAAAATTTGCTGCTTGGCAATTGCAATTATTAAAGTCTTCAGAAAACAAAATTATTACATCTAAGTCACTAAAAGATATGCACAAAGTGCATTGGGATGATAAATTAAAATCTGTTACGTGGGGATTAGGTTTTGGTATTTATAAATTGAATGGAGAGACTTTTGTAGGACATGGAGGCTCATGCCCTGGATATAGATCACAATTATATTTAAATTCAGAATTGGGAATTTCATATTCTGTCATGATTAATTCAAGCGGAACAGATCCAAGTAAGTATATAAAAGGGATTCATTCAATATTAAAAAAAGCTTCTCAAACAGAATCAAATACAATAAATAAATTCAAAGAAATTGAAGGTGTTTACATTGCCCAACCCTGGGGAAGTGAGACTTATATTCAATCCTGGGGGGACCAATTAGCAATTTTAAGAATGCCTACTAACTCTCCGGAGCTAGCTTTATATAAGAGATCAGGAGATGATAGATTTAAAAGAATTTTAAAAAATATGGAATTGGGAGAGACTTTAGAAATTTTAAGAGATGAAAATGATTCGGTGATTGGTTTTAAATCACATCAAAATATTTATTATAAGGATTCTATTGAAAAAGATGAATCAGGAATTTAATTACAATATTTAACTGTACCAATTTTACTTTTGATTAGTTTTTGCCAGCATATCGTTGCATAATAACTCCTTCGTTATCACCTTCAGAAATCACAAAACTGTAACGTTTGCATTTGTATTCAACCGCATTAAAACCTGTATCCGGCCCATATATTCCTACATATTTGCATTTTTTTTTAATACTGTTAAAAATTCTATTAAAATTATTTTTTTGTGTATTGTTCACAAAAAAATATGAAAGAGTAAAAAAGTTATATTTTGTATGATATCCAGCTTCTGCTTCAGATTTCAAATTTTTTCCTTCACCCGAAAAATTAAGACCATAGTAAATCATATCTCTTTTATCCAATTTAAATTGCTGAGTTCTTTTTTTCCATCCATTTTTAGTCATTACTTTAATAAAATTTTCACTTGAGTTAATACTAGTCAAATCATCATAAGTTTGAGAAAAATTTACAAGTGGAATAAATAGTAATGTTAGAAGAACTTTATTCATTATTTGAATATCTAATATCCAATAGCATTTCCGTCTTTTCTTGATTCAGACGCGCCAAAATATACGCCTAAATCTTTGTCAATCATAATTGCTTGATAACCTCCATACGGACCAAGGCTGAAAATAACTTTATGCCCATATTCCATAAGTTTTCTAATTTCCTTGTAATCAAAACCTGACTCTAATGAAACTTCACCTCCATCAGTCATTTCACCTCCGGTCGGTTGCTGATTTGATATATGCCTTATTCTTGGAGCGTCTCCAGCTTCTTGTAAATTCATATCAAAATCAACAAGATTTATGACAATTTGCGCATGACCTTGAGGTTGCATTGCACCACCCATTAAACCAAAGCTGACAAAAGGTTTATCATCTTTAGTAATAAAAGCAGGAATGATTGTATGGAATGGTCTTTTGTTAGGCTCATACACATTGAAATGCCCTTCTTCAAGCGAAAAAAGTTCACCCCTATCTTGCAACATAAATCCTAGTTTAGTTGGGACCATTCCAGAACCCATCCCTCTGTAATTACTTTGAATTAATGAGACCATATTACCATCACTATCTGCAGTAGTAAGATAAATTGTATCTCCATTTTCAATGTCTCCAGCTTTTACAGTCCTTGCAGCTCGGTTTTGATTTATTTCAGGTCTTCTTTTATCAGCATACTCTTTTGAAATTAGGTAATTAACAGGAATTTTGTTGAAATCCATATCAGCATAATACTTAGCTCTATCAGCAAATGCAATTTTCTTTGATTCTACAAAATGATGAATATATTCAGCTGATCCAAAACCCATAGATCTTAAGTCAAACTTTTCTAGAAGATTTAAAATTTGTAAAGCTGCAATTCCTTGGCCATTTGGCGGCAATTCCCACACATCATAGCCTCTATAATTTGTTGAAACAGGTTCGATCCAATTTGATTTATGATATTTTAAATCATCATAAGAAAGAAAGCCGCCTTGGCTGATAACAAAGTCAGAAATTGTTTTTGCAATAGTTCCCTCATAAAATCCGGCTCTTCCATCATTAGCAATTACTTTCAAAGTATTTGCAAGGTATTTATTTTTAAAAATTTGTCCTTTTTTTGGGGTTGAACCATTTATTGTATAAGTACTATTAAAGTTGGGATATTTATTAAATACTTTGCCTGAAATATCCATGTAGTGTGAAACAAGTTCAGTTACAGGAAATCCATTTTCCGCATATTCAATAGCAGGACCTAAAATTTTTTTAATTCCAATTTTACCAAATCTATTATGCATCTCAAACCAACCGTCAACACAACCAGGAACACTAACAGGTAGTGGACCATATGCAGGAATCTTTTGGATGTCATTTTTCTTAAAGTAATCTATAGTCAGATTTTTTGGGGATCTGCCACTTGCATTTAGTCCATACAGTTTTTTTTCTTTTTCGATCCAAATAATTGCAAACAAATCACCTCCAATTCCATTACCTGTTGGTTCCATTAAACCAATTGCAGCATTAGCTGCTATTGCAGCATCAATTGCATTACCTCCATTTTTTAAAATATCAATGCCAATTTGAGTAGCAAGTGGATGACTTGTAGCAACCATTCCATTCTCAGCAATAACTTCCGATCGACTAGAAAACAACTCGCCGGTTACTCTGTCTTGTGAGTAAATTTTTAAACTAAAACTTATTAAGATTACAAAAGCGTAAAATATATTTTTCATTCTATTTACTTTTTAATGAAAAACTTTAAAATTATAAACTGTAAGCAAATTCTTTTATATCATTAATAGTCGCCTCAAATAATTCGGGGATATATTTTACAAATATTCCTTCAGCTGCATGAACAGTACCATTTAAGGTTTTTGATCTTGCATTAACGTTAGACTTTATTAGCATTCTGTAATATTCAAGCCCTTCGTCTCTTATTGGGTCAAGTTCATTAACTGTAATTACGTGAGGTGGCAGACCCTCTAACATTTCACTTGTCGCGTGTAATGGCCATGCAAATGGGTCTCTGCTATTGGGCCCATCGTACATAGATGCCATAACATTCATGGCCTCAACGTCTAAAAAGTAACCATTATTCTCAATTAAAGATGGTAGTTTGTCTTTTTCATCACCATACATGTTAGATATGTAAGGACACTGAGCATAAACTCCATCAAAAAAGTCTAAGTTTCCTAAGTCTTTGGCTTTCAAAGCTGTAGCTATACTGAGATTACCTCCTCCAGATTCACCAGAAATGACAATTTTTGAAATACCTAAATCTTTTCTTTTTTCATGTACCCACTTTAGCGCACTCAAACAATCGTTTAGTCCAGCAGGGAAGGAATGATTGCCAAGCTGCCCACCGACATTTCTGAATTCAACACCAATTACAATTAATCCTTTGGAGGCCAAACTTTCTCTCCATAAGACATAATTTGGATCAGAAGCAGTCAAAATTGTCATTCCCCCACCATGTAGATGAAGAACTGCTGGCATTTCAGATTTATTATTTGAAGGCTTTGTTATTGTTAATTGTATCTCATTTCCATCTGATCCTAAGATATTTTGGTAAAAAGTTTCAATATTTTCAGGCCCTTCTATTCCTTTAAACCACTCGCTGAAAATCATCTGATAACCAGGTTCAGCTTCTTTGAAATAATTCAGCTTATCCTCATCAGACGCCTCAATTGAAACTGGCGGTAGCGGTGCATTTACATGTAATCCATATGGTTTCATAGCTTCGATAATTCTCAAATCAACTCTTGGATCATCTTTAAGTTCAAGTTCGGCATTTCCTAATCTTCCTGGCAAATTCGAATTTTTATTTTTTTCTACATTACACGATATTATCAATAAAGTACAAATGGCTAAAATTTTCTTCATAACTAATATGTTTTTGATTTATCTAAATTTAGGTATTTTTAATTTTAACAAAACAATTTTTAATAATATTTTTTATTAATGAAAAAGATAATAAAGGATGATTTTGGCAATGATTATGAAATTAAAAATTTAAATAGTTTTATCAACCACCTCTCTTCGTATCATACAAAAAATGGCTTAGGAGATAATTCAATACACGAGGAAAGTGGCAGGTATTTTACCGTCACAGAGGAGTTTTATAAAAAAGTATTAAGGTTGTAATTTTTATGATTAAAAGAGCGGCAGTTTTTAATAAAGAAAAGACAAAACGTTTTTTACTTTCAAGGTCATGGAAAAATAATCGTTACTCAAAAAGCTGTGTTTTTATAATGCTTAATCCTTCAAAGGCGGATGATGTAATTGATGACAGAACCATTAAAAAATGCATGTTTTATTCTGCTAAGTTTGGATTTCAAAAAATGGACGTGATTAATTTATTTCCAAATATTTTGACAAAACCAGATTTCAAAAAATTATCATTTTGTAATCAAAATTTTCTGATCATTAAAAAAACTTTAAAAAAAGTAGATACTGTTTATTTAGCTTGGGGATATAATATTAAAATTGCTTCTTGGTTATATCCTTTGCTTGAAAAAAAAAATGTGTTTGCTTTGGAACTAAGTAAAAATAACACTCCAAAGCATCCTCTTTATCTAAAAAGACAGCTTAAACCATTAAGAATGACTATTACTTAGTTTTTTTATTTCTCTCCTGCTCTTCTTGAATCTCTCTGGCTTTCATAAGTGATGTTGCGCTTAACCCAGCAGGTACAGTTACTATTAATACTCCTAATATTAAAACTATAATTGTAAAAATTCTCCCTCCCAAAGTAACAGGAACAACATCTCCATATCCAACTGTCATCAATGTAACTACCGCCCACCACATACTATGAAAAACAGATTTAAAAGTCTCGGGCTGAGCTTCGTGTTCAAAGTAATAGATTCCGGATGATACAGTAAAAATTAAAATGAAAATAACTATGAAAAAAAGCATTAATTCTTCCTTAATTAGTTTGGATGCAATATTTATTCTTTTTATTGCTAGATTAAATTTAGTTGATTGAAGTGACCTAAAAATTTTCAAAATCCTAAAAGCTCTTAAAAATCTTAAATCTAAAAAACTGCTGAGGAAAAAAGGAGCAATTGCCAAGAAGTCAATGATTCCATAAAAACTAAAAATATATTTAGATTTCTTTTTTGCTACATAAATTCTTAACAGATATTCAATACTAAACACAAAGAAGCAGACTATATCAAATTTATGAAGAATGTCAGTAGTTCTTTCTGAGTTATCAGGGAAAGTTTCTAAAGAAAAAGCAATAATCGATAGAATAATTAATACATCAATTATGTAATCAAAGATTCTTCCTTTTTTAGTTGTGTTGTCTTCAACTACGCTTCTAAGTTTAGATTTAAAACCCATTATTCTTTAAAAGTAACAAGTTTTTACATTTAAAGCTAATGAGATCAATTTGTGAAAAAGAATTATGACAATACATTATTGTATTGAATTATATACAAGTTTTCTAAATTGATCAGAAAGTTTCAATTTATATGTCTCAAAAGATTGAGTCATGTAGATGAAAATCATATTTTCTTTGGGATCAATTCTAAAATATGTTCCAAACATTCCTCCCCATCCATAGGTACCCTTAGATCCAAATTTTGTATTTTCTTCTTTAACAACATCAAATCCTAACCCAAATCCTCTTTTTTTACCAAATAGTAATTTTTTGTATTTCAAACCATCAGCATGATCTTCAAGCATTAATTCTAATGTGGATTTTTTTATAATAATGTTTTCATTATAAGCTCCACCGTTTAATAGCATTTGACAAAAAATTAAATAATCATGAGTTGTAGATAGCAGTCCACCTGCACCACTAAATAAATTAATTTTTTTTGTAAAAGGAGAGTTTTCTGGGCTGTCAAAAACATTTAAATTACCTTTTTTATCTTTATTATATAATGTAGTTAGTCTCTGAGACTTGTTTTTTGGTAATTCAAAAAAAGTATCTTCCATATTGAGTGGATCAAAAATATTTTTCTTCAAATAAACATTTAATGGCAACTTGGAAATGACTTCAATTAAATACCCACAGATGTCTGTTGAGTAGCTATATCTCCACTGAGTTCCAGGCTGATATAACAAAGGAGTTTTAATTGATTCTTTTACAAATTGTTCAAGATTCATCTCAATCGATTTTCTATATGCTTCTGGACCCTTAAATTCCAGTCCTGCAGAATGCCTAAGTATATCTATTATCTTGATTTCATTTTTAACTGGCTTTTCCTTTTTACCTCTTTTTATTTTTACATCTATAAATTCAGGAATAAACTTGTATAGAGGGTCATCAAGTTTGAAAAACCCTTTATCGTAAAGCTGCATCAATGCAACTGAAACAATAGGTTTTGTCATAGAAGCAATTCTAAAAATATCATTTTCATCTAATTCTTTTTCCGATTCAATATCTGAATACCCATAACTGTTAAAGTGAATTATTTTACCATTTTTAGCTATTGCAGTTTGAACTGCTGAGAAATCTTTATTATCAACAAAAGAATGCATAATAGAATCAAGTGTATTAAGTCTTTTCTTTGAGAACCCAATTTGTTCATAATCACCATTATAAAAATCTAGCTGGGCACTTAGATTATATAAAAAGAATAAAAAGAAAATGGTTAATACCTTTTTTGAAGCCATAGTAATATTATTTTTAAAAGTTATCAAAAAATTTAAAGACAAGAAAAATTTTTTAAAAATCATCAATCCAATCAATTGGAAATTTAACAAAAACATTTTTTTTATAATTGTCCATTTCAAATAAAACTCCGATTTCGCCATTTTTTAAAATACTTAAAGATGAATATGCAGCACTTCCACTATATATGGTTTTATGTTTTGGCCAACTTATGCCCTCATCATAACTTAATTTTATGGTTAAATTCTCTCTCTTTTTTCTATTACTTATGTTTGAAAATAACAAGATTTCCTCATTATACCTTATCAAACTAGCATTACACCCTGGATCAATCAAATCTTCAGATGCTTTAGAAATCCATGTCTTTCCTTTATTATTTGTAATGTGAGAGTATCTATGTCCAAGACCATTAACCCTTGAATTAACCATCCAATTTTTATTTCTCAGTTCAATTATTTTAGACTCATCCCCAGGACTTATTGGATTTTTAATCAGGAACCAAGTTTTGCCGTGATTTTTACTTCCAAATACATGTGTACCACTGTCTAAATTAACTATTGTGTGTAAAAGTTGACCATCTGAACTCTGATATCCTTTACCCGATGTAATAAACATAAAATCTTTATTCCAATTGGGATCAGTAATTTCATCGGTTATATCTTTAGGTTTGGTCCACGTTTTACCATCATTTTTACTTTTAATATATTTTAACTTATAAATATTCTTGTTTTTTTTATGGTTCATATAATTGAAAAAAAGAAAGATTTCATTTGTGATTTTATCTACAATCATGGATGGGTCTGATGCTGACTCTCCAAAAGGATAATCAATGAGTCTTTTTTCCTCAGACCATTTTTTTCCATTATCCCAACTCATTTTCATTACGATATTTATATCTTGATTGTCTCTCAAATCACTACACGACTCAACTCGTTCATCTATTACTGCCAATAAAACCCCGCTATTTGTAGTTGCAAGTGAGGGGATTCTAAAGCAGGATACATTTGATTGTGAACTGCTTTGAAATAGAGTGTTATATACTAATTTTTCCTGTGAGTTTAGTTGGAGAAATGATAAAAGGAATAAATAAAAAAATTTATTCATCGTCTACTGTTTTCAAATTATCAAAAACTATATCTATTAAACTACTTCTAATGTTTTTGTCATATAATTTTTCAAAGCTTCTGGATGGATAAACTCTATTTGTTAGAAAAACAATAGTAAGTTTTGATTTGGGGTCTATCCAAAAAAAAGTTCCTGTGAATCCGGTATGACCAAAACTTTCATTAGAAAAGTTTTTATTAGGGTATGGTTTTTCATTGTTTTTTGAAGGCTTATCAAATCCAAGCCCTCTTCTAATGTTATCATTTGGGAAAGCATATGAAGTAAATTTTCTTATGGTAGATTGTTTAAAATTATTATTTAAGCTATCGTTATTCCAACTCTCAAAATTTTCTATTAATCTGCCAATACTTTCAGCACTTCCAAACAAGCCAGCATTTCCTGAAATTCCCCCAAACATACTTGAAGCTTCGTCGTGTACAGTTCCATGGACTAAAGATTTTCTAAATGAATTATCAAATTCAGTTGGGGAAATTTTAGATTTGTTTTTTGGCTTAAAAGTAAGTGTATTGTTTTCAATTGAATCATAAAAATTTTTATTTAAATAATTTTCATAAGTCATATTTGTAAGTACTTTAATTAATTTGGGTACATAGAAAAAAAACAATCCAGAATACAAATAATCTCCAATTTCTTTTAATTCAGACTTTTTGATGCTTCTAAACATTTTTTTTTGATAGCTGTTTTTCAGAAATAGCTTTTCATTTATCATAACTGCAAAACGCTGACTTTTTTTATTTCGGACCAAGTTGTTTTTATACTTTCCATTTTTTTTTAAAATTTTTTTTTGATGAGTTATGTATGGGGCCCAACCAGCTGTATGACTTAAGACTTCGAAAAAAGTTGATAAACTTTTATTTGATTTTTTTAGCTCAGGCAAATAATTTGAAACGGGACTTTTTAAGTCTAAATCAAAGTCCTCATAAATTTTCATCAATGCTATAGTAGATGAAAGAACTTTTGTTAGGGATGCTAAATCATAAAGGTGATCGTTCTGGATTTGAACAATGGAGTCATAAGTTTGATATCCGTAGGATTTATTTATTAATACCCTATCATTAACTTTTAAATAGATTTGTGCCCCTGGGAATGCACTATCTTTTATGCTTTCACTAATTAATCTATCAACTTCAAAATTTAGGTTAACATTTTGTCCAAAATTTAATTGAATAGCTAATAAAAATAAAATATTATATGATTTAAATATTTTGTAAAAAAATGAAAACATAAATGATTTTGCCTAATAAATATTTAAATTAGAAAAAAATTATTTGATGAAAATATTGTGCTTTGAAAATTTTAAAAAGTATTTACTTTCTATTTTCATTTTTTTGTTTACAATTAATACAGTTTCTCAGAATATGCAAAATAAATTAAGCCAAGAAAGCAGTTTGTATTTAAAACAACATTCTTCCAATCCAATCAATTGGTTTCCATGGGGAAAAGAGGCTTTAGATATTGCAAAAGAAAATGATAAACTTATTGTTATTAGCGTTGGTTATTCCTCTTGTCATTGGTGTCATGTTATGGAGGATGAAAGTTTTAAAAAAAATGATGTAGCTGATGTTATGAATTCAAAATTTATTAGCATTAAGGTTGATAGAGAAGAAAGGCCAGATATTGATGAAATATATATGAAGGCATTGGTTTTAATGACTGGAAGTGGTGGATGGCCAATGAATATTATTGCACTACCTGACGGAACCCCCATTTGGGGTGGAACATATCTTCCTAAAGATAATTGGATAGAGATTTTGAATCAAGTTAGTCAGTTTTATTCAACAAGAAAAAACGATGTTATTGAATATGCTAATAAAGTCAGAGAAGGTATTATAGAGGAATCATTAATTAAATCTCCATCCTTAGAATCAAATTTATTACAGGAATCAATTGATAAGTATGCAAAAAAAGCATTTAGTTATACGGACAAATTAAATGGAGGGATGGGTGTTGGACAAAAATTTCCTTTACCCTCATTATTGAACTTTTATTTAAGATACTCTGAATTAAAAGAAGATAATGAAATGCGGAGTTTTGTTATCAAAACTTTAAATCAAATTTCGAGAGGCGGTATCAATGATCGTCTGGAGGGAGGGTTTCATAGATATACCGTTGACCAAAAATGGCATATTCCTCATTTTGAAAAAATGCTTTATGATAATGCTCAACTTATGAGCGTTTTCTCAAATGCATATATGGTTTATAAAGACCCTAGATATAAAGAAGAGCTATACAATATTTTTAATTTTTTAGAATTAAAGATGACATCAGAAAATGGTTTAATATTTTCCAGTATTTCGGCGGATACAAACTACCCAAACGGAAAAAAAATTGAAGGAGATTTTTATATATGGAATGAAAATGAATTAAAAACGATTTTAAAAAATGATTTTACTTGGGTAAAAGATTACTACAACATAAATCAAACTGGTTTGTGGGAGGAAGATAAGTATGTGTTTTATCAAACTATTTCAGACAATCAATTCGCAATTGATTTAGGGCTTGATTTAAAAAAGTTTAAAAGCAAACTAAAGGAAATTAATAAAAAACTTTTTGATGAAAGAGAAAAAAGAATCCAGCCTATTATTGACACTAAAATTATATTTTCTTGGAACGCATTAACTATAAGAGGATTAGTTGATGCGTACAAAGCAACAGGTGACAAACTATTTTTAAAAAAAGCTTTAAAAATTAATTCAGCACTTGAAAACTATATGATTTTGAATCAAAAAATCAAACATACAGATGGTGAGTTTAATAAAGAAAATGTTCTTTTTTTTGAAGACTACAGCTACTACATCGATTCATTAATTGGACTATATGAGGCTACTTTTGAACAGGATTGGTTAAACAAAGCTTACAAGTTTTCAAAGCTAAGTAATAATGAATTTGGCACAGAGAACTCCTTTTATAAATTTTCTTCAAATCAAGATTTATTTTATTCTCAAACTTTAATTCAATTACAAGATGGTGTAATTCCTTCAGCTAACTCTGTAATGAATTTTAATTTATTTAGGCTATCTCATTATATTGGAGAAAGAGATTTTTTTAAAGTTTCACAAAAAATGATTTCCAACATGTCTGGTAAAATTGAGGAAAGAGTAACAGATCATATGTTTTGGTTATGGCTTTCGTTGAACTATTCCAACAAATTTTATGAATTTGCAATTTGTGGCCAGAAAGCAAAAGAAAAATCTCAAAAATTATCTTCATATTATTTGCCGAACTCGGTAATAGCCGCCTCCAACAAAGCTTCTGAAATGTATCTATTAAAGGGAAGATTTATTAGAGGTGAAACTAATATATATGTATGCGTTGATAACACATGTAAATTTCCAGTAAAGACCGTTGATGATGCTTTAGAACTTATTGATTGATAATTTGTTATTGTAATAAATTTTAATTTATCTTACAAAAAATAGCACCAGAACAATGAAAATCCCAAAATGTATTTTTTTTATCGTTATCATTAGCACTTTATTTTTTGGATCTTGTAATGCTGAAAAAGATTCTAAAAAGCCTAATGTAATTTTTATATTAACCGATGATTTAGGGTATGAAGATTTGGCAACTTATGGGTCAACGTTTATAAAAACTCCAAACTTGGATAAGCTTGCTGATCAGGGGGCAAAATTAACTTCATATTACGCTACACAAGCAGTATGTTCTGCATCAAGAGCATCAATTTTAACAGGTTGTTATCCAAATAGAATTGGCATTAGTGGAGCCCTAGGGCCGAATTCAAAAACAGGTATTAATCCTGATGAATTTCTTATTTCAGAAATGTTAAAAGAGAATGGCTATAATACTGCTATATATGGTAAGTGGCATCTAGGTGATCATAAAAAATTTTTTCCAACTAGACATGGATTTGATGATTTTTATGGTATACTTTACTCCAATGATATGTGGCCATATCACCCTGAAAGACCTGGAGGTTATCCAGACCTAAAGCTTTATGAAAATGAAAATGTAATTAAAGTTTTGGAAGATCAAAGTGACTTGACAAAAAAATTGACTGAAAAAAGCATTGAATTTATAAAAAGAAATAAAGAGAATCCTTTTTTTCTTTACATACCTCATCCTCAGCCACATGTTCCTTTATTTGCCTCTGAAAAATTTAATGGCAGATCAAAAAAAGGACTATACGCGGATGTAATTGAAGAAATCGATGATTCAGTGGGTCAAATTATGAACGTTCTCCAGCAGTATAATCTGGACAATAATACTATTATAATTTTTACATCTGATAATGGGCCATGGCTTTCTTACGGTGGACATGCTGGAAAAACTGGACTGTATCGTGAAGGAAAAGGAACTACATGGGAAGGAGGACAAAGAGTACCATGCATAGTTAGATTCCCAAAAGAAATTAAAAAAAACACAATAGTATCAACACCTGTTATGGGGATAGATTGGCTGCCTACAATATCTAATTTAACCAACTCAAAAGTTTCAAATAATAAAATTGATGGAAAAAATATATGGAAAGTTTTGACCGAAACTGATCCTAAGCCAGTTCATGATGCTCTGTTTTTTTATTACCATAAAAACAGTCTTCATTCTGTTAGGTATGGGGACTGGAAAATGTATTATCCCCACAGATATAGAACATTAAATGGTAAAGCACCAAGAAATGATGGCATGCCAATTAAATATGATTACTTAGACTTAAAATCACCAGAACTTTATAATTTAAAAAATGATCCCTCTGAAAAAGTTGATGTTTACAATAATTTTCCAGAAATTGTAAGTAAAATAAATTTGCTGGCTAAGAAAAAAAGAAAAGAACTTGGAGATGATTTGACTGGAATAGTTGGAGATGAAAATAGACCAGTTGGGACATTATAAAAAATAATAAAATGTATAAAAGAAGAGAATTTATTAAAAAATCCATATTAGGAGGGTTAGCCACATCTGCACTTTTGGGTAATTCGAAAAATATTAACTCAAAAGGTTCGTTTCCTAAAATTATTTCCACTTGGAATCATGGAATTTCAGCTAATCAACAAGCCTGGAAAACTCTTAAAAATGGAAAAGGCGGTATAGATGCAGTTGAATCAGGTGTTAGAATTTCAGAAGCGGATCCAAAAATAAGATCTGTTGGTTTTGGAGGCTATCCAGATAGGGATGGAAAAGTCACTTTAGATGCCTGTATAATGGATAATAAAAGTAATTGTGGAGCAGTAAGCTTTATGCAAAATATTAAACATCCTATTTCTGTAGCTAGGTTAGTTATGGAGGATACTCCGCATGTTATGCTATCGGGCAAAGGAGCTAAAGAATTTGCAATTTCAAAAGGTTTTAAAGAAGAAAATCTTTTGACAGAGGAATCTAGAAAAGATTGGTTAAAATGGAAAGAAAAATCAAAATATAGACCAGTAATTAATATAGAAAACCATGATACAATTAGTATGTTATTAATTGATGAAAATAAGGATTTGTTTGGTGCATGTACAACAAGTGGTGCTGCTTGGAAAATGCACGGTAGAGTTGGAGATTCTCCAATAATTGGTGCCGGTTTGTTTTTAGATAATGAAGTGGGAGCTGCTGCTGCAACTGGCTTAGGTGAGGCTATTATAAGAACTTCTGGTAGCTCCATGGTAGTGGAATTAATGAGACAAGGTTATTCTCCTTATGAAGCTTGTAAATCAATTGTTGAAAGAATTTCAAAAATTCATAAATCCTCATCAGATTGGGAATATCTACAAGTTGGATTCATTGCTATTAACAAGATGGGAGAACATGCAGGCTATAGTTTGAGAAAAGGCTTTGATTTTGCAGTTTATGATAATGAGAAACAAAACAGATTAATTAAGGCTGATTACAAGATTATTGATTAAATATGTTTGAAATTTTAAAATATTTAGGAAAGTTTCACCCAGTAATCCTCCATCTTCCCATTGGAGCTCTTTATTTTACTTTTATTTTAGTAATATTTGAAAAATTTTTAAAAGACAACTTTTCGTCCGCAATTAGGATGGGTCTTTTATTTTCATTTGTTTTCGCTGTAATTTCATGTTTTTTAGGATACTTTCTGTCGTTAAGCGGAGATTATGGTGAAGATATTTTAAACTTACATATGTATTTGGGAATTGCCACGGCTATTTTTAATGGAGTCCTTTTATATATGCACAAACAAAATTTTCTTAAAGAACAATTTGTTTCTTTTTTTGGATTGACAATTATATTGTTGACAGTAACAGGTCACTTTGGAGGAAGTATGACTCACGGAGAGGATTTTCTGAAATTACCTGAGCCAAAAGAAAATTTTGTTATAAATATAAAGGACAGTATTAATATTTATACTGATGTTATAAGACCGGTGCTTGATGCTAAATGTGTTAAATGCCACAACCAATCAAAATCTAATGGAAAATTACTTTTAACAAATTCAACCAACAGAAATATTAAATGGAGGAAAATCAGGATCAATAATAAATTCAAATAATGCTCTTGAAAGCCATATGTACACATATCTTACTCTTCCAATAGATGATAAGCTGCATATGCCCCCAAAAGGAAACTCACAATTAAAAAAATATGAGATAGAGCTATTTAAATACTGGATTGATTCAGGGGCTAATTTTGACTCATTTACAATAATTGAAAATGAGCAAGAAGAAGTTGTTAGAAACTTAGCATCATTTTTTCCAAAGCCTGATATGATTGTTGTGCCACCTAAAGCTAATCATCTTGATAATTTGCAAAAATTAAATTTCAGATTAGAGAGAAATAGCATGGAAAATAATTTAGTTGAAGCCAAGTTTTTGGGTAAAAAAATTGAAAATAAACATATATCAGCGTTATTAAGAATTAAAAATCAGTTAATTAAACTGGATTTAAGCCATACTGATCTAAATGACAATCTTCTAACCAAACTTAAAAGTTTGAAATTTTTAAAATATCTAAAAATAAACAACACTAATGTTTCCGATAGAGGCCTTAGTACAGTTAACAAGAATATTGAAAGCCTAAACTTGAATAACACAGGAGTTACATTTGAGGGTGTAGTTTCATATTTAGAAAACTCCAATTTAAAAAATGCTTATTTGTGGAACACAAAAATTGATTCAGATCAACAAAAAATCTTAAAAAATAAATATCAATTAGAATTAAACTTTGGTGTAATGGATTTTGCTCAAGACATGCCTTTAACTCCACCATTGGTAAATTCTGAACAAACACTTTTCAAAGATTCTCTTATGGTCGAGATTTATAAAACTTTAGGCAATCCTGAAATTAGATATACTTTAAATGGAGAAGAACCGGATTCACTGTCATTATTATATGATGGCCCTATTAAAATAGAAAAATCGTTAACATTTAAAGCTAAAGCATATAAAAGTGGTTGGAAGCCCAGTAATAGTATAATTGTAGATTATGTTAAAACAGCAGGGATTATTGATTCATACAGGCTAAAAACATTTCCTAATCCAACTTACAAGAATGTTCTAAAATTATTTGATGGAATTACAGCTGATACTAATTTTAGGAGTGGAGATTGGAACGGTTTTATAAAAAATGAAGATGATACAGGTAAAAGTAAATTGAACTCTGGTGATTTGGTTTTAGAAATTGATATCCCAAAGAAAAATGACATTAGTTCTATAGGAATTCAGGCATTAACCTTTATGAATGATCATATTACATATCCCGAAAAAATAGAACTATTTGATATAAGCAATAATAAAGAAGAGTTGTTGTATTCAGAATCCGTACCTAAGTCACCTGTTTTTGAAGTGCCTGATTTAAAATGGTTTAAAGTGCCTCTTGAAAATAAAAACACGGAAAAGGTTAAATTGGTTATTTATAGCAATAAAAAATTACCAAAAGGACATGTAGCTGAAGGCAAATACGCTTGGCTTTTTGTTAGTGAAATCATCTTTATGCTGTAATTCATTTAAATTTTATAAACAAAAATTATAGTTTAAAGCTTTTTTTTGTCGAAGTCTGCTTGGAAATTCCTAAAATATTCTATTTCAATATTTTAAAGATAATTTTAACTAAAATTTTAGTATTTATTTTTTAAAAAATTGAGTAAAAAGAGATAATATTCACAAAAAATTCCATTTAAATTGACTTTGTGTTAAGGAAGTGTTAAGATTTTTATTAAATTAGTAACCGATTAAACAAAAATAATATTCTATGAAAACAAAATTCTTAAGAATTCTGTCCTCTTTTTTATTGGTTTTTGCATTTGGATTTTCTATGCAAGCCCAATCAGTTAGCGGAACAGTAACAGACGAAAACGGAGTTCCGCTTCCTGGCGCTACCGTTGTAGTTCAAGGGACTTCAGACGGAGTTTCTACAGATTTTGATGGAAATTATTCAATAAATGCTTCAAGTGGTGATACCCTTGTTTTTAGCTTTGTTGGATATGCCACTCAATCTATCGAGGTTGGTTCAGCCACAACAATAAATGTTGCGTTAGCCCCTGATAATGCTTTAGAAGAAGTTGTAGTAACTTCACTTGGTATTAAAAGGAATGTTAAAGCGTTAGGCTATTCCCTAACAGTTGTTGATGGAGGAGAGCTAAGTGATAACAAAACTACTAATGCAATTAATGCGCTTCAAGGTAAAGTTGCCGGAGTTATGGTAACTGGTTCTGGAATGGGTGCTAAAGGTTCTAGTAGGGTTGTAATTAGAGGTTCAAGTTCATTAACTGGAAATAACCAACCACTATACGTAGTAGACGGTATTACTATTAATAATAGTAATTTAGGTTCTGCTGGTATGTGGGGTGGAACTGATTACGGAGACGGTGTATCAGGTATAAATCCTGATGAAATCGAATCTGTAAGTGTTCTTAAAGGTGGAGCAGCTGCTGCACTATATGGATCAAGAGCATCAAATGGTGTTATCATCATTAACACAAAAACAGGTGCTGGTACAGAAGGAATTGGAGTTGAATTTAATAGTTCAATGCAATTTGACTCAGTAAATACTGGTCTTAGAGACACTCAAACAATCTACGGTCAAGGAAGAGACTTTTCAAAAGTTTCAGATAACATTGACAATTACCAAGCTTGGGGTCCAAGAATGGATGGTTCAATGATCACCCAGTGGGATGGTGTAGATAGAGAATACAGCAACCAAGAAAGTGCTTTAACTCAGTTCTATCGTACAGGAGAAACTTATACTAATACAATTGCTGTTTCTACTGCAAACGAAAGCTCTAATACTCGTTTCTCAATGACAAACTTGGATAATAATGATATTATTCCAAATTCTTCTTTAGGAAGAAATTCTTTTGGAATCAATAACTCTTCAAAGTTTGGAGATAAAATTTCTGTGGATTTAAATCTAAAGTACATAATTGAAGATCAAGAAGGTAATCCACAAATGTCGGATGCTCCTGGAAATGGAAACTTCTCTGTTAATATGTTTGCCCCTTCTTTAAACCTTTCTGACATGATAGGTGAAGGAGGCCAAGGTAGAAATGCAGATATGACAGAATTTAGAATTAGTGATAGTACATATTCTCAAAATCCATGGTTTGCTGCTTATAACTATATCAATTCTATGGAAAAAGAAAGATTGATTGGTGCTATGAATGCAACTTGGGATCTAACAGATTTCTTGTATGTTAGAGGTAGATTTGGTGGAGATAGATATAATGCTATTAAAACTAATTCAACTCCTTATGGAACTGCATATCAACCTAGAGGAAGTATGAATGAAACTTCAACTACTTTTAAACAGTTTGATGCTGACTTTTTCTTAGGAACTAATAGTCAACAATTAGTTGATGGCTTATCCGCGACAGCTTTTGTTGGTGTAGGTACAAACAAGCAAAAGTATGAGGCATATGGAGTTTCAGGTAGTGACTTTATTGTTGCAGGATTAATTAATGTTAAAAACACTAAAAATCAAGGAAGTTCTTACAGCTTCTGGGAAAAACAAATCAATTCAGCTTATGGTTCTGCGGAACTTGCTTGGAATGATTATGCTTTTTTAACAGTTACGGCTAGAAACGACTGGTTCTCAACTTTATCTTTGAAAGATAAAAAAGCTCCTAACAATGATTTATATACATCTGCAAGTTTATCACTTGTTCTTTCTGATGCTTTAGATCTTGGTAGCGCAGTTTCTTTCTTGAAGTTTAGAGCTGGATATTCTCAGGTAGCTGGTGGTGCTGGAAGTCCTTATGCATTGAGTTTATCATACGGTATTTATGGACAAGGTCACTTAGGCGCATCACTTGGAAATATTAGTGGAAATAGAATTCCAAACTCTGAAATTACTCCTTTTGAGAAAAATGAAACAGAATTTGGTATGGACTTAAGATTATTTGATAATAAATTATCAATTGATGCAACATATTATGACAATGAAACTGTTGGAGATATTGTTGGTGTTAGTGCATCAGCTACTTCTGGTTATAATAGTGCACTTGCAAACTTAGGTGAGATTTCCAATAAAGGTATTGAGTTGTTAGTTAAAGGAACAATAATGCAAACTGCTGACTTTGCATGGAATGCTACATTAAATTATACTAACAATGAAAGTAAAGTAGTTGCTACAAATGATACTGGCGGAAACATTTCTATGGATGAGCCTAGATCAAGAAACTTGAGAGTAACTCACATAGTTGGTGAAAAGTATGGTGCTTTATATGGATCTTCTTTTGTTAGAGATACAAATGGTGCTATTGTTCATGAAATGGTAAACGGAATTCCAATTCCAAAAGTAGGGCCTAGAAAGATTTTAGGTTTTGGTGTTGCTCCAACTCAATTAGGTATAGGATCAAATTTCAGATATAAAGATTTTGATGCTGGTTTCTTAATAGAAGGTAAAATGGGCGGACAGATTTATTCTGGTTCCAATGCATACTTAAAAAGAAACGGACACCACAAGTCAACAGTACCTGCTGGTGGTCGTGAAGGAGGATGGGTTCCAACTGGAGTTATGGAAGGCGGTGGTGCTGTAACTACTTCTATTCCAGCTGCTCAACAGGAGGATTATTACAGAAGATCTTACCTAATTGCTGAGCAAGATGTAATTGATTCAGACTACATGAGACTTAGACAATTAAGTATTGGATATACTATACCGTCTGACAAATTACAAGGAACGTTCATTGATAAGGCAACTGTATCTCTTATCGGAAGAAATTTATTTTTCTTGAGTAACAACGTTGATAATGTTGATCCAGAATCAGCATACAATGCAAGTAACTCTGCAGGTCTAGAATATTTTGCTCTTCCTGTTCCTAGAACAATTGGACTTAATGTAAACCTTAAATTTTAAATTTATATAATTATGAAAAAGATATTATTATCAATTTTTGCCTTAAGTTTAGTTTTCTCTTCTTGTGAATTTGACAAGGGGTTTGAAGATATGAACGTTAACCCGGCAAAAGCATCTCAAATAGATGTAGCTAATAAATTTGCTTCTTGTGTCTTACAGACATCTGGAGGTAGATATGAAAACTGGAGAGCTAGTTTGATTTACCAATCGGTAATGATTCAACACTTCTCTGCAATTGCTGGATATTGGTCTGGTGACAAATATTACAGAAATGATGGATACGCAACTTCTCTTTGGGATCGTTATTACCCATCTGCAGTTAAAGAAATTGAAGATATTAAAGCTCAATTAACTGCTGAAGGTAATTCAGGTTCTGAAATGGGGATGGCACGTATTTTAAGAGTATTTATTTACTCTAGGTTAACTGACCTACATGGTGACATACCTTATTCTGAAGCTGGCCAAGGTTATACAAATGGTATATTAAAGCCTAAGTATGATGCTCAGAAAGATATCTACATGGATTTTCTTAAAGAGCTTGAAGAAGCTGTCGCTCAAATCGGAGCTTCTACAACTATGGGTAATGGAGATTTAATCTTCCAAGGTAATACTACAAAATGGAAAGCTTGGGGTAATTCTTTGATGCTCCGATTTGCTATGAGATTAAGTAAAGTAGATGCTGTAACATCCAAAGCATGGGCTGAAAAAGCTGTTAGTGCTGGAACTATGACATCAAACGATCATATCGCAATGATTGCTCATACTGATGGACCTCAAGGGATCAATAAAAACGGACATGGTGAAGTTTTTGATGCTGATGGAAATCCAAGAATGAGTAAAACCTTTGTAGATTGGTTAAAAGATGATCCAAGATTACCTATCCTTGCTGCAAGGAGATCAGATGGTAGTACAGCTATTGCTGACTTAATTGGTATGCCAAATGGTAGTACTAATGTTACTGTTCCTGATAACTCTATATATGCAGAGCCAAATAGAAACGTTATTACTAAAAGAGATGTTCCTATGGTTTTACAGACATATGCTGAAGTTAGGCTTATGAAAGCTGAAATGGCGCAAAGAGGTTGGACTGTTGCTGGAGATGCAAAAACACATTATGAGGCAGGTGTTAAAGCTGCTATGCAAATGTTGAGCATGATTTATCCAAACGCTAGTGCAATTTCTGATGCTGAAGTTACTGCATACCATGCTGCTAAGCCATATGATGCTGCTAAAGGTCTTCAGATGATTGGAGAACAATATTGGGCTGCTACTTTATTAAATGAGTATGAGGCCTTTTCCAATTGGAGAAGAACAGGATTTCCTGTATTAACACCGGTTAATGATCCAGGTAACGTTACAGGAGGAACTATCCCAAGAAGGCTAATTTACCCAACGGGTGAAGAAGCTACTAACGGCACTAATTTTGCTGAAGCAATTGCAAGGCAAGGTGCTAATAACTTTACTACTAGAGTTTGGTGGGATAATTAAAAATAGAATTTAGTTTTTATTATATTTAAGGGGGAATTTAATTCCCCCTTTTTTTGTTTTAAATGGTAAAGATTTTAAGTTTTTTATTTATTGTTTTTATACAAATTATCAATTCTCAAGAAAAAAAATTTGAATTGATTGATCCTAATTATTCAGGTATACATTTCAATAATATAGTTCAAGATAAAAAAGAACACAATATTCTTCTATATGCAAACTATTATGGTGGTGGTGGAGTTGGTATAGCAGATTTTGATAATGATGGTTTGCAAGATATTTATTTAACTGGCAATTTAATTGGAGATAAAATTTATAGAAATTTAGGAGAACTTAAATTTGAAGATCTTACTGAAAAAAGTGGAATTGTTGATAATGGATCTTGGTCCTCAGGTGTGTCGATTGCAGATGTAAATAATGATGGACTATTAGATATTTATGTTAGCAAGGAATTATATGATGACAAGCCAGAGTTACGAAAAAACAAGCTATATATCAATAAAGGAAATTTTAAATTTATTGAAGAATCAGATAAATGGGGAGTTGATGTTTCTGCAAGAACACGCCATGCTGTTTTTTTTGATTATAATAATGATGGTTTGCTAGATTTGTATTTGCTTAATCAGCCACCAAATCCTGGTAGTTACTCGAAATATTTTGGAGCAAACTTAACTTTACCTGAGTATTCTTTACAATTATTTGAAAATACCGGAGATAATTATTTTATTGATGTCACAAAAAAAGCAGGACTTTTTAGAACTGGTTTTCCAAATGCTGTAGTTGCCTCAGATTTTAATAAAGATGGACTTACTGACTTATATGTTGCAAATGACTTCGATGCCCCTGACTTTTTATATTATAATAATGGAGATGGAACGTTTAAATATAAAACAGAAGAATCGTTAAAGCACACCTCTTTCTACAGTATGGGTGTTGATGCATCAGACTTAAACAACGATGGATTGTTGGATGTTATGGTTGTAGATATGACTGCAGAAGACAATTTTAGATTAAAATCTAATATGAGTGGGATGAATCCCTCAGCTTTTTGGAAAGTGGTTAGCAATGGAGGACATTTTCAATACATGTTTAATACTTTACAAATAAATAATGGAGATGATACTTTTAGTGATGTGGCACAATATACCAATACTTCATCAACAGATTGGAGTTGGGCTAATTTAATAGCGGATTTTGATAATGATGGAATGAAAGATATTTATGTCACAAATGGTCTTTTAAGAGATATTAGAAATACAGATGCTGATAAAAAACTAGGCGAATTTGTTGTTGAAGTAGCCGAAACATATGTAAAAAATAACCCAGATCAAGGAGATATAGACCTTTGGGATATTTTGCCATTGGAGGATGCTTTGGAATTAGTACCTAGTGTTAAATTGAAAAATTACCTATATAAAAATTATGGAGATTTGAAATTAAAAAATGAAACGAATGAATGGGGATTGGGTCAGCTTTCATTTTCAAATGGTGCAGCATACGGTGATTTAGATAACGATGGAGATCTAGAAATTGTTGTTAATAATGTTAATGAAAAAGTCTTTCTTTATAAAAATAAATCTGTTGAAAATGAAGCAAATCATTTTTTGCGAATTTTTTTAAAAGACCAGTCAAATAAAAACTTATTTGGAACTAAAGTAGATATATATAATAAGAATGGTCACCAGTTTTTTGAGACAACTAATGTTAGAGGTATTTATTCTACAAGTGAAGATGTGGTTCATTTTGGTTTAGGATCTTCAAGAAAAGTGGATAGTTTAATCGTAACCTGGCCCAAAGGATTACAAACAAAACTATTTAATGTTAAGTCAAATCAAACCATAGAACTTTTTTCATCTACTGGTAAAGATCATCTAATCCCTGACCTTAAGAATAATTTATTTTTTAAAGAAGACAGAAGAAAAATTAATTATACTCATGTTGAAAATGTATTTGATGACTATGAAAAGCAAGTTTTATTACCACATAAGTTGTCAAGACTTGGACCTGCTTTAGCAGTTAGTGATGTAAATAATGATAATTTAGATGATGTATATATTGGTAGCGCATCTGGAAAATCATCTCAATTATATTTACAGACTAGTTCAGGTGATTTTGTGTTATCTGAGAATCAGCCCTGGAACATTCACAGAATTTTAGAAGATATCGATGCTGTTTTTTTTGACTCTGATGGTGATGGAGATCAAGATTTATATGTGGTTAGTGGGGGAAATGAATTTTCTCCTAATTCTAGTACATATTTGGATAGATTATACATAAATGATGGAAAAGGAGTTTTTAAATTTAGTAGAGACTTAATTCCCGAGTTATACAAATCAGGTTCAGTAGTAAGGCCATCTGATTTTGATAATGACGGAGATATGGATTTATTTATCGGATCTAGAATGATTCCATGGAACTACCCAGAACCAGCATCAAGTTATTTGCTTGAAAACATAAATGGAAAGTTTTATCAATATAATGATACAAATGATAGTTTAACTGAAATTGGTTTAGTAACAGATGCAACTTGGTCAGATTATGATAATGACGGGGATGATGATTTATTTATTGTTGGTGAATGGATGCCGCTTACTTTAATTAAAAATGATAATGGGTCATTTAAAAAAGAAAAATTAAACGATAGTTGTGATGATGTATATGGGTGGTGGTATTCTATTGAGTCTGGAGATTTTAATAATGATGGTCAAGATGATTTGGTTTTGGGCAACTTAGGTGAAAATTATAAATACAAAGCTAACAAAGATGAACCCTTTGAGGTTTTTTATGATGATTTTGACAGTAATGGTTCTAAAGATATCGTACTTGCTTATTATAATTATGGAATACAATTCCCTCTTCGTGGATTTTCATGTTCATCTCAACAAGTGCCTGAAATAAAAAGTAAGTTTAAAAAGTATGATTTGTTTGCATCTTTAAATATTAAGGATGTTTATGGTGAGGTGAACCTGGAAAAGGCGTTAAGACTACATGCAAATTCTTTCAAAAGCACAATACTCTTAAATAATAATGGAAATTTTAATTCTATTAACCTTCCTTTTGAGGCTCAACTATCATCGATAAATGATTTCATAGTTGACGATTATAATAATGATGGAATAAAGGACATTTTAGCAATTGGTAATTTATATAATGCTGAAGTTGAAACTCCACGAAATGACGCGGGAAATGGAATCTTTTTAATTGGTAAGGGAGATGGCACTTTTTCTACAAAACTTAGAAAAGACTCTGGTTTTTTTGCGCCAAGTGATGCAAAAAAAATAATGCCTATAAAAGTCAATAATAATAAGGGAATTATAGTGGGAAATAATAATGACTTACTGCAGTTTTTTAAAGCTATCGAACCATAAACCTAACAACAATTGAAAATTAAATTTTATTTATTATTGATTACAGCTTGCTTATTTGGCTGTTTTAAGTCTGATTATGACGTAATAATTGTTGGTGGTGGTGCAAGTGGAATTGCTTCTGCAGTTCAGTCATCAAGAATGGGATCTAAAACTTTATTAATTGAACAAACTGATTGGCTAGGTGGGATGTTAACTTCAGCAGGGGTTAGTGCAATGGATGGTAACTACAAAATGCCTAGTGGATTTTTAGGTGAATTTAGAGACAGTTTAGTTTCACATTATGGCAGTTTAGAAGATTTAAAAACTGGTTGGGTTAGTAATATGTTGTTTGAACCCTCAGTCGGAAATGAAATATTAAAAAATATAGCTGTTAATGAAAAAAAATTGACTGTATTTTTTAATTCTAATGTCAAAAATGTTGAAAACAACAATAATTTATGGAAATTGAATATTGATTCTAATGATAAAAATATTTCAGTTTCATCTAAAATTTTAATTGATGCAACAGAGCTTGGAGATATTGTTGCAAAGCTTGATATTCCCTACTCAATTGGTATGGATTCAAGAAATACCTATAATGAGAAAATAGCTCCAATAGATTCAAATGGTATAATTCAGGATTTAACCTATGTGATGATACTTAAAGATTTTGAAAAGGATGTAACTATTCAAAAACCAAAAGATTATAATAGAGAAGAATTTATATGTTCTTATAATTCATCAGAGTGCTTAAATTCTGAACAAAAATTATGGCCCAAGGAAAATTTAATTTCATATGGAAGACTTCCAAATGGAAAGGTTATGATAAATTGGCCAATTCATGGAAATGATTATTATGTTAATTCAATTGAAATGGATGAGCAGAATAGGTCTTTTCATTTTCAAAAGGCTAAAGAAAAATCATTAAGATTTCTATATTTTTTGCAAACAGAATTAGGTTACAATAACTTGTCATTAGATTATGATGAGTTTTCTACTAAAGATGGATTTCCTAAAATACCATATCACAGAGAGTCTAGAAGAATTAAAGGTAAGAGTACACTAAGCTTAAACTACATTAAAGATCCTTATAATCAGGAGCTTAGATTATACAGAACTGGTATTGCTGTTGGTGATTATCCTGTAGATCATCATCACTACGCCCATCCAAACTATAAAGATCTTCCAAAATTAGATTTTTATCCAATTCCGTCTTATTCAGTGCCACTGGGGGCACTACTCCCTCAAAATATTAAAAATTTTATTGTGATTGAAAAATCAATATCAGTTTCCAATCTTGTAAATGGAACTACGAGACTCCAGCCTGTGGTAATGCAAATAGGTCAAGCTTCAGGAGTTTTAGCAGCTCTTTCAATTTTACAAAAAAAAAATGTTGAGGATGTTAATATTAGGGATGTGCAGCTAGAGTTGTTAAAAAATAATGGATATATACAACCTTTTGTTGATATAAAAACCAGTCACCCTAGTTTTATTAGTATTCAAAAAGTTGGCGCATGTGGAATATTAAAGGGAACTGGAATTAATATTGGTTGGGAAAATAAAACATTATTTTACCCTGAAAAAAAGTTGGAAAAAGATGATTTAGATGGACTAAAAGATTACTATGATTTGGCCTTGTATCCATTCCCAGAAAAAGCCTCTATTGAAAATGTTTTTACATGGATAAAGAAGGTGGATGAAAAAATATCATTGAATCTCCAAGATTTAGATAAAGAGTGGAAAAGATTGGGATTAAAAAATTATTTATTAAAAAGAAATATTAATAAGGCTGAATTTGCAGTATTGATAGATAATTTTCTGGACCCTTTTTCTAGATTCAATATTGATTATAACGGAAAATTGATTTTTAATGATTAGAAAAGCAATAAAAGAAGATCTATATAGAATTATTGAAATAACAAATGCATGTGCTGTTCATATGATTTCTCAAAATATTTTTCAGTGGAATGAAAAATATCCTAATATGGAAACCTTTAGAAACGATTTAAATAATAAAAATTTATTTGTTATTGAATTTGAAAACAAAATTGTTGGATGTGTGTGTGTTTCAGATAAAATGGATGAAGTTTATAAAAAAGTTAAATGGCTAACATTAAATAATAAAAACATGTATATACACAGATTAGCTATAGATCCTATTTTTCAAAGAAAAGGGTTTGCTTTGCAATTAATGTCTTATGCTGAAAAATTAGCTATAGATAAAGGTTTTATTTCAATCAGGTTAGACACTTTTAGTAAAAATTTAAAAAACAATAAATTTTATAAATTACAAGGCTATAAAAAAATAGGTAAGATCTTTTACAGAGATCAAAGTGATATGCCTTTCCATTGCTATGAAAAGATAATTTGATTTATTAACTTACTTTTACGTTAAATTGAATGCCAGAAAATTTGATAAACATTGAATTAAAAAAAAATCAAAAAGTATATTTCGCTTCAGATAATCATTTGGGCGCACCTAATCCAAAAAAAAGTTTAGATAGAGAAAAAAGGTTCGTCCGATGGTTAGATCAAATAAAGAAAGACGCTTCCTGCATTTTCCTACTTGGTGATTTGTTTGATTTTTGGTTTGAGTATAAAAAAGTTGTTCCTAAGGGTTTTGTAAGAGTTTTAGGTAAGTTGGCAGAGATATCAGATTCAGGTACTCCAATTTATTTTTTTGTTGGCAATCATGATATGTGGATGAATAATTATTTTAAGGAAGAATTAGGAATTAGAGTTTTTTATAATCCAGAAAAATTCTTAATTAATAGTAAACGTTTCTTTGTTGGTCATGGTGATGGTTTAGGGCCAGGAGATGTGGGGTTTAAAAGAATGAAAAAAATCTTTAGAAATTCTATATCAACATTCCTTTTTAGATGGATTCATCCTGACTGGGGTGTTAGATTAGCACAATACTTATCTACTAAAAACAAACTGCTTTCTGGAGATAAAGACATTGAATTTAAAGGTGAAAAAAATGAATGGTTAGTCCAGTATTCAAAAAAAATCAATTCTGATGAGCATTTTGATTTTTTTATTTTTGGACATAGACATCTTCCCTTAGATATTTCTATTTCAAAGTCTTCAAGATATTTGAATTTAGGCGATTGGATTTCATATTTTTCATATGCTGAGTTTGATGGTAAAAACATTAAATTGAAATATCATAAAGATCCAGCATAGTTTTTCATGATAGAAAAATCACTAATAGATTTAGAAAAGACAGTCTTAGTTGGTTTGATTACAAAAAATCAAACCAAGCAAGTTTTAGATGATTTCCTAGATGAATTAAATTTTCTAACATTTACAGCTGGCGGCAAAGTATTTAGAAGGTTTACACAAAAAACTAATTCTCCTGATCCAAAGTATTTCTTGGGTAAAGGTAAAATGGATGAATTACATCAATATATTTTAGTTAATGATATAAATTCTGTAATTTTTGATGATGAGCTCACTCCAACTCAACAACTTAATATAGAAAAATTTTTAAAAATAAAAGTCTTAGATAGAACAGGCTTAATTTTAGATATTTTTGCGCAAAGAGCAAAAACCAGTTATGCTAGAAATCAAGTAGAATTAGCTCAATATCAATATTTACTCCCCAGGCTTAAAGGATTATGGACTCACCTTGAACGACAAAAAGGAGGAATTGGCATGCGTGGACCAGGAGAAACCGAAATAGAAACCGATAGAAGAATAGTTAGAAATAAAATTAATCTTTTGAAGAAAAAATTAGTTTCTATTGACAAGCAAATGTCTACTCAAAGGGGGAATAGAGGGTCATTGGTAAGAGTGTCTTTAGTTGGCTATACAAATGTTGGAAAATCTACTCTTATGAATTCAATTTCAAAGTCTAAGGTTTTCGCAGAGGACAAACTTTTTGCCACCTTAGATACAACTGTAAGAAAAGTTGTCGTAGACAATTTGCCTTTTTTAATGACAGATACAGTTGGTTTTATTAGAAAATTACCCACACAATTAATAGATTCATTTAAAAGCACATTAACAGAAATTACTGAAGCAGATCTTTTAATTCATGTTGTTGATATTTCACACCCAAATTTTGAAGAACATATAAAGTCAGTTAATATTATTCTGGGTGAAATCAATGCTAATGAAAAACCATTTATTATGTTGTTTAATAAGACCGACAAATATATTGATCAAAATAAAAATGATTTATCTGTTAATGATATTGGTTTTGAAGATAAAAGTTTGAAAACATTAAAATTAAATATTAAAAAAAATTTTTCAGGCGATGTTTTTTTTATTTCAGCCTTTAGTAAAAAAGACATTAAAAAGCTTAGAAATCAATTGTATAAAAAAGTAAGAGAAATTCATATCACCAGATTTCCTTACAATGCTTTTTTATACCCTGATATAAAATGAAGATCTATGTTTAACCCAACCCCTAATACCTCAAGAATTTGAAGTCTTTGAATTTCATTATCATCGTAAACAAATTGAAAAATGAGATTTGTAGAGATAAATTTATTTACCCGCATTGAAAGGCTCATAGTGTAATCAAAATCGATGTTTTTAGGTTTGTCTAAATAATCTGAGTACAAGCTTAATCTATTCTCCATAATTATATTTTCATATATTTCTTTTTTAAAAAAAGATCTTACGGATGCTCCAAGTTCAAACCTGCTGTTTCCATTTTTTTTTACTCCAAAATAGGACTGACTATCATTTAAATTTTTTGTAAAGAATCTATTAACCAAAATTAATTTTCCAGTCATTGGAGCAATATTTACCCATAAGTTATCATCTTTTTTCCAATATAAACCAACTCCTAGCTGTGTTGTGGCTGGAGAAAAGAATCTGGATTTTTCTGTCCTTATTGAGTTGCCATTTGAATCTTTCCCAAATCGGTAACCTTTGGCAAATTGAGTTTGAAAATTAATAAAACTTGAGTAACTCCATTTTCCTATTAAATTATTATTAAATTTTTTACCAACTACAGAATTAATTTCAATTCTATCGTCGGTTTTTTTTAAGAAATCACTTCCGCTTATTTTATTAACTCCAAAAGCTGCGTTTATTTTAGTATCCCATGCCCATCCATTATCATAATAATTTAAATTATAATTAGCCTTAATTGTTCCAGAAACACTGCTTTGTCCTCCAGAAGTCCAATTGCTGAAACTGGATTGGTTTACTAAAAAAATACCTTTACCATTCATTTTCCAAGGATATTCTAGACTAATACTATCTTGAATAAGTTGAGAAAAAGAAAAGTTAAAACAAATCATTAATAATAAAATACAAATATGTTTACTATTCTTTATCAAGACATAGATTTTTTAAAAATTGGAACGGAAGAGCATGCTTCTCCAAACATAATTTTTTTTACTATTGGCTGTAATTTTTCAATCAAAATGGAGTAAACATATTTAGGAATATTTTTTTTAGAGCACCCTTTAATTACAACTACTCTATCATTAAAGTTTTTCAAATCTAAATCGTTAATAGTTTTAAAAATCACAATATTTTTTACTAATTCCTCATCACCAATATAATTTTCAATATCATAGGTTTTTAAGTAACTAGAAACTAACATAAAGGCCCAATCAGGAACTATTGCATTATTTGAACAATTTATAGAAATTTTTTTCCCAAAATACTGTTTCCAATCATGATTTTTCATTTCATTCCGAAATTCCTTTTCAATTAAAACTAAATCATTTTTTAAATACTTTGTTAAATCAAAAGTTACTATTTCAAAATCTTTAAAAATCTCATCTATATCAATGGAAACCAATTTGCTTTTGGATATTCTATTTATAATTTTTTTTTCCACTTTTATAAAAATCCTAATTCTAATTTAGCCTCTTCACTCATTAAATCACGATTCCATGGAGGATCAAATGTGAGCTCTACTTTTGCATTTTTAACTTCTTTCAATGATTTCACTTTGTTTTCAACTTCCAATGGAAGCGAATCAGCTACGGGGCAATTCGGAGTGGTTAATGTCATAATAACTTTAACATCATTATTTTCATTAATTAAAACATCATATATTAAGCCTAATTCATATATGTCCACTGGAATTTCAGGATCATAAACTGTTTTAATAACCTTAACTATTTTATTGCCAAGTTCTTCTGGGTTCATTTTTTTAATTTTAACTTAAAGCTAATGCATAATATTTAATTTGTTTAATCATTGAGACAAGTCCATTTGCTCTTGTAGGAGAAAGATGTTCTTTTAGCCCTATTTTATCTATGTAGTTTACATTAGATTGAATTATATCTTTTGGCGGTTGGTTCGAGAATACCCTCAATAAAATTGCCGCAATTCCCTTCGTGATTATTGCTTCACTATCTGCCGAAAAAATTACTCTACCATTTCTTAACTCAGCATGTAGCCACAACTTGCTTTGACAACCTTTAATTAAGTTTGAATCAATTTTGTTTTTATGGTCAATAATATTTATGTTTTTACCAAGCTCTATTATATGCTCATACTTTTCCATCCAATCCTCAAAAATTGAGAACTCATCTATAATTTCTTCTTGTATTTCTGCTATTTTCATAAAATGAACTACACTCAAAGATACGAATTAGCTCAACATCGAAATTACTTTTTCTAAAGATTCACAGAGTGAATCCACTTCTTTTTTTGTATTGTAAAATGATAAAGAAACTCTTACTGTTCCAGGGATTTCAAAATAATCCATTATTGGCTGTGCACAATGTTGCCCTGTTCTAACTGCTATTCCAAACTTATCTAATAAGGCTCCAATATCATAGGCATGAATACCATCAATGTTAAAGGAAATGACACTTGTTTTGTTTTTTGAAATTCCATAAAATTTTATACCTGTTATAGATTTTAGTTTATTTTCTGCGTATACTAACAATTCTTTTTCGTAGCTATTAATATTATCATAACCGATACTATTTAAATAGTCCAATGCCACTCCAAATCCAATTGCACCTGAAACATTTGGTGTGCCAGCTTCAAATTTTTGAGGAATTTCTGCGTACGTAGTTTTATCAAAAGTAACTTCAGAAATCATTTCTCCACCACCTTGATATGGTGGCAACTTTTCAAGCCATTTCTCTTTGCCATATAGCATACCTATACCAGTTGGCCCACACAACTTGTGTGCAGATGTAGTATAAAAATCAACATCTAAATCTTGTAAATCACATTTAATATGTGCACTTGCTTGAGCTCCATCAATTAAAACAGCAGCACCAACTTTATGTGCACATTTAATTATTTGGGATATTGGGTTAATTGTACCCAGTGCATTAGAAACATGATTTACAAAAACCAGCTTAGTGTTTTTGTTTAATAGATTTTCATAAAAATTAAAATCTAACTCGCCATCTTCATTTATTGGAATTACCTTAATTTGGGCACCGTTTTTTTTTTGCCATCATTTGCCAAGGAACAATATTGGAATGATGCTCTAAACCTGAAATAATAATTTCATCTTTTTCATTCAGTATTTCAGAAAACCCACTTGCCACTAAATTTATAGAGTGAGTGGTTCCAGATGTGAAAATTATTTCTTTAGATTTTTTTATGTTAAAATGTTTTTGAATTTTAATTCTAGCTCCTTCATATGCATCAGTTGCTTCTTGACTAACTGTATGAACTCCTCTGTGAATATTAGAATTATATCTTTTATAGTAATCAGAAATGGAATCAATTACCTGTAAAGGTTTTTGACTTGTTGCAGCATTGTCAAAATAAACAAAATTCCGCCCATTAACTTTTCTGTTAAGTATAGGAAAATCTTTCCTTATTTTTTTTACATCGAAACTCATATTTATAAATCAAATCCTAAGCTAACTCCAAGTTTTTGAGCAATGACTTTTTTAATTTTAGATTGAAGTTCAGGAATCCTAACGCTTTCTAAAACATTATTGGCAAATGCATATGTAAGTAAAGCTTTAGCTTCTTTTTTTGGAATTCCTCTTGCTCTTAGATAAAATAATGCATCATTATCAAGCTGACCAATGGTACAACCATGAGAGCATTTTACATCATCCGCAAAAATTTCTAGTTGTGGTTTAGAGTTTACTGTTGCATTGTCTTCAAGTAATATATTATTGTTTTGTTGAAATGCATTAGTTTTTTGAGCAATTTTATCAACGATAATTTTACCATTAAAAACACCAGTAGATTTTCCTGAGAAAATTCCCTTGTAATCTTGGTGGCTTTCACAATTAGGATTAGCATGATGAACTAGAGTGTGATGATCTACCAATTGTTTATTGTCAATTATTGTCAAACCTTTCATAGTAGAGTTGATGGATTCACTTTTTTGAATAAAATTAAGATTATTTCTGGTCAATTTTCCACCAAATGAAAAAGTATGGACCTTAACATCACTGTTTCTTTTCTGAGATATGAAAGTATTATCAATTAAACTAGCACTATTTACATCATTTTGTATTTTATAATAATCAATATTAGAATTTTTATTTGCAAAAATTTCCGTAACTGAGTTCGTAAATATGGGGTTAGTAGTTAAGCTTTGGTGACTTTCAATAATTTCAATTTCAGAATTTTCTTCTACAACAATTAAATTTCTTGGTTGCAACATTAGTGCTGCTTCGTTTCCAGTTGCAAAATGAACGATCTCAACCGGCTTATCAGCTATAGTGTTTTTTGGTATGTGTATATAAACCCCTTCCTTGCAAAATGCAGTATTCAGTGAGGTTAAGGAATCCTCCAAGCTAGAAATTTTATTGAAATATTTATTAATAATTTTCGAATATTTATCTTTATTCAAACCAGCAGACATAATACAAATATCTATTCCGTCGTGACTAGTTTGAGATAAGAAAGGATCAAAATAACCATCAACAAATACTATTTTATAAGATTCAATATTATTAATGAAATAATCTTTTACTTTGTTAAAATCTAAAACATTTTTTTGCTTTGCAAACACGGTATAATCTTCACTTGTAATCTGATTAAGAGATGTGTATTTCCAATCTTCAAGTTTTTTGTTTGGGAAACCTAACTTCTCAAATCTTTTAATTGCATCAGTTCTTATATTGTGTAAAGAGGAATTTATATTAATATCCAGCTCAAATGCTAAGAAAGAAGACAGTAGTTTTTCAGATAATTTCATACAACTTTTTATTTAATCCAATCGTATCCCTTCTCTTCTAATTCCACTGCTAAATTTTTATTTCCTGACTTTACAATTTTTCCTTCATGAAGAACATGAACATAATCAGGGATAATATAATCCAATAGCCTTTGATAGTGTGTTATGACAATGATTGCATTATTGGTATTTTTGAGTTTATTAACCCCGTTTGCTACAATTTTTAAAGCATCTATATCTAAACCTGAATCAGTTTCGTCAAGTATCGATAAACTTGGTTCAAGCATGGCCATTTGGAATATTTCGTTGCGTTTTTTTTCACCACCTGAAAATCCTTCGTTTAGAGATCTGGACAGAAATTTAGAATCAATTTCTAAAAGATCAGCTTTTTCTCTAATTTTCTTCAACATAAGATTTGCAGGCATTTCTTTCTCTCCTCTAGCTTTTAGATTTGAGTTTATAGATGTTTTTATAAAATTTGTAACGGTTATTCCTGGAATTTCGACTGGATATTGGAAAGATAAAAAAATACCTTTATGAGACCTTTCTTCAGGTGATAGTTCAACAATATTTTCGCCTTTAAATAAAATATCACCTTTTGTAATTTCAAAATTTTCATTCCCAGCAATTGCTGCTGACAAGGTGCTTTTTCCAGAGCCGTTGGGTCCCATTATAGCATGGACTTCCCCTGCTTTTACATCCAAATTAATCCCATTAAGTATGGATTTGTTTTCAACTCCTACGTGTAAATTGTCTATTGTTAGCATATTATATATAAAAAAATTAACCTACTGATCCTTCAAGAGATATTTCAAGTAATTTTTGAGCTTCAACTGCAAACTCCATTGGAAGTTTGTTTAACACTTCTTTGCTAAACCCATTAACTATTAAAGCAATTGCCTTTTCTGTATCAATTCCTCTTTGGTTGCAGTAAAAAATTTGATCTTCCCCAATTTTACTTGTTGTAGCTTCATGTTCTACTATCCCTGAGTTATTTTTTACTTCAATATATGGGAAAGTATGTGCGCCACATTTGTTTCCCATAAGTAAGGAATCACATTGAGAAAAGTTTCTCGCATTTTTAGCATTGGGACTGACATGTACTAATCCCCTATAGCTGTTTTGTGATTTACCAGCTGAAATTCCTTTTGAAATAATCGTACTTTTAGTATTTTTCCCCAAATGAATCATTTTAGTTCCAGTATCAGCTTGTTGAAAATTATTTGTAACTGCAATAGAGTAGAATTCACCAATACTATTATCACCTTTTAAAATGCAAGAAGGATATTTCCAAGTAACAGCTGACCCTGTTTCTACTTGAGTCCAAGAAATTTTAGAATTTTTATGGCATATACCTCTTTTGGTAACAAAATTAAAAACACCACCTTTACCATTTTTATTTCCTGGAAACCAATTTTGTACAGTAGAATATTTAATTTCTGCGTTATCAAGGGCAATTAATTCCACAACAGCAGCGTGCAGCTGATTTTCATCTCTTGAGGGAGCAGTACATCCCTCTAAATAACTTACATAGCTATCTTCATCGGCTATAACTAATGTTCTTTCAAATTGCCCAGTACCTGCTTGGTTGATTCTAAAATATGTTGAAAGCTCCATTGGACATCTGACACCTTTAGGAATATAACAAAAAGAGCCATCAGAGAAAACAGCAGAGTTTAGTGCACTATAAAAATTATCTTTTTTTGGCACAACTGTACCAATATATTTTTTAACTAATGATGGATGATTTTTAATAGCCTCAGAAATTGAACAAAATATAATGCCTTTTTTTGCTAATGTATCTCTAAATGTTGTTGCAACTGAAACAGAATCTATAACAACATCAACAGCAACTCCAGCAAGTCTTTTTTGTTCATTTATTGAAATCCCTAATTTTTCAAATGTTTTTAAAAGTTCAGGATCAACTTCATCTAAGCTTTCATATTTATCTTTTGATTTTGGAGCTGAGTAATATGATATTTTTTGAAAATCAGGTTTTTTATAATTTACATTAGACCATTCAGGCTCGGACATTTTTTTCCATGAGCGATAAGCATCTAACCTCCAATTAGTCATCCATTCAGGCTCTTCTTTTCTTTTGGAAATTTCCCGTATAACACTTTCATTTAAACCTTCCTTGAAAGTATCAGCATCAATTTTTGTTACAAAACCATACTCATATTCTTGTGTTTCTAATTCCTTTTTAAGTTCTTCTTCAGTATAAGCCATTTTATATTTTTTTAAAGCGAAAAACTTTCGCCACATCCACAGGTTCTGTTTGCATTAGGATTGTTGAAAACGAATCCTTTTCCGTTTAAACCACCAGAAAATTCAAGAGTTGTTCCAATCAAATACAAAAAACTTTTGTTATCAACAATAATTTTAACTCCATTGTCCTTAAAAACTTTATCCTCAGGATTTATATTACTATCAAATTTTAAATCATAAGATAGGCCTGAACAACCACCACTTTTTACGCCAACTCTAATATAGTCTGAGAATGCATCAAAACCATCAGCTTTCATTAGCTTTTGCACTTCTAACTTAGCTTGTTCAGAAACTTTTATCATATATTTTAAAAATCAAATACCATGCAAATATAAGTTTTTTGCAAATTCTTTCCATACAGTTATATTAAATGACTTTATATTTAGAACAATTATAAACTGTATTTAATTTATATTTGAAAAGCATTGAAAAAAAAAGAAAACAAATTTAAACTGACAAAGCTTTCAGATCTTGGAGAGTTTGAAGTAATCGATCGTATTACAAAAGATTTTACAATTAAAAACAGCTCAACAATTCAGGGAATTGGAGATGATTCTGCTATTTTAGAATTTGGAAATCAGCAAGTCTTGGTATCGTCTGATATTTTGGTAGAAGGTGTGCATTTTAACTTAAGTTATGTTCCTTTAAAACATTTGGGTTATAAGTCAGTTGTTTCAAATCTGTCTGACATATATTCAATGAATGCTCAATGCACTCAAATTACTGTAAACATTGCAGTTTCAAATAGATTTACATTAGAATCAATCGAAGAACTTTATTTTGGTATTAATGCAGCATGTAAAAAATATGGTGTTGACTTGGTTGGTGGGGATACCACTAGTTCAAGCAAAGGTTTGATAATCAGTATAACAGCAATTGGTCTACAAAAAGAAAAGTTGATTGTAAAGAGATCGGGAGCAAAATTAAATGATCTGGTTGTTGTTACAGGGGATATCGGCAGTGCATATTTAGGTCTTCAAGTTTTAGAAAGAGAAAGAGAAGTGTTTAAAGTTAATCCAAAAAACCAGCCCGATTTAACCAAATACAAATATTTAATCCAACGACAATTAAAGCCTGAAGCAAGAAAAGATATAGTTGATTATTTTACAAAAATTAAACTAATTCCAACATCCATGATTGATATTAGTGATGGTCTTTCATCGGAATTAATACATATTTCAAAAAAATCTAATGTTGGTTTTGATATTTATGAGGATAAAATCCCAGTAAGTGATGAAATGGTTTTATGTTCTGATGAGTTTCGATTGAATTCTACGACTGTTGCCTTAAGTGGAGGGGAAGATTACGAGCTCTTGTTTACAATTAACCAAAAAGATTATAAAAAACTCCAAGACAATCCAGATTTTTCAATAATAGGCTATGTAACTGAAATTGGTCAAGGGGTAAATTTAGTTTCAAAATTAAATCAGAAAGTTCCGATTATTTCACAAGGTTGGAAGTCACTTTGAATTCATTATTGATTCAATTTCATCAATCTCAATTGGAATGTTTTTCATTAAATTAATAGGTTCTCCGCTTTTTTGAACTACAACGTCATCCTCTAGTCTAATCCCAAAACCTTCTTTTGGAATATAAATTCCAGGTTCAACTGTAAATACATTGCTTGATTCAATTGGAAAATGGATATCTCCATAATCGTGGGTATCTAAACCTAAATGGTGTGATGTGCCATGAGTAAAATATTTTTTAAATGCAGGCTTTTCCTCTGTTTGATTTTGAATGTCAGCTTTGTCTAACAATTTTAACTTTATTAATTCTGATGTCATAATTTTACCAACTTCTTTATGATGTTCCGCCCATAAAACACCTGGAACCAACAACTTTGTTGCTTCATTTTTTACATGTAAAACCGATTGATAAACCTCTTTTTGTCTATCACTGAATCTGCCATTTACAGGAACTGTTCTGGTCATATCACTAGAATAATTTGCATATTCAGCACCTACATCTAATAAGATTAAATCTCCATCTTTACACTGTTTATTGTTTTCAATATAATGAAGTATATTAGAATTTTTTCCTGAAGCTATAATAGGGCTATAAGCAAATTTTCTTGATCTATTTTTTAAAAATTCGTGTGAAAATTCTGCTTCAATTTCATATTCCCAAACTCCAGGTTTTATAAATTTTAAAACCCTTCTAAAACCAAGCTCCGTTATTTGGCAAGCTTTTTTTATGAGTTCCAATTCTATTTCTTCTTTTACAGATCTTAGTCTTTGTAAAACTGGGTTGCTTCTTTTGAGTAATTTTTTGGCAAACTTTTTTTTAATCCATTTATTAAACCTTTCTTCACGAGTTTCTGTTTCAACTTTTGCTCTATAATGTTCATTATTATTAATGTATAGAAACTTAATATTATTCGCTATTCTATCAATAGTTTTTTCTAAGTCATTAACCCAATATATTTCTTTTATTCCTGAAATTTTAAAAGCTGTTGATTCATTTAATTTTTCACCTTCCCAGTGGGTCAAAATTTTATTTGGTTTAGTTAAAAAAAGTATTTCAGTGTTTTCTTTTTCTACATCACCTTTGTATAGGGCTAAAATTGTTTCATTTTGATTAATCCCAGACAAATAAAATATATCTCTATGTTGCTCAAATGGGAGTGTTGAGTCTGCACTTACAGGGTAATTGTCATTTGAATTAAAAAAAGCTATGCTCCTTTTAGCCATTTTTGACATAAATTTCTTTCTGTTATTAATAAAAAAACTACTATCAATTGGATCGTATCTCATTTTCTAAATTTAAAATTCAAAATGTTATATTTAATATATCTAAAATTTGTTCTAAATTAATTTTTAAAATTATAATAAATGAAAAACATAACACTTATTTTTTTAACATTAGCGATAGTGTCAGGGTATTCACAAACTTCATCTTCAAATGAATTAGTATTTGAGGGTATTGAGTTGCAAAATAAGCTTATGAAGAATTCAATTGTTAGAAATATAAAATTTAAAAATATTGGACCAAGTGTTATGAGTGGAAGGGTAACTGATATTGAAGTAAATCCCTTAGATCCAACAGAATTTTATGTTGCATATGCCTCAGGAGGTTTATGGCATACCGTAAATAACGGAAACACATTTCTTCCAATTTTTGATAATTCAAATACGCAAAATATTGGTGATTTTGATGTTGATTGGAAAAATAGAATAATAATTGTAGGTACTGGAGAAAACAATTCATCAAGATCCTCATATGCAGGTATAGGTATTTTAAAATCTTCTGATAATGGAAAAACTTGGGAAAATTTAGGTTTAAAAGATTCTCACCACATTGGTAAAGTTAAAATTAATCCTATGAATCCTAATGAGATTTTAGTTGGTGTTATTGGTCATTTGTATTCTGAAAACGAGGAAAGAGGTATTTTTAAAACTAATGATGGTGGAAATACCTGGTATAAGACTCTTTACATTGATAATGAAACAGGAATTATTGATTTAGATATAGACCCTAATGATTTTAATATACAGTTCGCCTCATCATGGCAAAGAAACAGAAGTTCATGGAATTTTAGTGGCAATGGTAAAAATTCTGGTATTTATAAGTCAATTGATGCGGGTGAAAATTGGACATTAGTTTCAACTGTGGCCAGTGGATTTCCAAACAATGAGGGAGTTGGAAGGATTGGTATTTCAATTTTTGATAGCAACACTATTTACGCAATATTAGATAATCAAAACAGGCGTCCAAAGTTGGAAGAAGTAAAAAAAGAGGTGTTAAATAAAAATTCATTTGAAAAAATAAGTCAGAACGATTTTTTAAAAATAGATAATAATGAGTTGCAAAAATTCTTGAAAAATAACGGTTTCCCAAAAAAATATAATGCAAAAAAGGTTAAAGAAATGGTGAAAACAAAACAAATTAATCCAATTGATTTAAAGCTTTTTCTGGAAGATGCTAATAGCGTAATGTTCGAGACTCCAATTATAGGTGCTGAGGTATATCGTAGCGATGATGGTGGAATGAATTGGAAAAAACAAAACTCATATTTCTTAGATAATCTTTATAACACATATGGGTATTATTTTGGAAGAATTCATGTGGCTCCCAATAATAAGGATCAAGTATTTGTTTATGGTGTTCCTATTTTAAAATCTAATGATGGTGGTATAACTTATAAATCTATAGACTATCCAAATCTACATGTGGACCATCATGACCTTTGGATAAATCCAAAAAATTCAAAACATTTAATCAATGGCAATGATGGCGGAGTAAATATTTCATACGATGGCGGTGAAAATTGGATTAAATTAAATCAGCCAAGTGTAGGTCAGTTTTATGCTATAAATGTGGATAATAGCAAACCTTATAATGTATATGGGGGGTTACAAGACAATGGAGTTTGGATGGCTAAAAATACATCAACTGAAAGTTTAAGCTGGCATCAATCAGGTCATAATAATTGGAAATCAATTATGGGTGGAGATGGCATGCAGATTCAAATCGATAATAGAAATCCTAACATTATATATACAGGCTCACAATTTGGCTTTTATTACAGGCTTAATAATCATTTAGGAACTAGAAAGTTTATACAGCCTAAACACGACCTAGGGGAACAAAAATTGAGATTTAATTGGCAGACCCCTATTTTATTATCACATCATAATCAGGATATATTGTACTTAGGAAGTAATAAATTGCATATGTCTTTAAATAAAGGAGATGATTGGAGTTTTAAATCAAAAGACCTTACAAAAGGTATAAAGAAAGGAAATGTTCCATATGGCACCTTAACCACAATTGATGAATCTATTTTTAAATTTGGAAAAATAGTTGTTGGATCTGATGATGGCTTAGTGCATCTTACAAATGATGGGGGAAATAACTGGAAATTAATTTCAAAAAATCTTCCTGAAAACTTATGGGTAAGTAGGGTTTTACTATCAAAACACAAAAAGGATAGGGTCTATGTTTCTTTAAATGGATATAGATTTGATGACTTTAATGGTTATGTTTATATGAGTGATGATAACGGAATCACATGGAAAGATATCTCTAAAAACTTGCCTAATTCACCTGTAAATGTTATAAGAGAAGATCCTAAATTTGAAGACTTATTATATATTGGAACTGACAATGGTGCATACATAAGTATGAATCAAGGAAAAAATTGGTCACCATTTGTGAAAGGTTTAAATAAAGTTGCTGTTCATGATTTAGTTGTACATAAAACTGAAAATGATTTAATATTAGGGACTCACGGAAGATCCATTTATAAGACAGATTTATCTCCTATTTATCATTATCTGAAAAATATAAATAAAAGTTCAAATGGAATAGTTTTCTATTTAAATGATGTCGAAAAATGTAATAGATGTGGGTCAAAAAGGTATAATTGGGATGAGGAATATTATGATAAAAAATTAGAATTGGTAGTTTTTTCAAAATCTAAACAAAAAGTTAATGTAGAGCTTTTTCAAGAAGATATCTTGATTTCAAAAACACAAATAGATTTAATTGTTGGATTTCAAAATGTTCAATTAAATATGTATTATTCAAAAAAAGCTTTAAAATCTATAAAAAAAATAATTACTAGCGACATAAAAATTTCTGACAACAATAAATCTTATTTTGTCAAAGGAAATTATAATTTAAAAATTGGTGATTATTCAGAACCATTCCAAATTAAATAATTATTCAATAAATTATTGTAATAGTAACACTTCTGTGCTAAATTTGTAACACATTTAGTTTCAAAATAATTAAATATGTCACTCAAATTACAGTCTTCAGTTTTAAGAAAAGTAGCTATGGCTATTTCAGGACTGTTCTTAATAATTTTTTTAACTCAACACTTTATTATAAATATAACATCAGTGTTTAGTGCAGAAATATTTAATTTGTTTTCTCATTTTATGGGTAATAATTTTATAGTACAGTTTATTGCACAACCAATTTTGATTATTGGAGTTCTTTTTCATTTTATCATGGGCTTTGTCCTAGAATACCAAAATAAAAATGCTAGAGATGTCAAGTATGTTGTTTTTAAAGGCAATAAAAACTCTTCCTGGATCTCAAGAAATATGCTGCTTTCAGGAGCTGTTATTCTATCTTTTCTTGGTTTACATTTTTATGACTTTTGGATCCCTGAAATGAATTATAAATATGTTGAATTTTCTCCCTTAGATCCTAATAGATATCATCACGAACTGGTTGAAAAATTCAATGATCCATTTAAGGTTATCATATACTGCATATCTTTTGTTTTTTTAGCTATGCATTTGATGCATGGGTTCGCATCGTCTTTTAAATCTCTGGGTTCTGATTCAAAGTTCAATGCATCTATACGTATTTTTACAAAAGCTTACGCCATTATTATACCTCTTGGATTTTGTTTCATAGCTGTTTTTCATTTATTGGTTAGTAATGTAACACACTAATTTAAAATTAATTGATTAAAAAAGCACATATCGGTTCCATTGTAATTTCTAACTATACAGTAAGAAAATTTCTTTTTAACTTTTTTTATGTGTTACTTTATGTGTTATTATTATTTCTACTTATTTTAATTTTTTTTGATAAATTTGTAACACTATTATGAATAGAATTACTTATTCACTTAACTATCGAAAGCCTAAGGAGGAGTATAATCCAAACGACGAATTGGTTATATGTTTACGTTATTTTTATAAAAACCTTGATAACAATAAATCCAAAATTATAAAAAAGAGTACAGGAATTAAATGTAAATTATCTGATTGGAATATTGACTGGCATAAATCCCCTGAGCGTTACCCTATTAAGGAAACTGATAAAAATTCTCTAAAAAAAAATAAATTATTAAAATCTAAAGAAAAAAAATTTAAAACTTACTTATCTAATTTAGATTTAATAGATGCTTCTAAATTTTCCAAGCTGTGTTCTAAAGTTCCAGTTGGTCCTCTTTCTGAAAAGTGGACCTCTCACAAGAATAATATAAACTTAGTAAGTCCTGCAAACAAAAGACTAATAGATGTCATTGTTGTTGGAACTGGCTTAGCAGGTGGTTCTGCTTCTGCTACTTTAGCTGAGCTTGGTTATAATGTTAAGTCCTTTTGTTTTCAAGATTCACCCCGAAGAGCCCATTCCATTGCAGCTCAAGGCGGTATTAATGCAGCTAAAAACTATCAAGGTGATGGTGATTCAGTTCACAGATTATTTTATGATACTATAAAGGGAGGTGACTACAGGTCGAGAGAATCAAATGTCTACAGATTAGCTGAAGTTTCTACTAACATAATTGATCAATGTGTAGCTCAAGGTGTTCCTTTTGCAAGAGAATATGGAGGTCTTTTAGATAATAGATCTTTTGGAGGTGTTTTGGTCTCAAGAACTTTTTATGCTAAAGGTCAAACTGGTCAACAACTTTTATTAGGCGCTTACTCTGCTATGAATAGACAAATAGCGAGAGGAAAAATTCAAATGTATAACCGTCACGAAATGTTAGACCTTGTAAAAGTTGATGGTAAAGCAAGAGGAATAATAACAAGAAATTTAGTAAATGGGAAAATAGAACGCCACTCTGCACATGCTGTTGTAATTGCCTCTGGTGGATATGGAAATTTATTTTTCTTGTCCACTAACGCAATGGGCAGTAATGTTTCCGCAACTTGGAAAATACACAAAAAAGGGGCGTTTTTTGCAAATCCATGTTTCACTCAAATACACCCAACATGTATTCCTGTTTCAGGTGACCATCAATCAAAATTAACCTTGATGTCAGAATCTCTTAGAAATGATGGAAGAATTTGGGTTCCCAGAAAACTTAGCGATGCAGAGGAAATTAGAAATGGCACAAAAAAACCTACTGACCTTGCTGAAAACGAAAGAGATTATTATCTGGAAAGAAGATACCCTGCTTTCGGAAATCTTGTCCCAAGAGATGTTGCATCGCGAGCAGCTAAAGAAAGATGTGATGCGGGTTATGGTGTAAACAAAACTGGTGAAGCTGTTTATTTAGATTTTGAGGCAGCGATAATAAGATATGGTAAAGAAAAAGCACATTTAAAGGGCTTGGATGAAGATGATTTAGAAATTGTCAAAGAATTAGGAAGAGATGTAATTAAGTCAAAATATGGAAATCTTTTTCAGATGTATGAAAAAATTGTTGATCAAAATCCATATTATACTCCAATGATGATATACCCTGCTGTTCATTATACTATGGGTGGTATTTGGGTAGACTATAACTTAATGACAACCATTCCAGGATGTTTTGCAATTGGGGAAGCAAATTTTTCAGATCATGGAGCCAACCGACTAGGTGCATCTGCACTCATGCAAGGCCTTGCAGACGGGTATTTTGTTTTACCATATACAATTGGAGATTATTTAGCTGATGACATTAGAACGGGTCCAATTTCCACAAATTTACCCGAGTTTGAAGAAGCTGAAAGAGACGTTAGGATCAAAATAAATAATATTTTAGAAAATAAGGGAACTAAAACAGTAGATCATTTTCATAAAATTTTAGGAAAAATAATTTGGAATAAATGTGGAATGTCAAGAAATGCTAAAAATCTTAAAGAGGCAATTAGTGAAATTAAAAAATTAAGAGAAGATTTTTATAAGGATGTTTATGTACCAGGTACAAATGAATCATTTAATGAATCTCTTGCTAAAGCATTAAGAGTTGCAGATTTTTTAGAACTAGGCGAATTATTTGCTAAAGATGCACTAACCAGAACAGAATCTTGTGGAGGACATTTTAGAGAAGAATCAAGAACGCCAGAGGGTGAAGCATTAAGGGATGATAAAAATTTTACTTTTGTGTCGGCTTGGGAATATAAAGGTGAACCTAGTGATGCTAAGCTCCATAAAGAAGAACTTTCTTTTAGTAATGTTGAATTAAAAACAAGATCATATAAATAAAAGATGAAACTAACATTAAAAATCTGGAGACAACCAAATGCAGAATCCAAGGGTAGTATGGTTTCATATGAAATTGATGAAATTTCACCAGATATGTCTTTTTTAGAAATGATGGATGTTCTAAACGAAGAGTTAACAATTAAAGGAATTGATCCAGTTGCTTTTGACCATGATTGTAGAGAAGGTATTTGCGGTTCATGTTCTATGTTTATTAATGGAGAAGCTCACGGACCTGATAGATATATTACTACATGTCAATTGCACATGAGAAAGTTTAAAGATGGTGATACAATTTACATAGAGCCATTTAGAGCAAAAACATTTCCTGTTATAAAAGATTTGGTTGTGGATAGGTCAGCATTTGATAGAATACAACATGCAGGTGGCTATATTTCGGTAAATACCTCAGGAAATACTCAAGATGCTAATGCAATTCCGATTGAAAAAGAAAATGCTGATAAAGCTTTCGACGCGGCAACTTGTATTGGTTGTGGAGCTTGTGTAGCAACATGCAAAAACTCAAGTGCTATGCTATTTGTTTCTGCAAAAATATCACAATTTGCATTGTTACCTCAAGGAGAAGTTGAAGCAACTGATAGGGTAATAAATATGGTTAATCAGATGGATGAAGAAGGATTTGGAAATTGCACAAATACCGGAGCATGTCAAGTGGAGTGTCCTAAAGGAATATCATTAGATAATATTGCTAGGATGAATAGGGAGTTGGTAAAAGCTAAAATGAAAAAATAAATTAATCAAGAGTAACACGCTCTTCTAAAATCCAATTTGCTCTAACATCTAACTCTTTTTCTAAGTGAAAAGTTTTCTCAGGCTTTATTTTTTTTAAATAGGATCCAGTATCCCATTTGCCATTTTTATTTTCATCTATTATAATTTTAATATAGTATTTGGAAGGTTTAATATTTTTAAAAATACAAGAAGTCTCATTAATCGAAATATGTTTTTCTTTAATTACATTTTCATCTAAGTTTGTCAATTGAACTATAAGTGGAGATTCTATTGGACTCGAAATATTTAACTTAATTGTTCCGTAGTCTGATCTTTTTTTTGTGGAAAAAATGTAATTTATGCTATCGTTAGTAAAGCCTAAAAAACTGTGCAAAGCATTAGGATATAATGATAAATAATATTTTTCATTTGGTATAAGTTCAAAATCAAAAATAGCATCAAATTTATTTTTATCAATTTTAGTGTCAAAAGGGACCGAAACTGAATCTCGATTTAATAATGAAATAAAATATTTATCAATTTTTTTTAAAGGAATATTACTGGATATTTTAAATTTATCATCTAAATCAAGTGTGTTTTCTACTGATGCATTCAATTTTAAAGAATCTTTTTTACTTTCTCTATACTTTAAGGTGAAAGATTTGCTGTAATTTTTTTTAGTAACATTAAATTTTAATGAATCATATTCAATATCACTAATCCAATAATTTAATGTATCCTTTTTAGGATCCTTAGTCACAGTATGATCGTAACTTGAAAACGAGTTATCTATTAATGATATTTTCACTCCATTGTGATTTCCTTTAAATCCAAAATTAATTTTATTTTTTGTTTCCAAATAAGGTTTAAAAGATTGAAATTCTAATTCTTCTTTAAAAAGATTAAAATTTAGATTTTCTGTATTGGGCAACTCAATAAAATCGTCTAAAAATCCAATTTCTTCAAACTCTGGGTCAAACAATAAATTTTTATTTAAGTCTTTTAGGGCAATCATTAAATACTTTCCTGCTTTTATATTGCTTATTTCATATGAGGTTGTGTCAAGGGTGCTACCAACATATCTTGGAAGTGAATTATAAATTATAGAATCTGAATAATCTTCATCTACAGGGTAAAGAAAAGTACTAATATATTCTTCAGTATTTCTATTTATAACATTTTTTACATTGCCGGTAACTTTAAGTGAATCAATAAAATTACCAGTTGAAAAAATATATTTAAAATATGGAAGAACGTTTCCTTCATTATTATCAACGATACTTTGACCAAAATTAAAAACATATGTTTTGTTTTTTGGCAGAACCTCATTAATATCAATTTGAATATATTTAGATGCTCCAGATTGAGGATTAATTGAATAAATACTTTTATCTATGGGTGGAGAGACAACAAGTTGATTCCTAAAATCATCTAGTTTTATATATTCATCAAAGAATAGTCGTATTCTTTTGTCTTCAAAATTAAGAGTATTAACCTCTGGAATTGCTTTGATTAGCATTGGAGGGGTTTTATCTTTTGGCCCTCCCTCAGGCATTCCTCTTTTCGCACAATTTATAAATAGTGTAGAAAAAAAAATTAAAAAAATAGTTTTAAGGTAATCCATAAAAAACACTCAATCGATGCAAAATAACAATTTTTTCTCCTATTACTATTAAAATTACATAATTAGAATTTATTAAAATATAACCACTATTTTTGTGACAGTTATGTCAGAAGAAAAGTTCAAAAAAGTTATTTCTCACGCCAAAGAGTATGGTTTTATTTTTCAATCCAGTGAAATATATGATGGATTGAGTGCAGTTTACGATTATGGACAAAATGGCACAGAACTTAAAAACAACATAAAAGAGTACTGGTGGAAGTCAATGGTCCAGCTTAATGAAAATATCGTTGGATTGGATTCTTCTATTTTAATGCACCCCAAAATTTGGAAAGCCTCTGGTCATGTAGATGCTTTTAATGATCCATTAATTGATAACAAAGATTCAAATAAAAGATATCGTGCAGATGTTCTAATTGAAGAATATATCTCTAAAATTGAATTTAAAATTGAAAAGGAAATTAAGAAAGCAAAAAAAAGATTTGGAAATGAATTTAATGAGAGTCAGTTTTTAAAGACAAGCGATAGAGTTAATAAATATAAAACCCAAATACAATCTATCAAAAATAATTTTACTAAGGCAATGGAAAAGGATGATTTGCCAGGTTTAAAAAAAATAATTGAAAACCTTGAAATTTCATGTCCTGTCTCTGGTTCTAATAATTGGACAGATGTTAAACAATTTAATTTGATGTTTGGCACTAAATTAGGTTCATCATCTGAAAATGCAATGGATCTTTATTTAAGACCTGAAACTGCTCAAGGTATTTTCGTTAATTTTTTAAATGTTCAAAAAACTAGTAGATTAAAAATACCTTTCGGGATTGCTCAAATTGGTAAGGCATTTAGAAATGAAATTGTTGCTAGGCAGTTTATTTTTAGGATGAGAGAATTTGAACAAATGGAAATGCAATTTTTTGTAAAACCAGGAACCCAGAAAGATTGGTACGAAAAGTGGAAGGATCAAAGAATGAAATGGCATTTATCTTTAGGTTTGAGTAAAGAAAATTACAGATTTCACGATCATGAGAAATTAGCTCATTATGCAGATGCAGCTTGTGACATTGAATTTAATTTTCCTTTTGGTTTTAAGGAGCTTGAGGGTATTCACTCTAGGACTGATTTTGACCTCTCAAACCATGAAAAATTCTCAAATAAAAAATTAAAATATTTTGACCCAATAAATAATGAAAGCTATATTCCATATGTTCTGGAAACTTCTATAGGTTTGGACAGAATGTTTTTAGCAGTTTTTTCTAATGCACTTTGCAATGAAGAATTGGGTGATGGCTCCTTTAGGACTGTTCTTAAATTGCCTCAAATCTTATCTCCTATAAAAGTTGCTGTTCTTCCTCTTTTAAAAAAAGATGGTTTACCAGAGCTTGCAAAGCAGATTTTAGATAAAATAAAATTAGACTTTTCTACAATTTATGATGAAAAAGATGCAATTGGAAGAAGGTATAGAAGGCAAGATGCATTGGGGACACCATTTTGTTTAACAATAGACCATCAATCCCTGTCAGACAACACATATACTTTGAGAGAAAGAGATAGTATGAAGCAAGAAAGACTTTCCTTAGAAAATATTATAAAGAGAATTGAATCTAAATATAGTTTTAAAAATTGGCTAAAAATTTAATAAAGATTTGTTCATATAATGTTAATGGAATTAGAGCTGCCATTAAAAAAGGTTTTCTAAATTGGTTGGAAGACTATAATCCAGATATTATATGCTTACAAGAAATAAAGGCAAATTCTGATCAAATTGATTTAGAATTATTTAATAAAATTGGGTATTCTTATAATTATTGGTTTTCTGCTCAGAAAAAGGGATATAGCGGGGTAGCTATACTATCAAAAAACAAACCAATAAAAATTAATTATGGAACAGGTATAGATCATATGGACTTTGAAGGACGAAACTTAAGAGTTGATTTTGAAAAATTTTCCATTATGAGTTTATATTTACCCTCAGGGACTAACTTAAATAGACTAGATTATAAATTTAGATACATGGATGAATTTTTAAATTATATAATTGATTTAAAAAAATCTGTTCCTAACTTAATTGTTTGTGGCGATTTCAATATTTGCCATCAGTCTATTGATATTCATGATCCAGTAAGAAATGCCAAAGTTTCAGGTTTTTTACCTAAAGAAAGAAAATGGATTTCAGATTTTATGGAGTCAGGATTTATAGATTCATTTAGATATCTTAATCCTCAACCTGATTGTTATAGTTGGTGGAGTTACAGAGCAAATTCAAGATCAAATAATAAAGGCTGGAGAATTGACTATAATATGGTGAGTGATCGTTTAAAACCAAATATAAAGTCATCTTATTTACTCAATGATATTTATCATTCTGATCATTGCCCTATTGGATTAGAATTAAAATTTTAATAATGGAATATACTTACTTACCTGGAACAAAAATAAATGTCAGTAAGATTTGTTTAGGTACGATGACATTTGGACATCAAAATACAGTGAAGGAGTCAGAAGATCAAATGGATTATGCTTTGGATAACGGAGTTAATTTCTTTGATACTGCAGAGTTGTACCCCGTACCAGCAACACCCGAAAGATATGCTGATACTGAAAAAATAATAGGAAATTGGATGAAAAAAAAGTCCAACCGAGACAAGATTATTCTTGCAACTAAAATTGCTGGGCCAGGCGATTATACAAAACATATTAGAACAACTGGTTTCAGTGAAAGATCTTTATTTGATGCTGTTGATGGAAGCCTGAAAAGACTAAAAACAGATTATATTGATTTATATCAATTGCATTGGCCTGAAAGGTCAACAAATACTTTTGGACAAAGAGGATATATATTAAATGAAAAAGATAATTGGAGTGAAAACTTCGAAACCGTATTAGAAACACTAAAAAAACTAATAAATCAGGGTAAAATTAGACACATTGGTCTTTCAAATGAAAATCCCTGGGGATTTATGAAGTTTCTAGAATTGTCAAAAAAAAATCTTCCTAAAATGATTACAATTCAAAATCCATATTCACTTTTAAATAGACTTTTTGAAGTAGGTAACGCAGAAATATGTGTACAAGAAAAAACTGGTTTGCTTGCTTATTCACCTTTAGGGTTTGGGGTATTAAGTGGAAAGTATTTAGAAGGAAAAATACCTAAAGGAAGCAGACTAAAACTTTTTCCTAATTTAAAAAGATTTGCTGGTCAAGAATCAATGGATGCCACAAAAATGTATATGCAAGTTGCATTAAAGTTTGGCATTTCACTGACGCAAATGTCACTTGCTTTTGTCAACTCTAGACCCTTTGTTACAAGTAATATTATTGGAGCTTCTAAAATGTCCCAGCTTAAAGAAAATATTGATAGTATAAACATTAAGCTAAGTGATGAAATTTTGATCGAAATTGAAAAAGTACAGAACAAAATCCCTAACCCGGCTCCTTAAATAAATTTTTCATCAAATCCTCTACTTTTGAAAATTTTAAAACTTTTATTTTTTTTGGAATTTGGACAGTTTTAGAAGACTTGGCCATTATAATATATTTAAAACCTAGTTTTTCTGCTTCATTTATTCTCTGATCAATTTTGGGTATACTTCTAAGCTCACCAGATAATCCAATTTCAGCAGCAAAACATAATCCTTTTGGAATAGGCAAATTAATATCACTTGAAAGTATTGATGAAATGACAGCCAAATCTATCGCCGGATCTTCAATTTTAATTCCCCCTGTAATATTTAAAAAAACATCTTTTTTGCCCAAATTGAATCCAGCTTTTTTTTCTAAGACTGCCAATAACATATTTAATCTTTTTATATTAAAACCAGTGGTACTTCTTTGAGGAGTTCCATACACTGCGCTACTTACAAGTGCCTGAACTTCAATCATAATGGGCCTAATTCCTTCGATAGTTGCAGCAATGGCATTTCCACTTAAAACTTCTTTGTTATTAGAAATTAGTAATTCACTTGCGTTTTTAATTTGATTTAAACCATAATTTAACATCTCATAAATTCCAATTTCTGATGTTGATCCGTATCTGTTTTTTTTGGATCTTAAAATCCTATAAACATGGTTTTTGTCACCCTCAAAATGTAATACAACATCAACCATATGTTCTAAAACCTTTGGGCCCGCTATTCCACCATCTTTAGTTATATGACCAACTATAATAAATGGAATATTAGTTTTTTTTGCAAAATTTAAAAAACTCGATGTAGATTCTTTAATTTGTGAAACACTTCCAGGACTACTATCTAAAATATCCGTATGCAGAGTTTGAATAGAATCAATAATGATAAGATCTGGATTTACAGAATTTATTTGATGAGTTATGGACTCAACATTTGTTTCATTAAAAACATAACATTTATTAGAATCTGAATTTAATCGGTTTGATCTTAATTTAATTTGTTGAATACTTTCCTCACCTGTAACATAAAGAACTTTCAAATTTAAACTTAATGAAATTTGAAGCAATAGAGTTGATTTGCCAACTCCAGGCTCTCCCCCGATCAATACTATTGAACCCGGAACTAATCCTCCACCTAAAACTCTATTTAGTTCTTCATCATTTAAGC
>JBJKVZ010000006.1:0-13323 GCA_045562345.1 Flavobacteriaceae bacterium
TTTTAATGTCAATTATAGTTGATTCAGACTCCAAAATTTCAATTACCCTTTCAGCAGCTGCATTTCCTTTTTTTATTGAATATGAAGCCTTACTAATTGCTTTAGCAGGTGTCAATACACCATATGCAAGTCCCATGTAGGTTAAAAAAGCAGCTGGCTTGAGTTGAAGATCAACTAAAACTAATTGGCCTCCATACCAAAGGAGAACACCAATAACCAAAATTCCTAAAAATTCACTTAAAGGACTAGCTAAATTTTGTCTGTTAATTAACTTATTAGAAAAATTATAAAATTTTTCATTTGTCTTATTAAACCTTTTTATAAAAAACAATTCAGCAATAAATCCTTTTATTATTTTAAGTCCATTTAGGGTTTCTTCCGTAATAGATAATATTTCTGCTTGTTCCTTTTGAACTAGGTTGGAAGTTGGTTTTAAACTTTTTCCAATAGATGATATAATAAATCCAGAGACAGGAATAAAAAGTAAAATAAAAAACGTTAATTCAAAACTTATTAAAAACATCGCTAAGACAGTGAAAAAAATGGTTAGAGGTTCTCTAACAATTAATTCTAAAACAGATAAAAATGAATGTTGAATTTCTAAAACATCTGAAGTAATTCTTGAAATTATATCTCCTTTTTTTCTTTCTGAAAAATATGGAATTGGAAGGCTAAGGATTTTTTCGTATAAATTCTTTCTTAAATCTTTTAATAAGCCATTTCTAAGAAAAGTGATAAAAAACATTGCTATGTAATTAAATAGATTTTTAAAGAAAAACAAGATGATAATTATTGTAATTACAATGATTAATGCTTTTTCAGGTTCATTTCCTGAGTAAGTATTGACTTGATAATTTACCCACTCTTCTAAATTATTTCCAAAATTTGATAAGTTGTCAAAATTAGGTTTTTCATAAACTCTTTTAGAATCTCCAAAAAGAACTTCAAGCATAGGCATTAAAGATAAAAATGATAATGCACTAAAAATTGCAAAAAGGATATTGAAAATTATATTTAAAAAAATATACTTTTTGTAAGGTTTTGCAAAACTGAAAATCTTTCTAAAATAAATCATCTAATATTTGAATTGATTTGTTAGTTCATTGATTTTACTTTCAAGCATTTTATTTTTTTTTGTAAATTCTTCCTTATTAGAAAGTTTTGTGTTAACGCTAAAGTAAAATTTTATTTTTGGTTCTGTTCCACTTGGCCTAACTGCAACTCTTGTTCCATTTATAGATTCAAAAATTAAAACATCAGATTTTGGTAATGTTAGCTCTGATTTTATACTTGTTAGTAAATTTATTTTAGTTGATATTTTGTAATCATAAATATACTTTGTTTTGTCACCTGCAAGATAAATTACTCCATTTTTTCTTAATTTTTCCATTATTACATTTATTTCCTTCAGACCAGATATCCCCTTTTTTTCAATTGAAATTAACTTTTCTTTGTAAAACCCAAACTTTATGTAGCAATTAATTAAATAATTAAATACATTTTCACCTCTTTCTTTACATTCTGAACCTAATTCACATGCTAACAAAGAGCTTGTAATAGCATCTTTATCCCTAACAAAATCACCGACAAGGTATCCATAGCTTTCTTCTCCTCCTCCAATAAATTTTTCGTTTGGATAGTCCTTTATCATTTTACCAATCCATTTAAAACCTGTTAAACTTTCTTTATAACCTACTTTAAAATTTTTAGCAATTTTTTTTAACATTGGGGTTGAAACAATTGTTGATGCAATAAAAAATGAGTTATCAATTTTATTTTTTGATAGTAAATAATTAGTTAGAACTATCATTAATTCATTTCCATTTAATATGTAATATTTTTTTAAGTCCACTTTAATCCCTACACCTAATCTGTCTGCATCTGGATCTGTACCAATAAACATATCCGAGTTATTTTTTTTTGCTAGATCATGAGCCATTTTCAATGAATCCTTCTCTTCTGGGTTTGGAGATTTAACAGTTGAAAAGTTACCATCAGGAATAGATTGTTCATTAACAACTAATAAATTGGAATATCCAGCTTCGATTAACACTCTTGGGCCAATCACATTTGAAGTTCCATGAAGGGGTGTAAATATAATTTTGAATTTTGATCTGTTAGAATTTCCTATTTTACCATTCTTTATAGAATCTAAAACAAAAGAATTATCAATTGTTTTATCAATTAATTCAATTAAGTGTTCTTGTTTTTTAAATTTAATATTGGAAAAGGACACTTTATTAATTTCATTAATCAATATTTTATCAATGGGAGGGACAATTTGACCCCCGTCATCCCAGTAAACTTTATATCCATTATATTCAGGCGGATTATGCGATGCAGTTAAAACTATTCCACAAGTACACTTTAATTTTATCAATGCATAAGAAATTACTGGTGTAGGTCTTAAAGAACTAAATAAATAAACTTTTATACCATTTGCAGAGAAAACATTAGCTACACTTTCTGCTAAACTTTTACTATTCCATCTGCTGTCATAGCCAATTACAACAGATTTTTTTTCATTTTTATAATGGTTATTTATGTAATTTGAAATTCCTTGTGTGTTTTTACCTAATGAAAATTTATTTACTCTATTGGGTCCAGGACCCATTATTCCTCTCATTCCACCTGTTCCAAAACTTAGATCTTTATAAAATGAATCTTGAAAGGTTTGAAGATCATTTTTTTTAAGACTTTTAACAGAATTAATAGTTTCTAAATCAAATGGGGCCTTGATCCATTCCTCATAATTTTTCTTAACTTCTTTTAAACTTATCATCAGCAAATCTTTTCTGATACTATGTACAAGTTTTTAATTTTTTTATTTCTTAAAATAATTTCTCCAAGAAAGCCAGCAAGAAAAAATTGGGATCCTATTATCATTGTAGTGAGAGAAATATAAAATTCAGGTCTTTCCGTAATTAATCTTCCAGATGTCTTAATAAATAACTTATCTATACCTAAGTAAAGTGAAAAAAGAAAGCCTATTAATAACATTAAAGTCCCAATCAAACCAAAAAAATGCATTGGACGTTTTCCAAATTTATGAGTAAACCATAGGGTAGTTAAGTCAAGAAAACCTTTTATGAACCTATCTGCTCCATACTTTGTTTTTCCATGTTTTCTTGGACGATGAATAACGATTTTTTGTGATATTTTCTCAAATCCAGCATTTTTTGCCAAAACGGGGATGTATCTATGCATTCCACCAGTTAGTTTTATTTTTTTTACAACACTTTTTTTATACGCTTTAATTCCACAATTAAAATCATTTAGATGGATGCCAGATGTTTTTCTTGCTACCCAATTAAATATTTTGGATGGAAAATTTTTAAAAATTAATGAGTCATACCTTTTCTTTTTCCAACCTGAAACCAAATCAAAATTTTCATTTTTCATTAATTCATATAAACTTAAAATTTCATTTGGGTCGTCCTGAAGATCAGCATCTAAGGTTATTATAACATCTCCTTTAGCATCTTTAAAACCTGCAGATAAAGCTTGTGATTTACCAAAGTTTCTTAAAAATTTAATTCCTTTAACATTCGGATAATTATTTACTATTTTTTTAATTGTGTTCCAAGAACTATCTGTGCTTCCGTCATCAATAAATATAACCTCATATTTTACATTGATCGTTGAAATGGTTTTGTTTATTGATGAGTAAAGTTCATCTAATGATTTTTCTTCATTAAAAAGTGGAATAACTATAGATAGATGCATTAATTAGCATTTTTTGATTTAATAAACAATCCTAGTATTACACTGTAAATAAATCCAAAAACAATTGTAAAGAAAAAAATAATTGGATAAGTTGTCCAAGTTAAAGATTTTGCAGTTTCTGTGTAGTCATTCAAATTCATATTTGCAAGTGCTTCTGGGTATTGTTCCAGAGTTTGGTAATAACTTATTTCTATAGCTTTATCCATGAAATCAGGCTCAATTATATTGACTAACAGTAATGTATATAAAATTGCAACCAAAGAAATGATTAAAGAGATTCCAGTACCAATTTTTCTAACTTCTCCCCAAGATATATTTGAATTATTTTCTTTTTTAAAAGCTAAACACGCAATAGTAATTCCTGAAAATTGAATTAATAAATTAATGATTTGAGTTGAGGTGCTATTCTCGTAGTGTGCATCTAAAAAAAACAACATTATAGCAAAACAAACCAATGTAATTCCAGTCCATAATCCAAATTCAATCATGTATTTTTTGCTTGAGATATTATTCATAACATATAAATTATACTGTAAAAGTAAATAGAATTTATCAATATATGTTTCTTATGAGATTTTGCTTTTTTTTATTTGGAAGACATTAGTTGTGAATTTGCAAAAAAGAATTAAATTTGCTCCAGAATTGAGAAAATGAAAAAAGGTATTCATCCAGAAAATTACAGGTTAGTAGCATTCAAAGATATGTCTAACAATGATGTTTTTTTAACTAAGTCAACTGTTGAAGCTAAAGAAACTATTGAACATGAGGGTCAAACATATCCTCTTGTTAAACTTGAAATTTCAAGAACATCACACCCTTATTACACTGGAAAAACTAAACTTGTTGATACTGCTGGAAGAATTGATAAGTTTAAAAACAGGTATTCTAAACTTAAAAAAAAGTAACTCACTTTTTATAAACTCTTTTTAAATCAAGTTGATTTATAGGGTTTGAACTTAACCCATACACGTTATTTCGTGTAAATCTCATAACCTTATCATAATATAGTGGAATAATTGGTGCCTCTTCTATAATCATTTGATCAAGTTTAGAATATAATTTATTGCGATTCAACTTATTAGGTTCCTGAAAAGATTCTATAAAGAGTTCATCATAATTCCTGTTAACAAAGTGTGTATAGTTCGGACCGTTTGGAGCTTTATTCCTCGAATAAAAAAGTGAAAGATAGTTTTCAGCATCTGGATAGTCAGCAATCCAACTTGCTCTAAACATTTCTAATTTTCCATTAGATTTTCCTTGCCTTAAACTTGAGGGTGGCATAATATTTATTTTTACAGTTATTCCCAGTTTTAGAAGTTCTCTTTGTATATATTCCATAATATCTAAATAACTAGCATCAGTTGATATTTCCAGTTTAATATCTCTATTTCCGCTTTCTTCTTTATATTCTTTGAGAAGTTTTAGTGATTTTTCAATGTCAAATTTATAGCCATCGATCTTTAGATTATTTAAACCTATCGGAATAAATCCGTTATTAGCAGGAAATCCTATATTATTTCTTAAAAATTTCATCATTTTTCTTTTATCAATTCCATAATTAATAGCAAGTCTTAATTTTTTTGATCTTGTTATTAAATCTTTATTTCCAAGAAAAAAACCAATGTATTCTGTATTAAGATAGGGTCCGGTAATTAAATTTATAGATTCATAATATTGTTTTTTTAAACTACCATCAGGATCTAATAATTCATCTTTAAAAGCTGAGTCTATAGAATTAATAAAGTCAATTTTACCTTGAATAAATTCTAAAAATTCAGTTTTTTTTTCAGGTAAAAATGTTACTGAAATAGCTTCTAAATATGGGAGTCTTTTCCCATTTTCATCAAATTCATGATAATTATGATTTTTTCTTAAAACCAATTTTACATTTTCATCCCACCTTTTAAATTTGAATGGTCCAGTACCAATTGGATTTTTTCCAAATTTAGATCCATAAATACTTACAGCTTCCCTGGGAACAACTGAAAAATATTTCATTGATAACATTTGCAAGAATGCCGCAAATGGACTTTTTAAATTAATTGAAAAAACACTATCGTTTATAGCTTCAAAAGATTTCACATTATTCATTACCCAATATCCAGAAGAACCAATTTTGGGATCTTTTAATCTATTAAAACTGTAAACAAAATCATTTGCATTAACTGATCTAGTGGAATCTTTAATAAAAACCTTTGATTTATGAAATAAAATATTTTTTCTTATTGTGAAAGTATAATTTAATCCGTCATTTGATATATCCCATTTTTTTGCTAAATCAGGTTTTATGTTAAGAGAATCGTCAAGTTGAACTAAACCGTTAAATATTTGATTGACAGGCCAAATATTTCTAAGTGTGTTGGAGAAAACTGGATCAAGTGAACTAATGTTGCTGTGTTCGTTGTATTTAAAAATTAAATTTTCGTTTATTTTTTTTTCTGATTTGCAAGAAATACAAAAAACTATAAAAAATATAGATAATATTTTTCTGTACTTTATGATCATTAGATTTCAATTATATTTGCATGCTAAATTAAGTTTTTAAGTTTTAATGAAAACAAAAAAAATCAAGGTTGCTCTAACTACGCTGGGCTGTAAATTAAACTTTTCTGAAACTTCTACAATTTCAAGAAAATTTCATGAAAATGGTTATAGGATTGTAAATTTTGAGGATCTTGCTGATGTTTATGTAATCAATACTTGTTCAGTTACACAAAATGCTGATAAACAATTCAAAAACCTTGTTTCAAAAGCATTAAAAATTAATTATAAAGCTTTTATTGTAGCTATTGGATGTTATGCTCAACTCAAACCTGAGGAACTTGCTCAAATTAATGGAGTTGATTTGGTACTTGGAAGTAAAGAAAAATTTAAAATTCTAGATTATATTGATAATTTAGCTAAAAATGATTTCGGTGAAATCCATTCATGCGAAATAGACGAAACAAATTTTTTCATTCCAAGCTATTCGTTTGGAAATAGAACTAGATCTTTTTTGAAAGTTCAAGACGGGTGTGATTACAAATGTTCATATTGCACAATTCCACTTGCAAGAGGTGTTTCAAGAAGTGATAAGTTAAGTAATATTATTTCATCTGCTAAATCCATCTCTGAAAAAGGTATTAAAGAAATTGTTCTAACAGGTGTAAATATTGGGGATTATGGAAAAGGTGAGTTTGGAAATAAAAAACATGATAATACATTCCTAGAGTTAATTGAAAAGTTAGATAATATTGATGGTATTGCTAGAATTAGAATTTCTTCAATTGAACCTAATTTACTCTCAAATGAAATAATTGATTTTGTAGCCAAAAGCAACAAATTTGTCCCTCATTTTCATATCCCCCTTCAAAGCGGAAGTAATTCTATTTTAAGGTCGATGAGAAGAAGGTACAAGGTTGAATTATATAGAAAAAGAATTGATTATATAAAATCTTTGTTACCTAATGCTTGTATTGGTGCCGATGTAATTGTAGGTTTTCCTGGCGAGACGGAAGAATTATTTATCGAAACTTACAATTTTATAAAATCTTTAAACATTTCATATCTACATGTTTTTTCATATTCTGAAAGACAAAATACGTTGGCAATTGAAATGCCTAACATCGTTCCTAAAAACATACGTTCAAAAAGAAGTAAGTTATTGAGATCTCTGTCTGTTAAAATGAGAAGAAATTTCTATGAAACAAATCTTGGAACTAAACAAAAAATATTGTTTGAGTCAGAAAATAAAAATGGTTACATATATGGTTTTTCAGAAAATTATGTTAGAGTAAAAACACCTTGGAGACAAGGACTTGTTGATAATATTTTCGAATATAAATTAAGTAAAATTGACGAAGACGGATATGTATATGCAGAAAAAAATCAACAACTTGCTAGAGTCTAACTCCAAATGGTAATAAGTTTTTAAATTCCTTATGTTTTTTTATAAATTTTCTGATTTGGGGGGAGGTCGGCATTATTCTAATGTTCTTTTGTTTAATAATTTCAAATACCTCCTTAATAAAATTCTCTTCAAAATTTGGGTCATTATTTGAATTGGGAACAATTAATTTGGTTAAAAAGATTTTTCTGTCTTGAAGGGCATATTCAATTTTTGCCAAATCATTTCCAATTTCTACTTCAAACTGTCTAAGAAATTCATTGTCCTTAATAATCAAAACACCCATTAAATTTTAATTTCTAATTTAGTATACTACAAATATACTAAAAATTGATTTTTAAGACATTTAAAAATATCCTTAAATAATGAAAAATGTCTACTTAATGCCTGGAATGTCCGCCAATTCACGAATATTTGAAAAAATAAAATTAACAAATAGTATTAAATGTTATTATTTGGAGTGGATTCAGCCCAAATCTAATGAATCAATTGAGGAATATGCATTAAGATTTTCAAAACTCATCACTAATAAGAAACCTATACTAATTGGAGTTTCATTTGGAGGTGTACTTATGCAAGAAGTTTCAAAAATCATAAAAGTTAAAAAAGTGATTATAATATCTAGTATAAAAACTAATGCAGAATTGCCTACCCATATGAAATTTGGAAGGGTTACTAAAAGTTATAAATTACTTCCATTAAAATGGATCGGTGATATTGAGTTTCTAATATCTTTTGTTTTTGGTCCAGTTGTTGAAAAAAGAATTAAACTGTATAAAAAATACTTAACCGTTAGAGATAAAAATTATTTAAATTGGTGTATTAGAGAATTAATTGAATGGAAGCATCTAAAACCATTAAAAAATGTTGTTCATATACATGGGTCTAAAGATTTGATTTTTCCATCAGTATTTATAAAAAATTACATTGAAATAGTTGATGGTGATCATGCTATGATATTAAAAAAAGCAGAATTTTTAAACAAAAAAATTTTAGATATTATAAATGAAAATTAGATTCTTTTCATTTGTTGTTGCATCATTCTAATTTGATCTGATAGCATTTTTTGTTTATCTATTTTTTTTGCTTCATTTAATAGGTTACTTGCTTCTCTTTTTCTTCTTTTTTGTATTAAAATTCCAGCTAAACTCAATTTTGCCATAGCAAGATCATGATCCATGGACAACCCAATAGAAATAGCTTTTTTAAAAAACTTTTCAGCAACAGTCAAATTAGTTTGGGAAGCGATTATTCCTCTTAAATAGTTATAATATCCAACTTGTTTTTTAGTTAAGGCAGAATCAGGGTTTTTAATTTTATTCAGCCATCTTTCAGTTCCATTAAAATCCTGTTTTCTCATTCTTAAAAAGGCAAGTAAAATAATTTCATTTTTAAAATATAAAAAAACAATTAATAGCATTAAAAATATTAATGCAATCCCATTCCCAATGTTATTCTCATTAAATTGAAAAATTGAATATCCTAAAGAAAGAAATGCTAAAATTAATTTTATAAACTTTGGGTACATAATATTAAATTTAAATTAATGTTAATTATTTGTTTTTTAGATTTGGGTTGGTTAAAAGTTATTGTATATTTGCCCGCAAATCTGAGTAAAAATAATTAAATATTTGAAATGAAAAGAACTTTTCAGCCTTCAAATCGAAAAAGAAAAAATAAACACGGCTTTCGCGAGAGAATGTCTACACCCAATGGAAGAAAAGTACTTTCATCACGTAGATCCAAAGGAAGAAAGAAATTATCTGTATCGTGTGAACCAAGACATAAAAAATAAGTGAATAAATTTTTAAAAAAATTAAGGTGTTACTTTTTCAGTAACACCTTTTTTTATATATATTAATTAACCGAAAATTTAAAAGAATGCCCCTAAGAAAAGATATAAAAAGTATACTAATTATTGGTTCGGGCCCTATTATTATTGGTCAGGCATGTGAATTTGATTATTCTGGTTCTCAAGCTCTTAGATCACTCAAAGAGGATGGAATAAAAACAATTTTAATAAATTCTAATCCTGCAACAATCATGACCGATCCTGTAATGGCAGACCATATTTACCTAAAACCATTAACTACCAAATCAATTAAAGAAATTTTATCGATTCACGATATTGATGCAGTTTTACCGACAATGGGAGGTCAAAGCGCTTTAAATCTTTGCATTGAGGCTTATGAAAAAGGAATTTGGGATGATTTTGGTGTAGAAATTATCGGAGTTGATATTGATGCAATTAATATTTGTGAAGATAGAGAACAATTCAAGCAACTTTTAAAGAAAATTGATATACCTGTAGCCCCAGCTAAAACAGCAACATCATTTCTAAAGGGTAAAGAAATTGCACAAGAATTTGGGTTTCCTTTAGTTATTCGTCCCTCATTTACCCTTGGAGGGAGCGGAGCTTCATTAGTATACAAGGCAGAAGATTTTGATCAACTTTTGACAAGAGGATTAGAAGCATCTCCAATTCACGAAGTATTGATTGATAAAGCACTTATGGGCTGGAAAGAATATGAATTAGAACTTCTTAGAGATAAAAATGATAATGTTGTTATTATATGTACTATTGAAAATATGGACCCTATGGGAATACATACTGGAGATTCAATAACAGTAGCCCCAGCTATGACTCTTTCAGATACTGCATATCAAAGAATGAGGGACATGGCAATAAAAATGATGAGAAGTATTGGAGATTTTGCAGGCGGTTGTAACGTTCAATTTGCAGTTAGTCCCGATAAAAAAGAAGACATAATAGCAATTGAAATTAATCCAAGAGTTTCTAGATCATCTGCTTTAGCATCTAAAGCATCTGGATATCCCATTGCAAAAATAGCTAGCAAACTTGCAATAGGTTATACTTTAGATGAACTAGATAATCAGATTACTAAATCTACTTCAGCTTTATTTGAACCTACATTAGATTATGTGATTGTAAAAATACCAAGATGGAATTTTGATAAGTTCGAAGGGTCAGAAAGAGTTCTTGGCTTACAAATGAAATCTGTAGGTGAAGTAATGGGAATTGGAAGATCATTCATGGAGGCTCTTCACAAAGCGACACAATCCTTAGAAATTAAGAGAAATGGGATAGGGGCAGATGGCAAAGGTTATACTAATTATGATACTGTAATTAAAAAATTAACTATTCCATCTTGGGACAGGGTTTTTGTTATTTATGATGCCATTAAAATGGGCATATCTCTAGAAAGAATACATGAAATTACAAAAATTGACCTGTGGTATCTCAGGCAATATGAATCCCTAATTCTACTTGAAAAGGAAATTTCAAAATTAAACATTGATGAAATTTCAAAAGAATTACTTCTTGAAGCTAAACAATTGGGATTTGCTGATAGACAAATTGCACATATGCTTGGTTGTATGGAAAGCGTGGTGCATAAAAAGAGAAAAAGTTTAAATATTAACAGAGTTTATAAACTCGTCGATACTTGTGCTGCAGAATTTAAAGCTCAAACACCATACTATTATTCTACTTTTGAAGAATCAATTCAGTACGCTGATGGAACTATTGTAAATGAAAATGAAAGTAAGGTAACTGATAGAAAAAAGATTGTTGTTTTAGGTTCTGGTCCAAACAGAATTGGTCAAGGAATCGAATTTGATTATTGTTGTGTTCATGGTGTTTTAGCCTCGGCTGAATGTGGTTATGAAACCATAATGATTAATTGTAACCCCGAAACAGTATCGACTGATTTTGATATTGCTGACAAGTTATATTTTGAGCCTGTTTTTTGGGAACATATTTATGATATAATTCAACATGAAAATCCAGAGGGTGTTATTGTACAGTTAGGAGGACAAACTGCTTTAAAACTGGCTGAAAAGCTAGATAGATACGGCATTAAAATAATGGGAACAACCTACAAAGCTTTAGACTTAGCTGAAGACAGAGGAAGTTTTTCAACTTTACTTAAGGAAAATAAAATTCCATATCCTGAGTTTGGTGTTGCTGAAACTGCTAAAGAGGCTTTGGTTCTTGCTGATAAACTAGATTTTCCAATTTTAGTCAGACCTTCATATGTTCTTGGTGGACAAGGGATGAAGATTGTAATAAATAAAGAAGATCTTGAAGCACATGTAGTAGATCTTTTACAAAAAATCCCAAATAATAAACTTCTACTTGATCATTATTTAGATGGAGCAATTGAAGCTGAAGCTGATGCCATATGTGACGGAGATGATGTTCTAATTATAGGTATAATGGAGCATATTGAACCATGTGGAGTTCATTCTGGCGACTCAAATGCAACACTTCCACCTTTTAATTTGGGTAAACTTGTAATGCAACAAATAATTGATCACACAAAAAAAATTGCACTATCATTAAACACAGTTGGTTTAATAAATATTCAATTTGCGATCAAAGACGAGTTAGTTTACATTATAGAGGCGAATCCAAGAGCTTCTAGAACAGTACCATTTATAGCTAAGGCTTATCAACAACCTTATGTTAATTATGCAACAAAAGTAATGCTTGGTAAACTTAAAGTCAAAGACATAGATTACAAACCTAAACTTGATGGATTTGCCATAAAACAACCTGTTTTTTCCTTCAATAAGTTTCCTAACGTAAACAAAAGTTTAGGTCCAGAAATGAAGAGTACGGGTGAAAGTATTTTATTTATTGATGATTTAAAGGATGATCAATTTTATGAATTATATTCTAGAAGAAAAATGTATCTAAGTAAATAATAATATTTCTATATTAGAGATATGGATTACATTCTTCTAGTACTATTATTAGTTTTATTGGCAACTATATTTTACTTGATTAAAAGTAAATCAAGTTCTGGATCAAATGAATTATTGATTCAGCTTACAAATAATCTCAGCAATGAAATTCAGAATATTAGAAAAGAAGTTGGGGAGAATTCAGAAAAAAATAGATTAGAATTAGAATCTAAATTGTCTTTAATAAATAAAGAGATTAATAATTTCCATAAATCCTCTAAAGATGATATTCAAAAACAATTTTCGGATTCAAATAAGGTAATTAAAGATGTTACAACAGAATTAGAAAAAATTAAAGGGACTAACAAACAAGTTCTAAATTTCGCAAATCAAATGAAGTCTCTAGAAAAAATTCTAGGTAATCAAAAGCAAAGAGGAATTTTTGGAGAAATTCAGTTAGAAAATTTATTATCCAATGTATTGCCACCTAAAATTTTTCAAATGCAATACTCTTTTTCAAATGGTGAGATTGTAGATGCAATTGTTAACGTGAATGATCATATAATACCTATTGATGCTAAATTTTCTTTGGATAATTATAATAAAATGATTGAAAGTTCAGATCAGTTAGAAATTGAAGGTTTGGAAAAAAAATTTAAAATAGATATTAAGTCTAGAATTGATGAAACTTCAAAATATATTAGGCCATCTGAAAAAACTCTTGATTATGCCTTTATGTTTATTCCAGCCGATGGATTATACCAAGATCTTTTAAACAATAGAGTAGGGTCATTACAAATCAATTCAAAGGATTTAGTTTCTTACGCGTACGATAAAAAAGTAATGATAGTTTCTCCAATGAGTCTATTTCCTATGCTACAAATAACAATGAAAGCATTAAATAATTTACATTTTGAAAAAGAAGTTGATGAAGTGATCAAAAATGTTGAAAAACTTAGAAATCATTTAAATTCTTACCAAGATTCTCACAATAGACTTGG
>JBJKVZ010000007.1:0-12024 GCA_045562345.1 Flavobacteriaceae bacterium
TAAAGCACAATCAAAAGGTATAACAGCAGCTTATCCAGGAGAAAATAGATATTCACTTATCACTGACGAAGCATTAAATGCGTTGGATTTTATAAACTTAATGGTTTATGATTATACTGGTGGCCCTTCGAATCCATCTTCTGGTCAACACAGCTCTTACAACCACGCAAAACAAAGTATCAATTTTTGGAAAAACACGATTGGAATTAATCCTTCGAAACTTACTTTAGGAGTTCCTTTTTATGGTTATGATTTTTCAAATAACACTGTAAGATCATTTACATATGGTTCAATGGTTGCTTCGGATGTTTCTAACTCTGAAAAAGATAACGTCGGAAATAAGTACTACAATGGTAGACCAACAATTGCTAATAAAGTTAAATTGGCATCTCAAAATTTAAGTGGAATCATGATTTGGCGACTTGGAGCAGATTCATTCTCAGAATATTCTTTACTAGAAACGATACATAAAACTTACACAGATCTTGGTGTTGAAACAACCGATCTTTGTGGAAATTAAATTGAATTTCAAGAAAATGGAACCCCAGGGTTTAACAAAAAGTGATTTCGCGAAATCACTTTTTGACTATACTAAATTCATTAATTTATTACCCCGCTTATTACCCAAAGGGTGTTTTTGGTTCTAAAAAACAAAAAACCCCTCAAGAAGAGGGGTTTTTAAGGGTGGTCCCACCTGGGCTCGAACCAGGGACCAACTGATTATGAGTCAGCTACTCTAACCAACTGAGCTATAGGACCGAATTCGACGGCAAAACTAATAATAAAAATTACCAAAAACTAAAACTTTAATTCTCGGATATTCTAATTATTTATTCTGATGTATTTTCTGGTGAAGGAGGCAACTGACGGCTAAAAACATAAAACATTTTAATAAGCCCATCCTCAATATAAACATCAGCTATGTCATTTGTGCTTACTTCATTACCATCAACTGTTAATGTAAGTGTGTGGCCTGAAGTAACCCATGTTCCTGGCTGCTCTTCCCAGTTTACTTTAAGAGGAAACGAAAAATAGGTGTCCCATTTAGGATTATTATCCGTAAACCATTTCTGAAGAAAAGCTGCGTGGTCATCTTTACCTTCAATATAGGTTCCATCTGGCCCCCAAATTTTAAGCTCTTCATGCTCTAAAGCTTTTATAGCCTCGATGTCTTGCGCATTATGCGCATCCAGATATTTATCCCAAATTTCAACAGCTGAATTGTCACCAAGAGATAAATCATATTTATCTTCACCAGCAACCATGTAGCCAGCCATTTTTTGAACAGGCTCAACAGGTGCTGTATTGCACCCAATTAAAAACAAGAGAACAAGAGTAAAAGAAATTTTTTTCATATTTTTTTAATTTAATTAGACATAAATTTAATAAATTGATTGGTTCAAAAAACAATTAATGGTTTTTTGTTACAGGGTTTGTAATTAATTTAATTTCAATAAAATGAAAAGAAGAAATTTCCTATTAAATTCCACGCTAGCATCAGCTGCTATTAGCGCACCTTTCCTGCTAAACGCAAATACAAGTTTTAATTTGCCGACAGCTAAAGTATTTGGTATTCAACTGTATTCAGTTAGAGATGAAATGAATAAAAATCCAAAAAAAACATTAAGAAAACTTTCTGAGTATGGATACAAATATATTGAGGGTTATGAGGGGGATTTGGGTCTTTTTTGGGGGATGACCAATATTGAATTTAAAAAATATCTTGATAGTTTGGGAATGCAAATGATAGCAAGTCATTGTGGTGAAACTGACAATTTTGAAAGTTTTAAAATGAAGTGTTCCAAAGCTGCTGAAATTGGAGTGGAATATTTGATATGTCCTTGGGCTGATGGTAAAAGAACAATTGATGGATTTAAGCTGATCGCTGAAACTTTTAATAAGTGTGGAAGAATTGCAAAACAAAGCGGAATTAATTTTGCATATCACAATCATGGTTACTCTTTTGAAAAGGTAAATGGCATCTATTTACAGGATGTTTTAATGAACGAAACAGATAAGAATTTAGTAGATTATGAAATGGATATTTATTGGTTAGTTGCTGCAGGCGAAGATCCTATTAAATGGTTTGATAAGCACCCTGATAGATTCAAATATTGTCATGTAAAAGATTATTTAAAAATTGATGAAAAGCCTGGATACGAATCTTGCACTTTGGGTAGAGGAATTATTGATTTTAATACAATTATTAATCATGGCAAAAAAAGAGGCCTTGAGATGTTAATCGTTGAACAGGAAGATTATAGAGATACTACTCAAATGGAGTCTGCAAAAGATAATGTGGACTATATGGAGAATCTTAAAGTTTAAACCAAAAATTCAATTGATTTATAAACTACTTGTTTCAAGTCTTCAGGTAAAGTTTCTGACTTCCAAGGGTGTTTTGACGAAAAGACGTGATCACCACCTTTTATAGTTTCCATTTTATTGTTTTTGTTCCATGAAAACAAATGTGCTCCATTTGAGGGTAATACTGATTTGTCATTTGACCCATGAATAATTAAGTAAGGTATGTTTAATTTATTAACGGCAGATTCAATATTGAAACGAGTTTCATTTCTTTTAAAATCTTCAAAAAACTGAAAATAATGTGGCATCATTTGTTTTGTTCGCGAATTTTCGATGTAAGTAACCCCTTTTTTCATCCAATTTTTAAATTCTTTAGACCCTGTGTTAAATCTTTTTTTAAAATTGCTAACTCCTGCCCAGGTAATTACTTTTTTAACCCCTTTATCTTCACTAGCTTTAATCAACACACTGCCGCCTCCACGACTGTGGCCTATTAAGTTAATTTCATTATAATTAATCTCAGAGCTATATTTTTTTTCAGTTCTTATAAACTCTAAAACCCTATCTAAATCTTCTTGTTCATGGGAGTAATTATTGTTCCCAAAAGCATCTAAGTCAGGGAAATCGATTGGATTTTCCATAGTTCCTCCATTGTGAGAAAAATTAAATTTCAAGAAAAAAAAGTTATTTGCAGAAAATTCTTTTGCAACTAGATTCCATGCCCCCCAATCTTTGAAACCTTTGTATCCGTGACAAAAAATTACAACAGTTTTTTTTACATTATTTGCTTTGAAAAAAAAGTCACACAAAATAGGTTTCTTTCCTTCTTTTCTTAAAATATAATTTAAATCTGTCTTAAACATTTTTAAGAAGCAAACGTATTTACAGTAAATACGTAAATATTAGACGAATCAAAATGTAGCCAAGAACTACTGCCCAAATAATTTTTTTATTTTTTATATACCATTCCATGTATTTAATTTTTTAAAAGTTTTACTGCTTTAAGGTGATGATTGTAATGAAATTCAAAAAAATCAACCGTAACGTTCATGTTTATCCTACCTAATAAAGGATGTCTATTGACGGCTTTATGATCTAATTTTCTTTCTTTTAAATCAATGGTTAAAGTTAAGAAAGACATTCTTGAACTAGCCCATAATTTATTAAGTTTATTCAAATCGATTTCATTTGGAAATTCCGTTATAAATTTAGGGGCCTTAAATTTAAAACCGAGATTTAATGATGTTTTTAAAACTAATTTTTTTAAATGTGCAGTTTTAGACATTTCGGTAAGATATTCTGGGTAATTTGTTTTTTTTCTAATATATTTTTCGGTTATAGTTTCTGAAAGCCACGTATGGTAAAGGTGCTGATTGATGGACCACTTTTTAGGATTATTATTATAGTTAAGGGTGTTTTTTGGTATTGAGTTTAATTCTTCAAAGAGTTGTAACCTTTCCTTTTCTAAATTTTTAATTCTTTCTTCAATCATGATTTAAAATGTTTTAGCAAGTTTAGTTAATACATCAGGATAAACCCTGTGGTCACCATCATATACTGTTAGTTTATATTTTAGCCCATACTCAGAAACTAAACTTATAAATTTAGCCCTTATACTTTCATTTATTAAATTGTCTTTTTCCCCCATTACCAAATGGGTGTTGATGGACTCCCATTTAATTTTATTTTCTTTTGTTAATGTGTCTTTTGGGATATCACCAGCCCAAAGAATGAGATTTTTAACAATCATATCTGATTTAAAAATCCATCTACAAGCAGTCGCCCCACCTTGAGAAAACCCTAAAACATTAAATGTAATATTTCTATGTCCAACCTCATTATAAATAACTTCAAGAAGAGAATTTAAATAGTCAATATTTTCTTCAATATCTTTTTCTCTTTCCTCTTTTGTTATCCAGCTTGCTCCAACTCTTTGGTATTTGCCATCTAAATAAAACATGTTTAATCCCTCTGGCGCTATAATTAAAGTATTATTGCTCTCTAAGTTTTTAAATTTTTTGATAAAAAACTCACTTAACATTCCATATCCATGTAGAACCACCCAAACATTAGATATTTTTTGAGTCGCCTTACCTAATTGAAAATATCTTGCTTTTCTGTTAACAGTTAAAAATTTCTTTATCATTTTTTTAAATTGAAAATGTAATGTATTATCAATGATGTATTAATTAAATTCAAAATAACTAATTTTAGCATGTAAATATCCAAAATTAATGATAACTAATTCAGATATAGAAAATATTCAGTCTGTTTGGGGAGAGAAAATAGTAAGAGTAGGACACTATAAAGACAATAAATTAGAGTATGAAAATGAGGCTGTTAAACTATTAAACGAGCTTTATGATTTTGAAAATGGTCCAGTTTTATTTAAGCCCACTAAAGCATCAAAAAACCAATTTAGATTAAATTTTGATTCGGCTAAATCTTATTTTATTGGTGGAAATTCACAATTTAGTGAAGATAATGGTTTTGCTCTAAATCCTTGGATTTCTGTAAGGTTTGAGAATAGTGGAGTAATTTTAAACGAATCACATGCTTTTGCTATGGGAAATTATTTCTTTAAGGATGAAAGTGGAATTGAATTAAAGGTTGAATACACATTTGGTTATGTTAAAGACAAAAACGGTAATATAAAAATTAATTTACATCACTCATCCCTGCCATTTAAATAATGAACAAATTTTTAATACTAATCATTTTTGTCTCATCTTTTTGTTTTTCACAACAAGATGTTGTTACTTCAGGAGGAGATGGAGAATCTAACAGCGGATCTTTTAGTTACAGCATTGGTCAAATACTAGTATTTGAAATGAAATCTTCCAAGGATGCTTGGTCTGAGGAAGCTTTATCATTAAATCACGGAGTTCAACAAATCTATATTCCAACTTGTACAAACTCAGAGAAAATTCAGATTATAGCTTCACCTAATCCCTCTAGTGGAATTGTAAATATGGAATTTTTAAAATGGGATGACATTGAGCTCAATATACAAGTATTTGATGTTTCTGGAAAGTTCATTTTTTCTAGGAAAATTAATCAAAGTAAAACCCAATTAAATTTAGATGGATTAAGCTCAGGAGTCTACATTATCTCAGTAAATAATGTTTGCGGAAAATCCAGCACCTTTAAACTTATATTAAATACACAATGAAAAATTTTATTTTAATCACCTTATCCATTTTTTTTGGACTGAATATGTATTCACAAGCTCCAGAAAAGTTTACTTATCAGTCCATTGTAAGATACTCAGACGGTAGTCTTTTGAAATCATCGAATTTGGGCATAAAAATTAGTATTTTAAAAAACTCGGATGAGGGTGCGTCAGTATATACAGAAACACACAACGTTACAACCAACAGAAATGGTTTAGTTACTTTAACTATAGGTAATGGAGTTTCCGGAGACAACATTAGTGATATTGATTGGTCTTCTGGTTCATATTATTTAAAGGTAGAAGTTGATCCCAACGGAGGAATAGGCTATACCATTGAACAAACTGCTCAATTGCTGAGCGTTCCTTATGCTCTCTTTGCTGGGAATAGTTCTGGAACTGATTTGGATAAAGATGTGACTGGAATTCTGCCCGTATCAAAAGGTGGGACAGGATCATCCACCTCACCGATGATTGCAGTTGTTACGGCTCCAAATGCATCGGTTGCAAGAGGCATATTAGGTATTGGGGAAGTAGGTGGTTCCAAGGTTGTATTAAAAGACGTCACGGATAATTATTTAACAATTAAAGAGACGAACAATAACTCAGGAGACCAGGAACTTACAGCTGGTATAGTTCCCATCACTCTTGGTGGAACAGGATCCACAACTGCTCCAATGGTTGGAGTGATTACAGCTGCAAATGCTGCAGCTGCAAGAGCTGTTTTAGAAATTGATGCTTCGGGTACTGATAATTCAACACCTGTAACACTTTCAGATGTCACGGATAATTATTTAACATTGAGTGGTCAGGAAATTACATCGGGAACAGTTCCAGTAACTCTTGGAGGAACAGGATCTACAACGGCACCAATGGTTGGAGTGATTACAGCTGCAAATGCTGCAGCTGCAAGAGCAGTTTTAGAAATTGATACTTCGGGTACTGATAATTCAACACCTGTAACACTTTCAGATGTAACGGATAATTATTTAACCTTGAGTGGTCAGGAAATTACATCTGGAACAGTTCCAGTAACTCTTGGTGGAACAGGATCTACAACGGCACCAATGGTTGGAGTGATTACAGCTGCGGATGCAGCTGCCGCTAGATCTAGTTTGGGATTAGGCACAATAGCAACTCAAGCTAGTGACGCTGTTTCTATTACTGGAGGAGCAATTGACGGCACTAAGATTGGAGAGACAACACAAACCACAGGTGCATTTACAACAGTTAATGCTAATACTGTTTCAGCGGGAATATTTCAATCCTCAGGAGATACAGATGTTACATTAAAAACAGGTAATGCAACAACTGGAAATATAACGATTGCAAACGGTGCTGATGGAGACATTAATATATCGCCTGTTGGTGATGGAAAGGTTAGAATTGACAACTTACTTTTCCCATCAACTGATGGAACTGCTGGACAGGTTTTAAAAACAGATGGAAGTGGAAAATTAGTTTGGGAGTCGGCTGATGCTGCAGGCACAGATAATTCAACAGCAGTAACACTAACAGAGATAACAGACAATTATTTAACCTTAAGTGGTCAGGAAATCACGTCTGGAACAGTTCCAGTAGCTCTTGGTGGAACAGGATCGACAACGGCTCCAATGGTTGGAGTGATTACAGCTGCAGATGCTGCAGCATCGAGAGATTCATTAAGCTTAGGCACAATAGCTACACAAGCTAGTGATGCTGTTGCAATTACCGGAGGAGCGATTGACGGTACTAAGGTTGGAGAGACAACACAGACTACAGGTGCCTTTACTTCAGTTAATGCTAATACTGTTTCAGCGGGAATATTTCAATCCTCAGGAGATACAGATGTTACATTAAAAACAGGTAATGCAATAACTGGAAATATAACTATTGCCAATGGTGCAGATGGAAATATTCATATATCTCCAAACGGAACAGGTCAAGTGGAGGCAGATAATGTAAATTTGAAAGGTACAACAAAGGTTGCAGGAACTGCATTAACTGCATCGGCAGCTGAATTGAACATTTTAGATGGAGATAATTCAGCTGAATCTGTAACAATAGCTTCTGGTGACAGAATGGTTATAAATGATGAAGGTATCATGAAACAAGTAACAGTTCCCGTTGTTGGAGACTATATTCTAAGCTCATTAACTTTAAATTCATTAGGTGACGCTAAGAGTGGAGGCACAAATTTTACAGGATCTATGCTTATAGGTCATGAATCTGCAGCAAACTTAACAGCTGATGCCCAATACAATCTAGGGATAGGATTAGAAACTCTTCAGTCCTTAACAGAAGGAGATTATAATATTGCAATTGGAAAATCTACTTTAAAAGATAACCAATCAGGAAGTTATAACACCATTTTAGGACCAGAAACCATGTCTTCAAACACAACTGGGAGCTACAATGTTGCCGTAGGATATAGATCGCTACTTTTGAACCTTACAGGAGGTTACAACACTGCTTTGGGATACCAATCTATGTATAATAATTTAGCGGATGCAAATACAGGAATTGGCTATAGTTCACTCTATGGAAATACAAGTGGAGTTAATAATACGGGAGTTGGTTATTGGAGTTTATGGGCAAACCAAACGGGAAGTAATAACACAGCTGTAGGAAAGTTTGCACTACAAGGCGTTACTGATAATAGCTTTAGTAATAATACTGCCGTTGGATATAATGCTGGAAAAGCAATCACCACTGGTACTCAAAATATAGCAATGGGAGTTGCTGCGTTAACAGCCATTACTACAGGGTCTGATAACATAGCATTGGGTTTTGACTCCTTAAAAATAGTGACTACTGGATCTCAAAATGTTGTTGTTGGAAGTACGGCAGATGTCAGTGCAGCTGCAGCCACCAATCAAGTTGTAATTGGTTATGGTGCCACTGGAGTTGCAAACAATTCGGTAACACTTGGTAACACCTCTAATGAATCTGTTTTTATATCATCTACTGTTTCAACAAAACCACTTGTTGAGCTAAAAAACACGACCAACGATGCTGTCTCTGGAATATTAAAATTTACTAAAGATAAAGGAGCGGCTGGAGCAGCTGGTGACGATGCTGGAGCAGTTCAGTTTTTTGCGGATAATCAAGCAGAAGAGCAAACAATGTTTGCAGAACTTAAAGCGGAGGTTTATGATTATCATGACGGACAAGAGGGCGGAAAGTTTACTATTTCTGTTGCGGAGCATGATGGTACGAACACTGCTGGTTTAGTGGTTCAAGATGGAAGCGCAGACGGCGAGATAGATGTAACAATTGGTGCAGGAACAGCAAGCGTTACAGCTGTTGCAGGAACACTTTCTTTAGGAGGAAGTACTTTCATAATTCCTGCCACCATAGGATCTGCAGGTCAGACATTAAAAGTTCCTTCATCCGGAACTACTTTGGAATGGGGAGGATCTCTAGAACAAATAACTGAAAATTCACAAACTGGATATAGGTTTTCTGGCGCACCTAACGCCAATTATGGTGATATAGGAACTAATGCTGTTGATTTGAGTTATTCTGATGCAGCAAGTAATTTTGGGGGAGCAAGTGGACTTAATTCCTTTGCTTCGGGATACAAAACAGAGGCAACCGGCGCATATTCTTTTGGTGCCGGGAAATCTGTAATATCATCCGGAACCAATTCAACTGCTTTTGGAGACAGAACGGCATCTAGTGCAGTAAATTCAACCACATTTGGAACTGGAACAATTGCAAGTGACTTCAACTCTTTTGTAATTGGTCACTACAATTCTGTTGGAAGTACAACCACTACTGATGGCAGTCTCAGTAGCTACGACGCTGATAATTCTGTTTTTGTTATTGGTAACGGTGCGGATAGTAGTAATAAATCAGATGCTTTTGTAGTTTACTCTAGTGGGAATACTAATGTTGGTGGGACTCTAACTGTTGGTGGGGCTCTAACTGTTGGTGGGGCTTTTACAGTGCCTGCATCAATAGGATCCACTGGTCAAGTGTTGAAGGTTGGTAGCGGAACTACTTTGGAATGGGGATCTAGTGGTGGAGCAACTAGCATTAGTGGCTTATCAGACGGATTTACGCCTACTGCTAATTCGGTTTATCTAGGAACTGGTGAAGACTATGATATGACATCCTCTAATTCTCAATATAATGTAGCTGTAGGAACATATGCAATGAGAAATGCGAATGCTGATAGTGACGATGTAGCTGTGGGTTATGATGCGCTAAATGGACCTAACCCAGGGTCATCCAATACAGCAATTGGAAGTAATGCTCTTAAAGCCATGAACGGTGGAGGCAGTAATGTAGGTTTAGGATACCAAGCAGGAAATGTTATTACAACGGGTGATAATAATGTTATTATAGGATCTGGAGCAGATCCAAGTGCAAATAATGCTTCCAACGAAATAGTGATTGGACAAGGCACTACAGGAGTGGCACCTGGTGCAGTGACTCTTGGTAACGCGTCCGTTACAGATGTTTACATGGCTCAGGATATGGGCGCTACGGTTCATGCCGATGGCGTAAAGTTTTATGAAGACACTGGAGGAAACTATGTAGGTTTTAATTCTGCTGCATCGTTGACTGGAAATCAAGTTTGGACTCTACCTGAAGTTGATGGTAATGATGGTGAGGTATTAAAAACTGATGGAAACGGTGTGCTGGATTGGGTTAGTAATACTGGAAATGCAGGTGGAATTGACGATTTATCTGATGCAAAATCAGTAGCAGCGCCTTCTGAATCCATCTACATAGGGGGATCAACTCAAACTTCCACAAGAATAGGGAACACTTCTCTTGGTTGGCATGCAATGTCCATCTATACAAGTACCAATGCACCAAGTACAATTGATGGAGGAAATACAGCCATTGGATACCGCGCCTTAAGAGACTTGAAAACCGGAAGATTTAATTCAGCTTTAGGTTATCATTCTCTTGTTACACTGCAGACAGGAGATAGCAATGTAGCGATTGGAACTCATAACGCAACAAGTATGACCAGCGGAAGTGATAATATCTTTATAGGTCGAAACGTAGGAAGTGTATTAACAACCGGAAGTTCAGGAAATGTACTGATTGGTAAAGATGCAAATGTTGATTCGGGAAATACTAATGCCTCCAACCAAATAGTTATTGGCTATCAATCCACAGGAATAGAGGACAATACGGTTGTTTTAGGAAACTCTTCAGTGGATAAGCTTTATGCAGCACAGGATGGAGCAGCTGTGATTTATGCTAATGCTTCTATTAATTCTTCTGATTTAAGATTTAAAACTTTAATAAAGCCCGTTGAGCCAGGTCTACAGTTCATTAAAAAACTAAATCCTGTTTCATACTATAAAATTAGTAAAAGTCAATACAAAGGAGAGGAAGACAATAAGGAACCAAGATACGAATATGGCTTAATAGCACAGGAGGTTGAAGATATTTTAAAAGAATTAGACCCTGATAATAGTATTATTACAAAAGATGATGAAGGGTTTTATGGCATGGACTATAAACAAATTACAATGCCATTAATTAAGGCAGTCCAAGAACAACAGAAATCGATAGATACACTTAAAAAAGTTAATGAAGATTTAGTTCAAAGACTTGAAGCAATTGAGAAATTATTATTAAAGTAAGACGATAGTATACTAACTTGTATTAGTCTTAAAATTCTCTTTGTTAATGGTTTAAAATATTCTCTTCTTTTCTTTTTAACTAATTTTGTTAGTTAAATGAGAAAAATAATCTTCATATTGTTTCTTTTATTAGGACTCCAATCCAATGCCCAAGCACCAGAAAAATTTACTTACCAGTCTATTGTAAGATCGGCTGATGGCAGTTTGCTTAGGCTATCAAAGCTTGGTATAAAAATTAGCATTATAGAAAATTCAGAAAATGGTTCTGTTGTATATACAGAAACACACAACGTTACAACCAACAGAAATGGTTTGGTTACCTTGATCGTTGGAGAAGGTGTTTCTGGAGATAATATTAGTGATATTGATTGGGCATCAGGACCTTTTTATATGAAAATTGAAGTAGATCCCAACGGAGGAATAGGCTATACCATTGAACAAACTGCTCAATTGCTGAGCGTTCCTTATGCTCTCTTTGCTGGGAATAGTTCTGGAACTGATTTGGATAAAGATGTGACTGGAATTCTGCCCGTATCAAAAGGTGGGACAGGATCATCCACCTCACCGATGATTGCAGTTGTTACGGCTCCAAATGCATCGGTTGCAAGAGGCATATTAGGTATTGGGGAAGTAGGTGGTTCCAAGGTTGTATTAAAAGACGTCACGGATAATTATTTAACAATTAAAGAGACGAACAATAACTCAGGAGACCAGGAACTTACAGCTGGTATAGTTCCCATCACTCTTGGTGGAACAGGATCCACAACTGCTCCAATGGTTGGAGTGATTACAGCTGCAAATGCTGCAGCTGCAAGAGCTGTTTTAGAAATTGATGCTTCGGGTACTGATAATTCAACACCTGTAACACTTTCAGATGTCACGGATAATTATTTAACATTGAGTGGTCAGGAAATTACATCGGGAACAGTTCCAGTAACTCTTGGAGGAACAGGA
>JBJKVZ010000008.1:0-51086 GCA_045562345.1 Flavobacteriaceae bacterium
GTTGATCATCTTCCCAGAAATATTTCGGTTCACTATCCTTTCCTGCAACAGTTGATAAAGTCCATTGTGAGCTCGAATAATCACCAGTACTTCCATCACCATTGTAAGTAAATTTATTTAAGGTATGTGTATTTAAATCTGTAAAGTAGAGCTCCATTTTACCATTTCTTTCAACTGCCTCAATCCCTCCAATATGATGGATATCATTTTTATCACTACCATCGTAGAATTTAGTTGTTGAACCGTCCCATGTACTATACATATAAATGTCACTATATCTATAAAAGAAAACTAAAGATGGTCTAGCTAAGTATAAACCATTAGGGTTATTGTCAGAAACATAATCAGAACTTTGTCCAACAAGCCCTTGGAACTGAGCCATTTCTTCAGGGTCACATAGTCTTACATCACCTCTGCTTTGAGCTTCAGGGCTTCCACAATTAAATGCCTCTCCGAACCAATAAGAAACTCTTCCGTAATTAGGTCCATCTGTAAATACATAATTTACAGTATGAGCTCCATTATCAGTAACTAACATGTTACTTAAATAATAACCGTCAGGGTATTTATAGGAATTATATTCAGATAAGTGAGTAGGTCTGTCAAATCTTGCATTATTCCCATTACCAGCTTGCGAGCCTTCCTGGTCTAATGCCCCAATAAATGGTGTATAACTGAGAATTGAAGAAACGTTGTAATCAACTAAAGCTTCTGAATCTCCATCTAGATCTAAATTAACTGTTGTAGGATACAGTTTAGAATTAGACAAATAAGCTGTCAAAGTAGTTTGTCCTCCATTTTCAGCTATTTCCTCTTTTAAAATTTCATATGTTACAACTGGAACCTCATCATCATTAACTTTAAGATCAAGTGATATAGATTCTCCTAAATTAACATTTGAAATAGAGTTACCTTCCTCATCATTAATTATTTCTAAGGAAATGTTAATAGTTTCAATAGGTTCTTCTAAATTATCATCAATACCTTGAAGTCCAATAGTAACATTAGTAGCTCCTGCTGCAATAACAGCCGTATCAGTTTGTAACTGATAATCTACACCATTTTCTGCTGTACCTGTCATAACTAATTTTACTTTAGATTCAAGCTCAGAAGATGTAACTGGTCCATACTCAATAATAAAGTGTTTCTCATCATATCCATTGATATTATACCAACCCTGACCGTAAGTCATTGCGTATCCGTAATAGTCGGAGAAATCAACTGGATTTTCATAATTTGTATATGAACTATTTCCATAAATATTGACCCAAGGACTATCCATATCTTGTCTAAAGTGACCAATCCATGTTCCATCATGAATCATGATAGAACTGATGTAATCATTTTCTTCTTGGCTTTCAATAACAAGTAACTGTCCACCTAACTGCTTAGCAATATCATAAGCTTGGAAGAAGTTTTGTCTAAATTTAGAGAAGTAGTATTTATGACCATCAAATTCACCCATAAAGTCGTAGCTATTAGATGCATCAGCTGGTAATTCAGTATTTTCCCAAACAGCCGCTGCTCCACTTGCATCGGTTAGTCCAACTAAAATTTCAATTGGATTACCATTTTCGTCAACAACGCTATCAAAAGAAGCTATTTCAACTTTTGGAGTTAATTCATCACTCGTTAGTATCAGTGTTAATGGATCAGCAGAAGCTAACGTAGCTTCACCAGTTGATGGTGTAACTGAAATAGTCTCATTTGATTCAAAGACAGTGTCATCAATTCCCGAAATATTAAAGGTCGCAGTTGTTGATCCAGCAGGAATAGACATAACTGGGTTCAGTAAAATTTGTCTAAACATGGACTCGTCCCTATCATATGTGTATAATACACCATTTAATACAAGCATTGATTCTAACCTTTTAAACTCAGCAACATCCGCGGTACCATTAACAGTTCCATAATTTCCATTTCCAGCTAAAGTGCTAACATTTGAACTTGTAACTGCACCAGTTTGAGGATCTCTTAGGATAGATATTTTTCTAATTCTATTATTTTCAGCATCATTAACCATAAGATCATAGTTTGCATCAAAAGCAACACCGTACGGATTTCTAAATCTTGCATTATCTCCAAAACCATCACTATAACCCCAGTTTCCATTACCTGCAATAGTTGTAACATTTGCATCTGGTGTTGCCATTCTTATTCTGTTGTGATGTATGTCAGCAAAGAAAATATTCCCATATGGATCAATTACCATATTCCATGCCTCACTAAATCTTGCTTCAGTTCCCTGTCTATCTTCGTAGCCCCAATCACCATTACCAATGAAATCTTCAACTACAGCAGAAGCACCAGAGAATACTATTTTTCTAATACTATGATTTTCTAAAACAAATAAGTTTCCATTTTCATCAAAAACTAGATCTCTTGGATGCCTAAATGTAGCGTCTAAAACTGCACCATTATCTCGTCCACCTTCTCTTCTTTCGTTAGCAAAACGTGTTGCTTTACCTTGAGTATCTATTTTCACTATATCATGAGACCATTCATTAGCTATGTACATGTTTCCAGCAGAGTCAAAAGCCATACCTGATGGTCCTCCAAGCTCTATACTTAATTTGTCTGCACCATCTTCCCAGTGCCAATTATTGCCGCCACCGGCCCATGTAGAGACATTTCCATCTGGATCTATTTTTCTAATGGCTCTGTTTTCAGTATCAGCAAGGTATATATTACCTTGAGCATCGGAAATCATGTTTCTAACATTATTTGAAAATTCTGCCTCATCGGAGTCACCATCAACATATCCATTTCTACCTTTACCGACCCAATTTGAAACCGAATTAAGATCATCAGACTGGTAATCTTTGTTAAATAATGCAATAAGATTTCCTGAATCTGCAAATGTTAAATCAACAGTTACAGGATCAAGCTTAGTTTTATCAATGGTAGCAAGTATAGTTGCTTGACCATCAACTTCAGAGATCTCAGAAACACTGTCAGCAATAGAAAGTGTAACAACAGGTTTCTCATCGTCACTAATTGTAACGTCAACTGATGTATTGTCGCTATTGGTGTCCACTGTTGCTCCAGTTGCATTTGAAAGTGCTACAGTAAAGCTTTCCACATTCTCATTTTCATCATCATCAACAGCTGTTAAAACAATATTTCCAGATGAATTACCAGCTGTTATAGTAAATTGTCCACTGGACAAATTAGAAGTGAAATCTGCACCATCACCAGACAATGTAACTCCAGAAGAATTTCCATCGCTAAATTCGATATCTACTGTGGTATCAGCATCCGAAACTGCCGATGAAAATTCAACAACATAAAGTCTATGGCCATGTTTTTCTGCACTGTGCCACAATCCATCTGTATGCATATATGTTGCTTCTCTATTCCAATCCTCATCTCTTTGCCAAGAATCTGCCCATGCTTCAAAATTAGAACCAACATTATTCTTCCAAAACCATGTGTCGGTATCATCGTTCAGTTCATAACCAATCCAGTGATTAAGCCATCTATTATCATCCTGTGAAAATCTTGGATCATTGTTATATATACCATTTAAAATAGCTTCCTGCTCTGCTGCACTGGTAATTATTGCTAATTGACCTCCTAACTCTAAAGCTTTAGAATTGGCATCATTGAAGGATAAATATCCTTCATTATCCCATTCTTTTGATCCATAATATTTAGATCCACCATATTCTCCTAAGTAATAATAATCTGGTCTGTCAGACTTATCCATATCTGTTTTTAAACTTGAATAAACATCAGAAAGAGATACTTTAATATTCAAAGTTCCGGCTCCACCTTCGTCTAAAATATCGTCATCAGCAGAAATTCTTGCAACTGGAAGAGCATCGTCGCTCAAAATAGTTGCTGTTACTGGTGAAAAATCACTAGCTGTATTACTCGCATTTGAAACCGAAGATACTGTTACCGAAATAGACTCTCCAGCCTCATAAACATAATCATCAATACCTGATAAAGTTACAGAACCTGAGGTCTGACCAGCAGGAATAATAATTTCTGGAAGAAGCTTTATTTGTCTTATTTTGTGTCCCTCATTATCAGAAATATAAATGGCACTGTTGTTAAGGGCTATTCCACTTGGTCTTTTAAACCTTGAGGAGTCAAAATTACCATCAACAGAACCATATTTTCCATCACCAGCTAAAGCAGTTACTACTCCAGCACTTGTATCAATAAGTCTAATTCTAGGCCCATCTCCGTTGGATTCTGTAACATAAAAATCTCCATCAGAATTAATTTCTATATCATAAGGCTGTCGGAATCTAGCATTTGTTAAAGAACCATCTTGTTCTCCCCATCCTTCTCCAGCAAATGTAGAAACTGTTCCGTCAGGTTCAATTTTTCTAATTCTATGATTATGTTGATCAGCAACATAAATCACATCATTGGAGTCGATAGCTATCCCAGATGGATGTCTAAACTCCGCATCCGTTCCAGGACCATCAAAATACCCACGATTTCCTGACCCAGCTAATGTTGTTGACGTAGCAGCACCAGAACCAGGGTCAAAAGTGATTTTACTAATCTTATCTGTTCCTTCATCAACTACAATCAAATTTCCAGCTGAATCAAATTCCATGTCCGTAATATGTCTGAACCTAGCTTGAGTTTTATCACCTTCTGCATCACCCCATCCATCACCAATTACGTGAGTCGCAATACCATTAGTATCAATCTTTCTAATACCATGTTTGTGATCTTCAAAAATATAAAGATTTCCATTGGCATCGATGGCTAAAGATCTTGGCCTATCTAAGTTAACTTCTGTTCTGTAAGCATTTTCACCGTCTTGATAACTACCGTGACTATCTCCAGTACCAACATAAGTAGTAACAACACCTGTTGATGTTACTTTTCTAACAACGTTGTTTTCACGATCAGCAACAAACAAGTTTCCAGATGCATCTAAAACTATTCCGTAAGGTTGATGGAACGCAGCTAAATTTCCTGTGTTGTCTAAATATCCATTTTTACCAGAACCTGCAAGAGTAGAAACAGAGGATAATTCAGCAATTTCATAATCCACACCAAGTTCAGCAGTGTCAGTACCTCCTGAGTTTATAGCTAAAGCTAATGTAGTTGCAAAGGGCTTAACATTTTCAATAGAAGCCGAAATAGCTAAAGTCCCATCTTTTTCGTTAAATGTAGTATCCGATGGCGCTGCAAGAGAAACCGTTGGATTATCATCATCGTCAATGCTTATTGTTACTGCATTTTTACTACCAACAGTTCCATTTTCACCAGCATCAGTTATAGTGTAGGTTATAGCATCAGCTCCTTCATCGTCTGTGTCGCTAACTGCAGAAACAGTTACTGTTGCTGTAGTTGAGCCAGCTGGAATGCTGATCGGTGCTACTGTTGGATATGTAAATTCGTCCGTTGCTCCCTCAACAGTATATGTAACCTGAGTATCCAAAGATGAAACTGTTCCACTAAATTCAATTATAAATCTTCTGTGGTGGTCATTTGGAAGGTCATTCCATCTTCCGTTGTTTAGAAGTTCTGTGTAATCCTCTCCACCAGCATTATTTGGTTCACCATTATTCCAATTAGTATAAGATGTATCACTTCCGTTCACCCATTGGAAATCTCCTTCCGTTTCAGAGTCGTGGTATCCTATCCAAAAACTATTCCACCTGTAATCATCAGGAATGTTCGAATTAACCCATGTATTTTCAGATGCATCATCAAGAACTAATAAATAACCACCAGCAGATGTTGCTATCTCATCAGCACGTGTCCAACTTTCGTGATCATAAGACATGTAATATTTATGTGTTCCTATGTTACCTAAATAAACATAATCCTTTCTTAAACCTGGACTCATATCCAATCTTGCCCCAGACTCAGAAGCATCACCTAATTGGAAAGTAAGAACAGTTGAATTATTATTTCCAGATTCAGATATGGATGCTTTGGATGCAGTTAGCTGTACTTCTGGTTTAGCATCATATCCAGCTAATGAACTGTCAGATCCATTTATAGTTATAGTCTCTTGAACTGCTGTTGCATCAAATGTAATTTGATTTGCAGCAGAGATTTTTAATACAATAGTCTCATCATTTTCATAAGATGAGTCATCATTGATATCCAAAGTGAATGTACCTGTTTTTTGACCTGCAGGAATTCTTAATTTTTTAGCAAAATCAATTTTTCTTAATACACCTGTACCACTTTGCTGAGTGAATGCCAGTTCAGTTCCATTATAAAAAAGTTCCGTTGGATTATCGATTTTAGCAACATCCAATGCGCCATCTACAGTACCAGGATCACTGTCGCTGTTAATAATAAGGGAAAGTTCTCCTGTGTTTGAGAAGAAATAAATTTGATTTCTATCACGCCCTGCATAATAGATATTATCACTGCTATCAATAATTAAATCACCAGCATGCCAGTCATTTTCTAGAACTGTAGTAACTGAATCTCCATCAATATCAATTTTTCTTATTTTTCCGTATTGTCTCACAAATAAATCTCCATTTGAATCCATTGCAATCCCTTGGGGTCCCTCGAACTCGGCAGACATTAAAGTACCATCTTGATAGCCCCAATCCTTATTTCCAGCAACTGTTGATACTTCTTCATTCTCAAGGTCAATTACACGTATCGCATTTCTATCAATTATGTATAGTTTGTTGCCATCATTGGATAGAGTTATGTCTCTAATATCAAAAAAGCGTGCCTCAGCAAGAGTTCCGTTCGTAAATCCGCTATTCCAATCTTGATGATCATGAGACCCTGTTATATAATACATAATATTATTACCTAAATCAAACTTTCTAATGACTCTTTCATCGTATAAATAAATAACGTCTGCTGCCGCTGTACCATTGTCACCATCAGTTGCATAGTAAGAACGAGCACTTGCTTTATCAATAACCATTTTTCCTATATTCCTAAACTTTGATTGTACTCCAGCTTGGGGAGCAGTTGAATGATTCCCCCAACCTCCGTCACCAGCAACAACCGTTTTTGTTCCATCAGAAGCTACTTTAACTATCTGATGATTCTCTGCTACATAGTAATCACCACTAGTTGCTTGAACAACACCTTCAGGATCACTAAATCCTGTAGCTATTGTAGTAAAAAAAGTATCATCAGTAGTGTCGTAGTCTGATCCAATCGTTGCAGACCCCGAAAAATCAAGAGTAATTTCAGTATCTTGAGCTTTTGAGTTTGCCATTGTTGCAGTTATCGTAACAGAACCACTTGCCTCATTAACTGTTTGGGAATCTGCAGCTAAACCAACAGTTGTTACTTCATTATCACGAAGTTCAATTGTAAGGCTTTTTTGACTACTTTTCAATCTAGCGGTTTCTGAAATAGCTGATGCTTCCAATATAATAGTCTCGGTAGACTCATCAATTTCATCTCGAATTTCAGTAATTGTCATTGTAGTTTCGCTGGAATCAGCATCAATCTTGAAACTTGTTTTACTAAGAGTAAAGTCAGTATCTTTTGTAGCAGTACTTGAACTTGAAGCATCAACTGTGAATGTAATATCATTTTCAGCGTTTTTTGAATTATCATATTCAATTATATAATATCTACCATGGTCTTCAGGGTGATCATTTCTAAAATAGTTTTCATTAGTTCTCCACATACCTTTGGAATAAGTCAAATATCCGGATGCATTAGTACTATTCCATGTATTATTACTTTGCCACATTGTGGAGTTATTAGTTAGAGCTTCTCCATTGCTCCACTCCCACTTGTTAGCAGTTATGTTATCACCAGACTTTTCAATATTAAAACTCAACCCTATCCAAGTATCATCGGTAATATTTTGAGCAGCAGCAAGTGCTTTAACAGCTGCCATTTCTTCTGGAGTTTCAAGAGACAATAAATATCCTCCTTTAGCTAATGCGTCTTGTTGTGCTTGTCCCCATTGTTTTCCCTCGGATTTGTTCATGTAATACTTTTTACCCCCTGCAGCCCACTTTCCAAGATATACATAGCCAAGAGAGTTAGTTTCACCAACATTAACTTCAGGTGCATCCATATCTCTTAGGTCTGAAAAGAAACTGTTATCAATCAGTACAGCTTTAACCAAAATGGAAGCAGCACTACCACTATTTGTTTCATCAATTGAAGATGATGAAGCAGTTAATATTACTTGAGGAAGAGTTTCATCAATACCATTTACAGTAATAGAATAATCTTTTGATACTGTATTGGTTCCATCAGAAACCTGAACAGTGAAAGTATCTGTTTCAGTTGACCCTGTTAAATCTGATTCTGAATTGTTAAAATATGTATAACTATTCTCTCCGTTGGAAACTAGATTTCCTTTACTTGGATCAGCTGAAATGTTGTAAGTTAGGTCTGCACCCTCAGCGTCAGACCCAGGTATTGTAAAAGTCAATTCATCGTACTGGTCCACAGCTAGAGTTAAGTCTCCAACTACTGGAGCATCATTAATGGCATTCAAAGTAACGTCTACCCTTCCAGCTTCACTCAAATCAGAGGAGTTGGCATCACTTGGATAAGCATCTCCAGTATAAGCTCTAAATAAAAATTTATCAGCATCGGACTCTCCGCCACTGTGCTCATACGTAATATCTCCAGAAATAGTTTTTGGTAAATCACCAGATTGAATCTGCGTACCACCAATTTTAAGAACACCACCAAAGGGAAGTGAGGTAATTGCTAAAGAAACACTTGCTCCCTCAGCATCACTTGCATTGTTTGATAAATTAAAAGTTGAATTCGCACCCTCATTAATGGTAAAAGCCAGAGGAGTTACAGCAGGTTTATCGTCTACAGGGGTAACTACGATTGATATTGTAGTCACTGCACTATCACTATTTCCATCATTGGCAACAATCGTAAAGCTATCAGAAGTAATTTCATCTCCATCATCTGTGTAGGTGAAACTTCCATCTGCAGTTTTAGAAACATTTCCATTTTTAGGTTGTGAAACTAACTTGTATGTCAAGGTAGCATTTTCAGAGTCTGTCCCTGCAAAAGCTAATGCTATATCAGCAGAACCTTCATTTATTGTGTAAGATTGAGCAGTTGCTACTGGAGCGTCATTAACTGGCGTAATTGTTATTTCACCCTTAACAGGGTCCGAAAAATACTCTCCGTCAAAAACAATATAGTAAAATGAGTCAGATGTTGTTTCAGATCCATTGTGGATATATGTAAAAGTGCCGTTACCATTATCAGACAAAACACCATTTTGAACTGTACCATCTGAACCATCAGGAGTTGTATCAACTATTCCTACTGCAATATTTAATGGGTCAGTGTCTGTATCTACAAAATCAGGCGTGAAAGTTATGGCACTATTCTCAGCAACAGTAACTTCGGTTCCTGTTGTTGTTGGGCCATCGTTAACATTGGTGTTTTTAATTATCACAGACGCAGGTTTACTTTCATTATCATTTGCATCTTTAATACTATAGGTAAATGTGTCTATTCTATTTTCTGATCCATCGTGCGTGTACACAAAACTTCCGCTGGGATCTAAAGCAAGTTCTCCATAAAGTGGTTTTGTTGCAAGAACGGCCTCAAACTTCAATTGGTTTCCGCTGTAATCATTAGAACTAACACCTGCGTCTGTTGCAACTGTCAAAACTCCTCCTTCTTCTAAATTTGAATAATAATCAGGTGTTGCAAATAAATCAGTAAACTCAATTGTTACAGTTGCCTCTGCTGAATCTGCTTCTCCATCAAATACTTTATAAGTGAATGTATCACTTATTACATCATCCGTAATTGTTACATCAGTTTTAAATATATAATTAAAAGATCCGTCGGTTGAGATAGCAACATCTCCATATTGAGCAGAAACAAGTCCTGCAAGAGCTTGTAAAGCTTCAAAATTAGAATCAGAATCAATATCATTGGAGATTAACCCAACTTCTTTACTAATACCCATTGAAGCTTCTTTTTTTGAAATAAAATAAGTATCGTCAACAGGTGACGCGGCATCGTTAACTGGTAAAACGGTAACTGTAACTTCACCCATAGCAGTTAAAGTCCCGTCAGAAACACTGTAAGTAAATGTATCAGTAATAGACTCAGCTCCTGCGTGAGTGTAAGTGAATGTACCATCACTAGCGGCTTTAGCATCACCATAAGTTCCCTGACTAGCAATGTTATATGTTAAAGCCGTAGTAGAGGTTCCAGCTGTAACTTCAGCATCACTAGCTCCAAAAGAAACAGCTTGAGAAGTTCCACCCTCTGAAACTTCGATTGCTACGGCTGGGGCAATTGGCATATCATTTACATCGTCTATGTCAATAGTTATTGTCTGTGAGCTGAATACACTAGGATAATCCTTTTCATAAACCTTAACAACAATTTGATCTTGAGCTGCCTCTCCTCCCAAGTGAGTGTATGTACCGGATCCAGTGCTTTTGTTTATTAGAAAAGTACCCTGAGTCGGCGCGGTAGTCACAGAATATATTAGTGTCGCACCCTCTGTATCTGTAGCGGATACTATCAAATCAACTGCTTCGCTTTCTTTTATAGATTTTGTAGCTGTTGCAGTAACAGTTGGAACATCATTTACAGGAGTTACTGTAATTGTAACAGTAGCAGGTGAACTTGCAGTTCCATTACTATCACTAACAGTGAAAGTAAAGGAGTCAGAAGTACTTTCTGCACCATTGTGCTTGTACACAAATGATCCATCTGTTTGTATTGTTACGGTTCCATTTTTTGGAGTCGCAGAAACAGTATATTCATTGGCATTAACACCAGAAAGCTGACCACTGTAAGTTCCGGCTTCATCAACTGTGAAATCGGATTTGGTTGCTGTTTGAGCGAAAATAAAGGTTGAACAAAATAGTGTTAGAAAGGATAATAAATTTTTCATATTAAGTATATTAAATACCAAAAATTTCTAAACCATTAACAAATGATTTGAAAAAGAAAGAGGTATCGAGGGTTAAATTTTAATTATAAGCTTATATTTTAAGATTAACTAGTTAAAAAAAAGGGTATCAAAGCCCTTTATATTGTTAATAAATATATGAAATTTCAATGAAGACCGCAAAAATTTTTAGGTTAATAAATTATTAATATAAAACTACAGAAAAAAATATAGATAAATATAGTTCACTTACAAAAAAAATAAATAATAATAGTTCATTATTTAGATATAAACAGAAAAAAATATAATAAAATAAGTTTTTATTATAACGTTATAATAAATGAAATAAAAAAATCTACCTATTCCAAAGATCTTGTTCAAAATCTAAGATCTCTTTTTTGATTCTTTGAGATTCTAAAATCGCTTCTAGACCTTGAGTTTTATAAGTTGATATTGGTCTATCACCATAAAGGTTATCTTCTTTATAAATATATGAACTAAACCTTCTTGAAATAAGTAATTGGTCAAAAGATATTCTATTGTTATTACTTGTTTCATTAAAAACATACTCTGTATGTAATATCTCTCTTATACTAGGATAAAATATCCAGAAGAATGTTGTCTTCATTTCTTCATCCATTGAGTCTTCTATATTTTTTCCAACTGGCATAATTGCAAGTAGTCTATACATCAACTCTCCTCTTCTTTTATCAAAATACCACATACCTTTTAAATAATAACCAGTAATATCAGCTGATGTAATTTCAACATCTTGGTAATCAGGCTCTAACTCATCACCATAGTTTTTAGTGATTTTGATTGATGACATAGCTTGGTCGTAGGTTAAAAGCTCCTTGAAATTATCATTATTAGCATTATATATAAGAGTTATATTTTTATTAATAATATTTTCTTTCAAAACTCTCCAAAGTGATTTTCTAGTATCAACATACAAATCATCTTCTATTGGAAATAAAAGTGGAAAGTTCAACCTCTCTGCTAGATCAACTTTTTCATAAACAATTTTTGACCACAAAATATCTCTGTCATCTATAAACTCGTATTCAAGAAAGGAATCTAAATCTGACTGAACCTGGTCAATATTTTTTTTACCAATTTCGTCAGGGTTATTTGCATTTAATATATTAGACTGACTTATGCCGTAGCTAAACGAAAATATTAAAACAAAAACGCTAATTAGATTTTTCAATTTCATTTATTTTATTATTACTATAAAGTCTTCAACAGTATAATTTGGAGTAACAACATCACCATCTTTAGAACTTGCTTTAATATTACTAAAAACAATAACAGTTCCTCGGCTAGAGCTTTTAACATCTGAAGCAGCCTGGTTATTGGAAGCAACTTTACTACCCTTTACAGTTTTCTGAGGAAGATTACCTACTTTGACATCAAAACCTGTGACAATAATTTCATAATCGTATAAGAAGTCTTTTGGTTTTGCTCCCTTGACTCTACCATTAAGAAGTAGATCTTTGTTAATTTGACCTGCGTTCTCTATTACTTGACCAAGGCCAGTTACAGAACCTTTTCCAGGTGGCGGGGGCAATATTCTGAATGTACCTCCATCAAAATTCTTACGTTTACCATTTAAAACTCCTGAAACACTAATCTTCATTTCTTTGGCTTTTGAATTAGTAGGCTGTGCAGCCCAGCCGCTTCCGTTTTTAGAAAATTTAGCATTAGCGCTGGAAGGCACTATAGTATTATTTGCAACTCCAGGAATTGATATTGAAGTTGGATTTCTTAAACCGCGATAAAATACTTTCATATTATCTGCTGAAACAACAGCAGAGTTAGGTTCTCTTATAACTACGATCTTTTGCTGAACAGGAATCGAAACTAATTCTTGAGTATCTGCATTCTTTTTCGATAAAGTACCTGTGAGATCGTATGTTCCAGGTGAACCTACCCTTTTTTTAAGGACAACTTTTCCGTTTTCTATAAAATATTCGTTTTCACTTAATGGTTTTCCATTTAGGAATAACTCTACTTTGTCGGGTTTAAAACCTTCATCTTTCTTACCCATTACTATTGCAGCATCAACTACATCAGTAGTATAATAGACGGGTTTTGTAGTTTCTAGTAAAGTTTGAAAAGTACTAAAATTTAATCCTTTTCCTTGTATCGCACTTAAAATTTCAGTTAAAACTTTATTTTCTATATATCTAATATCTGCTTGGATCTTAGTTAATTTTGCTAATGAAGCTACGACAGGGAAACCATAAAAGTTATAACTTAAAAACTCCTGAAGGGTGCCCTCACTGTTAACAACTTGAGGAGTGTAATTGAATCTGTTTTTTAAATCATTTTTTGATGAAGCAAAGTCATATTCAATTTGAACACCATCTTCGCCTTTGGATCCATCTAAAGCAGTTCTTGCAATTTTAGCTTCTTCTTCCATGAAAACAATAGTTTCTAAAATTTTAGTAACTGAAGAGGGGAAACTTTGATACTTGTCTAAAAATTCTTGACCTTTAACAGTTAACATATCTCCTTCAAAAAAATACTCATCAAGAACTTGAGATTTATCCATCTCTTGATAGGCAGTAATGGTTATTACAGAGTCTGTGCCCTTAACGTTAACTTCTTTTAGATATTTATTTGCTACACCATCTTCGCCAATAATCAATGAATCTTTTATTCCCTGTACAAGGTTAAAAAATTCATCTGCTTCTTTTTTCATATCTAGCACCTGACTTGCAGCTATCATGTAATCAGCAGAATTAGCATTGGATTCTATTTGCGCGTAATTTGCAGCTGATGAAGCCTCTAGCTCCGTAATAGAATTTTGCAGATCGTTATTTAGTATACCTAATGTAGCTAAAACTTCTTTACCTATATTAAGAGCAAGCATAGCGATAAATACGAGGTACATCATATTTATCATTTTCTGTCTTGAGTCTAATTTTCCAGCCATAATTTTTTTTTAGTTGTTAGATGATTTTCTTAATTATTAAATGCGTTCAATACTCCTTTGTATTTAGCATTTAATTGACTAACCTTATTCTTCATCGTTGCTAATTCTTCATTTAATCCTTCCGGAACATGCATTTCACTAGTAGATGAATTAACCTCTACAAGGTGGCTGCTTAAAGACTCATATAGCTTATTTATTTCATCGAGTTTGGTAGCACCAGCGTGAATATTAGCATTGTATTCACTCATATGCGAATTCATGTCATGTGGAACGTGTAATCCACCAATTGACTTACTTGCTGCAGTCAAATCCTCATTAAGCTTTGTTATCTTGGATATAGATGTAGCAACAGCCTTTGCAAGCTCATGTGTTTCAACTTCTAATGTTTCAATGTCATCACCACTTTCAAACCCGTCAGGATCTATAGTCATATATCCTTTTAAACCTGAAATACCAAAAATAACTGCTTCAGTAATAAGACCTGCAGTTAACCAAACATTTCCAGAGAAAATAAAATCCCCATGTGTTATTTTTAAAAGTGCTCCTACAATTACAACTGAGGCTCCCAAACCAAAAAACAGTTCTAAAATATTGTCAGGAATAAAAAATCTTTTGTGCTTAATTGTTTTCATGTTATTTAATTTTGATTATTTGTATGTTAAATTTACGTTTTATTTATTTTTATTTTTTTATTTTTCTAAAATACCTTGTTAGGATTATCATCCAAACCGATATCTTCCCCTAAATAATCCTGTACTGTTCTAAAGCCAATATAGGATCTTTTTTCATCTTTATATTCATAATCTCTTGCGCTAACTCTTAAAAAATATGCAATATCTTTCCAAGAACCTCCCCTAATTACTTTTCTCAAATTTGTTGAATCCGATACATTAGGGTTTAATCCAGCATCAAATCCATAAGCTCCTTTATCATAAGCTGAGTCTGTCCATTCAGAAACGTTACCAGCCATATTATATAAACCATAATCGTTTGGCCAATATGACTCAGCCTCAACGGTGTAAAGTGCATTATCCGAAGCATAATCACCCCTGTTGGGTTTAAAATTTGCTAAAAAACAACCTTTACTATCAATTGTATAGGGACCTCCCCAAGGATAAGTTGCAGATTCTAAACCTCCTCTTGCAGCATATTCCCATTCTGCTTCACTTGGAAGTCTAAAGTTTGCTACGTCTTGCCCATTCTTTTTTCTAGTTCTTTGATATTGATTTTTATACATAGTTCTCCAATGTGCAAAAGCTCTTGCCTGTTCCCATGAAACGCCAACGACTGGATAGTCATTATAGGCATCATGCCAAAAATAATCATTATGCATCGGTTCATTGTAACTATAATTAAAGTCTTTAATCCAAGCTGTTGTATCTGGATATATTGGAATTACCTTTTCAATAAAAAACTCTTTACGTGTGTCACTATCTGATTTAATAGCAGCTTCAGCATCAAAAAAAGTATATGTATACTCAATTTTTTTTGTGTCAAAAGTTCTTTCTCCATTGAATGATTCATCTTTTGGAAGGAAAAAACCTTCTCCAGGAAACATTCCCTCCATTACTTCAGCATAAGCTAAATCTGGATAATCTTCTCTTTCCCAAAGTAGATCATTGTCAAAATTTAGATTATAAGTTGATTTGTCAAACTCACTTATTTCTAAATCTATGTTTTGCTCTTTATATAAGGTATAACCTCCTTTTTCTTCATCACTCACTTCCTCCAGCACTTCATAAATTGGAAAATAAGTGTTTATACTATTGTCTTTGTCCAAATCTTCTTGAGTTGGATTAGGGCCAATTTCAGATATGGCTCTTTTAGCTAAAGCATCTCGAACCACTGAGTCCTTAACCCAATTAACAAACTGTTTATACTCTCCATTTGTTATTTCGGTTTCATCCATATAAAAAGCCTTAATGGAAACTGTACTGGTGGGGGCATTTTTAAGTTTCACATAATCATCATCTGCCATACCCATTAAATAAGAGCCGCTTGGAATAAGAACCATTCCACTGGGTTGGGCAGGAAAGAACTTATTAGCTTCATAACCAACCAATTCACCTTTATCAGATTTGGAACAGGAAATAATCAAAGATAAAAAAAGAATAAATGATAAGGTTTTTTTCAATTTTTTTTGATTTAGAATCTGTAAAAATAACATATTATTTTAAGCTAAAATAAACTTTTGCATCAATTATACGAAATTTCTTTATAAACTTAATAAAATTATTAGAGAAATCATCTCCTATATACCCATCTTTAAAATTAGATTCATTAAAAGTAATTAAACGTTGATTTTTTCTATTTATTTTATAAAAAAAACTTATTTAAAAATATCGAAATTTTATTTTTTAGTTTTTGTTTTTTTAGACCTCTTTACAAATAAAGCCACAACCTTTTCCTTGGTTAATTTTTTAACATCTGTTTCCTTAGTTAGTTCAACTTTTGATTTTCCTTTAAAAACATTGAATCTTCCCCATCTAGCTTTTTCAATTCTTATATTCTCATCATCCCATACTTTAATTATTTTTTCAGCCTCTTTCTTTTTCTTTTCTTCAATAAGGTTTTTTAAATCCTCATCTGTCAAATTATCAAAATCATAGGTTTTATTTACGTTAATAAATAAACCATTCCATTTTATAAACGGGCCAAACCTGCCCTTTCCTTTCGAAATATCAGAACCTTCATATTTTCCAATTGGAGCATCATTTTTTCTTTTTTCTAAAATTAAACCAATTGCTTGTTCCAATGTAACCTCTAGTGGATTCAGTCCTTTAGGAAGTGATGTAAAGATATTTTTATGTTTCAAATAAGGTCCAAATCTACCAGCATTAGATTCTACTTTTTCATTTTCAAAATCACCCAAATAACAAGGAAGCTTGAAAAGTTCTAAACTTTCTTGCAAACTTATTTTTCCAATTTTTTGGTTTGGTAATAATCCCGCAAAAATTGGTTTTTCTTCATCATCTACCGTTCCAATTTGAACCATAGGACCAAATTTACCTAGTCTAACGATTACTTTTTTTCCATTTTCAGGATGATAACCAAGAAATCTTTCGCCTGTCTCTCTTGCAGCATTTTCTTTTACATCATCAACATTTGGCTGAAAAGTTGAATAAAATTGTTGTAATATTCCTGTCCAGTCCTTATTTCCGCTAGCAATACTATCAAAGTCTTTTTCAACACTAGCAGTAAAATTAAAGTCTAATATATTTTTGAAATTATTTACTAAAAAATCAGTAACAATTATTCCTACTTCAGTCGGAACAAGCTTGCCTTTATCAGAGCCTGTTAGTTCTTTAAGTTTTTTTTCAGATACCTCCCCATTTTCAAGAGTTAATTCTGAAAAGAATCTTTCTTCACCTTCAAAAGAACCTTTTGAAACGTATTTGCGATTTTGTATTGTAGTTATAGTTGGAGCATAAGTTGAAGGACGACCAATTCCTAATTCTTCCATCTTTTTAACAAGTGCAGCTTCAGAAAATCTAAATGGTGGTCTAGTAAACTTTTCAGTTGCAATCATTCTAAAGTTTGTTAAGTCTTCACCCAATTTAAATTCTGGGATTAGTTCGTTTTTTTCTTCATCTTGTAAATTATCAACTCCTGTAATATAAACCTTAAGAAAACCATCAAACTTTACAACTTCACCTTTTGCTGTAAAATGATTTTCATGCTTATCTGAACTTATCTTAAAAATTGTTCTTTCCAATTTTGCGTCGCTCATTTGAGAAGCAATAGTTCGAAGCCAAATGAGTTTATACAATTTAGATTGATCGGAATCCATTTGAACTTCAGAAGTGAAAAAATTTGTTGGTCTGATAGCTTCGTGAGCTTCTTGAGCTCCCTTATTTTTATTTGAAAATTTTCTTAAAAACGAATAATTCTCTCCGTATTTTTTTGATATAACTTTTTGGGCTGAATTTAAGGCATCATTCGATAAATTGACACTATCGGTTCTCATATATGTTATATGTCCAGATTCATATAATTTTTGAGCAGCTGACATTGTTCTAGCCACTGTAAAACCTAACTTTCTGGATGCTTCTTGTTGTAAAGTTGAAGTGGTAAAAGGAGGAGAAGGAGATTTTTTGAAAGGTTTTTTACTAATATTAGCAACAGAAAACTTAGAGTTCAATGAACTATCAAAAAAATCACGAACATCATTTATGGATTCAAAGTTTACAGAAAGAGTAGCCGTACATTTCTCACCATTTAAACTTTTGAATTTCCCAACAACTTTAAAAGAAGATTTAGACTCGAAATCATTAATTTCTTTCTCTCTGTCAACTAATAATCTCACAGCAACTGACTGAACTCTTCCAGCTGATAAACCTCCCTTAACTTTTCTCCAAAGAATTGGTGAAATTTTAAACCCGACTAGTCTGTCAATTACCCTTCTTGCTTGTTGAGCATTGACTAAATTATAGTTAATTTCTCTTGGATTTTCAATTGCCTTGAGTATTGCATTTTTTGTAATTTCTCTGAAAACAATTCTTTTGGTTTTATTTTTATCCAACTTCAAATTTTCAAAAAGGTGCCAAGCAATTGCCTCTCCTTCACGGTCCTCATCACTTGCAAGCCATGTACATTCAGCTGACTTTACATTTCTTTTAAGTTCTTTAACAACGTCTTTTTTGTCATTTGAAACAATGTATTTAGGTTTGAAATTTTGTTCTACATCTACCCCTAATTCATTGGACGGTAAATCTGAAATATGTCCATAACTTGAAACAACTTTAAAGTCCTTACCAAGATACTTTTCAATGGTTTTGGCTTTTGCTGGCGATTCAACAATTACTAAATTTTTAGACATATTAAATAAAATAATAAGACCACAAAAGTATATTTTTTTTTAATCATAATAATTTTATGTCAATTTTGAAAAAACTAAAAATCAATTTGTTTACTGACATATTGTCATATTTATATTATATTTACAGTTGATTTTTATTACGTAATTAAACATGACTATTAATTTATCAATAGAGAAACATAAAAGAAACAGGACAGACACTTTAAAACAAATAAAAAAGTTTTACATAGAAAGCTACGGCTGTCAAATGAATTTTGCTGATAGTGAAGTAGTGGCTTCAATAATTGAGAACGAAGGTTATAATTCAACTCATGATGTCAATGATGCTGATTTAATACTATTGAATACTTGCTCAATTAGAGATAAGGCAGAACAAACCGTTAGAAAAAGACTTAAAGCGTTCAATAAACTAAAAAAAGAAAATAAATATCTAAAGGTTGGAGTTTTAGGCTGTATGGCTGAGCGACTTAAAACAAAATTTTTGGAGGAAGAAAAAATTGTTGACTTAGTTGTTGGTCCTGACGCTTATAAAGATCTGCCTAATTTAATTCAAGAAATAAATGAAGGAAACAGTGCGGTTAATGTTATTCTTTCCACAGATGAAACTTATGGGGATATTAATCCTGTTAGATTATCTTCAAACGGAGTTTCAGCGTTTGTTTCTATCACTAGAGGATGTGATAATATGTGTACATTTTGTGTTGTCCCATTTACAAGAGGCAGAGAAAGAAGTCGTGATCCAAAAAGTATTTTAAATGAAATTCAAACTTTAGCTAAAAATAATTATAAAGAAATAACACTACTTGGACAAAATGTTGATAGTTATTTATGGTATGGCGGAGGATTAAAAAAAGATTTTAAAAAAATTAGTGAATTAAGAAAAAAAACATCAATTAATTTTGCTAAACTATTAAAGTTGGTTGCAGAATCTTTTCCAAAAATTAGAATTAGATTTTCTACTTCAAACCCTCAGGATATGAATTTGGAAGTTATAAAAACAATGAGTAATTATAAAAATATTTGTAATCATATCCATCTTCCTGTTCAATCAGGTAGTGACAAAGTTTTAAAAGCTATGAACAGAAAACACAACAGAGAAGAATATATTAATTTAGTACACCAAATTAAAAATATTTTACCTAATTGTTCAATTTCTCAAGATATAATTACTGGTTTTCCTGACGAAACTGAAGAAGATCATAAACTAACCTTGGATTTGATGAACAGAGTTAAGTATGATTTTGGTTATATGTTTAAATACTCTGAAAGACCCGGAACTCTTGCTGCTAAAAAATTTAAGGATAATGTTCCAGAAATTGTCAAACAAAAAAGACTTCAAAAAATTGTTGAGTTACAACAAAAACATAGTTACGAAAGAACATCACAATACATTGGTACCATTGTTGAAGTTTTAATTGAAAAAGAATCTAAAAAGTCTAAATTTCAATGGTGTGGAAGAAATGAACAAAATACCGTCGTTGTATTTGATAAAAAAAATTATGAAATAGGTGATTTTGTAAATGTTTTGGTTACTAATTGTACATCAGCGACGTTAATCGGAAATGTAATTAATTATTCAAAAATTTAAATTTTATGGAAACTTCCATTCAATCTATAAAACAAAGATTTGGCATTATTGGAAATCATGAATTATTAAACAGATCAATTGAAAAAGCCTCTAGAGTTGCACCTACTGATATTTCTGTTTTAATCACAGGTGAGAGTGGTGTTGGTAAAGAAAGTTATCCAAAAATAATTCATCAACTTTCACATCGAAAACATAATAAATATATTGCTGTTAATTGTGGAGCAATTCCTGAAGGAACTATTGATTCAGAACTATTTGGCCATGAAAAAGGTGCCTTTACGGGGGCTAGCAGTTCCAGAAAAGGCTACTTTGAAGTTGCTGACGGTGGAACAATTTTTTTAGATGAGGTTGGAGAGCTACCACTTACAACTCAAGTTAGACTTTTGAGAGTTTTAGAAAATGGTGAATTTATCAAAGTTGGATCATCTGAAGTAAAAAAAACTAATGTAAGAATAGTTGCTGCAACAAATCTTGATATGAAAAATGCAATAAATAAAAATAAATTCAGAGAAGATCTTTTTTACCGTTTAAGTACTGTTGAAATTAAAGTTCCCCCTCTCAGATCAAGAAAGGAAGATATTCACCTTTTGTTTAGAAAATTTGCATCAGATTTTGGAAAAAAATATAAAATGCCAACTGTTAGACTCGATGATAAATCAATAAAGCTTTTAAATAATTACAGTTGGAGAGGAAATGTAAGACAACTTCGCAATGTTGCAGAGCAATTATCTGTTTTAGAAGAGAAAAGAGAAATTTCGTTTGACTTGTTTAGTTTATACTTACCTGAAATAAACTCATCATTACCAGCTATAATTGAAAATAAAGAAAATTCCAGTGATTTTTCGAACGAGAGAGAAATATTATACAAAATTTTGTTTGACATGAAGAAGGATTTAAATGACTTAAAAAAAATTACAGATAATTTAAAAAAAGAAAATCAAAATACAAATATTCAAAGAGAAAGTCTTGAAAATTTAGAAGACCTTTATGATATTAAAAACAAAAATGATGGTAATCTAAATAAAATCATTGATTTGGATAAAGAAAACATTGAAATATCAAAAAGTGAAAAATCTGATGATAAATATCATTTTGCTGAAGAAATCAAAGAGGAGGAAACCTTATCAATTCATGATAAAGAATTAGAGTTAATAATAAAGGCGCTTGAAAGAAATAATGGAAAACGTAAAGCAGCAGCAGATGAGCTTGGAATTTCTGAGAGGACCTTATACAGAAAAATTAAACAACATGATATTGAGCTTTAAAAAATCATTTTTACCATGTTTTATAGTTTTGATTTTTACATTAGGTTGTGGAAGTTACTCATTTACAGGGGCCTCCATCCCTGATGGAACAAAATCTTTTCAAGTAAATTTTTTTGAAAACGATGCTGGAAATAATATGGGTTCAGTTTTTGAACCTGGTTTAGACAAAGATTTTACACAAGCATTACAAAATATTTTACAAAATCAAACAAACTTAGAATTGGTTTCCTCAAATGGAGATTTGATATACGAAGGAGAAATAATTGAATATAGAGTTAGTCCAATGACTGCTACATCAGATCTTAGAGCATCTCAAAATAGGTTATCGATTTCTATTAATGTAAGATTTTTTAATTTTAAAAATGATAAGGATAATTTTGAGAAAAGGTTTTCATTCTACTTTGACTATCCAGCAGAAACACAATTAATTAGTGTTAAATCAGAAGCCCACGACATAATTTTTGAGCGTATAACTCAAGATATTTTTAATGCATCCTTAGCAAAATGGTGAAATTAGATAAAAACAGAATTTTAGAGATTATTAAAAACCCAAGTACTATTGGCTTAGAGGAAACAATATCAATAGGTAATTTGGTTAAAGAATATCCATACTTTCAAATAGCCAGAGTTGTAGAATTAATTGGTTTAAAAAAACACAACAGCTTAAAATTTAATAAATCTCTAAAAAAATGTGCTTTGTTCTCCTCAAACAGAACCATTCTTAGAGATATTATTGAGTTCGATAAAATCATTTACAAAAAGAAAAAAGAATTCAAAAAAGAAATCATCATTTCTAACAAGAAAACAGAAAACACATTTATAAATTGGTTAAACCAAATAAATTCAGTTTCAGAGTCCAAAGAAAACTTAAATAATTCCTTAATTAATAAATTTATTGAATTAAAGCCTGTTACAATTTCAAAAAAAGAAACTTCAAAAAGAAATTTATCGAAAGAATTTAAAATGAGCAAAAATGAATACATGACGGAAACACTTGCAAAAAAATACATTGAACAGCAAAAATTTAAAGAGGCTAAAGAAGCTTATGAAATTTTATGCTTGAAATATCCAGAAAAAATCAGTTTATTTGCAATCCAAATAAAAAAAATAAAAAATAATTTATGAGCAGTTTTTCCATTTTTATTTTTCTAATAATTTTTGTTTCATTTTTACTAATTCTAGTAATCATGGTACAAAATCCAAAAGGAGGTGGACTATCATCTAGTTTTGGAGGTGACTCTCAGCAGATTGGTGGTGTTAAGAAAACAACAGATTTCTTAGACAAGAGCACATGGATTCTTGCCTCTCTTTTATTGATTTTAATTTTATTGTCAAATCTTACAATTGAAAGGAATTCAGTCAGTTCAGATTCTAAACTTCTTGACGGAACTCCATCTGAAGTTCAAATTCCTGAAGTTTTGCCTGAAGAAATTCCACTTGAAATTCCTGATAAAGAATAATATAAATGTCAGCATGTCATTAACCCATGGAAGAACCATATCATTTTGTCAGTTAAATTTTATTGGCATGATTGATGTAATAACTATTAAAAATATATATAATGAGTAAATTAAGTATTAAACCGTTAGCTGATAGAGTTTTAGTAGAACCTCTTGAAGCTGAAACTAAAACTGCTTCTGGAATTATTATTCCTGATTCAGCTAAAGAAAAACCTCAAAAAGGAACAATTAAGGCTGTTGGACCTGGAACTAAAGAAAATCCTGTGACTTTAAAAGTTGGAGATAAAGTTTTATATGGAAAATATTCAGGTACAGAACTAAAGCTTGAAAATAAAGACTATTTAATAATGCGAGAAAGTGATATTCTTGCAATTGTATAACTTATAATTTTTAAAAAATGGCAAAAAAAATACAATTTGACGTGGAAGCAAGAGAAGGGCTAAAAAAAGGAGTTGATGCCTTAGCAAATGCTGTAAAAGTAACATTAGGCCCCAAGGGAAGAAATGTAATTATTGGTAAATCTTTTGGTGGTCCACAAGTCACCAAAGACGGAGTTACAGTCGCTAAGGAGATTGAATTAGAAGACCCTTTAGAAAACATGGGTGCTCAAATGGTTAAAGAAGTTGCTTCTAAAACAAATGATTTAGCTGGTGATGGAACTACAACTGCAACTATTTTGGCTCAATCTGTAGTTAAAGAAGGATTAAAAAATGTAACTGCAGGTGCTAATCCAATGGACTTAAAGAGAGGTGTTGACAAGGCTGTTGAAGCAGTAGTCAATGAGCTAAATAAAAAATCCCAAACCGTTGGAAATTCATCTGAAAAAATTAAACAAATTGCTTCTATTTCTGCTAATAATGATGAAAATATTGGAGAACTTATTACCGAAGCGTTTGAAAAAGTTGGCAAAGAAGGTGTAATAACTGTTGAAGAGGCTAAAGGAACCGATACTTACGTTGATGTAGTTGAGGGAATGCAATTTGACAGAGGTTATTTATCTCCATATTTTGTTACAAATAGTGAAAAAATGGAATCTGATTTAGAAACACCATATATTCTTCTGTACGATAAAAAGATTTCTGCAATGAAGGACCTTTTACCGGTACTTGAACCTGTCGCCCAGACTGGGAAACCATTACTTGTAATTGCTGAGGATGTTGATGGTGAAGCATTAGCAACACTTGTTGTTAATAAATTAAGAGGTTCTCTAAAAATTGCTGCTGTTAAAGCACCTGGTTTCGGAGACAGAAGAAAAGCAATGCTTGAAGATATTGCTATACTTACTGGTGGCACTGTAATTTCTGAAGATAGAGGTTTTACTCTCGAAAATACAACAATTGAGATGTTGGGATCAGCTGAAAGAGTTACAATTGATAAAGACAATACAACTATTGTTAACGGAGCCGGTGACAAAAAAAATATTTCTGACAGAGTTAATCAAATTAAAACTCAGATAGAAACCACAACATCTGATTATGATAAAGAAAAGCTTCAAGAAAGACTAGCTAAATTAGCAGGTGGAGTAGCAGTTTTATATGTTGGTGCTGCTTCTGAAGTTGAAATGAAAGAGAAAAAAGATAGAGTTGATGATGCTTTACATGCTACCAGAGCTGCAGTTGAAGAAGGAATTGTTGCTGGTGGTGGTGTTGCATTACTTAGAACAAGAACAGTTCTTGAAAAATTAACTAGTGACAACATTGATGAGTTGACTGGCATACAAATTATTTCTAGAGCAATTGAATCTCCTTTGAGAACAATTGTTGAAAACGCTGGTGGTGAAGGTTCTGTTGTAGTTGCTAAAGTAATGGAAGGTAAAGGTAATTTTGGATACGATGCTAAATCTGAGAAGTTTGTTGATTTATTGAAAGAGGGAATTATTGATCCAAAGAAAGTTACAAGAATTGCTCTTGAAAATGCTGCTTCTGTAGCTGGAATGATTTTAACTACTGAATGTGCTTTAGTAGATATTAAAGAAGATACTCCTCCGATGCCACCAATGGGAGGAGGCGGTGGAATGCCAGGAATGATGTAATTTTAATTTCTAATTTCAATCAAATTTAACTGCCTTTCGGGGCAGTTTTTTATGTTTAAAAATCTAAAAAATAAAATCAAAAATAAAATACTCGCATCCGATAATTTAAATGATTGTCTAAATTATATCTGTGGCCAACTCAAAAATAATTTAGAAGGTTATGATTGGGTTGGTTTTTATTTTCATATTGAAACTGAAAAACAATTAGAACTGATTGCATTTTCAGGAAATCCCACTGAACATGTTAAAATACCATTTGGTAAGGGTATTTGTGGTCAGACTGCTACTTCAAATTCCTCATACATATCAAACGACGTTTCAAAAGAATTGAATTATATTTCTTGTAATATAAATGTTAAATCAGAAATTGTAGTTCCTCTTTTTAATAAAAAAAATCGAAATGTTGGTCAAATTGACATAGACTCCAATAATTTTAATCAATTTTCATCTCATGATTTAGAGTTTTTAGAATCTATAAATAAAATGATATCCGAGAGGTTTTTTTAATTTTAATAACTACTTTTAAAAAGAATAGTTTTTTAAATTGTATGTTACAAATTAAATCCGCTCTAATTTCTGTTTACGACAAAGCTGGAATTGAACCAATAGCAAAAAAACTTTCGTCACTTGGAATAAAAATTTTGTCTACGGGTGGTACAGAAAAGTTTTTAAACAAAATTGGTATTAATGTAGAGAAGGTCGAAGATATTACATTATATCCTTCAATCCTTGGAGGAAGAGTAAAGACTCTTCATCCAAAGGTTTTTGGTGGAATTTTAAACAGAAAAACTAACAAAGAGGATATTTCAGATATGAAAAAATTTGAAATACCAAATATTGATTTAGTAATTGTTGATCTTTATCCCTTTGAAAAAACTGTTGAAGATGGAAAAAGTGAACAAGAAATTATTGAGAAAATTGATATCGGAGGCATTTCATTAATTAGAGCTGCTGCAAAAAATTATAATGATGTTATTTGTGTATCCTCAAAAGATCAATATGAAGATTTTCTGAATTTATTAAAAAAAAATGATGGGTATTTTGATAAAAATATAAGAAAAAATTTTGCCTCTAAAGCATTTAATATTTCTTCTCATTATGATACAGCAATCTTCAAGTATTTGAATTCTAGTGAAAATACACTTAAATATAGTTTCAAAAATGGTAAAGATTTAAGATATGGTGAAAATCCACATCAAAAGGGTGTGTTTTACGGAGACTTTACATCACTTTTTGAACAATTAAATGGTAAAGAATTATCATACAATAATTTTTTGGATGTAGATTCAGCATTAAATTTAATTTCTGAATTTGATGGTGAAATACCGACTTTTGCAATACTTAAACACAATAATGCATGTGGATTAGCTAGTAGAAACAATGTTTTAGATGCTTATAAAGACGCTCTTAGCGGAGATCCGATTTCTGCATTTGGTGGAGTTTTAATTTGTAATCATGAGATTGATTATGATTCATCCGAGGAAATTAATAAGCTTTTTTGCGAAATAATAATTGCGCCAAATTTCTGTGAAAAAGGTTTAAAATTATTAAAATCAAAGAAAAATAGAATTATACTTAGATTGAAAAATAAAAATTTATCTAAAAAACTTATAAGGACTTGTCTTAACGGGATGTTATACCAAGATAAAGATCTTGTGACAGATAAAGTTGAAAACTTTACAATTTCAACAAAGAAAAAACCTTCAGAGAAAGAAATTGAAGATTTAATTTTTTCTTCAAAAATATGTAAACACACAAAGTCAAATACCATTGTTTTAGCTAAAAACAAACAGTTAATTAGCTCTGGTACAGGTCAAACATCAAGGGTTGATGCTCTAAAGCAAGCGATTGAAAAATCAAAGAATTTTAAATTTGATCTCTCTGGGGCAGTTATGGCTAGCGATGCTTTTTTTCCATTTCCTGATTGTGTTGAAATTGCTGATAAAGAAGGTATTAAATCAGTCATTCAGCCAGGTGGATCAATTAAGGACGATCTTTCAATTGAATACTGCAATAAAAATAATATTTCAATGGTTCTAACCGGAACACGCCATTTTAAACATTAATTTTCTTAACTTTAATATTCTTTTTTTAAACTATGGCATTTTTTGATTTTTGGTCCGAATCCATTGCAATTGACTTAGGCACAGCAAATACACTAATTATTCATAATGATAAAGTTGTGGTTGATAGCCCCTCAATTGTAGCAATTGACAAGAAAACTGATAAAATAATTGCTGTTGGTACTGAGGCAAGTCTGATGCAAGGTAAAACCCATGAAAACATTAAAACTGTTAGGCCTCTTAAAGACGGAGTTATTGCTGATTTTAATGCTTCAGAACAAATGATTAGTTTGTTAATTAAAAGCATTCCTGCATTAAACAAAAGGTTTTTCACACCCGCATTAAAAATGGTTATTTGCATTCCGTCTGGAATAACTGAAGTTGAAATGAGAGCTGTAAGAGAATCTGCTGAGCGAGTAAACGGAAAGGAAGTTTACTTAATTCACGAACCAATGGCTGCTGCAATTGGAATTGGAGTTGATATAATGCAACCCAAAGGAAATATGATCGTAGATATAGGAGGAGGTACAACCGAAATTGCTGTTATAGCTCTTTCTGGAATTGTTTGTGACAAATCTGTAAAAGTTGCTGGTGATGTGTTTACAGGTGATATTATTTATTACATGAGAACCCAGCATAATTTATTTATTGGTGAAAGGACAGCAGAAAAAATTAAAATAACAATCGGTTCAGCTTCTGACGAATTAGAAAGTCCACCAGATGACATTTCTGTTCAAGGTAGAGATCTTTTAACAGGCAAACCAAAAGAAGCACTGATATCCTTTAGAGAAATTGCTAAAGCATTAGATAAATCAATAATTAGAATTGAAGATTCTGTAATGGAGACATTATCTCAAACTCCACCTGAACTAGCCGCAGATATTTATAATACTGGTATTTACTTAGCTGGTGGTGGCTCTATGTTAAGAGGATTAGATAGTAGACTTTCAAAAAAAACTGATCTTCCAGTATTTATTGCAGAAGACCCACTAAGAGCAGTTGTAAGGGGAACAGGAATAACCCTAAAAAACATAGAAAGATATAAAAGTGTTTTGGTGAAATAGCTGTTTTCTGTTATGCGAAAAATCATTGATTTTATAATAAGAAAAAAAGATCTTTTAGTTTTTTTTGTACTACTTTCTATCTCCCTTTGTTTTATTTTCAACACTAGTAGTTTACATAAATCTAAATTCATCCTTTTCTCCAGTGATATTGCCAACTACACCAATGAAAATATGAAATATTTTTGGAGATATTTAGATTTGGAAAAGACAAATAAACGTTTGGTTGAAGAAAATTTATATTTAAAAAATCAATTAGAAAAAGTCGCAAACGATATCAATTTAGACTCAATTTTTAATCCAAGTTTTCAATATCAAACTGCAAAAGTCGTTTCAAATAATTTATCATCATTAAAAAATCAGATAATAATTAACAAAGGGCTAAAAAATGGATTAAAAAATGATATGGGCGTAATAAACTCTAAAGGAATTATTGGAATTATAAATAAGACATCTCAAAATTATTCTTCTATAATGTCCATTTTAAATGTTGACATTAGAATAAATGCAAAAACTAAAAGAACAGGTCATTTTGGAACACTACAATGGGATGGATTCGATATAAAACATTTATTGCTTAATGATATCTCTGAAAATGCAGATATTAAAATTGGTGACTCAATAATTACAGGTGGCATGTCCTTGATATTTCCTGAAGGAATTAATATCGGAGTTGTTTCTAAAATAATTAAACCAGAAAAATTTAATGATACAATTTTGAACTTCAATATAGACAATCAAGTCAAGATTGCTAATATCAAGTTCAGAGAAAATTATTTGAATATTGAAGTGAAGTTACATACGGACATGAATAATTTAAATAATATATACGTTTTGGAAAGTTTAAACATAGAAGAATTTAAAAACATTAACAAATAATGTCAAATATCAGTTTTTTGATTTTTAGAAGATTTATTTTTTTTATTATAATTCAGGTATTCATATTCAATAATTTTAATTTATTTGGAATGTATGATCCATATATATGTCTTGTTTTTATTTTGACATTTCCAATTAAAATAGATAAAATAACATTTTTAATAATTAGTTTTATTTTTGGATTTGTTCTTGATTTATTTACAGATTCATTAGGTTTAAATGCTGCTGCTTGTTTGACCGTAGCATTTCTAAGGTCATACATAATGAGTTTTATTTTTGGTACCTTTTTTGATCCGATAGGACTTAAATTAATTAAAAATTATATTAGTGAAAGTTCTTTTTTTCAAAAGTTTTTATATATAACATCAATTATTATACTATATCACTTTCTATTCTTTTCTTTAGAAGCTTTTAGCTTTAAATTCTTTTATTTAATAGTTTACAAGACGCTAATAACTTCTATACTTTCAATTATTTTTTGTTGTACTTCAATTTTAATTATGGTAGAAAATGAAAAATAAATTATTACCGTTTTTGATCATTTTTTCTTCTATAATATTTACAATTCGTTTGTTTTGGGTTCAGATAGTTGATATTAACGATGTAAAACTTTCAAATAAAAACTCAGTTGAAAAAAAATATAATTTCCCAGAGAGAGGATATATTTTTGATAGAAATAATAAGTTGATTGTTGATAATGAACTTTTCTATGATTTAATGATTATTCCATCTGAGCTTCAAGAATTAGATACTCTAGAATTTTGTAACATATTAAAAATAAATAAAAACACTTTAGAAAAAAAAATAAAAAAAGCAAAAAAATATTCAAAAATTAAACCCTCTGTTTTTGTTTCTCAAATCTCAAAAAATGATTTTGCTGTAATTCAGGAAAAGTTGTGGAAATACAAAGGGTTTTCCGTTAGAAAAAAATCTAATAGAAAATACTTATTAAGCTCTGCATCCAATATTCTTGGATATATAAGTGAAGTTAATGATTATGAAGTGAGAGATGATAGCTATTACGAATCTGGTGAATTGATCGGAAGACAGGGAATTGAAAAAGCGTATGAAGAAAAATTGAGAGGATTTAAAGGGGTAAATTATTTTCAAAAAGATAAATTTAATAGAATAACTGGGCCATATAAAAATGGAATATATGATACACTTCCACAGCCATCCAAAAATATAAATCTAACAATAGATTTTGATCTTCAGATCTATGGAGATTCTTTAATGATAAATAAATTCGGAACTATAGTTGCTATTGAACCTGAGTCAGGAGAGATATTGTCTTTAATTAATGCTCCAAATTTTGATCCAAATCTATTAATTGGAAGAGATAGATCAAAAAACTATTTAATACTTAAAAACGATACTATTGGAAAACCCTTATTTGATAGGGGGCTTCAAGGTATGTATCCACCAGGATCTCCATTTAAGTTAATTAATGGTCTTATTGCTCTTGAAGAAAAAATTATAACTCCTGAAAATAAAATACAATGTAATTATGGACATTTTTACTCAAAAAATAGGTTTATGAAATGTCACTGTAAAGCCGGAACATATAACGATTTAAATACTGCAATTTATAATTCATGTAATACATATTTTGCAACTATATACAAAAAAACATTACAAAAAGACTCTGATTCAAAAACAGGAATCGATATTTGGAAAAATCACGTTATCAGTTTTGGACTTGGAAATTATCTTGGCTATGATCATCCATTAGGTCAACCCGGTTTGATTCCTGATTCAAATTACTATGACAAATGGTATCCAAATAACAGCTGGAGAGCTGTCACAACTATTTCTAATGGTATAGGCCAAGGAGAAATTTTAACTACACCTCTACAGCTTGGAAACATTGCCGCAACAATTGCTAATCGCGGATGGTTCATAACTCCGCACTTTGTTAAAAAAATATCCAATGATAGTATAAAATCTAAGTACATTAATAAAAAATATACTTCAATAGACTCAATTCACTATGAGAAAATTATAAAAGGGATGTATGATGTCATAGAAAAAGGTACCGCTCGAAATTCAAAAATAAATGGGATTGATATCGTTGGAAAAACTGGAACTGTAGAAAATTTTATAAAAATAAATGGTACAAGAAAACAATTGACTGACCATTCTGTTTTCATAGGCTTTGCACCAAAAGATAAGCCTAAAATAGCCGTTGCAGTATTTATAGAAAATGGTTATTGGGGATCTCGATGGGCAGCTCCAATTGCTAGTTTAATGATGGAAAAGCATTTAAATAAAAAAGTTAATCGAAAATACCTTGAAAATTACATTTTGAATGGAAATCTTATTCAAGAATATTTGAAACCTTATACCAAAAACAACTTTTCAATTAATGAATGAAGTAAACTTCATAAAAATTGACTGGATAAGTATAGCCATATTAAGCTTACTAATTGGTTTAGGTTTAGGAAACATTTATTCATCATCTCAAGTATATTTATTAGAATCTTTACTAAATCTAAATCCATTTACAAAACAATTATTTTTTGTTTTTATTTCATTTTTTGTTTTCATATTTATTCAGCTCCTACCTATAAATTTTTTCATTAAGTATTCAAGCATAATATATGTTTTATCAATTTTATCATTGATAGGACTTTTCCTTTTTGGCAATGAAATTAAAGGCACATTAGCTTGGTATCCGTTTAGCAATTTCAGTTTGCAGCCAAGTGAATTCGCAAAACCTATTACAGCACTAGCCCTAGCAAAGTATTTAAGTGATTTAAACTCAAATCTAAAAAAAATTGAAACACAATTTTACTCGTTTTTAATTATTTTAATACCTGTGGTTTTAATCACACTCCAACCAGATCCTGGAACAGTATTAATTTTTTTGAGTTTTGTTTTAGTATTTTATAAAGTTGGACTACCATCAATATACATGAATCTATTTGTAGGCTTCATAGTATTATTTTTTTCATCAATTTTATTTAGCACTTTTTATATTTTATTTTTAATTCTATTTATTACACTTGCTCTTATTTTTTTTAATAAAAAAAATAAAACTACGGTAAGAAAAATATTTCTATATGGAACGATTTTTTCTGTTTTTATTTTTTCAGTAGATTTTATTTTTAATAATATTTTTGAGCAACGACATAGAGACAGATTTAATGTTGTTTTAGGACTTGAAAAAGATTTAAAAGGTACCGCTTATAATTATAATCAATCTAGAATCGCATTAGCTTCTGGAGGGATTTTGGGTGAGGGATTTTTAAAGGGAACTCAAACCAGAGGAAAATTCGTGCCTGAGCAACATACTGATTATATTTTTTCTACTGTTGGAGAAGAATGGGGTTTTTTAGGATCATCATTTATAATTTTTTTATATTCCTATTTAATGTTAAGAATTTCAAAAAGAGCAGATTTACAAAAGAATGTATTTAGTAAAATCTATTCATACTCAACAGTTACCTTGATATTTAGTCATTTTTTCATTAACATAGGAATGGTTATTGGTCTTGTACCAACAATTGGCATTCCCCTTCCTTTTTTAAGTTACGGCGGGTCGAATTTAATAGCTTTTTGTTTACTTTTTTCTATTTATATAAAATTAGATTCTCAAAGAACAAGTAAGTGGTAATTAATTACTTTCCTTATAAAAATCTTGTAAGTTATTTCCTAAAAACATAAAACAAGTCACCAAAAGCATAATTGAAAATCCTGGTATCAATGCTAAATATGACTTACCCAACATAATAAACTGAAAATTGTCTTTAATCATAGAACCCCAACTTGGAACTGGAGGTTGGGTTCCTATGCCTAAAAAACTTAGCCCACTTTCGATTAAAATTGCTGATGCAAAATTAGCAGCGCAAATAATTAAAATTGGACCTATTATATTTGGAAGAAGATGGCAATAAAATATTCTTAATGTAGAATAACCTAAAACTTTAGTTGCTAATATATAATCTTTATTTTTTTCTGAAATTACCTGTCCTCTAACTATTCTAGCTACTTCGACCCACATAGTTAATCCAACAGCTATATAAACTTGCCAAAAACCTTTACCTAATGCAACAGAAATCGCTATTACAAGAAGAAGTGTTGGTATAGACCAAAATATATTTATTAAAGTCACAATTAATTTATCTATTATCCCACCAAAATAACCTCCAATCATACCAATAAAAAGCCCAATAATTAAAGAAATAAAAACTGCTAAAAATCCAATGGATAGTGAAGCCCTAGTGCCTAAAATAATTCTCCCAAAATAGTCTCTTCCAAATCTGTCAGTTCCGAAAATATATTTTCTTTGACTAACATACTCTTTTTCAATCTCTGAGAGATTAAAAGTCTTAGGAAATAAATTATAGCTAATTAGCTGTTTTTCATTATTATAATTCAAAATTTCAATTCCATTTTTACTTAAGTTATATTTCTTAGCTACTATTTCTTTATTTGGAAATTTATTACCTAAAAATTTTTCACTCAAATGGTTATTGGACTTTTTTTGGTTATTTGGAATTTCAATTATAAAAGTTTTGAATCCAGGGGGCATTGAATTAATTTCCAAATGCATTTGATTAGAATATTGAGAATCATCAGGAATTATAAAATATGCAAAAACAGAAACAATTAAGCAGAATAAAATAAAAATTAATGAGAAAAAAATGCCTAAATTTTTTCTTAACTTTTTTAGAATTAGAAGCATTAAATTTTATTAGCTATTGTAGGGTTTTTTAAATTAGCATTGGATCGTAAATTATCTAGAATATTTAATCCTTCATTTAATTGGAAATCAGATTTTAAAGCATTTATCCAAATATTTCTACGTTCAATTATTTCCTCAATTTCTTGAAATTGATTTTCATTATTGGAAATAAATTCAAATTCAAGGTTATTTTTGTAATTTTTTATTTCATCAAACTTGGACAAATAATCTTTATCAATTTTTTCATTTCTTTTTAACTCAGAGTAATTCAATGATCTTGATTTTGTTTTTTGTTTTGATGCAATCCACTTAGCATTTTCTTCAACAAGGGATATAAATTCACTTTCTTTAATTCTATCATTTCCTAATTTAATAACTTCATTCAAATTATTATAACCACTCCATTGCTGAAAATTAGCAGAACCAATCTTATCCCAACCTAAGGGATTTTTCTCATCATCTTCACCAATTGGAATAAAGGATAATCTATTTGGAATTTTGATATCACTTTTTACACCCTCAACTTGTACTGAACCTCCATTTATTCTATAAAATTTATCGGTTGTAATTTTTAGAGCACCTAAATCAAAATTACTGTTTGACATAAATCTATTCAAATCAATGACGTTTTGAACAGTTCCTTTTCCAAAACTTTTGGAGCTACCCACTATTACAGCCCTTTTATAATCCTGCAGAGCAGCAGCTAAAATTTCAGATGCAGATGCTGACATTTGATTTAGCAAAATAACCATTGGACCATCCCATGATATGGACGGATCTTTGTCAAAAATAACCTGTTTTCTATCCCCAAAAGACTTTACTTGTACCACAGGACCTTTTTCTATAAATAACCCTGTCATGTCAACCACTGTTTGTAAAGAACCTCCTCCGTTATTTCTTAGATCTAAAATTAAACCTTCAATACCATTTTTTTTAAGCTTAGCTATTTCAATCTTAACATCAGTTGCACAATTTCTAGTTTTATAATCATCAAAATCAACATAAAACTTTGGTAATGTAATAAGTCCATATTTTTTATCTTGTTTCTTAATAATAGTTGACTTTGCATAGGTTTCTTCAAGTTTAATTTCATCTCTAATAACTGGAACAACTTTAATTTCTCCATCAATTTTTTTTCTTATGGTTAACCTTACTTCAGAATCTTTTGGTCCTTTAATTAATTTTATAGCATCCTCAAGTCTCATTCCAATAACATCAACAGGCATCTCATTACCTTGAGCAACTTTTATTATTTCATCACCAATTTCAATTAATTTATCTCTCCAAAGAGGACCGCCCAATATTATGTCAACAATTTTAATGCCTCCTGATTCTTTTGAAAGTCTTGCACCAATTCCATCAAACTTTCCAGACATAGACATGTCAAACCTCTCTTTATCTTCAGGCTTAAAATAGAATGTATGTGGATCTAATTGTACAACAAATGCATTTATGTAATTTGAAAACCAATCTTTTCTCTGTAGGTCTCCCATTAAGTCAAAAACATTTTCAACATTTTTCTTAACTAAATCAACGGACTCTTTAATTAATGTTTCATTTGATTTTGGATTTTCAGAAAATTTAGATTTTAAATTTTGTTCGGAAAGTTTTATATCATAAATATCAAGTGCAGAATACTTCAGTTGTTTACGCCATCTATTAATTCTTTCCCTGTTATTTTGAGGAAAAGATATATTTTCAAAATCTAAATTAATATTTTCTTGAATAGAAAAATCAAAAGATTTATTTAGAATACTTGGATAAAACTCTTTGACTTCTTTAATTCTTTGAAGAAGTCTTTGATGGCTTAAATTAAAAAAGGTTAAATCATAACTTTTTATCATATCATCTAATTCGAATTCAAATCTTTCAAACTCTTTAATATCAGTAGCCAAAAAATACTTTTTTTGGCTATCTAATAGATCCAAATAAGTATCAAACATTTCTTGTGAAAATTGATCATTAATTTCGATTGAGTTATAATGATATTTATCTAAAACGTATTTTATAACTTCGATTAATAATTTATCTTTACTTGGGTTATCAAATTTAGGTAAGGAAAGTTTCCAACTTGCAAAAACAAGTGAAAACAATATCATTATAATTGTAATATTTTTTTTCATCAACTATCTAAAAACAAGTTTTTAATTTAATCATTTTATTTCAAAAACCATGCAAAAGTGATAATATAAAAGTTTAGATACAATTTCAATATAATCTTTTCTGTATTTTTGTTCAAATTAATAAAATGAAAAAAAAACCATTAATATTGGTGACTAACGATGATGGTATTTCAGCTCCAGGAATAAGAACATTAATTTCGATAATGAATGATATTGGGGATGTTGTGGTTGTTGCACCAGATAGTCCTCAGTCGGCTATGGGTCATGCCATAACAATTAACTCAACTTTAGAATGCTCTGAAATTAAACTAGACTCGGGGCCTCAAAAAGAGTATTCATGCTCTGGAACTCCTGCTGATTGCGTTAAATTAGGTATTAATGAATTATTAATTAGAAGACCTGATATTTGTGTGTCTGGAATTAATCATGGATCCAATTCATCAATAAATGTTATATATTCTGGAACTATGAGTGCTGCTATTGAGGCTTCAATCGAAGGAGTGCCTGCAATTGGATTTTCACTTCTAGACTACAAATGGAGTGCTGATTTTGAACCTATTAAAAACTATGTAAAAAATATAACTTTAGCTGCATTAAAAAATGGCATACCTAATGGAAATGCACTAAATGTAAACTTTCCAAAATTGGGAAATGATGAAATAAGGGGAGTTAAAATTTGTAGACAGGCTAAAGCGTTTTGGATTGAAAAATTTGATAAAAGAACCAACCCTCAAGGAAAAGAATATTATTGGCTAACTGGTGAATTTATTGATGAAGACAATAAAAAGGATACGGATGAATGGGCTCTCAAAAATAAATACATTTCTATTGTTCCAGTAAAGTTTGATATGACGGACCATAAAAATATAGAACAATTGAAATCCTGGAAATTTTAAATAATGAAATATTATATCATAGCTGGAGAAGCATCAGGTGACTTACACGGTTCTAATTTAATAAAAGCCATATGTGATCAAGATAAAAATGCAGAAATTAGAGCTTGGGGTGGAGATGAGATGGAAAAAGCTGGGGCCAATTTAGTAAAACATTACAGAGACCTATCATTTATGGGTTTTTATGAGGTTTTGATCAATATAACATCTATTCTAAAAAACTTGTCTTTTTGTAAAGTTGATATTAAACAATTTAATCCAGATAAAATAATATTTATAGACTATCCAGGTTTCAATATGAGAATTGCAAAGTGGGCAAAAAGAAATAGATTTATTACTTATTATTATATAGCTCCACAAATATGGGCATGGAATGAGAATAGGATTAAGGATATTAAATCAAGTGTAGATAAAATGTATGTAATCCTACCTTTTGAAAAAAAATATTTTAAAAAAAAGCATAATTATCAAGTTAAATACCTTGGTCATCCGTTGATGGATAGTATTAGAGATTTTAAGAAAAATTACAAAAACAATTTTTTTGAATCAAATAATCTAAACCATAATAAGGAAATTATTGCTATTTTACCCGGAAGCAGAAAACAAGAAATAAAAAAAATTTTATCAACTATGTTAGAAGTAGTTGAATATTTTCCTAAATACCAATTTGTAATTGGTGCTGCTCCAAACGTAGACGATTTTTTTTTAAAAAAAATCATTAAGAATAAAAAAATTAAGTTTATAAAAAATCAAACTTATAGTTTGCTTTCAAATTCTAAAGCAGCATTAGTTACAAGCGGAACTGCCACATTGGAAACTTCGATTTTTAAAGTTCCCATGGTTGTTTGCTACAAAACAAGTTTTTTAAGTTACTTATTAGCAAAGTTTTTTGTTAAGATTAAGTTCATCTCTTTAGTAAATCTTATAATGGAGAAAGAAATAATAAAAGAGCTTATACAAGAAAATTGTATAAAACAAAATATAGTTAGAGAACTTAAAAATATTTTAAATCCAAAAAAAATTGATGAGTTGGATACGGAATATGATAAATTAATCAATTTATTGGGAGCTCATGGAACAAGTTATAGAATTGCAAATGATATTTTAACCAAAAATTAAATTTTGAAACTAGACGGAATAGATAAAAAAATTTTAAAAGAATTAACTATAAATTCAAGAAAACCAATTTTAGAAATTTCAAGAATAATCGGAATTTCAGGAGCAGCTATACATCAAAGAATTAGAAAACTAAACGAATGTGGTATAATTTCCGGAAATCATTTAAAAATTAATCCAAAAACCCTTGGATATTCAACTTTAGCATTTATTGGAGTTTATTTTGATAAGGCTGAAAGAAATTATGAAGCAATAAAAATAATGAAAAAAATTCCTGAGATCCTAGAGTGTCATTATACCACTGGAAATTGGAGTGTTTTAATTAAAATTATATGCAAAGACAATGAACATTTAATGTCACTTCTTAACAATAAAATTCAATCAATTGAAGGTGTTTCAAGAACTGAAACTTTTATTTCTCTTGAACAGCAAATTGATCGACAGATTTCGATTACTTAGAGTTTCTATTTTTTAAAATATATAATAAAATTATAATAGCTAAAATTAAAGTGATCCCATTTCCCAAAATCATAGAAATACTATTTTTTGAAAAACCATAAATTAGCCACAAAAGAACTCCTAAAGTAAACATTGAAAATGTTGTTAAGGAAAGACCATCAGTAAAATTAGTCTTGACTACTTTAAAAACTTGGGGAACGAAAGCTATTGTAGTTAGTAATGCCGCAAGGATACCAATTATTTCAATATTATCAATCATTTATAAAACTATATTGACTATTTTTTTTGGAACAACTATTATTTTTTTAATTTTTTTATCTCCTATGTATTTTTTGGTTTTGTCATGACTATTAATTATTTTTTTTATTTCATCCTGACTCAATTCAGAAGACAGTTCAACTCTAAACTTTAACTTTCCATTGAATGATATTGGATATTCAATTACATTTTCAATTAAATAGTCCTCATTTAGAACTGGGTAATCAACATTAGAAATAGAATTATTATTGCCAAATTTTTCCCAAATTTCTTCACATATATGTGGAGCAAATGGTGAAAGCAATATGCAGAGATCTTTAAGAATAATCTTATTATTACATTTAATTTTGTTTAACTCATTGACACATATCATAAATGCACTCACAGAAGTATTAAAAGAAAAGTTCTCTATATCATCAATTACTTTTTTTATAGTTTTATGAAGTATTTTAAGTGCTTTTTTTTCTGGTTTATCATTACTAACATAAAAGTTTCCATTTTTATGATATAAATTCCAAAATTTGTTCAAAAAAGAAAATGAACCTGTTATACCAGCAGTATTCCATGGTTTCGAATTTTCAATAGGACCTAGAAACATTTCATATAATCTTAAAGTGTCTGCACCATATTTTTCACAAATTTCGTCTGGATTTATAACATTAAATTTTGATTTAGACATTTTTTCTACTTCACGTTTGACAATAAATTTATTTTTATAATTAATAAATTCAGCTTTTTTGAATTCTGGATTATTTTTTTTTAGTTCAGTAATATTTAATTCATCATTTTTATTCACAAATTTAATATCGACATGAATAGCTTGAACATCTTGTTTTTTTAATAGTCCATATGAAATGTAAGTGTTAGTTCCTTTTAAACGATAAACAAAAGCACTATTTCCTAAAATCATTCCTTGATTAACTAATTTTTTTGCATATTCAGAAACTGGAACTAATTTATGATCATATAAAAAATACTGCCAAAATCTAGAATAAAGTAAATGTCCAGTGGCGTGTTCACTTCCACCTACGTAAATATCAATTTCTTTCCAATAATTCAAAGATTCTTTGGAAGCAAAACAGTTATCATTATTTGGATCCATATACCTGTTGAAATACCATGAACTACCTGCCCATCCTGGCATAGTGTTAAGTTCCAATGGAAAAACATTTATATTATCAACTAACTTATTTTTAACAATTTTATTTTCTTTGGAACTCCAAGACCAAATTTTCGAATTTCCTAATGGAGGTTTGCCTTCTTCTGTTGGCAAATATTTTTTAACTTTTGGCAATTCTAACGGTAAATACTTTTCTTCAATCATTACTGGCAAGCCTTTTTTATAATAAACTGGAAAAGGCTCCCCCCAGTACCTTTGTCTGCTGAAAACAGCATCCCTTAACTTATAATTGATTTTTTTTACACCTTTTCCTGAAGAAACTAATACTTTAATTGATTTTTCAAATGCTTGTTTAAAATCAAGGTCATTTAAAAAATGTGAATTTTGCAACTTAAAATTATCTTTATCGGCATATGCATTTTTAGAGATATCAATGTCTTTAAAAATATTTGGAATTGGTAAATTAAAAAATTTTGCGAAATCAAAATCTCTTTGATCTCCACACGGAACAGCCATAACAGCCCCTGTACCGTATCCAGATAAAACATAATCTGATATCCAAATTGGAATTTTTTTATTAGTTAATGGATGAATAGCATAACTTCCAGTAAAAACGCCCGAGATTTTTTTAACATCAGTAAGTCTCTCTCTCTCTGTTTTTAGCATTGATTTTTGTAAATACTTGTCAACTATTTTTTTATTATCATTTGTTATAATCGATTTTACTATCTGGTTTTCTGGAGCAATGGTCAAAAAAGAAACCCCAAATATTGTGTCAGGTCTAGTAGTGAATGTTTTAATTTGTAAATCATGACCTAAAACATCAAAAAACACAATAGAGCCTACAGATTTTCCAATCCAGTTTTTCTGCATTTCTTTCAATGGATCAGGCCAATCAATTTTATCTAATCCTTTTAATAATCTTTCAGAATAAGCAGAAATCCTCAGACTCCATTGAGTCATTTTTTTTTTAATAATTTCATGACCACCTCTTTCTGAAAGCCCATCTACAACCTCATCATTTGCCAAAACTGTTCCAAGCTTAGGGCACCAATTAACATCAATTTTAGAGATATATGCTAATCGATATGATAATAAAATTTTTTCTTTTTCTTCCTCAGAAAAATTTTTCCAATCTGAAGCAGAAAATCTTTTTGATGATTCGGTTTCATATGCAGAAATATTAATATTCCCTTTTTTATTGAAAATTTTAACAAGTTCTTTGATATCAATAGCTTTATCTTTTTTAAAATCATACCAAGAATTGAACATCTTAATAAACATCCACTGAGTCCACTTATAATATTTCCTGTCAGAAGTTCTTACTTCTCTAGACCAATCGAATGACAAGCCTAATCTATCCAATTGTTCTCTGTATCTTTTTATATTTTCATTTGTTGTTTTTTCAGGATGTCTTCCAGTTTGAATAGCATATTGTTCTGCAGGCAATCCAAATGAATCATATCCTTGTGGGTGTAATACGTTAAAACCTTTTTTTCTTTTATATCGGGAATATATATCACTAGCAATATAACCCAATGGATGTCCAACATGTAAACCGGCTCCACTGGGATATGGGAACATATCCATAATATAATACTTTGGTAATTTACTCTTACTATTTACTTTGAAGGTTTGGTTTTGAAACCAATAATTTTGCCATTTTTTTTCAATTCTTTTGAAATTGTAATTCATCAAATAAGATTTACGAAACAAAAATACGTTTATTATATAAATACTTAAAGTAAATTAATTGGACATAAAAAATTAAATTGTTTCTTATTTTTGTTTAAAAAGTTTATCAAATTTGTCAAAAAACAATAATAAATTAATCTCATCATATTTCTTTGTAATTATAAGTATATCGATTGTCTTGTATATAATGGGGGCATTTTTCCTGTTAGCATTTAATGCAAAAAAAATCTCAGATGATTTTAAAGAAAAAATTCCTTTAACTATATACTTAAAAGATTCAGCTAAAGAAATTGAAATCATACAACTTCAAAAAAAATTAAATCTTAAAGATTATACTAAATCGATCACTTTTATTTCAAAGGAAGATGGCGCCGAAATTTTAATTCAAGAAATTGAGGAAAACTTTTTGGAATTTTTAGGAACAAATCCAATATTAAATTCATTAGATATTTACTTTAAATCTGACTTTGTAAATTCAAATCTATTAGATAATATTTCAAAAGAATTTAGTGATGTGAATTTTGTTGATGAAGTTCGTTATGATGCGCCCTTAGTTTCTTTAATTAACGATAACTTTAAAAAAATTAAATTTTGGGTTTTAGTTATTGCATCTTTCTTTTTCATTATTTCTGTTCTAATTATAAACAGTTCCATAAGACTTTCAATATATTCAAATAGAATAATAATTAAAACGATGCAATTAGTTGGCGCAACAAGAAATTTCATAAGGAAACCATTTATTAAAACTCATGTTTTTTTGGGGTTAATTAGTTCAATAATTGCAATTGGTTTTCTTTATTTTACAATTTTCTACATAGAAAATTCAATTGGAGATTTAAATTTAATGGCTAATTTAGAACTCATTTTAGGGTTATTCGTATGCATTTTAATTTTTAGTATAATTATAACCTCATTGTGTACATTCATAGCTACTCAAAGATTTTTAAAGCTTAGTATTGAACAATTATATTAATGAAAAGAAAAAACAACTCAAAGAATTTTATTTTTCAGAAAGAAAATTACAAAATAATGATATTGGGATTATTATTCATTTCAATAGGTTTTTTGTTAATGTCCGGTGGAGCTAGCGATGATCCAAATATATTTAATGAAGAAATTTATAATTTTAGGAGAATTAGATTAGCTCCAACTTTAGTTTTAATTGGATTTGGAATTGAAGTTTTTGCAATTCTTTACAAACCAAAAAAAAAATAAATGGATTATTTAGAATCTATTTTTTTAGGTATAATCCAAGGTCTTACTGAATTTTTACCTATTTCTTCAAGCGGTCACATTGAAATATCAAAAGCTTTATTCGATAACAATTTTTCGAACCAAGAAAATTTAACTTATACTATAATTCTACATTTTGCAACAGCTTTGAGTACTATAATATTCTTTAGAAAAGATATTTTAGAAATCTTTAGTTCTTTATTTAAAAAGAAATGTAATGAATCCCATAAGTTTTCTGTTTCAATTTTAATTTCAATGATTCCAGCTGTTTTTGTAGGACTATTATTTGAAGAAAAAATTAATTCTTTTTTTAATGGAAATTTACTTTTAGTAGGTTCGATGCTAATTATTACGGGCTTAATACTTTTTGTTTCAGATCGTGTTAAACCAAAAAGTAATACTATCAATTTTAAAAATAGTTTTTTAATTGGTTTGTCGCAGGCAATTGCTATTCTTCCCGGGATATCAAGAAGTGGTGCAACAATTGCAACTGCAGTTATTATTGGGATTGATAGAGAAAAAGCAGCAAGATTTTCTTTTATTATGGTTATACCTCTAATTTTTGGAGGAATGATTAAATCACTTTTTTTTGAAGATTTTAGTTTTGAAAATTTTGATATATTTTCAATCCTTTTAGGTTTTTTATCTGCTTTTTTTACTGGAATTCTTGCGTGTAAATGGATGATTTTATTGGTTAAAAAAAGTAAATTATATTTTTTCTCTATATACTGCTTTGCAATAGGATTATTTTTGATTTTATATACAATTTAGATGAACCTAAATCAAAAAGATTTTATTGAGGGCAAACTACTCTTAATTAAAAAACCCATTAATTGGACATCATTTCAAATTGTTAATAAGATTAGATGGTTAATAAAAATGAAGTTTAATTTAAAAAAAATAAAAGTAGGACATGCAGGCACTTTAGACCCTTTAGCTACTGGGTTATTAATAATTTGCACAGGAAAACTAACAAAAAAAATTATTGATTTTCAAAACTTAAATAAATCATATAAAGGGACATTTGTGATTGGAGCTACCACCCCATCATTTGATCTAGAAACAAAAGTTAGTTCAAATGTTTCTATTGACAAAATTGAAAATGATTATTTGTTTAAGACTTCCAAGAAATTTTTGGGAAGAATAAACCAAGAACCACCTCTTTTTTCTGCAATTAAAATAAATGGTAAAAAACTATATGATTATGCAAGAAAAAATGAAAATATTAAAATACCTAAAAGAGAAATAATTATATCTAAATTTAAATTAACAAAAATTAATCTTCCAGAAATTGACTTTGAAATTGATTGTAGTAAGGGGACTTACATAAGGTCAGTTGCAAACGATTTTGGAAAAGAGATAAAAGTAGGAGCATATCTAAAAAGTTTGTGTAGAACATCAATTGGAAATTATAATGTTAAAAATGCAATCAGTATTAAAACTTTTGAAAAATTTATCAAAAATTAGTTTAAAATTTTTATAAACTCTGATCTTGAAATTTCTTCCGCACCAAGGCTTTTTAAATGAGCACTTGGAACTTGACAATCAATTAGTTTGTAATTATTTTTTGTTAATTCCTTAACTAAGTGAATAAATGCAATTTTACTAGCATTATTTTTTATTGTAAACATGCTTTCACCACAAAAAATATTTCCAAGATCAATTCCATAAAGCCCTCCTACTAGCTCCATATTTTCCCAAACTTCAACAGAATAAGCATGGCCTTTTTGATGTAGCAATTTATAAGCTTCTTTTAATCCATTAGTAATCCAAGTTCCATTTTGTCCAAATCTTTTAACTTTTGCACATGCATTGACAACTTCCATAAAAGATTTGTTAAAAGTTATTTGAAATGATGTCTCTCTCATAAATTTTCTAGTTGATTTTGAAATTTTTAAATTTTGAGGAAATAGCACCATTCGTGGGTCAGGGCTCCACCATAATAAATAATTATCATCTTCAAACCATGGAAAAATTCCATTTTGATAAGCTAATAAAATTCTTTCTGGGTTTAAATCACCACCATATGCAACAATTCCATCTTTATTAGCTGTTAATGGTGAAGGAAATTTGAGCTCATTGGTTAATTGGTGCATCTTAAATTAAAATGGAAGATCATCAGGCTCATCATTATTTAAGTCTTCAGATTGTTCAAAAGTTTCATTATTTGGGACTGGAGGAATATCGTTTTCATTACTTTCAGAAAATTTTTCGATCCTCCAACCTTGTATTGAATTAAAATATTTTATTTCACCTTGTGGACTTTCCCATTCTCTCCCTCTTAAATTAATATCAATTTTTACTGATTCACCAACTTTATAGGAATCTAAAATGTCACATTTATCTTGAATAAATTCAATTAAAAGATCTTGTGGATATTGTTCTTCAGTTGTAACAACAACCTCTCGCTTTCTAAAACCATTACTTCCATATTCTTTTGTTTCATTAATTAATTTAATTTTTCCTGAGATATCCATATTTATTTATTTTTTTTAAAATTAAATAAATTTTAAGCTTTTAGTAAAGGAAAAAAAACTTTTATATTAGATTATATTAACAAAATTGTGATTAAATATTTTCCCAACAGTAATTTTTTTAAAATAATTCTTTTTTTGGGATTAATTGGTGGTGTTCTAATTATTCTTTACAATACAAATAAAATCATTGATTATACTAAGAATGAAGAAAGAAAAAAAATTGAATTGTGGGCAATGGCCCAAAGAGATTTTATTGAAAATAAAAATCTTAACGATGATTTAGGTACACTATCCATTTTCATACTTACAAAAAGCTTTGAAAATCCTATTATTCAGGTAGACGAAAATGGAAAAATTTTATCTCACAAAAATATTTTTAACGATGGTGTAACAGACTCTATTGAATTAAAAAAAATTTTTGATAAAATTTCAAAAGAAAATGAGCCAATTGAAATCATATTTGAAAACAGTATAAACCAACGACTTTTCTATGGAAATTCAAGTACTTTTAATAAAATAAAGTATTATCCTTTTGCTTTACTATTAATTGCTGTTTGTTTTTTATTAATAGTTTACAGCTATTATGTATCATCAATTAATTTGAATAAAAATAAACTTTGGGCATCATTTGCCAAAGAAACAGCTCACCAAATTGCCACTCCTTTATCCTCATTAATGGGTTGGTCTACAATTTTAAAAGATGATCATATTGATAACTCTACAATTACAGAGATTGATAGAGACATAGATAGATTAAATAAAATAACTAAAAGGTTTTCTGAGGTTGGAACCAAGCCAATTTTAAAAAAACAAGAAATTAATGAAGTTTTAAAAAGTTCTGTAAAATATTTGAAAGAAAGAAACTCATCAATGATTTCTTTTGTATTTAATCCTTCAGAAAATTTACTTTACACAAAGCTTAATAAAACTTTGATTGATTGGGTTATTGAAAATGTAGTTAAAAATGGAATTGATTCTATGTCAGGTAAAGGCAAGGTAATTATAAGTGTTTTTGAAAAAAATAAATTAATTAAAATTTTAATTCAAGACCATGGTTCAGGAATTGAAAAAAAGAATTTTGATAAAATATTTTCTGCAGGTTATTCAATAAAACAAAAGGGATGGGGAATAGGATTATCATTTTCTAAAAGAATTATTAATGACTATCACAATGGTAATATTTTTGTGAATAAATCTGAACTCAACAAAGGGTCAACTATTGAAATAAACTTACCTAAAACTATAGAAAACTCTTAATTTTTAAAGCAATCTCTTTAAATTTTTCCTCGGAACATATTACCTTTTTTGAAAAATTTGCATCATTCATAGTCTTTATAGGAATTAAATGGATATGTGCATGGGGAACTTCTAATCCAATTACAGTTAATGAAACTCTTTTACATGGGATTGCTTTTTTAATGGCCTTTGCAATGTCTTTTGAAAATAGAAATAACTCATTATATAGTACTGAATCCAAATCAAAAATACAATCCTCCTCTTTCTTGGGAATACATAAAGTATGTCCTAATGTATTAGGGTTAATATCTAAAAATGCAAAACAATTTTCAGATTCATGAATTTTATAGCATGGAATTTCTCCATTAATGATTTTTGTGAATAAAGATGACAATTTTTAACGATTAATTGATTTAATTTCAAATTTAAGAGTTCCATTCGGAACTTTGATCTCAGCAATATCTCCAACCTTCTTACCTAATAGTCCTTTTCCAATAGGTGAATTAACAGATATTTTTCCAGATTTTAAATCTGCTTCACTTTCAGCAACCAGAGTATAATTCATCTCCATTTGATTATTTAAGTTAATTATAGTAACATTTGATAATACTAAAACTTTTGATAAGTCGAGTTGAGATTCGTCAATAATTCTTGCATTAGCAAGTACTTCCTCTAATTTTGAAATTTTCATTTCCAACATTCCTTGAGCTTCTTTGGCAGCATCATATTCTGCATTTTCACTTAAATCACCTTTATCTCTAGCTTCTGCAATTGCATAAGATGCTTTAGGGCGCTCAATATCTTTGAGTTGGTTTAATTCATCTTTTAATTTCTTAAATCCTTCTTTTGTATAGTAAGATACATCACTCATTGTTAGACATTTAAAAACAAAAAATCCCAAAAATTGTGGGACACACACAAATATACAAAATTATTAAATGAATGATTTTTTCACTAAATTAAGACTCATGAATTTTTTTAAAAAAATAATATTTTTTTATGTTTTTTTATTTTTATTAAGTTCTTGTTCGAAAGAAAATTTAAATAGAAACCCTTACTTAAAACCTATCTCATTTAATAAAACTATTAATCTTAATCTTCCCAAATACGATAATTTAAAATATAGTGGGGGATCAGTGTTTTTAGAGAATACAGGTATAAAAGGTGTTTTACTTTTTAATTTGAATGAACAAATAATGGCTTGGGAATCAAGCTGTCCTAACCATTTGCCATCAAGTTGTTCAACAATGGAAATTAAAGGGGTTCAAGCAGAATGTAAATGTGAAAATTACCAGTATAGTTTGGCTACAGGTCAAATTTTAAATCTCAATGGTAATGACATATACCCAATGCTTTCTTATATGTCAGAAAAAAATGGCAGTTCAGTAAGAATCTCGAACTGAACTGCCAATTTTATTTAAAAAATATAATTTATTCCAATTGAAATATTTCTTCCCATTTCGTGAATTCCTAAGGTTTTAAATCTTGATAAGTGATCAAAGTATTCTTTATCAAATAGGTTATTAATTGACCAACTTATATCAATATCATTATCACTCAAATTAACTTTATGAGAACCAGACAAATCCATTACAAAATATGAATTAGTTTCCGTTTCAAAAAGACTTACATTTTCCTTTTTTCCTTTGGCTAAGCCACTAATTTGGAAAGAGTTTTTACCAAAACTCAAATCGAACGAATGTTTAAGTGTTAAAGGTGGAATAAATGGTAAAATTTCACTATTAGATTTTTCACCCCTAACTACAGCTAAAGAAGTTTTATGTGATAGCCAATCATAAGATGTTTCTTTATTATAAAAAACCTCACCTCCATATAAAACTGCGTTGGTTTGAGTGTAATTGTAAACAGGAGCATCACCCATTTTACCTCTTGTAGGATTCAAATAGATATAATCTTGTATTGAATTATAAAAAATATCCATTCCAAATTGAGAGTCAGAAGAAAATGTGGAAATTGATAAATCTGTCTGAAAATTCTTTTCTTCCTCTAAGTTATTATCTCCAATTTCGTATCTAGCTGTTCCGTGATGAATACCATCGGAAAATAATTCAGAAAGGTTTGGAGCCCTATATCCATTTGAAAAATTTAACCTTACTATTCCATTATCAAAATCTTTTTTTAAACCTAATGAGGTAGTGAAACTAGAGAAACTTTTTTGATAGTTTGTTTTTTCAATAGTTCTAAAATCTGCTCTGAAACCAACAAGTAAATCAACAGTTTTTCCATAAAAGTTACTTAATCCATAAAATCCGAAATCATTTTTCTTAGCATCAGGCACTAATTGTTCTTCTCCCATATTTGTATTTTCTTGAGATAACATACTAGTACCAAAAACAAAATCTGATTTCTCACTTTTTGGAAATATATATTTCACATCAACAGTAGTTGTTTTAAGGTCCATATTTAGAGCTGCTTCACCCTCATGTTCATCGTGTTCATCATCATGATCTTCATCATCGTGATCTTCATCACCATGGTCTTCGTCATCGTGATCTTCATGCTCTTCATCATGATGACCAAACTCTTTTCTTTTATTTTGAGAGTAGCCCAATGTTACATCAAATTCTGATTTATTATTTAATATAATTTTATTTTTCCAAGTTATCATTGAATTCTCTAGGTCTTGATAACTCTCTTCTTCATGTTCTTCATCTTCGTGGTCTTCGTCATCATGATCTTCGTCACCATGATCTTCGTCACCATGATCTTCGTCACCGTGTTCATCATGCTCTTCATCACCATGGGGAATACCAATTTTAGTTTGTGAAATATTAAATCTAAGGTCAGAAATAAAATTATCAGATTCGAAACCTAAACCAGCTTTAAAGTCCTTTTGATCAAAATAAGTATCCTCAATTTTTTCATGTGGAGTTTCAAAATCTTTATTATCTACCATACTTCCTTGGATTAAGTAACTTATTTTATTTAAATTTCCTTTTAGTCCAAGGTTAGTAGTTAATCCTTTATAGTTTGAATTGTAAAAACTACCTACTTCAACCTCCATTCCATCTTTTATGTAACTATCTGGATTTATATAAATAACCCCACCGATGGCATCACTACCATATAAAACTGACATGGGTCCCTTTATAATTTCTATGGATTCAACTCCAAATGCAGCAACATCCATACCGTGTTCATCTCCCCATTGTTGGTTTTCAAGTCTCATGAATTGGTTAAAAACAGTTACTCTATTAGAGGACAATCCTCTAATGACTGGTTTTGAAATTCCAGGACCAGTTGAAATTATATCAAAGCCTGGCAATTCTAAAAGTGTTTTTGATAAATTTTGTGATTTTGTGATATTAATATCCGATGTGTTCAATCGGTTAACTTTTAAAATATTATTTACTGAAGATTGTTTAAAAGGAGTTGAAATTATAACTTCTTTCAAATTTACAGGGACAATAGTATCGATCTCTTTGTCGTTTTGAGATAAGATATTATTAGTGGTTAATAAAACTAAAGCCATAAAGGCTAGTTTTATAATTTTTTTCATAATTGAATTTTTATTAATAATTGATTTGATTGATAATTTTGAGAATTGTAATTAGCAAACTGAGGGTGGACCTCTTAAATCAAAATAATTTATGAATTCGGAAATGAATGTAACTTTATTTAAGTTGTTTTTAGATTTAGGATTTGATAATTGATAAAATAAAACAACTTTAATTTCAGGTTTGTAATCTGAACCTGTTCTTAAATAATCGCACGTTAGACAGTCCGAGTCAAGATCATGTAAATGAACACCATCTATATGACAATGCTCATGATGATCATTTATGAAATGGCTTAATCCAACTAAATATGGAAGAGTTAAAACAGCAGAAAAAAATAAAGCTATATAAACTTTCATGGTGCAAATATAAAAATTCCTAAAACTTAAGTGATAGACCTATCAAAAAATTTCTTGTTGCTTGAGGATAATATCCTGCACCATCTAAAGTCTTAATTTGTCCAGGAATTGACCATGTATCTTCGTATGTATAATAATATCCGTTAGAAATATATTTTGCATTAAAAATATTATTTACAATTCCAGAAATTATAATGGTTTTAAAAGTTTGTTTCGGTTTTAACTTCAATAAAACATTCAAATCATTTACAAAATAGCTGTCAAGCTTTGAATTTACAGCATCTGTATTACCCATATATTGTGAACCTACAAATTTTGAAAACAAACTAAAAGTTAAATTATCTTTAGGATTGAACATTATAGCGTTAGAAAAAATGATGGAAGGAGAAAAAGATATATTTGTTTTTCCATAATTATAAATTGATCCATCTACCATTGAAAGTATTTCTTTGTTTTTATTTTTACTGGCGTTAAGATTCGTTTCAAATTGGATGAAATCAAAAATTTTGAATTCTGATTCGATTTCTAAACCTAACCTGTAGCTTTCTCCACTATTAGTTCTAATAGGGGTTCCAACATCATCCAATGCACCAGTCAAAACAAGTTGTTCATTATAATGCATAAAGTAAGCATTGATATTGAATTTTATACTTTTCCTATTATATCGCAATCCCAACTCAAAATCATTTAATTCCTCTGGCTTTATTTTAGGATTGCTTTCGTAATCACTTCTACTTGGTTCTCTGTTAGCTTTTGAAAAAGAAAAATAAATATTAGAGTTTGGATTAAAATCATAAGAAATACCAAATTTTGGATTGAAGAAATTATAATTTTCGTCAAGTCTCATATTTATTAAATCAGATGTTATTCCGTACGTTTTATAATTTATTTTTCTGTATTGAAGATCTCCAAAAAATTCGATATTATTTTCAAATAAATAGGATACTTTACTGAAAAAGCTAAGATCTATTTTTTTTCCAAG
>JBJKVZ010000009.1:0-50127 GCA_045562345.1 Flavobacteriaceae bacterium
TCAACTGAAGAAGCAATGGACTTGTATACAAATTTTCGAGGTCGTAAACCGATAATTGCACCACTTTTAAGAGTTAGAGGTTTAGATGGATCTTCTGACTAAAAGAAATTTTAATAGTTTGTTTTTATGAGACTAGCTAGGAAAAGTCTTTTCTTTTTATTTTTTTTTACAAGCTTTACTGCAAGCTCTCATAATCCAGAAAACCTTGTTATTTCAGAAATTGAGCGCGGACAACTAACTTTTGAAAATGAGCAAATTGCTTCTGAATATGGAGCGGCACTAAAGAGACAAAGAATTAGAAGATTAAATGCCATGCCATGGGTTCAAAAGATCTATATATTTATTAAAGCAGGTTTTGAACATATTATTCCTCAAGGTCTTGATCACATCCTTTTTGTTTTAGGACTATTTTTTTCGAGTTTGAAATTTAGATCATTGATAATACAAGTAACGGCATTTACTCTCGCTCATAGTATAACATTAGCTCTTGCTGCAGTTGGAGTTGTCAAGCTGCAGTTATCTTTAGTTGAGCCACTAATTTTTTTATCAATTGTTTGGGTTGCTGTAGAAAATACTTTATTCAAAAAAACTACAAAATGGAGACCGCTTGTTATTTTTGGTTTCGGATTGCTTCATGGTCTTGGATTTGCTGCTTTGCTTTCTCAATATGGTTTGCCTAAAAACAACTTTATTTCTCTCTTACTTGCATTCAATGTTGGAGTTGAACTAGGTCAACTTGCAGTTTTATTAATTGCTTTTATTTTAGTTCGCGTAATGTTAAAGAACAATCAAAATAAAAACCAATTAAAAATTCCTGCATCAATAACAATAGGCTCAATAGGTCTATTTTGGTTTATTGAGAGTATAATTTAATGGGAGGAATAACTTTCTCTTTTAATTTGGGAACTTTTATTTTTAAGAAGTTTTATAGTTTTTTATTTCTCTTCTTCTCATTTCTTTGAACAAGATATCATCAGTATAATTAACTTTAAACCTTTCTTTATTTTTCAATTTTTTTACATCTCCGTTGATATAAAATTTTGGGGTAATATAATTTATTTCAATGTCTTTAGGCTTTAAATTGTTTAAAGTTTTTCCTTTAACAGTTTTAAATGAATATAGGCTCAGATATAGCCTGTACAGCTCTCTAGTATCATATTTTGCTAATTCTCCCAGTCTTGATTGTGGGTAAACCAATTGTCCAATTTTAACATTTATTTTGTCACTAAAGCCTTTGTAAGATGCAATAGAACCGTCATTGTGCTCAATTATTATAGAATTTAAATCACTATAATAAGAATATGTATTATCAGATTTAGATTTAAATTCATCTATGATTTCTATCACCAAACCTTTTCTAATAGCTCTAACAATTTCAGGATTTTCAAAGTTAAAACTATATGATTTCCAGTCTTTTGGCAGGTCTTTTTTTAAATAAACGTTTTCTATTGAAAACAATTCGTTTATGTAATTAGTCTTGCCCTTATCAAACGGTAAAATATATGGATAATCATAATCGATTTTTGAGTTTAAATGACCTTCAAAATATTGAAATGAATATTGAAAGCCTATGCCTTCATCTGAATTTATTGGCTTTAATTTAAGTAAAGAACCCGAAGAATTTTTAACCACTCTTTTAAAGGTATTCGCTCTTGTATTACTTAAGGCAGTAAATTTTAATATTAAATAATAGCTCCCAGGATTATTTTTTTTATAACTAAAACTAATTGACTTGTCCTGGTTTTCGACATAATCAACTTGAATTATATCTCTTTGTGAAAAAGAAAAAAGAGGTGTAAGTGCTATTGAAAGAATTATGGTTTTCCAATTATTTTTAATGTTAAGTGACAAATTATAATTGTTTAGATTTAATCAAATAAGAGACAAAGGGGATAAGAAAAATAAGAAAGTATAATATTAATAGAAAAATCAGTTTCCTCATTGATTATGTTTATTTTTTCTTTCATTAACATAAATAAAAATGGATAAGCCTATTACTGTAAAAATAATGAATACTGTAATCTGCATAAACCATGTAGCAATTTCAAAAAGATCAGTTGTTTTACTTATGATTCGGGCAACAATACTTATAAACCAAATTATAGCCAGGAGATCTCTTAAAGATTTTAACTTTTTCATAACAAGTTTAAAAGCCAGTCCGTAATAGAATACCCTAAAAAATGTCCAACAAAAAAAGCAATAACTATAGCTAATCCAATTTTAATCCAGTATTTAAAATCTTTCATTAAGCTAGCAATCACAGCAGTTACAGTCGCAAGAATTACTGCATTTACAATTTTTACAATTACAATTCATAATACTAATATAAAAATTATACTACTAACAACATTTTGTAGAGAATGTTTTTCTTATATTTAATTACATTAATCTCAAATTATTTACTATGAAAAAAATACTGTTTATAACTCTTTTTCTTTCAATTACAATCATAAGTTGTGAACAGAAAGGAACAACTCAAAACAAACAAAATGAGATAATTTTTGTTGTTGAAATGAATGCAAATGAAAAAAAATCCAGTGAGGAAATAGCTCAATTTTCTAAATACTATACAGACGAGGTTAATAAAAATGAACCTAACACACTTGGTTGGGGTTTTTATAACTCAGGAGATAAAACAATTTTAATAGAAAGATATTTAAATAATGAAGCTATGATGCAACATGGAAAAAACATCTCAGAAGGAGGGCCTTTAGAAGCTCAATTTGCAGAATTTATGGAACATTTTACCATAAATAAGATTGATGTATATGGAAATGCTTCAGATGAATTGAAAGAATTTGTTAAGCCATTTGGTTTGCCATTTTATTTTAACCCTGCATTAGCAAAATATAGTAGAAACTAATAATTATTTCAAAACATCAACTGTGAATAAAAATTATTTAGCAATTATTATAATATTTCTTTTTTCTTGTAATCAAGCTGATAAGAAAGAAATAGGCCCCACAATTAACTCATCTGATATACCCGCGGTGGTTATGGGTAAAATATCTAAAAATGGAGATATGGAGTTCATTTCAAAAGGTCCGTCAAGATGGGACAGAAATGACACAATCAATGAAAATAATATTTTTAGAATCGCTTCTATGACCAAAGCTTTAGGTTCTGTTGCTGCTCTTCAATTAGTTGAGCAAGGAAAAATTACATTAGATGAGCCATTGGATGATTATTTGCCAAATATGAGTTCAAGAAAAATAATTACTCAAAACAATGAAGTAGTAGAGCCTAAAAACAGTATCACATTAAGACATTTACTTACTCATACAGCCGGATTTGGATATTGGTTTACAAGTGAAAAGCTTTCAAATTGGAATAAAATTAAGGAAGAAATTGGATGGAAAGAAAATTATGAGCCAAGGCTATTTGAGTCAGGTTCTTCTTACATGTATGGAACCAATATTGATTGGGTAGGCAGGTTAGTTGAAAAAATTTCGGGTGAGAATCTTGAAGACTACTTTAGAAATTATATAACAGGTCCACTTGACATGAATAGTACTTGGTTTAATGTTCCTGAAGAACTAGAAGATTTAATTGTTTCTTCATCCTTGAGAGATATTAATTCTGGAAGTATAGAAAAAATAGACTATCAAAAAAGAAACAAAACTTCTAATTTCAATGCTGGCGGGGGTCTTTCAAGCTCTCCAAAAGATTATGGAAAGTTTCTAGCTTGTATGCTTAACAAAGGAGAATTGAATGGGGTTCAAATTTTAAAGGAAGAAACATTTGAATTAATGAACTCTCCTCAGTTAGATGAATTTAAAACTACCCACAGATATGTGCCTGTTGGAAATGTTGACACTAAAGCTAGAGGGGATAAAGATAATTTCTTTGACAGTTATGACAATTGGACATTAGCTTGGGCTTATGAGGAAAATTCAATTATTAGACCAATTGGAACAGCATACTGGGCTGGGTTTTTTAATACTTATTTCACTATTGACTTTAAGAATGAATTTGCGTTAGTTTATATGACTCAAATTTTACCATTTAACGATATTCATTCATATAATTTATTTACATCTTATGAAAGATTAGTATATGAAAATTTAAATTAGTTTTTTATACTTTTCTTCCATTGGGAGAAAGTCTATATCCAAATATCCTCCATTGGCATTATCGTCAGATATTAATTGTGGCTTTCCTTTAATTATTTCAATAGAGTTGCGGTGAATATGCCCTGCAAAAATGCCTAGAATATTAGGTGAATCAAACACTTTTTTATAAAATTCAAATGTTGTTTTGGTATGACCGCTTTCTGACCACTTTGGCCGTCTTTCTAATTCAAAGTTTCGATCAGTATCTGCTCCCCAAAATGGGTTCCCACACCCAAAAGAAATTTTCTTACCTGGCGCATACATCGGGATGTGGACTAATAAAACTAATGGTAATTCAGACTCAATATTCTCTGTTAAAAAATTCATTTGATCATTGTTTATTTCGTAGGTTGAATTATCAATAGCTAAAAACCTTATTCCTTTTATATCATATGCAGCCATTAAAGGATTATTGCCTTGATACAGAGGCATTAATCTTTTTTCTATCCACGTATCTCTTAGTGAGTCTAATTGTCCTTTCATTCCTTCATAATGCCAGTCGTGATTCCCAGCAACATAAATATACGGGATGCCAATACCATTTAACTTGGAACGAACCCACTCTATTGCAAGTTCAGATGGAAAACTAAATATATCGCCAACCAATGTGATAACATCTGCTTTTAAGTCTTTAGCGATAGCAAGTGTTTGTTCAAAAGATTTTTTAGGATTTGTTTTTTCTCCTGTTTTAAAATGTATGGTTTGATTGTATGCTTTTGCCATTCTATTGCTGTAATTTTGAAAAGGCCTTCCTCTTTCATCATCCATATACAAATGAGTATCTACGATGTGAACTATTTTTATATGTTCTGCAACAACTTCACTATAAATAGAAACTTTTTCTTGGTCCAAGGTAACATAAGATTCAAATGACTGCTGACCTTTCAAGGCTTGTGACTGAGCAGATGAAAAATTAGAAAGTCCAAGCCCAGTAATAGCAGTTGTCGTTCCCTTAATAAATGATCTTCTTTTCATTTTTTTAAAACAATAATAATGTTATAGTCTAGTATTAATTATGCTATTGTACATAGATCCAAATGTATAACTAAGTCCAATAGAAAAATTTGTTTTATAATCTGTTGCAATCTCTCTTTGTTGCAACAATAACTCTTCAATTGATGTGGTGCCTGCTGCTAAACTATATTGTTCTCTAATCAAATTTATATTCCCTGAAAATCTTACAGCTAGCCCCTCAAAAACCCTGATGTCTAAATTAGTTCTTAATGATAATCTTTTTTTTGTTCCATCATTTAAAAATTGTGTAGCATTAAGGTATGAACTAATATTTCCCCATTTCTGTCTAAATCGGATATTCAAACTCAATTTTTGAGAAGTCAATTTTTGTTCTTCATAGCCATAAATTGTTTTTTGAATGTAATCTCTTTTCCCAGTGCCTATTCTATATGCAAGTGTAATTTCTTTGCTTAATACATCTTTGTATGGGTAAAAACTATACTCAACAGCAGGCTCTATGTACCTGTTAAAATCGATGTTTTCATAAGTGTTTTGATATGCGCCAAAAAACACCCCAGTTGAAAAATGATCCGAGATACTTCTTATAACTCTTCCCCTAAAGCTTGTGTTTTTGCGATTACTTTTATAAATATCATCATTGCTAATAAATGTTCTGTTTGATTCATCTCTGGAAATTTCCATACCAATTCTCCAGTCTTCAGTAAGTTTATCTATTTCCAATTGAATTTCGTATCTATTTGTTTTTCTGCTCTCTTCTTTATCGTTATTGTAGGAGCCTGACAATTCAAAAACCCAATTTTTCCATTTATCATCATTAACAATCAATTCATCAAGTTCAGAATCAATATCTACATTAATAACATAATTGGCTTTGTCTAAAAATGGAACCATTGCTAATTTTAATTTGTTTAGTAACTTATCTCTTAAGGAGACTGAAGTCTCAGTTTTATATCCAGAGACTATGGTGCTTGAGCTTATTTCTTGGTATTTATTATTTCCATCTATTTGAATTTCAAAAGATCTTGTCCCTGTAGGATTTCTTACATCCCTTATAATAATTTCAATATCTGCCAAATCTTGATCCCTTACATATTCTAAAAATGAGGTCTGTTGCTTTATATAATTATCATCACACCTGCAATCTAAGTAGACTTTCAGCTTTTGATCTTGTGCAAACGAAAAAACAAATGGAATGAATAGTAAGATAAGATTTTTCATTTATCGTAAGACGATTTTTTTAATTAAAAGTTTAACTTTTATTATTGATACTCACACTTTTCTCCACTATCCAATTTTATTAATTTCCATTTTAGATTTCCTGCTTTTTCAGCCTTGCAAGAATTTGAGTAAACAAGGTCATTACAGGCGCAAACAGGGTTATATTCCTCCGTACAAATTTGATCAGGGTTTGGAGCGACAAAACAGTCTCCAATTGCATTTTCAGAATCACTAGTGCAAGAGAAAAATAGGCCCAATAATATTAAAAGGTGTTTTGATCTCAAAAAAACTATTCTAATGATCCAATTGATGCTGTCCAGTCACTATACCACTGTACATATATAGCCTTTCCTTGTTCATCAAAGTCAAAAGATTCATAAATTGGAATGACAACTGATTTTCCATTAGAACTATTTGTAACTTCCATGTCATAATACATTCTAACAGAACCATCTGATTCTCCTGTTTCAGGATTAACCCCTTGTAAATAATTAAATTCCCCCAAATGTTTCACATCGTATTTGGCAAAAAATCCTTTGTGCATTTCTTTAACCTCGTCTAAATTAAGTGAGTCTTTTGATCCTAGTAAAGTGCCTTTGAATACAACATCGTCTGAAAAACGAGAATAGTCTACTGCTTCATTAGAAAAGCTTTCGAAAAGAGATTGCATGGTTTGTGAATTCTTTTCAAATGATTCGTTAACGGCTGATTGCTTTTTAGCAGGCTCAGCGTTACAAGAGAAAAGCAATAAAATTGTTATGGGTATGTAAAATAATTTTTTCATTTTTTTGATTATAATATGAATTTGCAAGATATAAAACTAACCTGAGGATTTAAAGGTTTTTAATGGTTTTTAGATTTATTGCTTAATAAAAGATTTTGTATTTTCATAGCAATGAAAAAGAAAAATAAGCCCTTATTTATTTTTTTATTTTCAGCGATTCTATTGCCATTAATCCCCTATTTTTTTAATGTTGAAAACCCTTATTTAAAAGTAATGATATTTGCCATTGCTGGAGCTGGGCTTTTATATTCTGTATATTTAAAAGAAGTAATGAAAAAACCATAGAAATTAAGACTATTATAGATGCCCAAAATTGTCAGACCCAGTAAACAGATTTATAAAAACTATACCCAGGAAGACTTTGAGGTATGGAAAATTTTATATAATAGGCAAATTATAAATTTAAATGGGATTGTTGCAAATGAATTTCTTGAATCTTTAAAAAAAATAAACTTTAGTGCTAATACAATCCCTAACTTCAAACAAATAAATAAAATACTTAATAGAGCTACTGGATGGAAAATTAAAACAGTCCCAAATATCGCCGAAGCTAAAGAGTTTTTTAGGTGTTTATCCAAAAAAGAATTTACTACAACTTGCTGGCTAAGATCCAGGTCTGAAATTGATTATTTAGAGGAGCCTGACATGTTTCATGATGTTTTTGCCCATATTCCTTTATTAATCAATAAAAATTATTCCAAATTCTTTCATAAGATTGGTCAAATTGGCCTTTCTGTTATTGATGATGATGAAAAGCTGAAAAAACTACAGAGGCTGTATTGGTTCACAATTGAATTTGGTTTGATGAAATCTGGTTCTGATTTTAAAATCTACGGAGCTGGAATTATTTCTTCCAAAGGAGAGTCAAAGAATGCGATGAAAAGCTCTTCAAATAAAAAAAAATATGACGTAAAGAAGATAATGAATCATCCCTTTAGAACAGATAAAATTCAAGATACTTATTACGTAATTGAATCATTTGAACAGCTAATAAATTCAATTAAAGAAATAAAGAAGGAGCTTATTTAATTCGCTTTCTGTCCCCTGTGAGGCCTCAAAACAGATTTTATAAATTCAAGATCTTTTTTTTCAATTACCGCGAATGCCAAGGAATGCATTTCATTCAAAGTTTCGACGCCAGAGTCACAACAAAATTTATTTTCACTTTTAAAAAATTCTTTTAAATGTTTTTCATGATGAATTGCAGTGTTTTTTCCATTAGGCCCTCTAAAATCCCAAATTAATTTAACTTTATCCATTTCTAAAAATTATATCTTTTATTGACTTTTTGACAGATTTATTTTTTTTGGTATCTTATTTGTTGTTTATATAAAGATATATATTACTCATGGATACAGCTAAAAAACACTATCAAAAAGCGGTTTCAAAACTAGAGCAAGGTGCAACCATGAACGAACTTTACGAATTGCTTTACAAATATGAGCGTATGGAAGATTATTATGCTTGTGCAGGAATCCATAAGGCAATAAAAGATAAGGGCAAAAAGTAATGATTAAAAGAATATTATTTTTTTTAATTTTTTTCACCCTAATAAGCTGCGACAATTCTTTTAAAAAAATTGAATCGATAAATCAAATTGATGGCAAATGGCGTTCGTCATTTGAAACCTTACACATTGATACCGAAAAAATGATCTTAAAAAAAGAGGGGGATTCTATTAATTATATTTTAACATCTAGAGCCTATGATTATTCTCAAATTACAGTATCATCAGGAAGTATTATGTTTTATGACGGAACTGTTTTTACAAACTATAATAATGATATGATGAAAATTATTAGAAAAAATGATGTTAACGAATATTTATATATAAAGATTGATTAAAAATTCTTGCTTTATTTTTTGTTTACCATTGCAGTTGAAATTTGAATACTGGAAGTAAACTTAAGTTCCAAGAAATTTTCCCAATTATTATAATGGATAAAATTTATTTTGATTCTTTTACACATTAAGCTAATTTTAAACAAACAATTTAATTATGAGTAAAAAATCAAGAAGAAACTTTGTAAAAAAATCTGCTGTACTTGGTGCTGGTTTTTTTATAGTTCCAAGAAATGTTCTTGGAGGAAATGGATATATCTCTCCAAGTGACCAGCTAAATTTAGCAGCTATTGGATCAGGTGGTAAGGGTACAAGTGACATATTTAATGCATCAGTTAATGGCAGAGAAAGAGTTTCAGCTTTGTGTGATGTTGATTTTTCTGGAAGTGCCAAAAGAAGTGTAGAACGTTTTTCCAAAGCCAATTTATACTCTGATTACAGAGAAATGCTGGATAAAGAAAAAGGCATAGATGCAGTTACTATTTCAACTCCAGACCACGTACATGGTCCCGCTGCAGTATTTGCAATGGAAAGAAATAAACACGTTTATGTACAAAAACCTATCACTCATAATATAAGAGAAGCTAGAATATTAACTGAATTAGCTAGGAAACAACAAGTTGTTACTCAAATGGGTAATCAAGGGGGGTCAAATCCACTATTAAAAATGGTACAAGGCTGGGTTGATTCAGGAAAAGTTGGAAAAATTTCTGAAGTTAAAGTTTGGACCAATCGCCCTGTTTGGCCTCAAGGAGTTAAAATGCCCAACCCTGATTCTAATTTAAAACCTGATGCATTAAATTGGGATTTATGGCTTGGCCCAGCTAGAAAAAAACCATACACACCAAACTTACACCCATTTAACTGGAGAGGTTGGTGGGAATATGGAACAGGAGCCCTAGGCGATGTTGGATGTCATCTAATTGATATTCCTTTTAGAACTTTAGGTCTTAAATACCCTAAAGATGCTGAGTGTAGCGTTGGAAGTGTTTACACAAAAATGTGGAATGCCGATTACTATCCAGAAGGGTGCCCCCCCTCATCATTAATCACAATTAATTTTGATGAAACGGAGAAAAATAAAACCCCAATGCAAATGACCTGGACTGATGGGGGAATAAGGCCTCCTCACCCTGAAATTATTCCTCCTAATGATGACATTGGTGGGCCGAACAGTCTTAATGGGGTGCTAATGATTGGAGAAAAAGGTATAATATCTACCAACATTAATGATAGCTCCCCTCTAACTCCAAAACTTTACTTATATAATGGAGACACTGAATTTGGGCCAGAAACAGAAAAAATGTCTGAACCTGAATATGGGCACCAAAGAAAATGGGTTGATGCATGTAAAGCAGGTTTCAATAGTGATGAACACTTAAATCTTACTTCGTCATTTGATTACGCTGGCCCCATGACAGAAACTGTTTTAATGGGCAACCTAGCAATTAGAAGTTACATGTTAAGAAGAGAAAATTCAAAAGGTAATTTAGATTTTTATGCAAGAAAGAAATTGCTGTGGGACGGTAACAACATGAAAATAACTAATCTTGAGGAGGCTAATCAATTTGTTACAAGAAAATATAGAGCTGGTTGGGAAATATAATCTTCAAGTTTTATTGGCATAATTTTTGTCAAAATTCTTTTCTTTAATTTGTCTATGAAGCCTTATCAAAAAGCTAAAACAACAAAAAAAGTTCAGATTAGAGAAATGTTTAATAAAATTTCTGTAGAGTATGATTTTTTAAACCGTATAATAACTTTTGGTAATGATTCAAGATGGAGAAAAAGAATTTATACAATTTCAAAAAAAAGTAATCCAAAAAACATTTTAGATATTGCAACAGGCACTGCTGATATAGCAATTGAACTTTCAAAAATTGATAAAGCAAAAATAATTGGTATTGATATTTCTAACAATATGTTAGAAGTTGGAAGAAAAAAAATTGAAGAAAAAAAATTGTCTCAAAAAATTTCTTTGATTCATGGTGATGCTGAGAACATTAAATTCAGAAACAATTATTTTGATATAATTACAATTGGTTTTGGTGTAAGGAATTTTGAAAACTTATTAAAAGGACTAAACGAAAGCCATAGAGTTCTTAAAGAAAATGGTAAATTAATTATTCTAGAAACTTCAACCCCTAAAGATTCATTAATCAAGTTTTTTTATAAAATATTTGCCAGGGTCTTTCTTCCATTAACTGGATGGCTTTTTTCCAAAGACCAGTCAGCTTATAAATATTTACAAAAATCTTCTGAAACTTTCCCCAGTGGAAAAGATTTTATTGATATCTTAACAAGCTGCGGCTTTAAAAATGTTGAAGTAGAACCGCAAATGTTTGGAGCATCATCTATATATATTGCTCAAAAAAAAATTTAGTTTCAAAATGGTTTGCAACTCTGAATTCTTTTTAAAATTAAAGTCTTTATTCGAAAAAAAGTTGCCTTTTGTATCTTATAAATTGCCTGATTCTGATATTTTAGAATTACACTTTAGTTCAAAGAAAATTATTCGAAAATTTTTTTTAAATGAAAGTGGATTTGTGATAATGCCCTTTGAAAATAAAAAAGGGTATATAATCCCAAAAGGCACAACATTGAAAACAGAAATTACAACTCAAAAAAAGAAAGCATTATTAGAAAATTCCTTGTCAATTTCCAACGAAATGCTAAACCATAGAACGGCTTATATAAAACAGGTTGAAGATGCAATAGTTCAGATTTCTAAAACAGAAATGGAAAAAGTTGTGTGTTCACAAAGTTTTGAAGTCAAGGCAAATGAAATTAAGTGTCTCAAATACTTTAAAAAACTTTTAAATCTTTATCCAGATGCTTTTAACTACTTATTTTATCATCCAAATGAGGGCTTTTGGATTGGAGCAAGCCCTGAAACTTTATTAAATCTTGATAATGATAGATTAATGACAATGGCACTTGCTGGAACAAAAAAAAGAAATGTTTTAGAGTGGAAAACAAAAGAGATTTTTGAACAAAAAATAGTAGAGAACTATATTAAGAAAAATTTAAATGTTTTCTGTTCAAGTTTAAAGATTAGTAAAAGAAAAACCGTTTTGGCAGGTAAAATTGAACATTTAAAAACGGTACTTTGTGGTACTACAAAACATAGCCCTTTTGAATTAATTAATGCAATACATCCTACTCCAGCAGTAGCAGGTATGCCTAAAGAACTTGCTCTGTCTTTTATTAAAAAAAATGAACCTCATGACAGGTCTTTTTATTCTGGATACTTAGGGGCTGTTAACGGCAACAACTGCAATCTTTATGTGAATCTTCGATGTGCTAATATAAAAGGAAGTATGGCAAAAATTTTTGTTGGTGGGGGAATAACAAAAGATAGTGTTCCAGAAAATGAATGGGAAGAGATTGTATTAAAATCTAATACAATATTGAACGTTTTATCTGTCTAGTCAACTGATTCATTTATTACATTTGTAATGATGAAGTTTTCTAAAATTCCTGTTGCTCAATCTATTGTTTTAATAAGCGAGATGATGGGATTAAGAAACATTGTTATATCCCCTGGATCTAGGAATGCCCCATTAGTAGTTGGTTTTAGTTCAAACAAATTTTTTAAATGCTATAGCATAATCGATGAAAGATCAGCTGGTTTTTTTGCCCTGGGTATTGCACAACAGTTAGAGGAGCCTGTCGTTCTTCTGTGTACATCTGGCTCAGCTTTGTTAAATTATTCTCCTGCAATTTCAGAAGCTTATTATAGTGAAATTCCACTGATAGTGATCTCAGCTGATAGGCCTTCATATAAAATTAACATTGGAGATGGTCAAGCGATTGATCAAACCAATGTTTTTGGCAAAAATATTTTAAGATCTATTAATTTAAAACAGGATGTGGTTCATAGCTCAAAAAAAATTATTCTGAGCAATATTCAAAAAATAATTAACACTACTAAAGAAATTGAAAGAATTAAGGATATTCAATCAAAGGTTCAGAAAGAAAATATTATTAACATTAAATCCTGCATTAATGATTGTGTTTTAAATTCCAAACCAGTTCATATTAATGTGCCTATGGAAGAGCCTCTTTATGAGTTTTATAATTCTAAAACTGTCCATATTGAAAAACTGGCCCCAAGATTTAAGAAGAAAATTTCAAAACAAAAGCTTTCATTTGATTTGTTCAAAAAATATTCTAAAATTATTGTATTAATTGGATGTTCTAATCCTGGTTTAATATCAAATGATACTATTATTAAATTAAAACAGAATAAAAATGTAGTTATATTAAAAGAAAGTACATCCAATATTTATGATATTAGTTTTTTTGGAAATATTGATAGATTACTTGCTCCAATAGAACTTTTAGAAAACAGTAAAGAGATTTTTAAAAAATTAAAGCCCGACGTATTAATAACATTAGGCGGAATGATAGTCTCAAAAAAAATAAAATCTTTTTTAAGAAAATTCCCTCCATTGAAACATTTACATGTGGGGGATAGTAAGGCTAACAATACATTTTTCAAAAACGTAAAACATTATCAAATAAATCCTAATTTATTTTTTGAACCAATCAAGCCAAATTTGGACAATAAAAAATCGTTTTTTTCACAATGGAAAGAAATCGATAATTTTTATGCAAAATATCACAATAAATTTATTAAAACTGTTCCATTTTCTGATTTAAAAGTATTCTCAATCCTAATTAATAGAATTCCTTCAGAATATCAAATACAAGTTTCTAATAGTTCGGCTATTAGATATATTCAATTGTTTAATCTCAAAAACCATAATTTAACATATTGTAACAGAGGGGTTAGTGGAATTGATGGAAGTACATCAACAGCAGTAGGAGCATCTTCAGTCATTAAAAACCCTGTGATTTTAATAACAGGAGACCTTAGTTTTTTTTATGATATTAATGGGCTATGGAACAACTACATTAAAAATGACTTTAGAATTATTATTATAAACAACGGAGGGGGTGGAATATTTAGAATTTTACCAGGTTTTAAAGAAAATAAAAATTTTTCAAAGTTTATTGAAACAAAACAAGCTATTAATGCCAAGTTTTTAGCAAGACATTTTGGGTTTATTTATATTAATAAAAAGTCAACACTTGGAATTAAAATTGCTATGCATTCTTTTTTTAAAAAATCTTCAAAACCTAAAATTTTAGAAATAAACACCTCTTCAGAAATCAGCTCAATTACTCTAAAAAATTATTTCAAATATTTATCCAATCATCACGAAAAATAAAACTTTTTTAATATTATATTTATTAAAATTTTATGCATGAAAATTAAATGGACTAATATTAAAAAATACTCTGATATCAAGTTTGAGTTATTTAATGGTGTGGCTAAAATCACTATTAATAGACCCAAAGTTTACAATGCGTTCCGACCCGAAACTAACATGCAAATGCTTGATGCAATGGACTTGTGTAGAGAAAGAAATGAAATAGATGTTATTGTAATAACGGGCGAAGGAAAAAAAGCTTTTTGTAGTGGTGGTGATCAAAATGTTAAAGGGTCTGGAGGATATATTGGTGATGACGGTATCCCTAGGCTAAATGTTTTAGACTTACATAAAAAAATCCGAGAAATTCCTAAACCTGTTATAGCCATGGTAAACGGATATGCAATTGGTGGGGGGCATGTATTGCATGTGGTTTGTGACCTTTCGATTGCAAGTGACAACGCTATTTTTGGTCAAACTGGGCCAAAAGTTGGAAGTTTTGATGGCGGTTTTGGATCCTCTTTTTTAGCTCGTCATGTTGGACAAAAAAAAGCAAGAGAAATTTGGTTTTTATGTAAACAATACTCTGCAAAAGAAGCTTTTGAAATGGGAATGGTAAACAAAGTGGTTCCATTAGAAGATCTTGAAAAAACAGTTATTGAATGGTCCCAAATTATGCAAAAAAGAAGCCCTCTCGCTCTAAGAATGATTAAAAGAAGTTTAAATGCAGAACTGGATGGTCAACATGGATTAATGCAGCTTGCGGGAGATGCTACCCTGCTTTATTATTTAACCGAAGAAGCTCAAGAGGGAAAAAATGCTTTTCTTGAGAAAAGAGACCCTAATTTTAAACAATACCCAAAATTTCCATAAATTTTAATAACAAAAAGTCAAAATGTCCTTAAAATTAAATGAATGGGTTTTAGCTGCTAGGCTCAAAACAATTCCATTATCAATTTCAGGAATAGCTATTGGTTCATTTTCTGCCTACTATGAAGATTTTTTCAATATTAAAATTTTCATTCTAACTGTTTGTACAACAATTTCTTACCAAATTCTATCAAATTTAGCTAATGATTTTGGTGATGGAATTAGAGGAACAGATCTAAAAAGGGTTGGGCCCTCAAGAGCATTTCAGACTGGGAAAATAAATCCAAATGAGATGAAAAAAGGAATAGTTATTTTTGCATTACTCTCACTTTCTCTAACAATTTGTTTAGTTTTTTTAGCATTCAGGCAAAACACTTACTACATTCTTCTCTTTTTAACAACTGGAATAGCTGCAATTGCAGCGGCAATCAAATATACTATGGGTAAAAATCCGTATGGATACTATGGTATGGGCGATTTTTTTGTGTTTATATTTTTTGGTGTTGTAAGTGTAATAGGTTCAAACTTCTTGTATACTAAAAGTATTGATCTTAAGCTTTTTTTTCCAGCAATTTCTGTTGGATTGATGAGTGTTGGTGTTTTAAACCTTAATAATATTCGGGATATTGAGAACGATAAAAAATGTGGAAAAAATACTATCGCTGTTAAACTAGGTTTGATGAATTCCAAACTCTACCATTATTTGTTAATGATCAATTCTATAATTTGTATTGTTATTTTTCACTTTAAATTAGAAAATAGCTCATATTTCTTATTAATCGTTAACTCTGTAATTATTGCTTTGATTTCTCTTCATTGCTATCAGGTTTCAAAAGCAATTAACCCAAAAGATTTTAACGCTCTTTTAAAGCCTCTTGTTTTAAAAACATTTGTTTACTCATTATTAATTTCTTTATTTTTCTTTAAATATCATTAATTAATGAAAGCGTTTTATTTTAAACATGTTTTGAAATTTAAGTTTCCTAGCGGGACTTCCAGAGGTTTGTTAAAAAATAAAGAAAGTTGGTTTATTATAATAGTAAATAATAACAATATTGGTATAGGAGAGTGCAGTTTAATTAGTGGGCTTAGTCCTGACCCTGCTCCTAAATTTGAAAAAAAATTATCCGAAATCTGTAGTGAAATTAAATTAGGGTTTAAGGCTCTAACAAGCAAACTAATCAAATTTCCGTCTATTTTATTTGGACTAGAAACAGCATTTAATTCGCTTAATTCAGCCGATCCGTTTATCTTTAAAAATTCCTCCTTTACAAATGGTAAAAAGTTTTTAAATATTAATGGGCTAATATGGATGGGTGAAAAATCTTTTATTTTAGATCAAATTCAAGAAAAGATAAATTCTGGATTTAATTGTATAAAAATTAAAGTAGGAGCGTTAGATTTTAAACAGGAATGTGAAATTCTAAAAAAAATTAGATCTGAGTATTCTGAGTCTGATATTCAAATTAGGTTAGATGCAAATGGGGCTTTTTCTAAAGAGTCAGTGATTCAAAAACTAGAAAAGCTTTCTCGATTTAAAATACACTCAATCGAACAACCTATTGGAACTGATCAATGGAAAAAAATGGCATTTCTTTGTAGAAATTCCCCTATTAAGATCGCATTGGATGAAGAATTAATAGGATTAGAAAACTATAATGACCAAAAGAAAATGCTTGAAGAAATTAACCCTGACTATATAATTATTAAGCCTAGCTTATTAGGTGGTATTAGAAAATCAGAATCTTGGATTAAATTAGCAGAGTCTCTAAAAATTGATTGGTGGTGCACAAGTGCACTTGAAAGCAATATTGGTCTGAATGTAATTGCCCAGTGGATATTTTCAAAAAAACAAAACAACATTCAGGGATTGGGAACCGGAGGGTTGTTTTCTAATAATATACATAGTCCTTATTTTATTTCAGACGGGAAACTCAAGTACAATCCAAAAATTAAATGGGAATTAAATCTTTTTAAAGATTATATTAACAATTATGATTGAAAGTTTTTTACAAATTCACCCTGGATTTAAATTAAATGGCAAAGAACATAGTATTTCAGATTTAATTTCTAAAAAAAATCAATTTTTTTTTAGCAAAGAGTTAACAGACTTTTTTTTAGAATGGTTTAATAAAAAGTCTGTTATTACCATAGCAACATCGGGAAGCACAGGAAAACCAAAAAAAGTTTTACTTAATAAAAACGATATGATAGCTTCTGCAAAAAACACAGGCAATTATTTTAAATTGAAACCTGGAAATAAAGCGCTATTATGTCTTCCAATAAAATTTATTGGGGGTAAAATGATGATAGTTAGAGCATTGGTTTTGGGCTTAGACCTGTATTTAGTAAAACCTAGTAGATCTCCAATCAAAGAAATTTTTATGACTTTTGATTTTGTCGCTATGACACCATTTCAACTACAGGGTTCAATAAATTTTTTACATAATATAAAATGTCTTATTGTAGGAGGGAGTGCGGTCAATGATTCTTTAGCTCAAAAAATTAAAAACCTCCCCACAAAAATTTTTGAAACATATGGAATGACCGAAACTATGTCACATGTTGCTGTTAAAAGTTTGAATAATGGTAAAGGGGTTTTTTCTGCATTGCCTGGAATTTACTTTTCTGTAAAAAATAATTGTTTAGAGATTATGGCCTCTTATGTCTCCAAGGATCCTATTTTAACAAATGATAGGGTTGATTTAATTTCAGACACTGAATTTCGTTGGCTAGGAAGGGAAGATTTTATTATAAATTCGGGAGGAATAAAATTAAACCCAGAAAAAATAGAGAATAATTTAAGTGCGTTTTTTAACATCCCTTTCATAATAAGTAGCGTGCCAGACAAAAGTCTTGGTGAACAAATTGTTATTGTTTTTGAGAAAGAAGTTCCACACAACGCTCACTTAATTTTTAATAAATTAGGAAAGTACGAACGTCCAAAAAAAACGTATACACTCTCAAAGTTTAAGAAAACCAATGGTAAATTGGATAGGATTTTTATTAAAAATGAATTGTTAAAAACACTTTAATTGGAAACAAAAAAAGAGAAATATTTTAATACATTAACTCACTTTGTAGGTTTAATTTTAAGCCTTATTGGCATACCCATATTAATTTATTTTAATAAAAATTTAACTGAATTTAGCCTTTTAAGTATAATTTTTTTTTCATTAGGACTAGTTCTTGTTTATTCCTCCTCTACTTTATATCACTACAATTCCAATCCTAAAATGTCCCATAAACTAAGAGTTTTTGACCATATAAGTATTTTTTATTTAATATGCGGGTCCTATGCTCCAATTTGTTTAATAACTCTTTACAATGGAATTGGGGTTCAAATTTTCATAACTGTATTTATTATGGCGGTTTTAGGAACATTATTTAAAATATTTTACACTGGAAAACATGAAAAAGCTTCTCTATTTATTTATTTAGCAATGGGTTGGCTAATTGTTGTTGATATAAGTTCGGTCTTTAGGTTAGTTGAATTTTATGCGATTTTATTGCTTATTTTAAGCGGAATTTTTTATACAGTTGGCACTGTTTTTTATAGTCTAAAAAATATTAAATTTTCACATGCTATTTGGCACTTATTTGTTTTATTTGGTAGCGCATGTCATTATTTTGTTGTTTTACTTTTTATAATTTAGTTTATTTCTATAAAAAATTTTATAATTGTACAACCAACTTATTCAAATGTATAAATATTTTTTAATTTTTTTTTCAATGACATTGTTCTCTCAACAATACGAATCTCAGGATTATAATGTATTAGAGTCAATTGGAGATGTTGAAATAAGATATTATCCTCCGGTTATGAAAGCTAAGGTGACTTCAGATAAAAATTTCAGTAAACTTTTCAGATTTATAAGCGGCAATAATCATAAAGAAGAAAAAATTGCTATGACTACCCCGGTTTATATGACAAGGGAAAATGGTAGTGAAACCATGGAATTTGTTATGCCTTCAAAGTATAACCAAGAAAATATTGTTAATCCAAATGATCAAAGCATAACAGTATATTCGTCTAAACCCGGCTACTATGCAGCCATTCGTTATGGCGGATATTCTAATGATGATAAGGTTAAAAAACACCACAAAATATTATTAGAAAATCTTGAAAACAATAATATAAAGGTTATTAGCACTATTCCGTATTCATTGTCTTACAACAGTCCATACAAAGTTTTTAACAGAAGAAACGAGGTTATGGTTAAAATTGATTATACTAATTAATATCTTATATAGTATTTTAAAATATTGTTTTAGAGTCCATTATTTCTAAAATCAATTTTTTTAATACTTTTTCAAAATCAGCTAATTTATTATTTGTTACAATAAAATTCATTTTATTAGGAGCGTCTTTAAACCCAAGCTTTAAAAACCCTTTTTTTATATTTCTAAATGAAAATATGCCAGCCTCTAACTCTTTATTTTTTTTATGATTTTTTAAATACATTAATGCATAGCACATTAATTGCACTGCTTTAGTTTTTGACGGCACTAAAGACTTGGCTATTTCCCCAACAATAACTTCATTGTCCCTTATTAGCCCAGTCTTATAATCTATTATTCTTAAAACACCATTTCTTGTATCAACTCTATCAATCACACCTTTTAATTTTATTGGTAATTTTAGTTCTGGTATTTTCAAAGAAATCTCCATTTTTTTTTCAATAGCGACAATCCTTATTTCATTTCCCAATCTTATATCGTTTATTTCCATTTCAATAAAGTTTGTTAGACTTTTTTTAACAACTTCGTAAGCAACCATTAATTTTCCTAATAATAAATTTTTAAATCCATTTTTGAGGAATATTTTTTTTATTGTAATGTCAATTTTTGATAACACATTTAACAACTGTTTTTTGTTAATTTTTTTATTAATTAATGGCCTATATAATAACTCCAAAGTTTCGTGAATAACTACTCCAATGAGTCTTGAGTTAATTTCATTAAGATCATTCTCATTAATCTCTAACAATTTTTTAAAATAAAATTCTCGAGGATCCTTAATGTACTGTTCTAAAAATGAGGGTGAAAATCCTCTTTTTGCTATCATTTTTAATTTATTTAGGGAAGATTTAGAATTAGTGATCCCGAATAGTTTATTCTCAATCGATAAGTTTGGGTTTGATTGCAAATAAATTATATTAAACCTGTGATCTTGTTCAATTTGGTGAATAAATCTACTTTTTTCTCCGCCAAAAATTCCTTCATTGTGGTTGTTATAAATAAGATAAATGTTTTTTGATCTCTTAATTAGTCGGTAAAAATGGTACGTGTAAATAGAGTCCTTTTCGTCGTGAGTTAACAACTTGTGTTTTTTTCTCAAATCGTATGGAATTAATGTGCTGTGAATTTTTCCTTTTGGAAGAATCCCTTCATTTAATGAAGAAACAATAACATTTTGGAAATCTAAACATCTTGACTCTAATAATCCCATTATTTTAATTTTCGAGTCAAAATTTGGTTCAAAGTTTGTACGTAATTTATTTAAACCGTTTATTACAATTGATTTTATTAAGTTTAATTCATAATTAAGTGATAGTTTATTAAATGTTGATTTTAAATCCTGTAAGCTTTTTACAAATTCATCTAACGAAACAAATTGGTTTGAAACCTCTTTATTAATTGTCCGCATTTTATTGAAAAACACGAGTAATGTATTTAAGATTTCTAAATAAGAATTGTGCTTTACAAAAATTCTATTAAAAATTTCAAGATCTTTCTTGTTTAATTTGCTCGGTTCATTAAAAGATCTTTTAATTAAATTAAATTTGAAAAAGCTATTAAGTAAAACCTCTGTGTCTTTTGTTTCATTACTTTGAGCCTCAAAAAACACTTCTAATATTTTTTTTATTTCTGTAATGTTTAAATCAATTTTAATAGTTATCTCTAAATCTTTTGATTTTATTGGATTGACATTAAGCAGTGGTTTAATCAATGCTTCCTCACCCAATACAACTGCTGTTCTACCATTGTTTACGAAATAAGAACTTGATAGTATTGTTGCAATTACATTTGATTGACCAATAAATTTGGGTGTTCCAATTATTTTAATTGTCTTTTTTTTTCTATAATCTTTCTGCACCCATTTAAAGGGGCTCTTTTTGAACCTGTTCCAATTGTTCCTATACTTACGCATAAATGTTGATGAACCGTGGATTTTATTTTTCATGAATTCATTATCAATATCCCAATATATTTCACCTTTATTGTGTTCCAATAACTCCTTAATTATTATAGTTTCTGTTTTGGTTAATGCATTTAAGCCTATAAAAAAATGATTTAAATTCTTGTTAGCTTTTTTATAGAGTTCTAAGTTGTTTTTAGCTTCAGCATAACATATCCCTTTAGTGCCTTCGTTTTTCTTTGAAAGCGTGACTTTAAAATTCTCATATAATTGAGGAAGCATAGACCAAAAACTAAGACTTGTTTTTGAGCTAAATTGATCTTTGTTGCCCCAAATATTTATTTTATTAATTTCTATCAATTCTTTTAATATTATTTGTGGGTTTATTAGGTTTTGTTCAACCTCACTCATGTCTTTAATAAAAGTTTTAGACCACAAATAAAACTCACTATAAGAGTCTTTTTTTTTAATTTTTTTAATTTTTGAATATTCCTTATAAAGATTAAGTACCAAGTTTGTCTCGTTAAGCTCTTTAAGCCCTGACATCTTTATAATGAACTCATCAATACTTATAATATCGGGAGCAAAGGTTGTTTTTTTGGTACTACTTAGCAATAACCTTTTAAAATAAAGACAGGATCTTTTATTTGGTAATACAAAAACTTGACTAAAACTTGTTTGATTTAATTTTATATCATCAATGACTTTTTGTAGAAAACTATCCATTTGGGTAAAAATAAAAAAAGCACCTGAAAATCAGGTGCTTTTTTTTATTATCGGTTCTATGTTACTTATTCTGCAACTTTAAACTCTACTCTTCTATTTGAAACTCTACCTTTTCTAGTTTTGTTTGAAGTTGATGGTCTATCTTCCCCATATCCGACTGTAGATAGTCGATCAGCAGAGATGCCTTTTTTAACTAAATATTCTTTTACAGAGCTTGCTCTTTTTTCTGAAAGATTTTGATTAAAGACTTTGGGGCCAGAAGTATCAGTATGCCCTTCAATGATAAAGTTACTATTAGGATATTTTTCCATAATACCTGCCACTATATCTAAAACTGTTGTAACTAAAACCCCTAGATCCGCCTTATTTAATTGGAAAGGCACTTTTGCTCCAACTGCATTAAGCTCTTCCATAATAGCTTTTGATGGTTGTGGACACACCTTCATTAGAAACCAATCCTGCTACATTAGGACACTTGTCGTCTTTGTCTAAGACAGTGTCTCCATCAGAATCAGGCCAAGGACATCCATTATTTTCAGATGGTCCTGCAATTTCTACACAGGAGTCTACATTATTAGCCACTCCATCGCCATCAGAGTCAGGACACCCGTTCATGTCAACAGAACCAGGCTCATTGACACATGCGTCCTTAGTATCTGGAGTTCCATCTCCATCAGTATCTGGACAGCCTCCAAATTCAACTAACCCTGGTGTGTCTGGGCAAGAGTCTTTACTGTTTTCAATGCCATCACCATCATTATCGGGACAACCGTTGAACTCAGGCAACCCGGGTTCTTCAGGACAATCATCATGTTGATCATATATACCATCTCTATCAGTATCCTTACCTCCAAAATTAATAGCTACAGACATAGAGTGTTGAAAGTGAGGTCTCAAGTCTTGCATATCATTAAACGAATGCTTGTATGCTGAATTTAAATTAATCGAAACTTTTTCAGAAACGGGAACTTTTAATCCAGCTGCACCATTCATTGTTAAAGATTTTTGACTACCAAACCAAGTATATCCGGTTCCTCCTTCAAGATAAGGTTCAATATTGCAAAATTTAAAAGCTTCACCTAGCTTATAGTCAACTAAAACATCTAAACTCGCTAACCTGACTGGCGACATCCTACTTCTTTCATCACCCATTCTAGTAATTTGATTTAAAGTTCCTCTTAAACCAAAATTGAATTTTTCATTACCATACCTAGAAATACCAATAGTATTAATTGCTGTTTGTGTATTCCAATTATCCTGGATATTAAAGAACTCACTGAACAAGTGTCCGGTCGCATTGTCACCAGAATCAGATCCAACCGGGTGAAAATCAACGGCATTTACTCCAAAACTAACTTGCCATTGGTTATTTTTATCTTGTGCTAAAATAAAATTAATGTTTAACAACAAGGTAAAAGCCAAAATTAACTTTCCTAATTTTTTCATTTTTATAATATTTTATCAAATTGCTTAACTACAAACTTAGTGAATTTACTGAACATACCCTCTTTCGCTCTGGGTTTTATATAATTATATCTCCATTACCTCTAATGGCTCTCCCGTATAAACCAATAAAGCTTTTTCCACTTTTAAGCCCATTTCATGCATAGCTAGCTTATATTTTTCGATTTGCTTATTATCTGAAATTCTTTTTTTTCCTGTTTTATATTCAATTATGGTATATACATTATCTTTAGACCTAACAATTCTATCTGGAATTATAATCTGATTTCCTAATCTGAAAATTTCTTTTTCACAGAACACCTCAAATTCATTTGAATAATACTTTTTTAAAATTTTATTATTTAATATTTTTTTAGAGTTAATGGTTAGTTGATTTGTTGTTTTTTTGTCAAAATATTTTAAGGATAAATAAGCTTGAAGTTCCTTCTTAAATTGATATGAATAATCCACTCTTGACATTAATTCATGTAAACACTTGCCATAAGAAACTTTTTTATCTATGTAATCTCTACTTGTTTTAAGGGTATGGTATTGATTAAAAGAACTGCAATTAATTGATTTAGATTTACTATGTTTTTGTGATTTTATTTTTCTTTTTAATGGATTGCCCCATGAAAATGACAGATTTTTTTCAAATTCAAAACCACAGCTTGCAATAAAAGAGCTGATAATTTCATTATGTGATTCAAAGGAATTTCTTTCAGTGTACGTAGAAATTACATACAATTCTGCAATTGCCCTAGTAAATGCAACATATAATAAATTTACATTGTCAAGCTCTTCTTCCTCTTTGAGTTTTTTTATGTATTCCTTCCCAAGAATTCCAGTTTTTTGTAAATCATTACTTTGAGGCAAGAGAAGTTCTATGTTATTATCTGCTAACTCAAGAGGGAACCATATTTTTTTTTGAGATGAAACATGGGCTTTTGAATCTGCAAAAGGATAAATAATTATTGGGAATTCCAATCCTTTTGATTTGTGGATCGTTAAAATTGTTACGGCATCTGTGTTTGACGATGAAACAACACTAAGGCTTTCGTAATTCTGATCAAAATAGTTTAAAAAATCCTCGTCGTTTCCCTTTTTTTTAACGAAAAATTCAAAAACTTCATCCATAAAAAATTGAATATGTGCATCATATGAAATTGTTTGCCTATTAATTCTTAGAAGAGAGCTTAATGCATCAAAGAGTTCCAGTTCAATAAAGTCCTTGTAACTTAAATTAAATATCTCTTCAAAAAATTCATCTATATTTTTGTCGATACTTTTTTTATAAAAATTGAAAACGTCTAATACTGGTTTTGATTTTATCAAATTATCTAAAATGTTTTTTTTTGCTACTTTAGAATTTGGGTCAACTCTTAATCTTATGGCTTCAACTAATGTTTTAACCTTACCAGAGTTAATCAAAAGGAGTGATTCGGAAGAAATAACTGGAATTTCATTTGAAATTAGAAATTCCGCTAACAAATTTTGCTGGACCTTGTTTCTGACAAGAATACACATATCTTCAAGCCTTGCATTCCTATTTAAACAATCTTGAATTATTTGAAGACACTTTTGCAAAAAAAGATTGTTTTCAGTTTTGATTGAATCTTCTTTTTTCAAAAACTGAATTGAAACATATCCCCCTTCGCTTGAATTTTGTTTCTGACTTGATAGTTTGTAAATTTTTTTATTATTGTCAAACTTGAGATTATTTGAAACGTACTTAAAAAATTTATTATTGAATTTAACAATGTCGCCTAAACTTCTAAAGTTTTTTGGAAGTTCGAAAACTTTCTTTTCTATATTAAATGGGTTTTCATTCTTTAATAGTGACAAGAAATTGTTTGGATTGGCCCCTCTCCATCTGTATAAAGATTGTTTAGGGTCTGCAAGGACAGTTAAGGATCCTGTTGAACCATCTAGCTCAACAGACTCTAAAGAGTGTGAAATCAGTGGTATTAGGTTGTTCCACTGCATTGTTGAGGTATCTTGAAATTCATCAATCAAAAAATGTTTATAGCGGTTTCCTGTTTTTTCAAAAACATAGGGCGCTGGATGATTTTTTATTTCTTCATTTATAATAGTGTTAAAATCGCTAACTGAAATTTCTTTTCTTTCATATTGTAAATGCTTTGAAATTTCTCTTATTTCATTTAATACCGACATTGGAACTATTGAATATAAGAATGCGTTTAGAACTTTCCGTTGATAAATATTTGCTTCTATAATTTTAAATCTAAAGAAAAAACTGTCAACCAAATTGGTTTTCAATTGCTCTTCTAAAACGTTCTGTTTGTTAAAAATTGTCTTCTTTAAAAAAAGGTTTTTAACTTTTTCTAAATCAATCTTTTTAAAATCTTTAATCAATACTTTTTTTATAAAATTTGGAAATGAGTTTCTATAAAACTTTACATTAGAATCAATATTGTTAATTATTTTTTTACAGTTTTTTGCTTCTAATTCAACATTTTTTTCAAGTTTTTTAATTTTTTGGGTAATCTCCTTTTTTAATTTTAAAAACCACTTGACGTCCTTTTTTTTAAATTTTTTAATTTTTACATAATGGTCTTCATTAGTCAAGAGTTTTGACAATTCTTTTATGTCAAAAGAAATATCCCATGATTTTCCGTCTTTCATTTTTTGGTTTGCAAAATCGACTATTGTTTTTGCGATTATTTCTTTAACATCTAAATTTTCTATAAGATTATCTACTGACTGACTAATTATTGGCTCAGGATTTAATACAACTTCGAAATCTGAAACCATATTTAAGTCTTTGGCAAAGGACTTGATAATGCGATGACTAAAACTGTCAATTGTAGAAATCTCAAAAAAGGAGTAATTATGAAGTATTAATTCTAATCTTTTTTTTGATCTCTTATAAAGATCTGCATCAGATAAATTAAGGCTTTTTTTAAGCTGATTAAACATCTCTAATGAGGGTCCTTCAACATCTTTATCTGAAAATCTTTTAAGGGAATTTAATATTCTTTCCTTCATTTCATCACAGGCTTTATTAGTAAAAGTCAAGACTAAGATTTTTTTAAAGCCCTCATCATCGCTTGGCCCTAATAGCTTTTCTAAGTATTTAATAGCAAGTGTAAATGTTTTTCCAGAGCCTGCGGAAGCATTATAAATTTGGTATTTTGTGTTCAAAAAAATCAGGTATTTACATAAAAATACATGATTATTATCTAATTTTGTAATGAATTATAAACTAATGCTTATGAGCTTTAAACTACCACAACTTCCGTACTCGCACAACGCACTTGAACCTCACATAGATGCAAAAACCATGGAAATTCATCATGGAAAACACCATGCTGGGTATACAAATAATTTAAATAATGCAATCAGTGGAACAAAAATTTCCAACAGCTCTATTGAAGAAATTTTAACATCTTTAGACATGAATAATATGGCGCTTCGAAACAATGGGGGGGGGTTCTTTAATCATTCTCTTTTTTGGAATATTATGTCTCCAAATGGAGGGGGTGCTCCAACTGGAAATCTACTTGAAGCAATTAACAACTCTTTTGACAGCTTTGAAAACTTTAAAATAGTTTTTTCACAAGCAGCTGCTACAAGGTTTGGATCTGGATGGGCGTGGCTTTGTGTTTTTCCTGGAGGAAATCTAGAGGTCTGTTCTACTGCCAACCAAGACAATCCTTTAATGCCCAATGTTGGGTGTGGGGGTTATCCCATTTTAGGGTTAGATGTTTGGGAGCATGCTTATTATTTGAATTATCAAAACAGGAGGCCTGATTACATAAATGGGTTTTTCGAGGTAATTAATTGGAGTGCTGTTTTGATAAAATTTAATGAAAAGAAGTGATTTTTTAATTTAATAAGCTCTTTTTTTTACTCCATTATAGAAATTAACAAATGCCTGATTAACCACTCTGTTGCCGCCGGGTGTGGGGTAGTCCCCAGTAAAATACCAGTCCCCTAAATTTTTGGGACATGATTTATGTAAATTCTCAACTGTTTGATAGATAACCTTTACTTCAGCATTAATTGTTTTCTCTTTAAGCATTTGAGCAATTTTTTGTGATATTTGATCATCACTGAAATTTTCGTATATAGCCTTTACCTTGTTTTTCATTTTAGCATCAGGAAGTTTTAATTCCTTCAAACAAGCATTGTATGTCTTTTTTAACAAGCCAGATTTCTTCTCTCTAATAAGACCCAATGCAGCCCTAAAAGCAATAAAATCTTCCATTCTAGCCATATCAATTCCATAACAATCTGGGTACCTAATTTGAGGTGCACTTGAAACAATAATAATCTTTTTCGGGTTGAGCCTATCTAATATTTTTAAAATACTTTTCTGCAGAGTAGTTCCTCTGACAATACTATCATCGACAACTACTAAATTATCCGTTTTTTTAATCGAGCCATAGGTTATGTCATAAACATGAGCAACTAACTCATCTCTGCCCTCATCATCGGCAATAAATGTTCTAAGCTTTGCATCTTTTATAGCAACTTTTTCAATTCTTGGTTTACTTGACAAAAGATAATTAAGCCTTTTTTTATTAATTGTGGTTTTGTTTTCCATTATTTCCTTAATAACCTCGTTATTCATATAATTTTGAGCCTCCTGGACCAAACCGTAAAATGAGACTTCTGCTGTATTAGGTATATATGAAAAAACGGTATTAATTAAATCGCTTTTCAGGGTTTTTAGAATCTTGGGGAATAGTAATCTGCCTAAAGTTTTTCTTTCTGCATATATTTCAGCATCACTTCCTCTTGAAAAATAAATCCTCTCAAATGAGCAGGACTTTTTTTCTTTTGCAGTCAAAACTTCTTCAATAAAAAATTCACCTGATTTTTTTACTATAATACTTTTACCTGGATCTAGTTCTTTAACATCTTTAAACTTTACATTAAAAACTGTTTGAATTACAGGTCTTTCAGAAGCAATCACAACAATTTCATTGTCTTTATAATAATATGCTGGCCTTATTCCTGATGGATCTCTTAAAAAAAAAGAATCCCCGTGTCCTAGCATTCCCCCAATTGCATACCCCCCATCCCAATCTTTAGCAGCCTTTTTTAAAATTTTTCTAAGATTAAGTTTTTTTTCAATTAAAGGAGATGCCTCTTTCTTGCTGAAACCATCTTTTTTAAGGTTTCTATAAATTTTCGCAACCGCATAATCTAAAAAATGTCCTATTTTTTCCATGACAGTTACAGTGTCTGCTTCATCTTTTGGATGTTGTCCCAATTGCACCAAGTTTTCAAAGAGTTCTTGATTGTTGGTCATATTAAAATTACCTGCAACTATTAAATTTCTATGCATCCAATTATTTTGTCTTAAGAAAGGGTGAACACTTTCAATATTATTTTTACCAAAGGTCCCATACCTAACATGGCCTAACATAAGTTCACCCAGAAAAGGAGTGTTTCCTTGTAAAGAATTAATTTCATGATTTTTAATTTTTTTATTTACATTATTGAAAACCTTTTGTATAGGTTGCTTAGCTGAGGACCTTTCCCTAAAAATATATTTTTTTCCTGGAATTGTATTAAGTTTAACCGATGCCAATCCTGCGCCATCCTGGCCTCTGTTATGTTGCTTTTCCATCATCAGGTACATTTTATTGATACCATAATTTTTGGTGCCATATTTTTTTTTGTAAAAATCCAGGGGCTTAAGTAGTCTTATTAGAGCTATTCCACATTCGTGATTTATTTTATCGCTCATTATTGCCTAACTAATTTCTAAAATTATATAATTATTAATTAAAAAGCGGTGAATTCTCTAAAATCTTTGAGTCTTTTCATAACCTTTTTTTTATCTAGTCCCTGCATAACCATAGTTCCAAATCCTTCAACACAAAAAGAAGCCATGATTGTTCCGTGCACAACAGCTTGCTTTAAATTTTCAAAACTTAATTCCTCTTTCTGAGCCAAATACCCTGCAAAACCGCCTGCAAAAGCATCTCCAGCACCGGTTGGATCAACAACAACATTTACAGGAAATGCAGGAATAGCAAAAAACTGATTATCTCCAAAAAGCAACGCTCCGTGTTCACCTTTTTTTATAACTAAAAAGGTTGGGCCTAAATTTAATATCTCATTTGCGGCATCAAATAATGACTCTTTTTTTGATAACTGAATTGCTTCTTCATCATTTATTATCATAATGTCTGTTTTTGTTATGACATCATAAAGTTCGTCCAATGAATTGTCCATCCAAAAATTCATTGTATCAAGAATAACACATTTTTCAGATAAAGTGATTTGTTTTACAACTGAATTTTGAATAGCAGGGTGTAAATTTCCAAGGACAACAATCTCACTGTTTTTTTGATCACTTTTGACAACAGGGTTAAAATCCGCTAGAACATTAAGCTGCGTACTAAGAGTATCTCTTTTGTTCCAGTCTTTATGATATTTGCCTTTCCAATAAAAAGTTTTTCCTTTAGCTATAATCTCTATTGAATCTGTGTTAATTCCTTTAGATTTTAAAAGCTCCAAATGTTCCTTTTTAAAATCTCCACCAACAACTGAAATTATTGATGGTTTTATATCAAATAGCGATGCACTAAGGCCGATATATGTAGCTGCTCCCCCTAAAATTTTTCCAGATCTTTCTTTAGGGGTTTCTATTTCGTCATAAGCTACGGTTCCAACTATTAGTGTTTTTTTCATTTTTTTCATTTTTTTGTGTTTTCGTAACCCCCATCTTTTAAAAGTCTTACGCTTTTTGAAGCCTCAACAGCTAAATAATCACATCTTTCATTTTGGGGGTGATTATTATGACCTTTTATCCAAATAAATTTGATAATATGATTTTTATAAATATTTAAAAATTCTTTCCATAGATCGCTATTTTTTTTCTTTTTAAAATTATTTAATTCCCATTTAAAAACCCATTTTTTTTCGACTGCTTCAGAAACATATTTTGAATCAGTATATACAACCACGTTGCAACCATTCTTTTTTAATTTTTTTAACGCTACTATTACCGCCAAGAGCTCCATTCTATTATTTGTTGTTAGCCTATAGCCTTGAGAAAACTCTTTGACATATTTAGTTTCAACATCATGCATTACAATTCCATAACCCCCTGGACCAGGATTTCCTCTTGAAGAGCCATCAGTATATATATTAATATGTTTCATTCTCTTTTTTTAATAAACTTTCAATAATTTTAGGGTAATATTGGTGTTCGAGTAATAAAATTTTTTTTGCGAGAGTTTCTGCTGTGTCATTTTCAGTAATATCTGTTTTTTTTTGAAAAATAATCCCTCCATTATCATATTTTTCGTCAACATAATGAATTGTAAGGCCTGAGCTATGCTCTTTATTTTTAATTACAGATCTGTGGACATTTATTCCATACATTCCCTTTCCTCCAAATTTTGGCAATAAAGATGGATGGATATTGATTATTTTTTTAGAGAAACTTTTTATAATAGTATTTGGGATTTTCCACAGAAACCCCGCCAAAACAATCAATCTTGGGTTCACTTTTTTTAATTTTGACAGCAACTCATTTCCATGAAAAGCCTCTGTGTCAATATTTATAGCTTTAACGCCCCAAAGTTTCGCAATATTAATCGCTTTAGCCTTTGGGTTATTACAAACTAGCAGCTCAACAGAGATTTCTGTTTTCCTAGAAAAGTATTCGCAAATATTAGAAAAGTTTGATCCTGAGCCGGAGGCAAAAACTACAATTTTTTTTTGATCCAATTTTAATAAATATTTAGCAAATTAACACAATTCTCATTCTTTCATCAATAAAAAACAGGATTCTTTTTGTTTAATTTTTTTAAAAAAGAGCCTATATAATATAAAGTTTTTTATTTTTGTCAGAACTTTAAACCAAAAGAATTATGTCTGATATTTCCTCTCGCGTTAATGCCATCATCGTTGACAAATTAGGTGTCGATGAAAATGAAGTCGTTGCTAGTGCAAGTTTTTCTAATGATTTAGGAGCAGACTCCTTAGATACTGTAGAACTTATAATGGAATTTGAAAGAGAATTTGATATTCAAATACCTGACGATCAGGCTGAAAAAATTTCTACAGTCGGTCAAGCTATAAAATATATAGAAAGCTCCAAATAAAGTTTTTATGGACCTAAAACGAGTTGTTGTTACTGGTTTGGGTGCCCTAACCCCTATCGGAAACACTCTCTCTGAATATTGGGAAGGTCTTGTTTCTGGAAAAAGTGGTGCAGATAAAATAACCTATTTTGACTGCTCTAATTTTAAAACACAATTTGCTTGTGAGCTTAAGGGTTTTAATCCTGAAGATTTCATGGACCGAAAACTTTCTAGAAAAATGGATCGTTTTGCTCAATATGCAATTGTATCCTCTGACGAGGCAATTAAAGATGCTTTTCCTGACACAAGCGGTTTAGACATGGATCGAGTTGGTGTAATTTGGGGTGCTGGTATAGGGGGGTTAGAAACCTTTCAAAATGAGGTGCTTGGTTTTGCAGCTGGTAATGGTCACCCAAGATTTAATCCATTTATGATTCCTAAGATGATTCCAGACATTGCTCCTGGAATAATCTCTATTCGAAATGGCTTCAGGGGTCCAAACTTCGCTACTGTATCTGCCTGCGCATCCTCCGCTAATGCCATAATAGACGCATTAAACTATATTAGGCTTGGACATGCTGATGTTATTGTCTCAGGCGGATCTGAAGCTGGTGTCTCAATTTCTGGAATAGGTGGCTTTAACGCTCTTCACGCTCTTTCTACCAGAAACAATGATCCAAAAACAGCGTCAAGACCTTTTGACAAAGACAGAGATGGTTTTGTTTTAGGAGAAGGTGGGGGTTGCTTAATTTTGGAAGAATATGATCATGCTAAGAAAAGAGGCGCTAAAATATATGCCGAACTTATCGGAGGGGGACTTTCTGCAGACGCATACCATATGACTGCTCCCCATCCTGATGGTATTGGGGCTATTAAGGTAATGGAAAACTGTATTAAAGATGCCCAAATAAGTTTTTCTGAAATTGATATTGTTAATATGCATGGGACATCCACCCTTTTAGGAGACGTTGCTGAAGCAAACGCCCTTAAAAAAGTTTTTGGAAACCATTTATACAAAATGAATATAAATTCTACCAAGTCAATGACCGGACACCTTCTTGGTGCTGCTGGAGCTGTTGAAGCAATTGCATCCATTCTTTCAATTAAGAACAACCTTGTTCCTCCAACAATTAATTTTCAGACTTCAGATGAAAACATAGACAATAAAATCAATTTTACATTTAACTCTTCCCAAAAAAGAACGGTTAATGTAGCCATGAGCAATACCTTTGGGTTTGGAGGCCATAATGCGTGTGTTCTTTTCAAAGAATACCATTAAAGCGCTTTTTTCTAAATAATTAGGTGTTGTATATTTGCGAATGTATGTCTAAACATTTGCTATCATTCAATGAAATTAACGAGGCGTTCGAATTAATTGCAATCCACTCATCATCAGAACCCCACGACTTAGTTTTTGAAATAAATCGTTCTATGGGTCTCAACCTTTTTCGGACAAAGCATGATATTAGTTTTAAAAAAAACAATGAAAAATATATGGTTTATAAAAGCGATGGCTATAACAAATCTGAGTCTCTTTTTTTATACATGAATACTTTTTATGACTTAAAAGAAACTAAATCAACTAATCTTCTTTTTAATTCAACACCCAGCAAAAGTGTTTTATTGCCTGAAGTGAAATCGGTAGACTATATAATTAAATATGTGGGCGAAAAAAAAAACATTAAATATTTTGTTAAATCTTTATCTTTAATGAAACAAATATCTTCTTGCTACTCTTTGAATAAAAAAAAAATAAAATCTGTGAACAACTTAATTGTTGATTAATGAAATTAAATAAAACAAAAATTGTTGCTACTATTGGGCCATCTTCAAATACAAGGTCCATATTAAAAAGGCTTATGTTAGCTGGGGTAGATGCTTTTAGGGTTAACTTTTCTCATTCTTCTCATGAAGAAACAGCTAAAGTTATAAAGGAAATTAGGTCTTTAAATGAGGAATTGAACATCCATGCCTCAATTATTTGTGACCTTCAAGGTCCCAAAATCAGAATTGGAGAAGTGCTTCCTGGTGTTGTGTTAAAAAAAGGTGATGTAATTTCATTTACAACAAATGACACTGGAGCTAAAGGAGATCAGAACTTAGTTTCAATTAATTATAAAAATTTTCCTTCTGATGTTAGTGTAAACGAAAAAATTCTAGTTAATGATGGAAAATTGATCCTTAAAATTCTTGAAACAAATAAAAAGAATCTTGTTAGGGCAAAAATAATACAAGGCGGTAAGCTTGAATCAAATAAAGGGGTTAACCTGCCCAACACAAAGATTTCCTTGCCTGCGCTTACAGACAAAGATGTAAAAGACGCTACTTTTGCAATTAAAAATAAGTTTGATTGGATTGCGCTATCTTTTGTTAGGTCAAAAAGAGACATCTCCTTGTTAAGAAGGCTTAATGATAAAGTTTCTTCAAACAAAATCCCAATAATTGCAAAAATTGAAAAACCAGAATCTTTAATCAATATTGACAAAATTTTAAAAAAAGCCGACGGAATAATGGTTGCCAGAGGAGATCTTGGTCTTGAAATACCTGCAGAAGAGGTTCCGCTGAACCAAAAATTGCTGGTTACAAAAGCAAAAAAGGCTAGAAAACCGGTAATTATAGCAACGCAAATGATGGAGTCAATGATCAGTAGCTTAACCCCGTCAAGAGCAGAGGTTAATGATGTTGCTAATTCAGTGATGGATGGCGCTGATGCTATAATGCTTTCTGGTGAAACATCAACAGGTAAGTACCCTGTAGAGGTTGTAAAAACAATTGAAAAAATTATTCATCGAGTTGAGGGGTCTTCATTAATTAGAATCCCCCTAAACCTGCCAAAATTAAAATCAAAAAGAATTTTAACTAAATCCGTTTGTTTTCATGCTACCAGCATAGCCAACGAGATAAATGCTTCTGCTATTTGTACATTAACTAATAGCGGATACACTGCTTGGCAAATTTCTTCATGGCGACCCAATGCCCTAATTTTAGTATTCACATCCAATAAAAGAATTCTTTCTCGTCTTAATTTACTATGGGGGGTTAAGTGCCTTTTTTATGACAACTTTGTAAGTACTGATGATACAATTGAAGAAGTCAATCAGATTGCCAAGGATAGTGGCTTTATTAAAGCCAATGACTTTGTAATTAATTTATCTGCAATGCCGATAATAAAAAGGGGAGAAGTAAATACCTTGAGGGTCTCAAAAATTGATTAATTGGAAACAACTAGACAAAAAAAGTTTGCAGCAGTTTTACAAAAAGACCTTACAATGGTTTTACAAAAACTTCTTAAGGAAACTAACAAACTGGGAACACTAGTCTCAGTAACCAAAGTCAAAGTCTCTCCAGATCTTTCATGTGCTAAGGCATACGTGAGCGTCTTCCCTGTTAAAAACACTAAAATTATATTAGATTTATTGAGAAATAAGAAAGGCTCTATCAGAAATTCAATTGGTACTTTAATTAAAAATCAGGTTAGAAAAATCCCTCAATTTACATTTTCAATAGACGATTCTTTAGAACAAATAAGTTTAATAGAGAAAGCATTAGAGGGTGTTGATAATCCAATCAAAAAAAACTTCACAAAAGATTTTTAAACCTTTATGAAGCTTTCCACTTTTATAGCAAAAAGATATTTTTTTTCAAAAAGCAAATTAAACATTGTCAACATAGTCAGCAATTCTGCATTATTTGTTCTTATTGTGGCGGTAGGTTCTTTTTTTATAGTCCTGTCTGTTTTTTCTGGATTGAAATCCTTTGGCTCTAATTACTCAAAAGCCTTTGATCCAGACATAAAAATCTATTCCAACGAGTCCAAATATTTCAATTATAATAATTTAATAAATGAACTTTCTGAAATACCTGGAATTTATTCCTTTTCAGCTGGAATAGAAGAAAAGGTTTTGGTGAAAAACAAAGAACATAGCTCTTTTGCAGTTATGCAAGGGGTTGAAGAAAATTATGCTGATGTTTTTGAAATTGAAAAAATGGTTTCGGCTGGCGAATGGCTAAACAGTTCTGAATTAGAAAAAAATTCTGTTGTTAGTGCTTTTATAGCTGAAAAACTAAGGCTAGGGTTATATAATTATGGAAGCGGATTAACTATTTTGGTTCCGAATCTAAAAAGGGGCAATTCTTTTTTTATAAAACCATACAGGTCCTCCACTAATTTAGTTGTTGGTGTTTTTAACACAAATGATTTTGAAGACAAAAAAAAGGTCTTTGTTCCCCTTGAAACTGCTCAGAAGGTTTTAAACATTGATAAAAACCAGGCCTCTTTTATGTCAATTAAAACTATTGATCCTGGCTTAAGAAAAGAAATTGCTAAAAAAATTCAAAATGCAATTTCTTCAAAATTTTCAGTTAAAACTAGAGAAGAGCTTAATGAGACTTATTATAAAATGCTGAACTCAGAGGAGGTTGTGCTAAACCTTGTTTTGGCGTTAATATTAATAGTAGCAATGTTTAATGTGGTGGGTGCTATAATAATTTTAATAACTGAAAAGCAAAAAAACATTCTGACCCTTTTTAAACTTGGAGCAAATCAAAAACAAATACGTTCTTTGTTTTTTAAGAACGGAATATACTTGACTTTTTTTGGCAGTGGCTTTGGTTTGCTTATTGGGTTTATAATTGTTTTTTTTCAACAAAACTATAGCGTGCTTTATCTTTCTGGCACTTCAATTCCATATCCAGTTACAATAGAGCTTAAAAACTTTTTTCTTGTAGCGTTTTGGACAATAACAATTGGAACTATAAGCGCATACCTGTCTTTGCTTTCTCTAAAAAAAATCAAACTATAGCCTCTTCTAAAATATTCTTTTTTTGTTCAAGTTCGTCAAATAGCTCATAAAGGCTTTGTAGATGTTCGCTTGTTACAAGTTTTGTTCTATATTCCCTAAAATTAGGAATGCCCTTAAAATAATTTGAATAATGTCTGCGTGTTTCTAAAATACCCAACCTTTCTCCCTTCCACCCAACAGCCATTTCTAAGTGTCTTTTTGCAGTGTAAATTCTCTCTCCCATGGTAGGTTTAGCAATGTTTAAATTTTTATTTAAAAACCCTTTAACCTCTCTAAAAAACCAAGGGTTTCCTATGCTCGCTCTTCCAATCATAGCGCCATCCAATCCGTACTTGTCTCTCATTAATTTAGCCCTTTTAGGCGAATTAACATCCCCGTTTCCGAAAACAGGAATGTGCATTCTATGATTATTTTTAACATCCGAAATATATTTCCAGTTGGCCTCTCCTTTATACATTTGAGCTCTAGTTCTGCCGTGAATCGAAATTGCTTTAGCTCCAACGTCTTGAATTTTTTCCGCTACCTCCACTATCTTGATTGAATTTTCGTCCCAACCCAACCTAGTTTTAACTGTGACAGGCAAATTTGTTCTTTTCACCATTTCTGAAGTTAGTTTAACCATTAGGTCTATGTCTTTTAATATTCCTGCTCCAGCGCCCTTTGAAACAACTTTTTTTACAGGGCAACCAAAGTTTATGTCTATAATGTCTGGAGATGTTTTTTCAACAATGTCTACAGCTTCTAACATTGAGTCTAAGTTTGCTCCAAATATTTGTATTCCTACCGGCCTCTCTTTTTCGTATATGTCTAGCTTTACAAGGCTTTTTTGAGCATTTCTAATAAGACCCTCGCTTGAGATAAACTCTGTATATACAACGTCTGCTCCCTGCTCTTTACAGAGAGCCCTAAAAGGAGGGTCGCTAACGTCTTCCATTGGTGCCAATAGAAGAGGAAATTCTCCTAAGTCAATATTTCCGATTTTTACCAAATTGTATTAATTTTTGACAAAAGTAAAGTTTTAATTTATAAGCTTCTGATATTTTATTGGCTTATATTTGTCCATTAAATTAGTTCCATTAATGAGCTCGGTAAGAAATTTCTGCATAATCGCCCATATAGACCACGGTAAAAGCACTCTTGCTGACCGACTACTTGATTTCACCGGGGCGGTTTCGGAAAGAGACAAACAAGAGCAGCTTTTAGACAACATGGATCTTGAAAGAGAAAGAGGAATTACAATAAAATCTCATGCAATTCAAATGGTCTATAAAAAGAATAATGAAGAATATATTTTAAACTTAATTGACACGCCTGGACATGTCGACTTTTCTTATGAAGTTTCCAGGTCAATAGCGGCTTGTGAAGGGGCTTTACTTGTAGTTGATGCGGCTCAAAGTATTCAGGCTCAAACAATTTCGAATCTATATCTTGCTTTAGAGAATGACTTAGAAATTATACCTGTTTTAAATAAAATAGACCTACCATCAGCCAACCCGGAGGAGGTTAGTGATGACATTGTTGACTTATTGGGTTGTAAAAAAGAAGATATCATTCACGCTTCTGCTAAAACTGGCCTTGGAATAGAAGATGTGATCAATGCCATAATTCGTGAAATTCCTGAAGCAAAATCAAACACAGCGCTTCCTCTTAAAGCTTTAATTTTTGACTCAGTATACAACCCTTTTAGAGGGGTGGAAACATACTTTCGTGTTTTTGAAGGACAAATAAAAAAGGGCCAGTCCATTAAATTTCTCGCTACAGAAAAAAAATATTTTGCAGATGAAGTTGGAACGCTAAACTTGTCACAAACTCCCAAACCTTTTGTGTCTGCTGGTGATGTGGGGTATTTAATAACTGGGATTAAAAATGCTAAAGAGGTAAAAGTTGGCGACACAATAGTTGATGGGGACGCAAGTTTTACAACTGGAGTTTCTGGCTTTGAAGATGTAAAGCCAATGGTTTTTGCTGGTATTTACCCGGTTGACACTGAAGAATATGAAGACCTTCGCTCTTCAATGGAAAAACTTCAACTTAATGATGCTTCATTGATTTTTTCGCCGGAAAGTTCTTCTGCTCTTGGTTTTGGATTCAGGTGTGGTTTTTTGGGAATGCTTCACCTTGAAATAATTCAAGAAAGGCTTGAAAGAGAGTTTAATATGTCGGTTATAACAACTGTACCCAATGTTTCTTATCATGCGTTTAACAGAAAAGATCCTGATATTGAAATTCTTGTCAACAATCCCTCTGACTTACCTGATCCAAGCAGCTTAGATCGCGTTGAAGAGCCTTTTATAAAGGCAACTATAATCACTAAGTCTGACTATGTTGGTAATGTTATGAGCCTGTGTATCGAAAAAAGAGGTGAAATCAAAAACCAAACATATTTAACTACCCAAAGAGTTGAGCTTGTGTTTGACATGCCACTTTCCGAAATAGTTTTCGATTTTTACGATAGGCTTAAAACAGTTTCCAAGGGTTATGCTTCTTTTGATTATACGCCAATAGGCATGAGGCCCTCTAAACTTGTAAAGGTTGATCTTCTTTTAAACGGCAATTCTGTTGATGCGCTCTCGTCACTAATCCACTTTGACAATGCATATACAATTGGAAAAAAAATGTGTGAAAAACTTCGTTCAATAATTCCGCGACAACAGTTTGATATACCAATACAGGCTGCAATTGGAACTAAAATCATTTCCAGGGAAACAATTAAAGCTGTTAGAAAAGATGTGACTGCTAAATGTTACGGTGGAGATATCACCCGAAAACGAAAGCTGCTGGAAAAACAAAAAAAAGGTAAAAAGAAAATGAGACAAATTGGTCGTGTAGAAATTCCCCAAGAAGCGTTCATGGCGGTGCTAAAACTTAATGATTAATGTTTGCCTGGTTTTTTTTGGGTTAGCTTTTGAAAACTACTGTTTTAAGGTTGTTTTAATTCGTCAATTCTTTATATTTAGTATATGAAAAAACTAGAGCGCAGCCTATCATTGCCATATGTAATTGCTATTAGCATAGGAGGAATGCTTGGAAGTGGCATCTTCGTTCTTCCAGGGTTTGCTTCAGGGCTAACAGGCTCATCGGTTTGGCTTGCTTATTTTTTAGGAGCGCTTTGTGTTCTTCCTGCAGCTCTTTCAAAATCTGAATTAGCTACAGCGATGCCCTCGTCTGGTGGCACATATGTTTATATTGAAAGGGCTTTTGGGCCTTTGTTTGGCACAATTTCAGGAATTGGACTTTGGCTATCTCTATTATTAAAAAGTTCTTTTGCGCTAATTGGGCTTGGAGCTTATTTAACTGTTCTTGTCAGCGTTGATCCTTCTTCAATTCCTTTAATAGCTCTTTGTTTTTTAGTTTTTATTCTGCTATTAAATATTTTTGGTGTTAAAAAAGTTGGAAAAGTTCAGCTAGTTGTAGTAGCTATTTGCTTTATTTATTTGCTGTCTCTTTTTTTTACAGCCCTGCCAAAAGTTGACACAACTTTTATGCAGCCTTTTATTAAAGATGGTAACATAGGATTAATCACTGCTGTTGCTTTTGTTTATATCTCTTATTCTGGTGTTATTAAAATTGCTGCAATAGCAGGAGAAATTACAAACCCTAACAAGAACCTTCCGTTAGCAATGATATTGTCTCTGTTGGGCATAGCGACAATTTATGTTTTTATATCGTACATATTGGCTGGAGTTGTTGATCCTTCAAATTTAGCTGTAGACATCAAGCCTATTCACTCAGCAGCTAAAATTGTTGGAGGTGAATACTTTGGATATGCGGCTGCAGTCATTGGTGTATTAACTTTAATGTCTGGCGCAAACTCCGGCGTGTTGGCTTCATCTCGCTTTCCTTTTGCCATGGCAATTGATTTGCTTATGCCTAAATTTTTTGCAAAAATTCACTCTAATTATTTAACACCTGTAGTCTCAATACTATTTACCGGACTTGTTATGACTCTAGTTATACTTTTTTTAGATGTGGTTAAAATAGCGAAACTTGCTAGCGCCTTTATGGTTATGATGTTTGTTTCAGTTAATTTTTGTGTAGTCATTTTGAGAGAAACCTCTGCTCAATGGTATAAGCCAACATATATGGCCCCAATGTACCCCTTGCTTCAAATTTTTGGCATCATAAGCGGCCTGGTTCTTTTGCTGTTGCTTGGCCTAATGCCTTTAGTGTCTATTATAGGCATTTGCATAATAGGCCTTATAGTTTATTCGTTTGTAGGAAAAAATGCGACAAGAACTGGCGTTTTAACAAACTATGGACATAGGCCTGCGCTATTCCTTTTTTATAAAAAGGAAGTTACAAATGAAAATTTAAGCCAAGGTTCAGAATCCCCCATTTTAGACGGAAATCTTGCGTCTGATGCGGGTACGATTGTTCCGCTGCTTGGAAATGAAAACTCGCCTGAAATGCTTGTTGAAATTGCTTCAGCCTTAAACACTAGAAGCTCTGTACAGGCCGTAAACATAACAGAAGTTCCCAATCAAACTTTTTTAGAGGCGCTAAACAAAGACACCCCAAGTGTGATTTCAATAGCAAGGCGTCTTAAAAGATTGTCCAAAAGACAAAGTTTGTCAATAGATTTTGAATCAGTTGTGACACATGAAGTGTCTAATACAGTCGCTGAACTTAGTAATCAAACTAATTGTGATTGGTTAATAATGGGCTGGAACGGAAGAGCTCATAGCGGCATCTTAGTAAGAAATCCTTTAGGCTGGCTTCTTACTAATGTGAATTCTAACTTCGCTCTATTTAAGGATAACGGAATCCGAAATATTGGTAAAATTGTAATGGCTCTTCGTCCTGGGAGGAAAGACAAAGATTTTTTAAGTGTTGCCAAAAGGTTGTGTAATTTTTATGGAGCGTCTTTAACGCTCTTACACATTGTAACGCCTGATTTTCCTAAACAAAAAGCAAGGAAAATGGAACAAAAATCCATAGAGCTTTTGGCTCAATTAAAAATCAAAAGCGCTCTTAAGGTTGTTGAAAGCAATGAGCCTTTAGATGTAATTTCTAAGGTTTCGGCCGAACACGATTTGCTTGTTTTGGGATCTCCTGAGAAAGACAGCTGGATTGATATTCTTCTTGGTGGCGGTAGAGACAAATTTACCGAACGTTCCGCTTGCTCTGTTTTGAGACTAACTATAAATGATTAAAATGAAAATCTACACTGTTGAGGCCGGAAACTTTAAACTAGACGGCGGTGCTATGTTTGGGGTTGTTCCAAAATCTCTTTGGCAAAGAACCAACCCAGCTGATGCAAACAATATGATAGAAATGGCCTCGCGATGTTTATTAATTGAGGACTCCGAACGGCTTATGCTTATAGATACTGGAATGGGCAACAAACAGTCAGAAAAGTTTTTTAGCTATTATTATAGGTGGGGAGATTTTAATTTAGTCTCCTCTATTAACAAATTAGGGTTTTCTTGTGATGATGTAACGGATGTTTTTTTAACACACTTACATTTTGACCATTGTGGCGGTGGAACTGTTTGGTCTAAGAACAAAAAATTTTTAGCTCCTCTTTTTAAAAATGCAACCTACTGGTCTAATAATGACCATTGGGCTTTGGCATGTAAGCCTAACTATAGAGAAAAGGCGTCTTTTTTATCTGAAAACCTTTCTCCATTAAGCGAAAGCGGACAGCTTAGGTTTGTTCCCACACACAAATCGGGTTTTAAGCACAATTCTGATTTGGGTTTGGAAATTTTGTTTGTAAGCGGTCACACTGACCATCAGATGATTCCCAAAATTACTTACAAAAACAAGACAATTATATTCGCAGCTGACCTAATTCCAACAGCTGGCCACATACCAATACCATATATAATGAGTTATGATACTAGGCCGCTTTTATCAATGGATGAAAAGTCTGAGTTTTTAAATGAGGCTGTTGAGAAAAATTATTTTCTTGTTTTGGAACACGACCCTCACAACGAGGTTATTACTTTAAAAAAATCTGATAAAGGAATTCGGCTTGATCAAACATTTAAATTTAAAGACGTTTTTTAAATTTTTTTACATGAAACATTTATTTCTTGCTTTTTTACTTACTACATCGATTGTATTCCCACAAAAAAAATGGCAACAAAGAGCTGATTATTCCATGGATATCCAAATGGATGTAAGTGATTTTACATTTAACGGAACCCAAAAAATAATTTACACGAATAATTCCCGTGATACTATTCGAAAGGTTTATTATCATTTGTTTTTTAATGCCTTTCAGCCTGGAAGCCAAATGGACATTAGGTCTAGAGCAATTGCTGATCCTGATTCGCGTGTGGGCGACAGGATTTTAGCTCTAGAAAAAAAAGATCAAGGTTTGCTTGATGTTACGTCTCTTAAGCAAAACGGCAATTTATTATCCATTGATTTAAGAGAAACTATTCTTAAAGCAGAGTTAAACAAACCGTTGCTTCCAGGAAAAAAAACAACATTAACAATGGTTTTTAACGGAAGAGTTCCCTTGCAGATTAGACGGTCTGGAAAGATGAATAAAGAAGGTGTGCACTTAACCATGACTCAATGGTATCCAAAACTTGCAGAGTTTGATCAGGAAGGCTGGCACCCAAACCCATATATTGCAAGAGAATTTTATGGGGTCTGGGGCGACTACTCTGTGAACATTACAATTGATAAAAATTATGTGGTTGGTGGAACCGGGCATCTAAAAAACCCGCAGGAAGTTGGGCACGGTTATTCCGAAAGAAAAACAAAAAAAAACGAGGATGATCTTTTTACCTGGAGGTTTTTTGCTCCAAATGTTCATGATTTTGCTTGGGCTGCAGACCCTGAATACATACACGATATAAAAACATCTAAGTCTGGTGTTGATTTACATTTTTTCTACAAGCCAACTGTTGATTTAGAGTCTTGGAAAAAATTACAAGAAGATTCTCTTGGATTGCTTGATTATTTTGAAGAAAACATAGGGCCTTATCCTTGGGATCAATATTCTATAATACAAGGAGGGGATGGAGGAATGGAGTACGCAATGTGTACTATGATTACTGGAGAAAGAAGCTATGAAAGCTTGTTTGGAGTAACCGCTCACGAAATGGCACACACTTGGTTTCAAAATATTTTAGCCAATAACGAAGCTAAGCACCCTTGGATGGATGAGGGGTTTACTGAATATGTAACAACTTTAGCAGAAAATTCTGTTAAAGATGTTGATCCAAGATTCCCCCACAGAAGCAGTTACGAAAATTATTTTCTGTTAGCAAACTCAGGATATGAACAGCCTCAAACAGTCCATTCAGACAGGTATGACTATAATTTCGCATATGGCGCAAGCGCTTACAGTAAAGGGTCTGTTTTTCTTTCACAATTAGGATATATTGTTGGAAAAAACAATCTAAACAAAATTTTAAAAAGGTATTACAAAGAGTTTAAGTTCAGCCACCCCAATCCAAACGATTTCAAGAGAATTGCAGAAAAGGTTTCTGGGCTAGAGCTTGAGTGGTATCTAAATGAGTGGACCCGAACTGCTCATAAGATTGACTATGGAATAGACATCTCTTTGTTAGAAAACAACAGAACGATTGTCTTGAAAAGAAAGGGGCGGATTCCTATGCCAATCGAGGTTGTTGTTTCTTTTTCTGATGGATCATCTGAAATGTATTACATCCCCAATGATCTTTTGTTTGGGAATAAAGTTTTTTCAAAAGATGTTTCTTTACTGAAAGCCTGGAATTGGGTTTCTTCAGAATATTCTTTTAAAGTAAAAGGAACCAAAGCAATAACTAAAATTGAAATAGACCCCTCAAAAAGACTGGCTGACCATAACCCAAGTGATAATTTAATTGAAATAGCCGAATGATTAAAAGGCTTAAAAGCAGAAAAAAGATTGAAACCTTGTTTCAAAAAGGTTATATAATCAAAGAGAGCGGTCTGTTTTTTAAGGGCTACGACTTTAATAATGGAGAAACCCGGTTTGGTGTAAGCGTGTCTAAAAAAATTTTTGCTTCAGCTGTTACAAGGAACTTAATAAAACGTCGGATTAGAGAACAAATAATGTCTTCTGGTCTGTTGTTGGCAATTCCTAAAGGTGTCTCTTTCTTTGTTATTTATAGTTCCCCCGAAATTATTTCCTCAAAAAAAATTCAAGAAAAACTTCAAACAATTGCCAAAAAGATTTGATTTGTTGCTTAGTCTTTGTTTTTTACATACTTGTCAAGCCACTGATCCTGCTCCCAAAGAACATGATAAATGCTTTCCTTGGAAGCATATCCATGGCTTTCTTTTGGCAACATTACCAGTCGAACGGTTGCTCCAAGCCCTTTTAAAGCGTTGAAATAACGTTCGCTTTGCATGGGATAAGTCCCAGAATTGTTGTCGTCCTCTCCGTGAATCAAAAGAAGAGGTGTTTTCATTTTTTCAGCATGCATAAATGGAGACATTGTATAATATATATTAGGGGCCTCCCAATAGCTTCTTTGCTCACTTTGAAACCCAAATGGGGTCAATGTTCTGTTATATGCTCCACTTCTAGCTATGCCGGCAGCAAAAATATTGCTGTGGGACAGCAGGTTTGCAACCATAAACGCACCATAGCTGTGCCCACCAACCGCAACTCTATCGCGATCAATATATCCCATTTTATCTACAGCATCTACTGCAGCTTTTGCGTTTGCAACCAATTGTTTTCTAAAACTGTCATTGGGCTCTTCAGTCCCCTCTCCAATTATAGGAAATGATGCGTCATCTAAAACAACATACCCTTTTGTAACCCAGTAAACCATTGAGCCATAATATGGCGAAGTAAACCTGTTTGGGTTCTTGTTGTTTTGTGATGCGCTATTTCTGTCTTTATATTCTCTGGGGTAGGCCCATAATATCATTGGCATTTTTTCTTTTTTTACCTCATCATAGTCAAGTGGCAAATAAAGAACCCCCGAAAGCTCAAGCCCATCATCTCTTTTATATGTTATTACTTGTTTTTTAACGTTTTGAAGGTCTTTGAATGGGTTTTCAAAGTTTGTAATTTGAGTTAATCTTTTGTTATTAGTTTTCTTAGAATAATAGTTAGGGAATTCTGAAGGAGATTCTATTCTTACAATTAGTTCGTTTTTTATAGGGTCGTAATTTTGAATGTTTTCAAGCTTGTCGGTATATGCAGATTGATAAATTCTTGTTTTCTTTAGATTTGAAATGTTTAGCTTATCGATGAACGGAAATTGTCCTTCTTCTGTAAAACCTGCGCCTCTTAAAAAAGCGCTCCCTTTGTGAATCATCAAAACGCTTTTGTTGTAATTATTTCTCTTCTTTAAAAAACTGCCTGGATCTCTATAAATGTCTTGGTAATTTCTGTCATATAGAACTTTTACTTTTTTGCTTGAATCAGACGGGTCAAAAACGTATGCTTTTCTATTTCTTGTGTCCCACCAATAGTCATAAACAACAGCTGCTGATTGTGTTCCCCAATCTATTCCGCTATATCTATTTCTGGTTTTAACAAGGCTTGTTCCTTCTCCTTTAAACGGAGCTTTTATTTGAAAAACCTCGTCTCTGTGCTTTGTCTTTATGGCGGGGTCACCTCCGTCAAGAGCTTCCACATAAACCAGTGTTGCAGGAGTATCCGCCCTCCAACTATAGCTTCTTTTACCTGTTCTTGTTGACATTCTTCCTTTCGGCAGTTCTTCAATCAAGGGTGTGTTTAAAAGGTTTGTTTCTAGCTTTCCTTGTATGTTAAACACGTCTGTTTGAGATGGAAATCTACTGTATGTTACTAAATATGAAAAAGGCTTTTTTATTTGAGACACCATTACATAGTTTCCGTCCGGTGATAAAGATATTGTTCTATACATCGCATCATCAAGCCATTTTTCTGAATCTCCGTTTAAAGAAATTTTATAAATAGCAGAGGTTGCAAGTTGTTCAAAATTATGTTCATCGGATCTGTTTTTCAAAAGATCTTGGTATGTTCTGTTCTGTGCTTTCGCTCCAAAATTAGTTGAAACCGTTGGTCCCTCTGGCACCACAGCGTTTGTGTCAATTAATGGTTTTCTGTTTTTTGAAATCATCTTCACAAGCATTGATTTACTGTCTTTATTCCATGTAATAACTCCACCAATATTTGCGTTTAATGTCGCGTCTGATAATTTCTCTACTGTGGCTGATTCAACATCAAGCACCCACAGCTCAACGCCTGTTCTTGTTGTGTTTGTCAAGGCCACTTTCTTTTGGTTTGGAGACCAGTTGATGTTAGAAAGTTTTGGGTTTTGCGGCAGGCCTTGGATTTGTTTTATTTCTGCTTTACTCTCTTTTAGGTTCTTTATTTTAACGTTATTATAATAGGTAACCCTACTACCAATGTTTGTTGCTGGATCAATTCTCAATCCCCCAAGCCTCATTTCTTTAGCAGACAAATCTTCAATCGTCTTATAATTGTCTCTATATAAAAATATCATGTGAGTTTTCTGATCGTTATATAAAACAGAGGGGGCCCTTTCATATTCAACTAAGTCTAGAATTTCTTGTGAAGGTTTTTGATATTTTATGTTTTCTTGTGCTACTATATTGAAAGCAATTAATAGTATTAGAGTAGTAAGCAGTTTTTTCATTCTTCTAAAATTTAATTAATAAATCTAATAAAAGTTTTTTATACTTAAATCACATCCAGAACGTTTTTGTGTACCAACCGACAACTCGTTGCAGGTGGTTTAGAGTGCGGGAAACTCTACCAAATTAATCGAATTCTCTTATTCAATCTTACTAGAACTGTTTAATTAAACAATTGTAAAATCATGGCAAAATTTAATGGAGAAGTAACTTTTAAAGTAAAGTTTAAAGACCTTGGGGGGTCCTGTTGGTTTTGGAATAACAAACTCAATAATATTTCATGAATTTGCAACTCAAATTTATGTAAGATCTGGGCGGTGTAAAATTGATAGAAAAATTAAAGACAAAAGGTTTGAAGTTGAAGTTGTTGTGAAGAAAATAAATTGGTAAACTATGGGTCGTCACAATTACACAATACTGCTTTCCCTTCAAAGTGGTGCTGGTAGTGTTTTAGCTCTTCCTCAACTGTTTTGTAATCTGTATACCATTCATCAGTATTGTTGGTATATTTTGCTTTATTTAAAATTTTATTATTTGTCACAATAATTCTTTGTTGAATTTTATACGTTAATTGCTAATGTTGTTTATAACAAGTTACTCAAAATCAAAAGAACAACATAACTGCTTTATTATAATTAAATATTGTAGGAAATGAATTTTTGCAAATTCCACAGTATTTTTCTCTCATTGGTTTAAATACATTGCTGTGTGTGGAATTCCGTCTTCCATATATTCTTCTCCTTTAGCCACAAAACCGTGTGAAGAATAAAAGTCTTTTAAATATGCTTGTGCTGAAATTTTAATTGGTGACTGTTTATTTGCTTTTAAGTGTTCTAGAGATTTTTCAACCAAAAGATGTCCATAGCCTTTTCCTCTGTATGTTTTTTTAACAACTGCTCTTCCAAAAGACGCTTCTTCAAAATATATGTTTTTATTAAAGACTCTTGCATAACCGACAAGCTTATTGTCTATGGTTAATAAAACATGATCCCCTTGTTCATCTTTTCCATCCACGTCTTGATAAACACATTCTTGCTCCACAACAAACACTTCAGATCTTAAACTAAACACATCATTAATTTCTTTTCTTGAAAGCTGATCCCATCTTTTAACTATAAGCTTCATTTAAATAGTTTTAAATGTTTATTTTTTTAACTCTTTTCTCGTGCCTACCGCCCTCAAAGTTAGTATTCAAAAAAGTTTCTGCTATTTCTATAGCTTCTTTAGCACTAATGAATCTTGCCGGTATACTAAGAACATTTGCATCATTATGCTGTCTTGAAAGAGAAGCTATTTCTTTTGTCCAACAAAGAGCTGCTCTTACCCCCTGGTATTTGTTTGCAACCATACTCACCCCGTTTCCAGAACCACAAATAATTATTCCTTTTTCCTTTTTCTTTTCAGAAATTTCTTTTGCTAAAGGATGGATGAAGTCAGGATAGTCTACACTTTCCCCTTTATCCTCTCCAATGTTTTTAAAAGTATATCCTTTTTTTTCAAAGTGATTTATAATTTCTTTTTTTAGATCTGTGCCTGCGTGATCATTGCTAATTAGTATGTTCATTAATATAATTTATTTGTTGATTATATGTTAATTGTTTTTTAAAAAAAGGTTTATTCAAATTGATTATATTTTTTTCAACTTTTTATTAATTTTTCTTAAAACTTTAAACACAAATTTAATGTAATTATTAACATTTAATTTTGTTATTTTTTTTAACAATAAAATTATTAACGTATTGTTTATAAACTATTATTATGCTGTTTATCAGTGTTTTAAAAAATATATTTTGTTTATAATCCGTTAATTATAATAATATTATTTATTTAATAATTATTTATTGTATATATTAACAAACTATAATAATAAACAATAATTAATTACAATTTATTATAAAATATAAATACATTGTTGATTATAAGTTTTCCATTAAGTTCACACAATTAAAACTAACTTTGAATTTGTGAATAATAAGCGTTTAAATACATTAAAAATAATCCAAAGTATTTTTGAAAATAATCCTCAAAGAAAATGGAACTTCCGCCAAATTCTTAAAAGAATTCCTTTTTTAGTTCCGGAAAAAGAAGTTAAATTCTTATTAGAACAGCTTTGTTCAGAAAAAAAAATAGTTTTAATAAACCCAGGAAGCTATACACTTAATAAAATTATTAAAAAAGAACAAGGTATTGTCGATAAAACCTCCTCTGGAAATGCATATTTAATTCAAGAAAATGTTGAAAAAGATATTTATGTTAGAGAAAAAAACACTTTAAATTCTTTTAACGGGGATTTAGTAGAGTTTAAATTAATTTCCTTAAATGAGGGAATTATTACAAAGGTTATCAAAAGGAATAAAAAAAAATTTGTTGGTTTAGTTAATAAAGAGAAAAATAAAATTTATGTAAAAACACTTTCTAACAGAGATAAGATCACTTTTATTATAACAAATAAAAAAGAGTTTAAATTAAAAGAAAAAGATATTGTTGTAGTAGATTTTACAAAATGGGAAGATATCCTTCCTGAAGCAAAAATAGTTGAAAGAATAGGGGAATCCGGAGTAACGGAAAACGAAATACATGCAATATTAGAAGAATTTCAGCTTCCATATAAATTTAATAAAGAAGTAAAATATGAAGCAGATAAATTAAATAATAAGAACTATACAAAAGAATATTTAAAAAGAAAAGATCTAAGAAAAATAACCACTCTAACAATAGATCCAGACGATGCTAAGGATTTCGATGACGCTATCTCTTTAGAAACTTTAGACAAAGTAAATAGAGTTGGAGTTCATATTGCAGATGTTTCTTTTTTTTTAAAAAAGGGCAGTAAATTAGACAAAGAAGCTTATGAAAGAGGCACTTCAGTTTATTTAGTAGATAGGGTGGTTCCTATGTTACCAGAACAACTATCAAACGAATTATGTTCACTCAAACCAGAGGAAGACAAACTCACCTTTTCTGTTGTTTTTGATTTTAATAATAAAAATGAACTAATAAAATTTTGGGCAGGAAGAACAGTTATAAATTCTGATAAAAGATTGTCATATAAAGAAGCGCAGTATATTATTTCAGAAAAGGAAAATATAATACCAAAAAACATCTCTTTAAATAACAAAGAAAAAAAAGTAAACAAAAAAATTAAAAACACAATTTTAGTTTTAAATGATTTAGCTAAAGAACTAAGAAAGAGAAGAGAAAAAAACGGATCTATTTTCTTTAATAAAAAAGAGGTTAGATTTGTTTTAAATGAAGATAAAAACCCAACCCACACCTTTATAAAACAATCTACAGAATCTAATCAGCTAGTAGAAGAATTTATGCTTTTGGCAAATAAAAAAGTGGCAGAAATTTTT
>JBJKVZ010000010.1:0-11107 GCA_045562345.1 Flavobacteriaceae bacterium
GACACTCTAAATCTGTATAAATCTTAATTATACTAAGACCTGTTGGAAGACTTGTTGTAAAGTTATCTCCCTTCACATGATGTCTCTGACCGTTTATATCTATGTTATAAGTCTTAGAACCGCTTAATTGTATGCTTGTAGTCCTTTTATCATTATCCACATCAATAAAGGCAGATAATGCCTTAGGTTCACCAATAGTCACCTCAAAACATTGTTCGTATCCGTCTTGACCAGTTACCTTAAAACAAACCGTGTAATCACCCTTGGCTAATCCTGTAATAGAAGCTGTCTTGTTCTCACCCGTAATAACTATCGGATCTTCCTTGCCAGTAACGGTTATGCTATAGTCATAACTATTATCCTCTACACTTAAACCAATAGACCCATCACTGTTGCCAATACAAGTAGCGCTGGTTACCTCTACTTTATTATTATTGGCAGGTAAAGTAAATATTGCACAACCCGTTACATCTACAATAGTTCCCGATGGTGTGTTGGGACATACATCGTCTACATCCAATATGCCGTCATTATCGTCGTCGTCGTCACAAACATCACCTATTCCGTCGGAGTCAAAGTCCAAAAGACCACAGTTTTTATAATTGCCTAAAATAATGGATGAACCTGCATCTAAATTAATCTCATAATTTGAATTATAATCAATAAATTGATCCGTTAATAAGTTTTTCCATTTTCCATCAATCGGAAGATTTGGTTTTATTGTTTTTGAAATAACATTAAAATTGGATACCACATAAACGTATTTCAGCGAATCATTTTTGATCTCCTTATTCCATATTTGGATTTCAGGAATTAACAAATCATTACTATGAACAGTAAGATTAAAATCACCCTCAAAAACAGGTTCATTAATCTTTAAATCAATTATTTTCTTCCAATTATCGAAAACTTCCTTTCTAATATTAAGTTCAGGCCAATTTGAATCCCATTGTGGTTGGGGTTTTGTATCAAGTTTACAATCTTCTCCACCAAAATTTCCGTTTTCACATGTATAAATAGAATTTTCGAATCCCATCTCTGAGAAATGCCAAATCATTTTTGGACCTGGGGTCAATAAAAATATAGATCCTAATGCTTTCATTCTTAGCAAAGAGGTTTTTAAATTTTTTACATCATGATTTGAATTAGATGAATTACCATAATTAATATTCTTAAACATCAATCTTTCTTCATCGTGACTTTCAGCATAAGCAATTAATCTTTTATTCAAAAATCCACGTGATTTATGATCCAGTCTAGATATACTCGAATTTTCTTTAAAACCCATAGTTAACTGATTAAATTGACTAGTCATTTTTCCCCACAACATCACTCCTTTTCCTTCATCAATTCTATAATTTGCCCACTCTTTTTCTTCTTCATCAGAACCTAGATGTTCAAAAATAACATAATGGTTAGGGTCTAAAAACCAGGAATAATCAGCATACATTTTTAAAACATCGACTCTGTCTTGTTGGTAAGAGTCAGTACATTTATAATCATTTTGACTGCAATTTTGGGTGAAACCTTTGGTCAAATCCCATCTAATACCATCAATATTAAATTCTTTAATCCAGTATTTTAAAACATCTTTTGTATAGTCCTGAGTAAATGAGCTTTGATGGTTAAAATCATAACCAACTGAATATGTATGCATCGGAAATGAATTAAAATATGGGTTTTCCGAGGATGGTTCTCCCCAACCATTATTATCAGGATCATTCATCCACATTCTAACTAGCGGGTTTCTTCCAAATGAATGATTAATAGCTAAATCTAAAATAATTGCAATTCCATTATCATGACACAAATCAATAAATTCTTTGAGCTTATTTTTTGTCCCATAAAACTTATCGAGTGACATGTGATATGATGTATTATATCCCCAACTTTCATTTCCTTCAAATTCCATAACTGGCATCAATTGAATTGCGTTAATATTTAAATCCTTAAAATATTCTATTCTATCAATTAAGTCCTGAAAGTTTCTGTCCTTGTCAAAGTCTCTAATTAATATCTCATAAATTATCAAATCATCTTTTTTTGGTTTTTTAAAATTCTTTACTTTCCATTGATATGGATTATTTGTTGTGTTGAAGTAGGTGTATTCACCTCTTTGACCAGTCGGAATATTAATAATATCTGGATATGTTTTTTGTGGTATTTGTGAATCATCAAATTCAGAGACAATAGTTTTTGAAAATGGATCTGCAACTCTGACAATATTCGGTGAATTTTCTACAGGATTTTTAGAAAAAACCTCATATTGGTATATGTAATCTTCTTTAGGGACTAAATTTTCTAACATAATCCAAAATTTTCCAGTCTCTGGGTTTTTATGCATTAAAAATGTTTTTGATCTAGAAAAATCATTAAAGTTTCCTAAAACGTAAACAAAATCTTTTTGAGGAGCATTTAATTGTAAATAAATAATTGATGAGTCATCATCTATATAATTTAAACCATCATTTAAGTCTAAGGGTGGAGACTTCGATGAAATTTCTGGTTCTAAAATTATTTCAAATTTGAGTAATTTAAAATTGCTTTTATCATTAGGGTCTTCACATAACAAATTGAATGAAGTTGACTCATTAATTTCATATGCTGTTTCATTAGATTTTGATCCTTTTATTTTAAATATGAAGTTTTTAGTATTTGTTAATTCACTTAATATATCATTTTCATTTTTTTTCAGAGTATAATTCAATTCAATTGATGATGTGACAGAAATGTTAACCGTCTTATCTTTTGAAAGAATAAACGGGTTAGTAATGGGACTGTTAATTGTTATATCAAATTTACCAACTTCAAAAAAATGATCTGGTGTTTTTTTATCACCAGTGCCATCTCTTGCTTTAGCTAATACACCAATTTTTCCAATTCCATTATATTGAAAAAGTTCATTAGGTATAAATTCATATGAAAATGATCCATCATTATTTTTAGTCATTTTCATTGATTCTTTTGAATTATTCCATTGCCCATTCCAATTGACATTAGAATTAACTTCATTATCACTAGAATCAAAAAACCATGTCCATAAATAAATATCGTTTGTTGACCATTTTGAAGGGTCTAGTCCTTTAATTTTAACAGATATTTCTTCGTTTTCGTTAAAAGGATTAGGTACAACTGACCAACTTACGTTTGATTGAATTTGAGCACACAGAATGTTAGAGAAAAAAATTAAAATTATGTTAGAAAAGGTAAATTTCAATTAATTAGTCAATTTCTAATATCATCGCAGATTTTCCAGGGATAGTAATATTATCTGAAATATTTATTTTTTGTTTTTTTAAAACATCATATCCATTTTCTTTTCCTGAAATAAGTTCTGAAAATCTATTTGTTTTTATTGTTTTATTTACGTTATTTCTATTAAAAATAACCCATACCATTTTATCTTCCAATATTCTAAAAAAAGAATAGATTCCTTCTCTGGGTTTAGGCGCAAATTGTATTAATTTACCCTTGTGAATAACTTTATTATTCTTTCTCCAATTTAAAACTTCTCTAAAAAATTCTTGAGTTTCTATCTCTTCCGTGGTTAAATTTTTTCCTGTAAATGCATTTTTTTCATGATCAGACCAACCACCTGGAAATTCAGTTCTAATTAATCCATGATCACCCGGATTGTCATCGCTATTCATTAATATTTCAGTCCCGTAATAAAATTGAGGAATTCCTCTCATAGTACTATAATAAATAATACCCATTTTAAATAAATTTAAATCATTTCCGACTTGAGTATAAAATCTAGCCATATCGTGATTATCTGGAAATATTAACAGATTATATGGATTAGGGTAAAGAAAATCACTGGCCAATGTTCTGTAAGGCTTAATAAATCCTTTACCCCAAGTAAATTCATCTTTTAATGACTCAGCAAATGATATTTGAAGAGGAAAATCCATTAATGTAGGAAGATAGGAAACATATCCGTCATGATTAACTTTTCCTTTTTGCCAATATGATATAATGGCAGGATTATCAGACCATTCCTCACCTACAATATTAAAATTTGGGTATTCATTCATAATTGCATAAGTCCAATCAGTCATAAAATCTTTATCAGAATATGGATATGTATCTATTCTGATTCCCGATAAAGCAGCGTACTCAGTCCACCAAATTGCATTTTGAATTAAATATCTCGACATTTTTGGATTTCTTTGATTTAAATCTGGCATGGTTTTAACAAACCAACCATCTGCATGTTCTTTTTTATCAATTTGTGAAGCATATAAATCTTGAATTGTTTCACGTCGATGAGATGTTTGTTTAAAACCTGACTGATTATTAAACCAATTTTTCATTGGTGGATCTTTAAAAAACCAATGTTCAGAGCCACAATGATTAGGGATTAAATCCATAACTAATTTAATTCCATTTTCTTTTGCTCGTTGGCTTAATTCTTTAAATAATTCATTAGAACCAAACCTTGGATCAACTTTGTAATAGTCAGTTGTTGAATATCCATGATAAGAGCTTTTTCTCATATTATTTTCTAAAACAGGATTAAGCCATATAGTTGTAAAACCTAAATCTTTTATATAATCTAAATGATTTATTATACCTTGAATGTCTCCTCCATGAATTCCTCTATTATTTTCTCTGTTAGGCCTTTCAAACATTTCTTTAATATCATCATTTGAAGTATCGCCATTAGCATATCTATCGGGAGTAATTAAGTACATTACGTCAGAATTATTAAATCCTTCAACATATTTAGCATTATTTTCTCTTTCGTTTAATGTAAAAATATACCTGTCAAGCAAAGTATCATTCTTATAAAAATTAATTTTTACAGAATCTGGCTTAGCATTATTAAAAATGGAAATATTTAAAAATAAATAATTTGAATTTTCAACTTGTTCAAAAGACTCCAACTTTACATTTGGATTTTCTATAACTGGCAGTAAAGAATTAATTTCGTCACCATAGACCATAACTTGAAGATTGTTTGTTTCCATACCAACCCACCAATTTGGAGGTTCAACTTTTTGTATTATGCCAGTGCTTTTAAAATTATTGATTAAGTTTTCTGATTTTGAATTGTTACAAGAATGAAAAAACATTGTAATACAAAATCCAAAAAAAATATATTTTTTAATGTTTTTCATTTTCAAATATTTGTTTATAAATTTCTCCTCTAATAACATTGTCCCTATTGTAGCCCGCTTTTGGTGTTTGATACATTTGAGACATTATAAGTCCTACAAAATCACGTTTTGGGTCAATCCAAAAATGTGTCCCCTCATAACCTCCACCTGTCCATAATCCCTCATCTCCATATCCTTTATCTTTGTAAATTTTACTAGTAACCCAAAGGTTATAACCATTATAACCCCATTCATTTTCTAATTGAGAATGAGGAGAATATATTTCTTTTACAGTAGATTCATCTAAAAATCGATGTCCATTCAATTCTCCATGATTTAAAAGCATTCTTAAAAAATCGGCATATCCATTAGCTGTTCCTATCATACCTTCACCACCTAAAAACAATTCATTATCAATCCCATAACCAGGAACATATTTACCCATTATATCCAACTCTCCTTGGTTAGCCAATCGAATAATCGAATCTGCACCTGAAAAAACAGGCAATAATTCTGTATTAACATTCTTATTATACTGTAGTCCTTTAATTTTCATTGGCTCGGTTATCCTGTTTTTAACTAATTCATCTAAAGTTTTTCCAGTAGCTCTTTCGTTAACGACTCCCAGTACTGTTGTATTTAGACCATAAAAATCTTTATTTCCTGGTTGATCAATCAATGGTAAGTCAGACAATCTTTCTATAAATTCATTTGAGTTCTTAGAATCAGCTAAATTTTTAATAATTAAACCATTATCTAAACAATCAATTCCTGTTGTTGCATAATAAAAACCCGCTTGATGATTAATTAATTGAAGAATTGTCATTTCAGATTTTTTATCTATAATTTTTAATGGACATGGATTGTCAATATTAGATTTATCATTTTCTGGATTTTGGATATAAGAAGTTAATGAGGTTCCTTTTTTAGTTAATGCAACTTTTATATTGTCTAATTCAGGAATATATTTTGAAACAGGATCATCAAGTTTTAAGATTCCATCCTCAACTAAATCCATTGTTATAGAAATAGTCACAATTTTACTCATGGACCAAATTCTAAACCATGTATTTTCATTTATATTTTGATTTGGAACCAAATTATTGTTCTTATCACTGAACTTATAAATATAATTCCCTTTTTTGTCCTCTAACCAAACTAATAATAAAGCTTGAGAACCATTATCAATATAATTTGTAACTAAAGAATCAATGGCTTTTTTATCTTTAATTATAGTTTTGTTTGAATTACAGGATAGCGTAAAAAAGATAATTGCAATTATTAAAATATTTTTCATGAAATTAATTTGATAAATTTTTAACCCATTTAAATTCAGCATATTCATTAGTTTTATTTCCATTACTGGAAGCATATAGACCTAAGTTAGTCCCAATATAACCCTTACATAAAACTATATTTGCATCAGTTTTTGAAAACAAATCATATGATTCCCCATCATTTATTGAATATAGGTAAGAATATTGATTATTTTTGGAAACAATCTTCAAAATAATATTCTTTGTGTATTTTATTGGGATAGATTTTATTTTCAAAAGATCTTCATTTCTGGGTTTTATGTAAAGATTTAATAAAGTCTGACTTCCCTCTTTAATAACTGTAAAATTTATAAAATTATCATCCTGTGAAAAAATACTTAGTCCTGCTTCTGAAAGATTTTTTTTAGGTTTGAATGACATACTTGCTGAGTATTGAAAATCTGACTCTTTTTGTCTAAATCCCATTAAATTATATCTCCCCCTAATTTTAAAAATATCAGGGCTTAAATTTAATCTCAATTTTTTTGTTTTTGGAATTAATTGAAATAAATTATCTTTTGGCAATCTTCTAAAATTCCATTGTAAATCAATTTTATCAGAACTAAAATCATCAAAAAAAGAAAAATTGTTATTTTGTTTTTTTTCAGCAAATGGTAGTGGAGTATTTCTTTCAACTTTACCAGTCAATGGGGACACCACAGGCCATTTAATAATCACAGGTTCCCATTTTCCTTTTTCAACCTCAACCCAATTGTCCCAAGCTTCTTCCCATGAAACAGGCATTAAATGGGTTTCTCTTCCCATGTTACTAGTCATATCAAGTTCATTTCTAATTCCTAAAGCAACCATATACCATCTACCATCTTTTAATTGAACTAAATCGGCATGACCAGTACTATGAACCCAGTTATTATTTGAAAGGTGTCTTGATGTTAAAATAGGATTTTTTGGATTTGAATCATAAGGACCCTCAATGTTTTCACTAGAGGCAATCATTACTGCATGATTATATGAGGTTCCTCCCTCTGCAACCATTAAATAATATCTGTTATTTTGTTTATAAATATGGGGGCCCTCAACACAACAGCCTCCACATGCACCTCTCCAAATTGAAAATCTCTCTCCCTTTAGTTTCAAATTTATCAGATCCAATTCTTGTATCCATATTTCCCCTATTCCATTTTTGTTTGGATTTCCAGTATCATGGGTACCTACAAACCAGACTTTACCGTTATCATCAAAAAAGATATCAGGGTCAATACCAGGTGCATCTTCTATTACATAAGGATCAGACCAAGGTCCTTTAGGATCTTTAGCTGTAATGATAAAATTAACCATTTCAGTTGGTTTAGATTTATCTTTTGGGCTGTAAACATTGGTAGTAACAATATAAAACAAACCTTCGTGATATCTTATAGAGGGAGCATGAATTCCACCTTGCTGCTGAACATCAATTAAATTGACTTTACTTTCATCAATTTGTTCGGTTCTGTGCAATCCATATCCTATAAGTTCCCAATTAACAAGATCTTTACTATGGTGAATTGGTAATGCAGGAAAATATTCAAATGAAGAATTAACAATATAAAAATCATCTTCAACTCTTACAATTGAAGGATCAGGATAACCACCATTTATAATCGGATTAGTAAAATTATTTTGAGAATAGTTACTTATAGAAAAGACTATAAATGCTTTAAGAATTATTATTTGTATTGAAGAATTCATCAATATTATTTTAAAAAAAATGGACTATCTAAATTTAAGATAATCCATTTTAATTTATATAATTATACAATAATTATTTTTTAACTATTGTATAAGTTTTATCAGTTGGATTCATTGTTATGTCATAAGTTCCATCAGCTGCTACGGCAATGTTATCTCCTCCAGATTCCAATGATCCATCGGCACCAGTATCACCAAGGTTAACTCCCCAAGCATCGTCAGCTCTAAACTTCATTTCTCCGGCTTTCAGAGTTGCTCCATAAACTATATAATTACCTTCGTTACAGGGATCTGGATTCATTTTTACATCCTCAGCAGCACCCCAACCATTTAAACAAGCACTACCAACAATTCCCCAAACAGGATCAGCAGGTGTGATTTTAATTGTACTGTTTGTTTCATCAAAATCAACAATATAGTGACCAGCAGTAATGGCGATATTATCTCCTCCAGCTTCCAATGTTCCATCAGCACCAGTATCACCTAAATTAACTCCCCAATCATTATCTTTTCTAATCTTAAATTCACCATCATATAATGTGGCTACTGCACGATATAAACCATCTTGACCATTGGAAATAAATGGAACATCGTTTCCGGCAGCAAAACCTCTGTTAGTTCCACCCCATCCATTAACAGCACTTCCAACAAGTCCCCAAGTACTTAGGGTTGCTTCTTTACATGCTGCTGCAGCTTCAATCATTTCAATATTCATAGTTGCAGTTTTAGAGGTGGTCGTAGAGGAATTTGCACCACTTGATGTTGTGCCAGCATACGCAGATACTCTGGCATATACAGTACCAGTATTATTTGCTGAACCATCACTATTTGTAGTATTTGGATCAGCATCTAAACCTAATGCTTCAGCAAATTCAAGCATGCTCTTTACTTTAATACCAAGATGAGTACTACTCATATCACCTGAACTCATATCAATAGTTGCAAAAGAGCTACTTGTAGAAATTTCTACTACATACGTAACTGTAGTTGGTGCATCAAAATCAGGAGCATTCCAAACTAATCTTTCTGCAATGTTATTCTGTGTTTGCTGAGACAGCTTATAAACATCTTGAAATTCATTTTGAAACATTACCTCCTTTTGATTAATAGCTGTAAATATCAAATAGTCATCTTTCTCACAGGAAGAAGTATTTATAATCAATAAAGCGAATAAAATAAGTTTACTATAATTAAATAAAGTTTTCATAATTAATAATTTGGATTTTGTTTTAAGTTAGTATTTACTAGAAGAACAGCTTCAGGTATTGGGAAAATTTTTCTATAATCGTCAGAAGCTCTCCCAGATGCGGCTCCTGCTTTAAATGGCCATAAATAATTTGATGTAACAAATTTATTATGTCTTATAAGGTCAGATCTTCTAAGTCCTTCCCAGTATAATTCTCTCGATCTTTCATCAAGGACAAAATCAGTAGTTAATTCATTACTTAGAATTTGTGGTGCACCTGCTCTAACCCTTAACTGATTGATTAAATCAACAGCTGTAGCTGTGCTTCCTCCCCCTCCATTAACAACAGCTTCAGCATAATTGAGATATACCTCAGCTAATCTTATGAGGGAAAGATCAGTGTCAACATGGTCTCCTGCCGAATCAGAACCAGCAGTGCCATTTTTATCAACGTTTCTAAATTTAGTTACAGCGTAACCTTCTTTAAAAACAGGTACTTTAGCCATTTCATAATTCTGACCATCTGTATGAAACATAGCTCTTGGATCAGACCATGCTGTTGGATGACCATCTGAATCCGAAGCCGTTATTGAATAAGCAAATTTTTCAACAAGTGATTTAGTTGTTCTCAGTCCACCCCATCCACCGTTAACTCCAAAATCAGCAGGATTCATAGTTCCTCCAATTGGAGCATGTACTATAAAAGTTGACCCCCCCCAAGACTGACTATTTAATCCATCAAATTGAACAACAAAAATAAATTCATTTTGAGCTCCATTAGAATTGTTGTCAGCTAAAAAAAGTTCATCATAAGCTGTACCATTTCCATTTGCATCAGTTGTGTTTAATGCGTATGAGCTGGATATAACCTTTTCTGCATATTCGATAACTTTAGAGCTTTTATCTGTGCCAATATAAACACTTGCGTTCAAATACATCCTTGATAAAAGAGCCCAAGCTGCAACCTTATCAACTCTTCCATATTCATTTGCTCTTGAATCCGGAAGTAAGGATGATATTTCAACAAGTTCCGTTTCAACAAAATTGAAAATTTCTGTTCTGTTGCTTTGATTTGGCAGTTCAGTTGAAACCTTTGTTACTAGTGGAACATTTGCATACATATCCATTAATTGCAAATAAGCATATGATCTGATAAATCTAGCTTCTGCAATAAAAAATGCAACTTCAGCATCACTCTTAGCTAATTCGGCAGCATTTTCAATAAAAGAGTTTGAAAATGAAACGACTTGAGCTAATCTAAAATACATACCTTGTGTCCATGGATTGTTTACATCCCATGACATTTCATGGATATTAGGTAAACCAGGATCTCCCCAACCAACGACTGCTTCATCTGTACTGCAGTGATTAAGAGTATAAAGTATTCTTGTATATTGTGAAAAGCCCTCATCAATTAAACTAGGATCAATATCAGGATCACCTGTAGCACCTTTTTGTCCTGTAATAGCTAAACTTGCATATATTTTTGCAAGGGCACCCTTGGCAGACTGTGCATCTTTATATACATCAATCTCAGTAAATAAATCTGGATCTGTAGGTACTTGATCCAAATCACCATGACACGATGTAAAAATTAAGGCTGTTGTTAATAATAAAAAAACTATTTTTTTCATAATTTAAAATTAAAAATTAATATCTAGACCTAAAGCAAAGGATCTAGATCTTGGATAAAAGTTAGAATCAATTCCACCTGTCATTTCAGGGTCTATTCCATCATATTCAGTGACTGTCAATAAATTGTCACCGGTGATGTACAATCTCATTGGATTATTTTCAATTACGTTATCGATAGT
>JBJKVZ010000011.1:0-10157 GCA_045562345.1 Flavobacteriaceae bacterium
AAGTAAAATATCAATCCCAAATATACGTTATCTTTCATTAAATTTTTATATAAATCATAATCAACTGATTAACATTTATTTAAAAATAATCTTTAATAAAAACATTATTATTAATTAAACTTTTTATATATATTTATCAACTTTAAACAAATTAACTCAAATTACAATGAAAAGATTTTTATCACTTTTAGTTATAACTGCATTATTTTTGTCAAGCTCAAGTATTTACTCACAAGATGATGTTGCAGTTGAGGAAGAAGTAATGGTTGAAGAAGTAATGGCTGATGAGCCAGCTGAACGTTCATTTACTCAAGAATTAAAGAGCCGTTTTATAGAAGGAGGTCCAGGATTTATGGGAATTGTCTTAGCTTGTCTAATATTTGGTTTAGCAATAGCTATTGAAAGGATTATTTATTTAAATCTTGCAACAACCAACACACAGAAATTAACCGAAGATGTTGAAAGCGCTCTCAAATCAGGTGGTGTTGATGCTGCCAAAGAGGTATGTAGAAATACAGCTGGTCCTGTTGCATCGATTTTTTATCAAGGTCTTGACAGGGCAGGTGAAGGAGTAGAAAGTGCTGAGAAAGCAGTTGTAGCTTATGGAGGTGTTCAAATGGGTCAACTTGAAAAAAATGTTTCATGGATATCATTATTTATCGCACTTGCTCCAATGCTTGGTTTCATGGGAACTGTAATTGGAATGATTCAAGCATTTGATAAAATACAAGCTGCAGGTGATATGCAACCATCTCTTGTTGCTGGTGGGATTAAAGTTGCTCTTTTGACAACAGTATTTGGACTAATTGTAGCAATTATTCTTCAGGTCTTTTACAATTATATAATTTCAAAAATTGATAGCATTGTAAATGATATGGAAGATGCTTCTATTACGCTCATTGACATATTAGTTGCTCACAAAAAATAATCAAATATGAATGTAAAAAAGATAACCTCAATTTTTTCAATTGCTATGGGAGTAATTGGAGCAATTTTCTTGGCGCTAATAATAGGTGAAGGTGATGATTCTATTGAAATGAGTGCAATGCAAGGTGATTTCGGATCAGTTTCATATATAATTTACTTAGCCCAATTCATATTGTTTGTAACAGTTGTTACAACTCTATTTTTTTCCCTTAAAAATCTTTTTAGCGATAAAGCTAACCTTAAAAAGTCTTTGATATCCATAACTGCTTTTGCAATAGTTATTTTGATAGCTTTTCTGTTTTCCTCAGGTGAAGAAACACCAATGCAAGATGGAGAAGTTTTATCAGCAACAGGTGCCAAGCTAGTAGAAACAGGAATCAGGACATTTTACTTTTTAACTGTAATAGCTATTGGTTCAATGCTTTTTAGTTCTGTAAAAAAATTAATTAAAAAATAAATGGCTAGAAAATCTCCTGAAGTTAATGCAGGCTCAATGGCTGATATTGCTTTTTTACTTTTAATTTTTTTCTTAGTTACTACAACTATTGAAACAGATTCCGGAATTAATAGGAAGCTTCCACCAATGGAAGAACTAATTGATCCTCCAATTATTAAAGAAAGAAATATTTTCACTGTTGTCGTTAATAAGAATAATGATATTCTTGTTGAAGAAAAACCAATGCAACTTAGAGATGTTAGAGAGGCAGCAGTAGCTTTTCTTGATAATGGAGGTGGGGTTGGTGAAGAAGCTTGTGACTATTGTAAAGGTGAAAGAGATTCATCATCATCCGATAATCCTGATAAAGCGATAATCTCTCTTAAGAACGATAGAGAGACAGATTATAAAGTTTATATTTCAGTTCAAAATGAACTTGTTGCTGCATATAACCAACTTAGAGATAGAGAATTTATGGCACTATATCCTGAAGAAAGAATGACTTATGTTGAAGCTGATAAATTGTATACTGATCCAAGGACAAGTCCTAAAGTTAAAGCTAAAATTAAACCAAAAATAGATGTTTTAAAAAAAATGTATCCTCAAAAATTATCTGAGGCTGAACCTAGTAAAACAAATTAAATTTTTAAGTATGTCTAAATTTAAAAAGAAAAAAGACGGTGGATTACCTGTAATATCAACAGCATCATTGCCAGATATTGTTTTTATGCTTTTATTTTTCTTTATGGTTGCTACTGTAATGAGAGACAATACTTTGATGGTAACCAATACCCTTCCTGCTGCTGATCAAATCAAAAAATTAGATAAAAAGGATAGAGTTATATATATATATGCTGGAAAGCCAAGTGCCAGATACCAGGATAAATATGGTGATCAACCCAGAATACAACTAAATGACAAGTTTGCTGTTGTAGGGGATGTTGGTGCATACATTTTAGCTGAAAGAGCTACCAAAAGAGAGGAGCTTCAAAATGTTTTAACTACTGCTTTAAAAGTTGATGGTGAAACTAATATGGGTCTAATTTCAGATATTAAACAAGAACTTAGAAAAGTTAATGCTTTAAAAATTAATTATACTACAAGAATAGGCGATTACACTCAAAACTATTAGCATTTTTTCTTTTAAGAACAAACAAAGCCTCCATTGATATGGATGCTTTTTTATTTTAAAAAAGTAAATTTGTATTGTGATCAGACATAAGTTTTTGCTATTTCTTTTAATCTTGGTAACATTTGGTTATTCTCAAAATGATTTTCAAGATGATAAATACAGAGAAGATCAGATTTATTTAGGTGTTTTTTATAATTCATTAAATAATATTCCAGATGAATTTAATCAAAACAAATTTTCCAGTTCTGTTAACTTCGGTTTTATTAGAGATTTTCCATTAAATGAAAATAGAAATTTTGGTCTTGGAATTGGATTAGGTATTTCAAAAAGTTCTTATCATAGCAATCTGATTTTTTCCAAAACCGGAGGAGTTTACGACATTAATATAAATACAGATTTTAACTCTTTCAAAAAAAATAAATTGATAATGAATGAACTTGAATTCCCGTTTGAAATCAGATGGAGAACCTCAAGTCCTACAAATTATCGTTTTTGGAGAATTTATTTAGGATTAAAGACTAGCTATATTTTGAATAGTAAAATAAAATATGAATCTGAAGTTGCTAGAGAAACCATTTCTAATCTTCCTTTTAATAAATTTCAGTACGGATTTACTTTGAATGCTGGAAATAATACTTGGAATTTGGGATTGTTTATAGGCTTAAATCCTTTATTTAATGACCAGTTCATTCAAAACCACTCTAATATTAAAAATATTAAACAATTTAAAGTAGGACTCGTATTTTATATTCTATAAAAATAAAGGCTTTTAATTGTTAAATTGACTAAATTATCTCTAAAAAAATGATAGTTTTACAATTTTATTTATATTTACAACGTTATAATTTTAACGATAACAACAAAAAAAACTAAAACAATAATATTATGAAAAGAATTTTGTCAATGATTGCTGTACTTTTTAGTACATTAATTTTCGCACAAACTACTGTAACGGGAACTGTAACAGACGATAACAATGATCCAATTCCAGGAGCTAATATCGTACTGGATGCAATGAATGGTACTGTTGCTGATTTTGATGGAAACTTTGCTATTTCCGTAAATCAAAATCCACCTTTTACTTTAACAGTTTCCAGTGTAGGTTTTGATTCTACCACATTAAATGTTACTTCATCAAATTTAAATTTTAACGTCCAGTTGGTTCCATCTCAAAATCTATTGGATGAAATTGTTGTAGCTGCTTCAAGGGTCCCCGAAAGGTTATTTGAATCTGCTGCTACTATTGAAAGATTCGATTATAAAGACATAGCTACATCCACAGGGACAGATTTTTATGCAAGTTTAGACGGATTGAAGGGTGTTCAAGTAAATTCAGGGGGTCTTCTTCTCCAGCAAGTAAATACTAGAGGGTTTTCAACCGTAGCTAATTTAGGATTCCTTCAACTTGTAGATGGAATGGACAACTCTGCGCCTGGATTGAACTTTGCTGCTGGTAACTTATTGGGAATAAATGAATTGGATATTTCAAGTGTTGAAATTATGCCTGGAGCAGCTTCAGCGCTGTATGGAGCTAATGCAACAAAAGGAATACTATTTATGAATAGTAAAAATCCATTTGATTTTCCTGGTGTAAGTATTAATTACAAGCATGGAGTTACTTCACAAAAAGCTGCAGGAGATAATTATTATTATGATATTGCTATGAGAGCAGCTCACAAATTCAGTGATAAGTTTGCTGCAAAGTTAACTGTTAGTTATGTTCAAGGTGAAGATTGGCATGCAGTTGATTATAGAGACATTAACAAACTTAATGGAGCTTATGCTAGACCTGGTGCTCCAGCAATGGACCCTACATTATTCCCTGATTATGACGGAATTAATACCTATGGAGATTTACCGCAAAATGTTAATATGGACCTTGCATTTGCAGGATTAGTAATTCCTGGTTTAGTAGCTCAAGGTTTAATGAACTCAGCTCAAGCAGCATTTTTTGGTAATCTTTTTGCTACTCAAACATTTTTTGGAACAAAAACAATTAGAGCAACTGGTTATAAAGAAGTAGATTTGACTGATAATAAAGCTTCAAGTATGAAAGCTGATGTTGCTCTTCATTTTAAGCCAACTCCAGACTCAGAAATTATATTTAATTCTAAACTTGGTCAAGGTAATACAATGTTACATTGGACTAACAGAAACTGGCTTAAGAACTTTGGGTTACAACAACATAAAATTGAATACAATAACAAAAATTTAAATGTGAGATTTTATACTACTATTGAAGATTCAGGAAATACTGTAGATATAGAAGCATTAGGATCAGCTATGGTTCTTGCTCAACCTGGAGGTGGAGGCGCATGGTATGGCGCATACCTTGGCCATTATTTTGGTCTTTCTGGAGTTTATGGAGTAATTAACCCTAACCCAGTTGTTGGTCTTCAACAAATTCTTGGTTATGCTCAAGCAGGTTTTACTTTTGAACAAATGCAAAATGCACTTAATATTAATGATATTTCGGCTCATGCAGCAGCAAGGAGTGTTGCAAATCAAAACTTACTTAAGCCTGGATCTCCAGAGTTTATAGCTGCATATAAAAGAGCTTCAACCACTGGTATTGATATTTTTAACGGAGGTGCAGGTATTTTGGACACTTCTAAATCTAACAGTTTTGAAGTTAATTACAACTTACAGGATTTAGTTAGTATTGCAGATATTATCGTAGGTGGTTCCTATAGAAAATATATTTTAAGATCTAATGGAACACTCTTTACAGACTACACTTCACCTATTGAATACAAAGATATGGGTGTTTATGCTCAAGCCAAGAAAAGTTTTTTTGACGGAGCTTTAAATTTAACAGGTTCTATGAGATATGATAAAAGCGAATTTTTTGATGGTCATGTAACTCCAAGAATTGGAGGTCTTTTATTTCTTTCTGAAAATCAAAACTTGAGATTTTCATATCAAACTGGATTCCAAAACCCCTCTTCACAAGATCAGTACATAGGTTTAGATATTACATCTGCTATTTTAGTAGGTTCTTCACCTGACAACATTGAAAGATTCAGAATGGATGTAAATGGAGTCAGTGACAATACACAAAGGTATACTTTAACAGGTGAACATATAAAGAACAACTCTTACACTTTAGCATCTATTCAAGCGGGAGCACCTGAATTAGCGGTATTAGGTAACGTTGAACCACAATATGTAGAATCTTATGATATAGGTTATAGAATAAACGGTAAAAAATCCGCTTTTGATATAAATGCTTATTTTACACAGTGGGATAATTTTATTGCTGCTGAGACAGTAATTACTCCTATGTATATGCATCCAACTCTTGGTGGTTTAGCTGCAATTGGTATGGGTGATTTTAGAGCGGTAAGTTATGATAGTAATACTGATGAAGTTGTGAGAACTTACGGTGTAAGTGCAGAGCTTGAAACTGAACTATTTAAAACTTTTGATGTTAGATTAAATGGATCTTATAATAAAATGAAGTTTGCTAACACTAATTCTGCCTATGAAGCAGGTTTCAACACACCACAAACTAGATTAAATTTTAGCTTAGGTTCTTCAAAACTCGCTGAAAATTTTTCTTTCAATGTAACAGCCAAGTACCATGATAGTTTTATGTGGGAGCAAGGTGGATTTATTGATGCGATGATACCTCACTGTACATTATTTGATGCTTCAATGAACTTTGATTTACCAAAAATTGACTCACGAGTTAAAGTTGGTGGCACAAACCTTGGTGGAAAAGAATACCAATTAATTCCAGGATCTGGATTCATTGGAAGTCAGTATTATGTATCGTTTACACTCAATCCATAATGCACTTGAAAATGTTAATAAAAAGGCGCTTAATAGCGCCTTTTTTTATTCAAAAAATTAAAAATATTTAAGTTTAAACTTTATCTTTGCACCTAATATTTTTAAGTTATCATTTCTAAATTAAAATTTCAAAATGTCAAATTCAATAGGTAAAGTTTCACAAGTAATTGGACCTGTAGTAGATGTAACTTTTGATTCCTCTTCTACAACACTCCCAAAAATATATGATTCACTGGAAATAAAAAGAGAGGATGGGTCTCTTTTAGTCCTAGAAGTACAGTCTCATGTCGGAGAAGATGTCGTTAGAACTATTTCAATGGATTCAACTGATGGACTGCAAAGAGGCGTAGATGTAGTAGCGACTGGAAACCCAATTCAAATGCCTGTTGGTGAAGAAATTTATGGAAGATTATTTAATGTAATAGGTGATGCCATTGATGGCCTTGGTGATTTACCAAAAACTGGAAAAGATGGACTGCCTGTACATAGAGAAGCCCCAGATTTTGATCAGCTATCAACTTCTACTGAAGTACTTTTTACTGGGATTAAGGTAATTGATTTAATTGAACCTTATGCTAAAGGAGGAAAAATTGGTTTGTTCGGAGGAGCTGGTGTTGGAAAGACGGTTTTAATTCAAGAACTAATTAATAATATTGCAAAAGGCCACGGAGGTCTCTCTGTTTTTGCTGGTGTTGGAGAAAGAACCAGAGAAGGAAATGATCTCTTAAGAGAAATGTTAGAGTCAGGGATAATTAAATACGGTGAAGAATTTAATAAATCCATGGAAGAAGGAGGATGGGATCTTAAGAAAGTGGATAAAAAAGCTATGAAAGAATCCAAAGCTACATTTGTTTTTGGTCAAATGAATGAACCACCAGGTGCAAGAGCTAGAGTAGCTTTATCTGGGCTTACAGTTGCTGAATATTTTAGGGATGGAGCTGGAGATGGACAAGGAAAAGATGTTTTATTTTTTGTAGATAATATTTTTAGATTTACGCAAGCAGGTTCAGAGGTTTCAGCATTACTTGGAAGAATGCCTTCAGCTGTTGGATATCAACCCACATTAGCAACTGAAATGGGTGCAATGCAGGAAAGAATAACCTCTACAAAAAAGGGTTCCATTACATCAGTTCAAGCAGTTTATGTTCCAGCTGATGATTTAACGGATCCTGCACCAGCCACTACTTTTGCTCACTTAGATGCCACAACTGTTCTCTCAAGAAAGATTGCTGAATTAGGAATTTACCCTGCCGTAGACCCATTAGATTCTACTTCAAGGATTTTAACCCCTGAGATTTTAGGTGACGATCATTATAATTGTGCACAAAGAGTTAAGGAATTATTGCAAAAATATAAGGAGCTTCAAGATATCATTGCAATTCTTGGTATGGAGGAGCTATCTGAGGAAGATAAACTTTCTGTATACAGGGCAAGAAAAGTTCAAAGATTTTTGTCACAACCCTTCCATGTAGCTGAACAATTTACCGGAATACCAGGAGTACTAGTTGATATAAAAGATACCATTAAAGGATTTAATATGATTATGGATGGAGAATTAGATCATTTACCAGAAGCAGCATTCAATTTAAAAGGAACTATTGAAGAAGCTATAGAAGCTGGTGAAAAAATGCTTGCTGAAGCTTAAAACTTATGAATTTAGAAATTGTTAGTCCTGAAAAAACTTTATTTACAGGGGAAGTAGATTCTGTTTCCGTTCCAGGAACAGATGGGTCTTTTCAAATGTTAAACAACCATGCTCCAATTATTTCAACTCTCTGTGAAGGTAAGGTTAAAATTGTCGGAAATATTGATATGCCCAAAGAACTAGATAATATCTTTACAAAGATTAATGCCAAAGAAACTCATCTAAATATAGTTTCTGGTGTTATTGAAATGAAAAATAATAAAGTTATCATTTTAACTGATTAGAACTTATTTTTTAGTCCTTAACTTGTAATATGAAATTGAATATTTCAATAATATGTCTTCTCTTCATACAATTGATTATTTCTCAAAACCCAGTTTTAGATGAAGTTTTAGATGAGGTTGTTGTTTCTTCCTCTAAAATAAGTTTACCTTTTTCAAAAAATTTCAGAACTATTAAAATTATTGAATCTAAAGAAATTATAAATAGTGCTGCAACAAATTTATCTGATTTGTTACAGCAAACAACTGGAATTGATATCAGAAGAAGAGGTGTTGGCGGTGTACAGGGGGATTTGTATATTCGAGGGGGTGGTTTCGATCAAACTTTGATATTAGTAGATGGAATGAAAATGGATGATATTCAAACTGGCCATCATACTTTGAATGTAATTCTACCACTACATTTAATAGAACGAATTGAAATAATTAAAGGTCCTGCAGCAAGAATTTTTGGACAAAATGCTTTCAATGGAGCAATTAATATTGTGACCAAAGATTTTAATTTAAACGAGAATGACTCTCCAAAACAAAAAAAAATAGATATTAATTTGAGTGAACTTGTATTTGGTTCTTTTGATCAAAAAATATTTTCAGTAGTTTCTAAGATAGTAACGGAAAAAGTAGAGTCTATAATCAATTTTTCAACTAACAAATCAGATGGTTACAGACATAATACTGATTTTAAAAAAAACAGTTACTTCATAAAAACATCAATTAATTCAAATCAATCTCCAATTAATATCATAACTTTTTTTAATGAGAATAAATTTGGGGCAAATGGTTTTTATGCTAGTCCTAGTGCAACAGAACAATATGAGGAAACACAAGCAAGCTTATTAGGAATTTCTAAAACATTTAATTCTGATAAACTTTCTATCACTCCTAAACTATATTGGAGGCGTGGACAAGATGAATATATTTACATCAGAGATAATCCTTCAGTTTACAGAAATCTTCATAAAACAAATAAATTTTCTGCTGAAATTGGTGGTTCTTATTTCTTAGAATCAGGGGTTTTAGGTTTTGGACTTGATTTGTCATTGGTAAATATTTCAAGTAATAATCTTGGTGATCATAAAAGAACAACACTTAATTTATTCACTGACTATAAATTTAAATTATTTAATGACAAACTAGTTCTTTCGCCAGGATTAGCAATAAGCTATTTCTCAGACATGTCTTTTCACTCATTTCCCGGCATTGATATTGGTTTTAATATTAATTCAAATACAAAACTATACAGTAATGTTGGAAAGACTTATAGAATACCCACATACACAGATTTATATTATAGTGATAGAACAACATTAGGAAATGAAAGTTTGGACCCTGAATCTGCAATTTCAACCGAAATTGGTTTTAAATTTAATAATTCAACTTGGAACTTTAATGCTGCAATTTTCCAACGAAATGCAAAAAATCTAATTGACTACGTAAAAGCAAATGAAAATGATTTGTGGAGAGCAACTAACATTGGAGAATTAAAAACAAATGGCTTTGAAATAGATCTCAAATACAATTTTAAATCTAAATTTAGTTCACTAAATAGCAGTTTTGTTAATTTTAGTTACACCAACATTAATGATAGTAATTACATTAATGATATTAATTTTTCTCGTTATTCAATTAACTCATTAAAGGACCATTTTATTTCCAAATTGAATATTAATTATTTAAGAAATATTAATCATTCAATAGTATTCAAGTATGCAAAAAGATCAGATAATTTAAATTATAGTGTTTTAGATTCAAAAATAATGTATAAAAAGTTGTTTTATTTTTATGTAAATAATATACTTGATGAAGTTTATTCTGAAACTAATTTAGTACCAATGCCCGGCACCAATTTTTTAGTTGGTTTTACCATTGGAATAGACTAAGTCACCTGAAATATATGTCTTTAAGACTTTAGTTTTTGCAGATGACATTAAGTCAACTTTC
>JBJKVZ010000012.1:0-9246 GCA_045562345.1 Flavobacteriaceae bacterium
ATTAAGTTATTTTCTAAATTTTTATCATGGGCTTATAAGAAAAATAAAGATCAAACTTTATCATGTCTAATTGGTTTTATGATTGGATCTATTCCCTCAATATGGCCATGGAAAAAAGAGGGGGGTTCTGAAATATTTTACAAGAATTTATATTTACCCTCTGCAAATATTGAAAATCACAATTTTTTTATTGGTCTTTTTTTCATTTTAATAGGATTCTCATTAGTTATAATTTTACAAAAAGTTTTGGAAAAAAATGAAAAGTAGAATTAAAAATTTTTTCATTCTTTTTATAAATAGCATCCTAATGGGAACTGCAAACAAGCTTCCTGGAATCTCTGGTGGATTAGTTGCATTGATAACAGGATTTTACTCTGAAATGATAAATAGCTTAAAGAAAATAAATCATAAAACTATTTTATATCTATTGAAAGGAAATTTCAAAAAGTTCGATTCCGAATACAATGGGGTTTTTTTAATTGTAATTTTATGCGGAATCATTGTTAGCTATTTTACAACCTCATTAATTTTAGACTTCTTTTTTATTAAATCAGAATTAAACGTATGGTCTCTTTTTTTTGGAATGGTAATAGCTTCAGTTTATATTTTATTTAAAAAAAATAAAATAAGTCAAATGAAGGACCTTTTGCTTATTTTATTAGGATTAGTTTTTGGAATAATAATTAGCCTTTCTGAACCTATGAGAGAAAATAAAAATTTGTTTTTTGTTTTTTTTTGTGGGTTTATAAGTATCTGTGGAATGATAATTCCTGGGATTTCAGGGTCTTTTCTGCTAATTCTTTTAGGAAACTATAGATTATTGCTAGTCGATGCAGTTAATAACTTATTATTTTATATTGAAAATCTTTTAGGATTAAATAGTTCTAACACTATAGATTTTCAATTGATTAATCTTTTAATAATTTTTTGTATGGGATCTTTAATGGGATTAGTATTTTTATCCAAAATTCTGAGCTATTTAATTTTAAGATATAATCGCGAAACAAATTTTACAATAATTGGATTTGTTATTGGTTCGTTATTTATAATTTGGCCATGGAAAAAAGTAATGGAAAATCAAGAGGAATTAATAAATTCATTTCAAAATATAAAAACTAATGAAGATTATTTAAGATATTTACCTGACATTAATCAGTCAATTGATCTATTAGCATTAATATGGATTTTGATTGGTTTTATTTTTGTTGTTATAATTGAAAATTATGGTTCAAGAGAAACAAAATTTTGGGTTAATAGGAAAAAACATTAGCTACTCATTTTCTAAAAAATATTTTCTGCAAAAATTTATCGATTTAAATTTGGCAACTACACACACCTATCAAAACTTTGATCTTGAAAACTTAAAAGGATTTAAAAAATTAATTGAATCAAATAAAATTAAAGGACTGAACGTAACAATTCCTTATAAAGAAAAAATAATTAATTTATTAGACGAAATCGATAATGATGCAAAAAAAATTGGAGCTGTAAATACAATTAAAATTGATTCCAAGTACAAATTAATTGGTTATAATACTGATTACATTGGATTTATAAATTCTATACCCTTCAACTTACGAAAAAATATAAAAAAAGCATTAGTTCTTGGTTCAGGGGGTGCTTCAAAAGCCATCACTTATGGTTTAAAGAAGTTAAAAATTGAACCAATTATTGTCTCTAGAAAAAAAACACAAAATTATATTTCTTACGAAAATATTAACAAAAATATTTTAATGAATACTCAAATGATTATCAACTGTAGCCCTATTGGGACATTTCCTAAAATAAATCAAAGTCCAAAAATTCCATATGAACACATTAATCAAAAACATACTTGTTATGATTTAGTGTATAATCCTAATGAGAGCCTCTTTCTAAAAAATTCTAAAAAAAATAATGCAAAAATAATTAACGGATTAAAAATGTTAAAAATTCAAGCTGAGGAAAGTTGGAAAATTTGGAAGAGTTAAAAAAAAAAGGGTAAATTAATAAAGTGATTAGAAAATTAAATATCGATTTTAACAAAAATCTTGAAAGCAAAGAATTATTAATAAAAAAGCTAAAAGAATTAATAAATGTGGATATGAAGATGAGTGAAAAATATACTCAATTCAAATTAATTCAACAAGAGTGGTTCGAAATTGGTCCTGTTCCAAGGAATAATAGATCAATAATATGGAATAATTTTCAACACCATAAAAAAAATTTTTATGATTATTTATATTTAAACAGAAAATTTAAAAAAATAGATGTTCAATATAATATAAAGAAGAAAGAGGAACTAATTAAACAAGCTAAAGAACTAATAAATTATGAAAATCCAATAAAATCTTTTAAGGATTTTCAAAGAATTAGTAGAAAGTGGAAATATGAAATAGGACCTACGACTAAGGAAGCTGACTTAAAATTCGATAAAAACATTAAAGAAATTGAAAAAAAAATATTATTAAAAAGGGAAGATTTTGAAAACAACAAGGAATCTATTTTTATTGAAAACCTTAATAAAAAAAAGAATCTTTTAGAAAAAATTAAAATTTTAAATAGTAAAGAATGTATAGAGAGTAAAGAATGGAAAAGGAAGATAGTTGATTTTGAAAAAATCAAAGATTTAATAGAGAAAAGTGGACCCATTCCATTTAAAGAAAAAAAAATATTTTGGAAAAATTATAAAGAAATAGTTAAAAATTTTTATAAGAAAAAAAATATTTTTTTTAAAAATTTAAAATCAATCTACCGAGAAAATATAATTAAGCAGCAGGAACTGATTAAAAAAATGGAAGATTTAGATGTATCATTACAAAATGAGAAAAAAAAGACAACTATTATTGAATTACAAAAAGAATGGAAAAAAATAAAACCTGTACCATTCAAAATCAACAAAAAAAATTTTCAAAGATTTAATTCCCAATGCAATATAGCTTATAAAAAAGTATCAAATCAGATTACACAAAAAGTTAAGGAGATAAAAAAGACTAAAGACCTACAAATCAAATTCATTTCAGAAATTGATAATATTCATTCTGGTAAGAAAATTGAAATAGAAGACCTTATGAAAAAATGGAATGAATTTGATTTAAAAAATGAGGAAATTCAAATTAGGTTTGAAAAAACAATTATTAAAGTTTTAAAAAAATCTGGTCTTCAAACATCAGATGCTGAGAAAACTTTATTTGATTACAAATTTAAATTCATGACAGATGATCAAAAATCCAAAGAAATTTTAATTATTAATAAAGAATTAAACATTTTACAAAAAGAATACGCTAATTTAAATAATAACCTTTCTTTTTTTAATGAGAAGTCTAAAGAAAATAAACTTTTAAATAAAGTTCACTCCAATATTAAAAACATTAATTATAAAATTGAATATTTAAAATCTCAGATCATAAAACTTAAGAGTTGATTTTTTTAACATAAACCCATAGTTTATTTAACTCATTATTTGAAAGGTTATCAAAACTTCTATTTTTTTCATTTATAATTTTTTCCAGCAACTTAAATCTTTTAATAAATTTTTTATTACTTTTTTCAAGTGAAGAATTAGCATCAATTCCGATGTGTCTACTAAAATTTATTAATGAAAATAAAAGATCCCCAAATTCTTCATCAATTCTTTCATTATCACCAGATTTTAATTCAATCAAGAGTTCATCAAGTTCTTCTAAAACCTTTTTTCTTACATCCTCTAATTGCTTCCAATCAAAACCAATATTTGAAACTTTCTTTTGTATTCTGATAGCTTTTAGTAGTGGCGGAAGTGAATTAGGAACTCCTGAAAGGACACTTTTTCTTCCTTCACTCAACTTTAATTTTTCCCAATTTTTTTTGACATCCTCTTCTGAAATTTTTTTTTTATCCTTAAAAATATGAGGATGTCTTTTTATTAATTTACTTGATATTGAATTTGCTACATCAGAAATATCAAAAGAACCTGTTTCACTAGCAATTTTTGAATAGAAAACAATATGTAGTAGTAGGTCGCCCAGTTCATTTTTTATTTCATTATTGTTTTCTTCAGCAATGGCATCAATTAACTCATAGGTTTCTTCAACAGTTAGAGAACTAAGTGATTCAAATGTCTGTTTTTTATCCCATGGACAATTTTCTCTCAATTCATCCATAATAATTAGAAGTTTTCTAATTGATCCTAATTCTTTTTCTTTTGACATAAATTATTTTTTAAAAATCATAGGGTAACTCAATTGAATTTTTCCCTTCGAAATTTTCTTTAACTTATTATTCAATAATTTTCTTTTGAAGGAACTAATCTTATCAGTGAAAAGAATTCCTTCAATATGGTCATATTCATGTAGAACAACTCTTGCGCATAATCCGTCTAACTTTAATTTTTTTTGATTAAAATTTTCGTCTACAAAATGAATTTCAATTTCATCATCCCTACTAACCTCCTCTCTTATATCAGGGATACTTAAGCAACCTTCATTGAAACTACATTTTTTTGATGATGACCAAACAATTTGAGGATTTATGAAAACTTTTTTAAATCCTAATAATTTTTTTCTTTCATTGATATCAATTTCTTTGTCATCTGAAAATGGAGAAGCATCAACAATAAATAATCTAATATTTTTTCCAATCTGAGGAGCTGCAAGACCAACTCCACTAGCATTGTACATGGTCTCCCACATGTCATTTATTAATTTTTCTAACCCACAATAATCACTTCTAATAAAATTACATTTTGATTTAAGGATATCGTTTCCATATGCTACAATAGGTAAAATCATTTTATTTGTTTTGATGTAAATACGTTTGCAAAATTAATGTGGCACTTACTTTGTCGACAAGATTTTTGTTTCTTCGTTTAATTTTTCCTATTCCACTTTGTAATATTGTTTTTTTTGCAATGACCGAAGTAAACCTTTCGTCAATTCTTTCAATCAAAATTTGTGGAAAATTTTTTTTTAGTTTTTTAATAAAAATTATGATTTCATTTTCAACCAAGGATGGTTCATTGTTTTTTTGATTTGGTTTACCAATAACTATAGTTTCAACTTTTTCTCTATTTAAAATATCTCTTAAATAAGATAAAATATTAGAGTTTGAAACTGTTTCTAATGCAAAAGAAAAAACTTTTGATTGATCACTAATTGCAATCCCTATTCTTTTAGTTCCATAATCCATTGCTAAAATCTTTGACATTTTTCAAAGTTAATTGATTAATAATTAAGACTAAAATATCTTATTATATTAATTAGAATGTATATTTGAAAAAAAAAAAAAAATTGAAGGAAATAATAGAATCAGCTTGGGATAATAGATCATTATTAAAACAAAAGACAACAATTGAAGCTATAAAAACTACAATTGATATGCTTAATAATGGAAAGATTCGTGTTGCCGAACCAACAAAAAAAGGATGGATTGTTAATCAGTGGATAAAAAAAGCTGTAATATTATATTTTCCCATTCAAAAAATGAAAAAAATTAAAGTAGGACCTTTTGAATTTCATGATAAAATTCCACTCAAAACAGCTTATGATAAAAATGAAATCAGGGTTGTTCCTCAAGCTATCGCAAGATATGGCTCATACATAAGTAAAGGTGTAATTCTTATGCCAAGCTATATCAATATCGGTTCTTATGTTGATTATGGTACCATGATAGACACTTGGGCAACAGTGGGCAGTTGTGCCCAAATCGGTAAAAATGTCCATGTAAGCGGTGGAGTTGGTATAGGGGGAGTTCTAGAACCGATACAAGCTGCTCCAGTTGTAATTGAAGACAATTGTTTTATTGGATCTAGAAGTATAATTGTTGAGGGAATTAAAATTGGTAAAGAGGCTGTATTAGGAGCCAATGTTGTACTAACTGGGTCAACAAAGATTTTTGATGTAACTAACAATCAAAGAGATGAGTTAAAAGGTGAAATTCCAACCAGGTCTGTTGTCATTCCTGGTTCCTATACTAAAAAATTTCCCTCGGGTAATTTCAATGTTCCTTGTGCTTTAATAATAGGGAAAAGAAAAGAAAGTACTAATAAGAAAACATCCTTGAATGATGCTTTAAGAGACTTTAATGTTTCTGTCTAATCTATTTTAAAATGTTTTTAGAAATTAAAAAAGCAGTAAACACCTTAAAAAAAGGAGGTATAATAATTTATCCAAGTGACACTATCTGGGCAATAGGATGTGATGCTACAAATCAAGAGGCAATAAATAAAATTTATAAAATAAAAAAAAGAGATATTAATATACCTTTTATATGTCTTGTAAGTGATTATCAAATGTTAGAAAAATATGTTGAAACTGATTACAAAACATTTGAAATAATTAATTCATATGATGAACCAACAACTATCATTTTTGAGAAGACAAAAAACTTTAAAACTTTTCCTAATTCAGTTGCACTAAGAATTCCCAAAGATTCTTTTTGCCAAAAATTAATTAAAGATTTTAAAAAACCTATAATATCTTCTTCAGTAAACATATCTGGTGATAAGTTTCCATATTTTTATAGAGACATCAATAAAGTTATTTTAGAAAAAGTTGATTATGAGGTTAAATTAAAAGTTGATAAAAAAATGAATAATCCTTCAAGAATTATCAAAATCAATCAGGACTATACAAGTATAATAATTCGATCATAAAATGAACCAAAGGGATATTTTAAAAATTATAAATACCAAATTATTTAAAGTAATATCTTCATGTTCAGATCAAAACAATGTTAAATGTTATTTGATTGGCGGTTTTGTTAGAGACTTAATAACTGGAAATAAAGAACCAAAAGATATTGATATTTTAATAATTGGTGATGGAATATATATTGCAAAAAAGGTTTGTAATATTCTTGGTTTAAACGATCCGACCATATATAAGCGATTTGGAACGGCCGCATTTAAATTTAATGAATATGATATCGAATTTGTTGGTTCAAGAAAGGAAAGTTACAGTAAAAAAAGCAGAAATCCTGTTGTTGAAGTTGGATCTTTCGATGATGATTTAAATAGAAGAGATTTTACAATAAACACTATTTGTGTTTGCCTCAATTCATCAAATTGGGGAAAGATAGTTGACAAATTTAATGGAATTGAAGATATTAAAAACAAAATTATTAAAACACCACTTGATCCTGCTAAAACATTTTGTGATGACCCACTTAGAATGTTAAGGGCAATAAGATTCTCTTGTCAATTAAAATTTAACATTGATTCAAAAGCTTTAGAATCTATTTATAATGAGAAAAAAAGAATTAAAATTATTTCTGGGGAAAGGATAGTAGATGAATTAAACAAAATCTTAATGACTAATAATCCATCAAAAGGTTTTAAAATTTTAGAGCAAACTGGAATTTTGAGTTTGATAATGCCTGAACTAACTGCATTGAAAGGAATTGAAGAAATAGAAGGTTTTAAACATAAAGATAATTTTTTTCATACACTTGAAGTTTTAGATAATACCTGTAAGACCAGTAATAATCTATGGCTTCGCTGGGCAGCATTACTTCATGATATTGGCAAGGCTTCTACAAAAAAACTTGTTAAAAATATTGGATGGACATTTCATGGTCACGAGCTTCGAGGTTCAAAAATGGTTAAAAAGATTTTTTTAAGATTGAATATGCCTTTGAATCATAAATTAAAATACGTTCAAAAAATAATATTTTTAAGCTCTAGACCTATTGTTTTGTCCGAAGATTTTGTTTCCGATTCTGCCGTTAGAAGATTGATATATGATTCAAATGATGATATTGATGATCTTCTTACTTTGTGCGAAGCAGATATAACTACAAAGAACCCAAATAGACTAAAAAAGTATTTAAATAATTTTAAAAAAGTCAGACAGAAAATTATTGAAGTTGAAGAACGAGATAAAGTTAGGAATTTCCAGCCACCTATTGGTGGAGAAGAGATTATGAAATACTTTCATCTAAAGCCTTGTAAAGAAATCGGGATTATTAAGGAATTTATAAAAAATTCAATTTTAGATGGAAAAATAGAAAATAATTATAAATCGGCTAGATCTTTGATGATTAAAAAAGGTGTTGAAATGGGATTAAAAAAAAATAGATGAAAAATTATTTTTCAAAGGTTTCTAAGGTGAGCTTGGTTTTAGTCTTTCTTGTTATAATGGCTGGTTCTTTAGTAAGGATGACTGGAAGTGGAATGGGTTGTCCTGATTGGCCAAAATGCTTTGGTTATTTAATTCCTCCAATCGATATTTCACAAGTTGAATGGGCTTCAAAAAAAGAATTTAGCAAAGGGGTCATTATTAGGTACGACAAAAAATTAATTGTAGCAAAAAAAAGCTTTACTTCAGGAAATAAAATTAATTTATCTAACTGGGAAAATTATACAAAGCATGATTATTCTGATTTTGATGTTTACAAAACGTGGATAGAATTTTTAAATAGATTATTGGGTGTAATAGCAGGGCTTGCAACACTATTAATGCTTATTTTGTCTCTAAATTATTGGAAAGAGAAAAAGTTAATTACTATTAGTTCTTTAGTAATAGTTTTGGGTATGGGTTTTCAAGCCTGGTTAGGAAAATTAGTTGTTGATTCAAATTTAGCACCATTTAAAATAACAGTCCACATGTTAATGGCATTATTAATTATTTGTTTGATAAGTTATTCAATTTTTTTATCTGAAACAAAGTCAAATACCAACTATTTTTCTAATAAAAATGTAAAATCTCTTGTAATTTTTTCAGCACTAATTAGTTTAATTCAAATAATCATTGGAACTCAAGTTAGAGAATTTGTAGATCTACAATATGAAACAATTGGACCTGAAAATAAAAATGAATGGTTAAATGCACCTAATTTTTATTTTTATTTTCATAGATCATTTTCTATTCTAATTTTTTCAATCAATTTTGCTTTATTCTTGTTAGTTAAATTAAAGAATTATTACTCTTGGTTCATTGACAAAATCATTTTTGTTATTTTTTTAGAAATATTAGTTGGGGTAATTATGTATTATGGAGATTTTCCAATTTTTAGTCAACCAATTCATTTAGTTTTAGCTACAATTTTGTTTAGTCTGCAATTTTATTGGATTTTAATTTTAAATAGGAGTTCTAATGGTATATAAAATTAGAGTTGTTTTAGATTTCGAGGAAGATGTGATTCGTGATATTGAAATTAATAGTAATTTAAATTTTGAGGATCTTCATAATTCTATTTCAAATTATTTTGATTTTAAAGGAAAGGAAATGTCTTCATTTTATTTATGTAATGATAAATGGGAACAGGGACAAGAAATTTTTTTAGAAAATT
>JBJKVZ010000013.1:0-9150 GCA_045562345.1 Flavobacteriaceae bacterium
ATCAATGGGATAAATATAAAAATATCTATAAAAAAGGAACAATACATGAGGAAAAGATAGATCATTTAAATAAAAAAGGTGGAATTATCTATATTGACGGTGATTTAAAAGCTTTTGTACCATATGAACATTTAATAAAAAAGGATGGTTCAAAATTAAAACAAGGTGAAATTGCAAAATTTAAAGTAATCGATCTTAATCAAGAATATGACATGCTATTTATGTCACACACTGTTATTTTTAAACAAATTGACAAAAAATCTATTTATGGCAAAAACAGATTAAAAAATAATTTTTTTGATTATTTAAATGAAAAAAAGAAGAATTCAATAATTACAAATTCTTATCAAAAGGAATCGAGGAATTTACTTTTTTCAATTTTTAAATTATTTAAAGATAATATTCATTTTAAAAAACATTTTAAATCTATTAATGACCTTTATTCTTTTATCGACACACAGTTTGAGTCAGCATATTTTCAAACAGACTTCAATTTACTTTTAAAAGTAATTAATGTCTTTTCAGATTTGTTAAAAACCTCTACTCTAACCATCATAATTAAATATTTCAAAAGCATTTCAAAGAAAGAAAGCTTTACTGACCTTCATTTAGATTTTATTGAGAAGTCAACATATTTGATTTTACTAAAAAACTCTCAAATATCTTCAATTATTTATGACGAATTAATAGTAACAAAAGATTTAGATAAGATCATTTTATTAATTGCTAACAAAGAAAAACCTGAAATAAATAAATTTGAAAAGCTATTTTATATTCCCTTTATTGTTAAAAATTTATCAGAAAAAACATTTGAATCAGTAATCAGATTAATTTCAAAAGATAAAAACAATGATTATTTTGATATATATAAACTTTTAGTAAAAAACCTAGAATATCAAAAATTAAGAGAATATGAATCACAAATCAAATTTTACACTCTTAAAATTCTAATTGAAAATAAAAAACAATTAAACAGAACATTTTTTATTAAAGAAATTTTTAAATCATTCTTTCTAGTAAATGTTAATTTAGCTACCTCTCTTAAATCTAAGCTTAAAAATGAAGATTCATTATTCGAGATAAGTAATTATATTAATAAAATTGATTATCGAAAGGAATTTCTTAATAATGTTGAGTTTTTTGAAAATCATCAAAGTAACATCAAAAATATTTTTCAATTATTAAGCTCATCAAAAACATTTGCTAAATCTACCTTTTCATCTAATAACTTCGATTTTTTATTGAATCTTAAAAATGAAATCAATAAATCAAACAATGATTTGATTTATTATGATTATAATTATTATGATCGTATTGATGATATTTTATCAAATTCAAAAAATTTAATAGATTTTTTAGAGCTGAATCTTTATGATCAAGAGCTCTTTTACTCTTTTGTTGAGCTTTCAATTTCGGAAAACTTTAATAATGAATTTATATCATCATTTGACAAGTTAAATAAGAAATTTTCAATTTATGAAAAATTACTCTTGTCAATTTACAAAGATTTTAATATTGCCAACCTCGATAAACGAGCATTTATAATAATTTTAAGATCATATGTCTTGAAATCTTTAGTTTCAAACCAATCGAAAGATTTTACTTATTCTGAATTTTATATTGGATTTTTGTATTATTTATTTAACAACGCTCAATTAAATCTTAGAAATTTATCAAAAATAAATTCCTTATTTAATAAAGTTTATTTAAAAAAATTAGAATTAATTCCTGAAAATCAAGTAAATATAATTTTTCAAGACTTTCTATACACAACAAATTTGTTTTTAGAAGTTAACAATTTTACAGGAATAACTAAGTCACAAAAAGAAAGTATATACTACAAAGATTTATCATACTATTTTATTGCATTTAATGAGGCACCATTTTGGTTAAAAGCCAAAGAATTTAATCAATCAGATGCTTTCCAAATATTTGAAAAATTAATTTTGAGTAAAAAAGCAATTGACTTCAATTATCTTTTTTTTAATAAATCTTTTCTTAAAAACATAGCTAATTATTCTAAGTCTTCTGAATATTTATTCCAAAGTAAGTTGGTAAATGCCATTAAAGATTCTATCAAAAAAAGTAAGGTGTCTAAGTTTAAAAATCTTTACGATTCCTTAGAGCCAGTTACAAAATTTGATCAGTTTTTTGAATCATTATATAATAAGATAGGAGAGGACTCATCTAAATTTGATACTATTATCCAAACTGAAAGATTTGATATTATTTCTTATTATATAGAATTTGGATCATTAGAATTAACTTTTCTTTTTCAATCTAAAAATGAACTTTATAATGAATTTATTAAACTATATAAAACAGAAAAATTAAAAATAAAAAAACTTATTTATAATAATGCTAATAATAAGCAAAGTATGGATAGGTTGATTTCATTGTTTCCAGATGTTAAAAAGGATGACTTTATACAAATAATTCATCCAAATCTAAATAACAGGTTAAAACTTCTAAAACAAGTTATAAAAAAATCTTATAAAAAAGATTTGTTTAAAGAATTTAAATTTAAAGATGATAATCACATATTTATCTATTTATCTTTTTTATGGTCAAAATCAAATTTCATAATTTTTGATGTTGATAAGATAATCATTGATTTGATTAATAATTTCTTTTTTAAGACTAACATAAAAAGTGATGTTTTTTTCAATCAAATAAAAAAGTATTCAAAAAAATTAAATAAAAATGAAAAAATATTTATTGATAAAATTATGTTTAAATATAATTTGGTTTATGACCCTGTTGTACAGGAAGATTTTAAGAAACAAAATGTTAAGGAAGAATTCAAGGTTCGTAAAACAATTTCTAGTTCAGATGATATTGATTCTTTATTTTTAAATAATGCCGGTTTGATTTTACTATGGCCATACATGTACATGTTATGTGAGAAACTAGGGTTTTTAAAAAATAAAGAGTTCATCAATGAGACATTTAGACAAAAAGCAATACTATTGACTCAATATATTGTTCAAGGAAATTTAGAATTTCACGAGGAAGAACTAATTTTGAATAAAATTATTTTTGGAGTTGAAATTGATTATTTAGTTGACTGTTCAATTGAATTGTTAGAACATGAAATTGAAATCTGCAAATCTCTCTTAAAGTCAGTTTTGTTGAACTGGAAAAAAATGGAAAATACATCTATTCAAACATTTAGAGACTCTTTTTTAATTAGAGAAGGGTTGTTGTCAAATGATAAAGAAAACTACGTTTTACATGTTGACAAAAATCCTTATGATGTTTTATTATCAACTCTTCCATGGAGCATTGCTAGTGTTCAAACTTTATTTATGAAAAATAAGATTATTGTTAATTGGATTTAATGGAAAATAAAAAATTAATTAATAATTCTATTACTATTGAAAACGAATTAAATTGGTTTTCAAAATTAATTGATAATAGGTTAAATATTTTTTTTGAAAAAAAGGATGATAAATCAATACCTCCTCCTAATATTGAAAACGATGAAAGCAATTATGCTATTTTTTTAAAAACAAATAGCATAACTGATTTGGAAAGAGTTATTTTGATTTCAACAATTGCTTCATATTTGCAGGTGAATGTATTTGATAAATTCTTGATAAAAAATAAAGTTTTGAATAGACCATTCACTGAATTTGGAGGAAAGGTTATAGGAAATAAAAATATATTTATCCCAACCATTGAAACAATATCATTTATATACTACGGTTTAAATATAAAGGGCAGAATCGAGATTAGAACTCATTTTGAAAATAATCATTTCTTTCGAAAAAAAAATATACTTTACATCAATATTGATGAATCTTTTGATTCCTTTTTATTTGCTACTATTTCACTTAGTCCTGAATTTATTGAATTTATAAGTATAGGAAAAGATTATACTCCAAGTTATAGTTCAAATTTTCCGGCAAATCTTTTAACAACTAGTTTAAATTGGGATGATTTAGTATTGGAAGAAAATATTATGGATGAAATCAAAACAATAAACACTTGGCTTAAATTTAAAGATGAAATAAATAATAATAAATCTTTATCCAAAAATATAAGTAATGGTTACAAAGCTTTATTTTATGGTCCTCCCGGAACAGGAAAAACTTTAACTGCATCATTACTAGGTAAAATGAATAATTTAAATGTTTACAGAGTAGACCTGTCACAAATTGTTTCCAAGTATATAGGTGAGACTGAAAAGAACTTGTCAAAAATATTTGATTTAGCTGAAAATAAAAACTGGATTTTATTTTTTGACGAAGCAGAGTCGTTATTTTCAAAAAGAACATCTGTAGGTGATTCCAAAGATAAGTTTGCTAACCAACAAACAGCGTATTTACTTCAACGCGTTGAAAATTATAATGGTCTAATTATTCTTGCAACAAATTTAAGACCTAATATTGATACTGCTTTTTCTAGAAGAATTCAATCAGTTATCTATTATAACTTACCAAACAAAACTCAAAGAATTAAACTTTGGGAAAACTCTTTAAAAAATATTTCCAACATTACTGAAAATAATATTAATAAAATTTCTAAAAATTATGAATTAAGTGGAGGATCAATAAAAAATGTAATTCAACATGCTTGGCTTCTTTCAAAACAAAATGCAGTTGAATTGGATATAAACCATATTATTTTGGGAATAAAAAGAGAATTAAATAAAGAGGGTAAAATATTTAACAAAAGCTAAAGCTACATGTCAAAAATTAACTTTAGCATATAATTTTGAGGTTCTTGAATTATATAAGGACAATTTTTATTTGAAATAGTATTAGAATACCAATTTGAGTAATTTCCAGACGTATCATCTTGTAAATCAAAAATTGAATTCGCATTTCTTGCACCTGGATGATAATAGATTGTGTTAAGAATATTATTTATTTTAAAACTTAAATAAACATTGGGTATTTTATTGTGTTTTAACATGAAATTTGAATGCAATAAAAAATGTTCTGGTATTTCACTTGTGTTTTCCAATCCTGGATTACTAGGAACAGTTGTTTCAGCACCGACTGGTTTTGACGAAACATAATTTCCCCTAATATTAACGCTCCCAGAAATATTTTTTAATTTAAATATTTTTGTTAGTCCTGCATTAATTTTAAATTGTGAAATATCGGCAATTCTTATTTTTTTATCATCATTAATTAATCTAGGATTAGTATAATTACCGTTAATGTTAAATCTAAATTTCTCTGTTTTATATTTGAAATTAGCAATGGCACCATAAATATTATATTTATCAACGTTCCTATGTTGAGAATAATTTGTTGAAGGAATGGGTTTCATTTTAATTGCATCAAAAACATTATTATTGAATAATCCAATATTCCAATTTATTCTTTTATTTTTTGATTCTCCTAAAATTGATATGTCAACCTGATCAATTCCTTCAGGTTTTAGTTTAGGGTTAGGTACTCTAATACCTGCCGTTGAATATTTTGCCCAAAGCGAAGGGCTTTGATATCCTCTGGAAGCATTAATTTTGAAAACTGTTTTTTCATTACCAAAAACAAACCCTATTCTAGGTAAAAAAACTGTGTATCCATTTTCAATATTATGTCTTTGAGTATTTCTGTCATATCTTAAACCAAAATTAAAATATGATTCTTTTTTGCCAATTTTTAAACTTCCTTGAAAATATACCCCTAAGTCATTTAATAGATGAGTATTTCCACCCTTTGAATGAATATCTTTTGAATTTCCAAATTCTTCAGCATAATTAGAGCTGTTTTGATTACTAATAAAATCACTTCCTCTCCAGTTCTGATCATAAAAAATTAGATAATCTCCCAAAGATGATGTTAATCTATAATCAATACCGGACATGATTTGAAATTTTTCTGAATCATAGTAAAACCTAGCTTCTAATCTACCTTGTGTAGCCTGATAAAAATAATATCTATTAAGCCATCCGTGAACTTTTTTTTGATCATGTGACTCAATCCTATCATATTCATCATAATTATAGCTGTTTATGTTAATATTATTAAAATTAATTAGGTCAACAATCGACAAATCTGTTTTTGGATTTCCAAAAGGTTTGAAAAGCGTTCTGACAGTCTCTTTGCCAAGTCTATGATTTTTAAATGATGATTGAACAGAAACACTTATTTTTTCATTGATAGTATTATTATATTTAAAAAACATTGTTTTATTAATGGGAGCCCAATTAGATCCATTTTTTGAGGGAGCTGTATCTAAATCATTATACAAACCACCAAAACCTTCAATTATTTTCCATATTCTATAACCAAAAAGAAAATTGTTAAAAGAAAATTTTGTTTCAAAAAAATAATTTTTACTACTATTAGAAAAATCCATGGGTTCACCATTAACATTACCACTATACGCTGCTTTATCATACTGTAAGGCAAGGTCTTTAGCTTTAGAGGTTAATTCTAACCCATTAGGTGTTTTTACAAAAAAATCATTTAAATAACCTTGTAGATTATTGGTAATTATCCATTCATCGATTGATTTTCCTTCAAAATCAATATTATTTACTAAGTGATCATATTGAAATTTATCGAGACTAGAAATATTGTAATCTAAAAAAGAAGTATCGGACATGTCATTTTCGTCGGATTCAAAAATTCTTCCAGTGAATTGGTAATTAAATTTAGTATCTTTTTTATTTCCATTTCCTAAGGAAAGGTCAATGTTTTTTGTATTAAAAGAACCGGATGATATATTTCCTCTTAAATTTAACTTTTTAGATTCATTAAATCTGCCTGAAAAATAATTTCGTTTTCTTTCATTAGGTTGATAAGTAATAATATTAATAGCTCCTACAAAAGCTCTTGGGCCGTAAATAGTTGAGGCCGGTCCATAAACTACTTCAACTGCCTTAATTGAAGACATAGGGTATTGTCTTGAAATATATGACCAATTAAGAAAGACATCATTTTCTTCAACACCATCAATCATCAAAAGAGTTCTTTCAGAGCTGTCAGCTCTAAAGCCTAATTGATAAATATTACTATACATTACACTTTTAGTCTTTGATATATCAAATCCTGGAAGATCTGATAGAAGTTCTGTTATGTCATTATAGCCAGCTGCTAAAATTTCATCTGAAGAAATAATATCTATTATTGCAGGAGCTTTTTTTATATCCTCAGGTCTTTTTGAAATTGAAGAAACTCTAATTTTAAAATTTTCATATTTAGATTTTTCAAAGAGTCTCAAAAAAATAATATTGTTTGAGAATGGAATGTAATTAGGGTTTGATAAAACTAAATTATCCAAGTAAATTTTAGCAATATCCAAGGAATCCTGAGCTATTGCAGTTAATGATAAAATCTCTCTTGAAATATTTTTGTCTATTGAGCTTCCATATTTAAGGCAACATTTTAAATCATTCTTTATTAAATTAAATTGGCCAATTTTATATAAATCTTTTGAATTGTTTGTGTCACATTCACATTTTTCATTTTGACCAATTAATTTAGATGATAAAAACAAATAAAAAACTACAAGAAATAGATGATATTTCATTATAAATAATTATAATTAAATTTATCGATTTAATAGTATTTATAATAAGTTATTTAATTATTTTTATTAACTAAATCTATGTTAAATGGCAAAATGTTTATGTGATGGTGGTAAAATAAAATGTTCCATGGGTGATGGTGGTGATAAACCTATTAAAATTTTACCAAAAAATTTAGCTAAGGGCAAAGGAAAACCAATTGCGAATATCTTAGATTTTACTCCAATGTTAAATATTCCAGCATTTGGAAAATGTAAATCTCCTGCAAATCCAGTGGTTATTGCTGCGACTGCTGCTAATTATGGGGTTTTAAAACCAATGCCATGTATCCCATTAACTACACCATGGACTGGAGGAGCTTCAAAATCTAAATTAAAATTTTTACCAATTGTAACTGAAAAAAGTAAATGCATGTGTGCTTGGGGTGGTCAAATTACAGTTTCAGATCCTGGTCAAAAAGAAGTTGATTGTAATTGATTTTTAAAATAAGCTTTTACTGTTTAAAATTTTTTATAGTTTAAACTCCAACTCCTGTCATAGTAACTTTAATTTCATCCTCAATTAATTTTCTTGAAGCTGGACTATTTTCTATTATAGCACTTAGTCTATCATATAAATCTTCAGCATTTTCAGGGTCTTTCTTTAAATTTCCTTCACCATCCTTTTCATCAACAATTCGATTTGCTTTTTCAGCACCCATTAGAGAACCAATACCTTGTTTTTTATCGAACACCCATTTATTTAGTTTGGGGAAAGCACTTCTCTTAACAGAGGGTAGTTCTAAGCCAAGAATAAGTTCTAATGCAGCCGAATCATGATTAAGGGCTTTTTCCAGTAATGATTTTGAATTCGTATCTTTTTTTTGACCTTTAAAAAATTGAAAAATTCTTTTACCTAAACTCATCATCCATGAAACGCCATCTTTAATTTTATGAGCAATTTTTATTGTAGCTCCAAAAGCAGCAGCGGGTGTTAGTAAAAGGATGGATGTAGTTAGTCTTAAAACACCTTCAAAGAATCCACCAACTTTAGTCCAAAATCCTTTCCAAACTTTACTCAATCCATAAACTGCTTCCTCAGGTGGATTTTCTTTTTCAGTAGCTCTTTTATAAGCTGTCCATTGTGTCCATTTATCCATAGAGTCTAAAAAGTTCATTGTCATATCTTTGAGTGCACTTCCAATTCCAAATATATTTCCCATTACACTAAAAAATGTTTGTCCACCTGGTGGATTTGCAGAGTTTTGATGTACTTGTTTTAGATTTTCTAAATATGTTGGTTTTGGATCAGCTAATTCTTCAACCTTTTTATTGTCTAGTGCTGTTCCAATTTTTCTTCCAGCTATGCTACCTACAAACGAAAGGCTATCAACAACCTCGTCGGTATTTTGCATAGCTGTTTTTTTTTGTTCATCATCTAATCCATCAGCGTTTATTTCAAGACCACCTGGTGTAACTAATTCATCTTCATCCTCATCTTCATTCCCTTCAGGAATTGATTCCAATGGTTCTGATCCTGTTGTTGGTGGATCTTTTAGCTGTAAAGTATTGCTTTCTGAGTCAATGGATTTTAGCTGAATATTATTATTGGAATTATAATTTATGGCTTTTTGACCAATAGAATCTGCATCCATTTCTAATTTTTGATCGGTATTAATT
>JBJKVZ010000014.1:0-45638 GCA_045562345.1 Flavobacteriaceae bacterium
TTGGAATTAAAAAAAATGCATTTTCACAGCCCTTTGGTGCTGTTTTTGGATTGGTAATTGAGGTGAAATTAGCATAAAATAGGGGGTCTTTTGGCCAATTTGAAATATCGTAAATATTCTTAGCGTGATTGTCAATATCAGTATCAAAAAATAGATTATGGTGAGATACGTTTTTAAGTTTTTTATCAAAACCTACATAAAATAATAAAGAGGATGGAGCCCATGTTCTCTTTGACCAATATTTTTTTGAATATTGACGAAATTTATTGCTTAATAGAGTTTCTGTGTGAGCGTAATCTGCTCCTGAAACTACTATGTCAGTTTTTATTTTTTTATTATTTATTGTAATGGAATCAACTTTATTTTCAACAATATTTATTGACGTAACCTCATGGTCAACATAATATTTAACTCCTAGTGATTTACCAAGGTCTACCATTGCTAAAACAACATCATAAAAACCATTTGTTGGTTGCCATGTTCCTAAACCATAATCAGCATGGTTCATAAAACTATAAAAGGCTGGAGTATTTGAAGATTTAGCACCAAGAAACAAAACTGGAAATTCAAGAAGTAATCTAAGTTTTTTATTTTTAAATCTTTTTCTTACCTCTTTTCTTATATTACTTAGAAATGAGCCTGCTTTTAATACTGTTTTTTTTGTTATTAACTCAAGGGGACTTAATCCAGGCATTTTGTATAAAAGATCAGTTACAGCTATTGCATAATTGTCTTTTGCAATTGCCATGAATTTTTCTAATTCAATAGAGCTGCCTTTTTCGTGTTTTTCAAAAACTTTTTTGATCTTATCTAAAGAATCTTCTATTTCTATAAAATCGTTTTTACCAAAAAACACTTTGTATGCTGGATTCAATTTTTTTAGGTTATAGTAATCAGATGTTTTTTTTCCAAAATCATTGAAAAACTTATCAAATACATCAGGCATCCAGTACCAGCTCGGACCCATATCAAAAGTAAATCCTTCTTTTTTAAATTGTCTTGCTCTTCCTCCAAGGGAATTATTTTTTTCAAAAACCGAAACGTCATAACCTTGTTTTGCTAAATAACATGCACAGGAAAGTGAAGAAAATCCTGAACCTATTATGAAAATATTTTTTTTCGCCGACATATATAATAAAATGTGCGCACGAGAGGATTTGAACCTCCACAAGAACTTAATCTCACTAGGCCCTCAACCTAGCGCGTCTACCAATTCCGCCACGCGCGCAGAATTTGAAGTGACCTGGCTGGGTCTCGAACCCAGGACCCTCTCCTTAAAAGGGAGATGCTCTACCAACTGAGCTACCAGGTCAATTTGATTTGGTTGGTTCTAAAACTATAACCCAATCTTTAAAAGTTTTATACTTTACAAAGAAAGTGCCAAATCTTAAATATTTGATGGCTGCAAATATAGCCTGAATAAATTTATTATTCAAAGAGATTTTCTTATAAATTTGCTTAAAAAGTTTAAAGTATTGAACAATAAAATTTCTTCACACATAATTATTTTAGGTTACATGGGTTGTGGTAAATCATCTATTGCTAATCTGTTATCAAAAAAAATTAATATTCCGCACATTGATTTAGATAATGAAATTGAAAAAATAAAGAAAAGTAAAATATCTGAAATCTATAACTCTATTGGAGAAATTAAATTTAGAAATATTGAAAAAAAAACTTTGATAAATGTTTTAAAATCTAAAAAAGTTTCTATTATTTCGTTAGGAGGGGGTACTCCTTGTTATTTTGACAATATGAATTTAATTAATTCTATAACTCAAAATGTCTTTTTTATTAATTGTAAAGTTGAAACATTAGTAGAAAGATTGTTTAATGAAAAAAATCAAAGGCCAATAATATCGCATATAGAGTCAAAAGAAAAAATGTCAGAATTTATATCAAAACACATTTTTGAAAGAATTAATTATTACAATAAAGCAAGAATTAAAATTGATGCTGATAAAAAAAATTTGATAGATATTTGTAATGAAATAACTAAGGTTTTTAATTAATAAAAGCATAAATATTGTCAGTCTCAAAAATAACATTAATGTTTTCATCAATTGAAGTAGATATAGAAATACCTTTAAAATCTACTTTTATTGGAAATTTTTTATGATTTCTATCGATTAATACAGCTGTGTTAAAATTTGAAATGGGAACATCCAATAAGAACTTAGTACAGTATATTAGGGTTTTTCCAGAGTTCAATACATCATCAATTAAAACAATAGCTTTGTTATTTATTTTTGACAAATCAGTATCAAATTCAATTTTTTTGAAAGGTTCTTTCTTATTTATTTTAAGGCAACATAAATGAATTTTTTTATCACTTATTTTTTGAAGTTCTTGTTGTATTAATTTAGAAAGTTTATAGCCATTTTTATGTATTCCAATAAGAAAAATTTCTGATTGATTATGGTTTTTTTCAAAAATTTGAAAGGACAATCTTTTTACAATCCTTATAATTTTTTGATAATCTAATATTTGATCTGATCTTTCCAATACAATGATATCAGTAAATATAGTTTATTCATTTAAAAAATTATTTAAATCTCTTCTTTCTTTTTTTGTAGGCTTTTTGATTTGATTTAATAATTTTTTGTTAGATATCAAGATTTCATTTTTTTCCATCTGAATTTGGGATGTTATTTGTTCTAAGTACAAATAGACAATTTTAGGACTAATTCTTTTTGATGGAATATCAAGAATTTTGTATTCATATACAATTTGCTTTTTATTAACTACAATAATCATATTTTGATGAACTTCAAATGAAGGTTTAACAGGGTTTTTATTAATTTTAATTTGTTTTTTTCTACATGCTTCGATAGCTTTACTTCTTGATTTATAAATTCTTGAATGCCATAAAAATTTATCAATTCTCACTTGTTTTAGGTTTAGTTTTTTCGTTCAAAAATATAAGAAAATTGTATCTTGCGCCATATTTTAATGATTTATGAAAAAATTCTTAAAATCATTCTTATTTTTTTCAATTTTAACAGGACTGTTAATTTCATGCTCAACTGATTCAGATAACGATGATGAAGCAGCACCTCCAAAAGATATTGGTCCCCAATATATTGTTGAAAATGACTCCATTGTTGAATTTTTAAAAACTCATTTTTATAATTACGAAGATTTTGCAAATTTAGCATCCAACGAAAATGTAGATCTAATAATTGATACCATTTCTGGTGATAACTCAACTAAAATTTCTCTCTTTGACCAAGTTACAACTATGAAAATAGATGTTATTGATGAAAATGATGAAAAAATTTCCCATAATTTGTATTACATTATAGAAAGAGAAGGAAGTGGAGTCAATCCCACAGTTGCAGACTCTATTTTTGTTACTTATAAAGGACAGTTATTAGACAATACAACCTTTGATTCCAGGAAAAATCCATTATGGCTTGATCAAACTTCTGTAGTTAGGGGATTTCAAGAGTTTAGCTCTCTTTTGAAAAGAGGAGAAATTATTATTAATAATAATGGCACATATTCCTTTGACAATTTTGGTATTGGTATTGCTATATTTCCTTCCAAACTTGGTTATTACAATAATGCAACACTGAATATCCCTGCTTACTCACCTTTAATTTTTCAAATTAATCTCAAAACATTAGCTACTGCTGATCACGATGCGGACAAAGTAAATTCAATTTATGAAGATCTAAATGGTGACCATATTTTTAATAATGATGATACGGATGATGATAATATTCCTAATTATCTTGATAGAGATGATGACGGAGATGGAATTTTAACTAAGGAGGAGTATGATTACAATGAGGACGGTAGTGTGGATGATACAGATTTAGATGGAATTCCTAATTATCTTGATGATGATGATGATGGTGATGGAGTTTTAACGAAAGATGAATATGATACAGACGGAGATGGAAACCCAGATGATACGGATGGCGATGGAATACCTGATTTTCTCGATAATAATTAGATTATAAATAGTATGATAAGGCTAATAAGTAAATTTTACCTTTTGATGTAATGAATTGATTTTTATTTCCAACAGAGCTCTCCATTAATTTAATTTCATTTTTCTCGAAACCTCTTTCAACCCTAATGTCAATTTCAAATCTGCTAAACTTAATTCCAATTCCATATTGCAATCCAATTTGATAATCTTTTTTTAAGTCTTTAATTTTTAAATTTTCAAAATCAGCATTTTTTAAAAATTCAAATCTAGGTCCAATAAAGAGACTGAGATTTCTAAAAACGTCATAACCTATCATAACTGGAAAATCAATTTTTTTTTGTTTGAATTCAGAAATAATATTATTTGTATTGACTAATATTTCAGGAATATTATAGCTGTTATTAATTATTGTATAATTAATTTCCGGTTTTAAATAATAATTTTTGAATTTTATTTTAAAAAAAACACCAAAATGCTGACCATTTCTAGTTTCAAAAATATTTATCTTATTTGATATAGATTCAATTTCTGCAGATATATTTAATTGGCTATTAAAGTTAATACCTCCCTTTATTCCATAATCAATAGAAATATTTTGTGTGTATGCAGAAATTGAACCAAAAAATAATAAGATTAATAAATACCTATTCACTTTTTTTCAATAATCTTAAAACCGAACTTACAATGGAATTAGAATTAATTTTATATTTGTTCATTAGTTCGGAAGGTGTTCCAGACTCTCCAAATGTATCATTTGTTGCGACAAATTCTTGAGGAACTGGATGATTTTTCACTAGTATTCTTGCTACACTTTCCCCAAGTCCACCCCAATAATTGTGTTCTTCAGCTGTCAAAACACAACCTGTTTTTCTAACTGATTTTAATATTGAATCCTGATCTAATGGTTTAATTGTATGGATATTTAATAGATCAGCTGAAATTCCTTTTTTGTCTAATTCTTTGATAGCCTCCAAAGCTTCCCAAACTAAATGACCAGTTGCTATAATAGTTACATCATCTCCATCCTGCATCTTTATTGCTTTCCCAATTTCAAAATCTTTATTTTCTGGTGTAAAATTTGGAACTGAAGGTCTTCCAAATCTTAAATAAACTGGACCATTGTAGTCAGCAATTGCAATTGTTGCAGCCTTAGTTTGATTATAATCACAGGGATTTATGACCACCATTCCAGGAAGCATTTTCATTAGACCAATATCTTCAAGAATTTGGTGAGTAGCTCCATCTTCTCCTAAGGTAAGACCTGCATGAGATGCGCAAATTTTAACATTTTTATTTGAATATGCTATTGATTGGCGAATTTGATCGTAAACTCTTCCAGTTGAGAAATTTGCAAAAGTTCCTGTAAATGGTATTTTACCTCCAATGGTAAGTCCTGCGGCAATTCCCATCATATTAGCTTCCGCTATTCCAACTTGGAAAAAACGATCAGGATTTTCTTTAATGAACTCATTCATTTTTAATGAACCAACTAAATCAGCACAAAGAGCTACAACATTTGGGTTTTTTCTTCCAAGTTCAGTAAGACCAGCACCAAAACCACTTCTTGTATCTTTTTTTTCAGTGAAATTGTATGTTATCATTTTTTATAAAAAATTTAATAGTCTCCGATAGTTTCTTTATTTTGACTTAGAGCTAATTTTAGCTGTTCATCATTTGGAGCTTTTCCATGCCAAGCATGAGTATTCATCATGAAATCAACTCCATTTCCCATTTCAGTTTTAAGCAATACACATACTGGTTTCTTTTTTCCGGTTAATGATTTTGCTTTATCCATACCAGAATTAATTTCATTTAAGTCGTTACCATTCTCAATTTCAACAACAATCCAATCAAATGCTTTAAATTTACTTTTTAAGTTTCCCATGGATAAAACATCATCTGTAGATCCATCAATTTGCTTTCCATTTAAGTCAATTGTTGAAATTAAATTGTCAATTTTTTTTGCTGAAGCATACATTATAGCTTCCCAATTTTGGCCTTCTTGAAGTTCTCCATCACCATGCAATGAATAAATAAGATGGGGATCTTTATTTAACTTTTTAGCTTCGCAAGCTCCTATCGCCACTGAAAGCCCTTGACCTAATGAGCCTGAAGCTATTCTTACTCCAGGTAGACCTTCATGAGTGGTTGGATGACCTTGTAATCTTGAATCTAACATTCTAAAGGTATTTAATTCTTTAATATCAAAATAACCTACACGAGCAAGTACACTGTAGAAAACAGGTGAAATATGTCCGTTTGATAAGAAAAAAATATCTTCTCCAATACCATTCATATTAAAATTTGGTTTTTTGTTTAATATATTGGAGTATAATAAAACTAAAAATTCTGTACATCCCAAAGATCCTCCAGGATGGCCTGAATTGACTTTGTGAACCATTCTCAGAATATCTCTACGTACTTGAATTACTAAATTACTTAAATGGGTAATGTTTTTCATCTATCTCAATATTCGCCAAATGTATAATTTAAAAAGTGTTAAATAAAAGTTTTAATTACATAATTATTAGTAAATATTATAATTTGTTAATAATCTACATTTAATGTTAATAAAAACATATTATTATCAAAATGTTCATTTATAATTCAACATATAATTATATTTATGAAGACATAAAATCAATGAAATTTAAATTAGATTCTTTAGATTCGGGATCAAATGCTAGAGCTGGTACAATAGAAACAGATCACGGTAAAGTTGAAACCCCTATTTTTATGCCTGTAGGAACAGCAGCTACAATAAAAGGTGTACATCAAAGAGATGTCAAAAATGAAATTAATCCAGATATCATTTTATCCAATACATATCATCTTTATTTACGACCTGGAGAAACTACAATAAATAAAGCAGGAGGAATCCATAAATTTATGAATTGGGACAGAAATATTTTAACTGATAGTGGTGGTTATCAGGTATATTCTCTATCTAACTCTAGAAAAATACATGAGGAAGGGGTTGAATTTAAATCACATATTGATGGTTCTAAACATTTTTTTTCTCCTGAAAGAGCCATTAAAATTCAAAAATTAATTGGTGCAGATATTATAATGGCATTTGATGAATGTCCACCATATCCATGCGATCGTAATTATGCTAAGAATTCGATGCATTTAACACATAGATGGTTGAATAGAAGCATTGAAGAATTTAAAAAACATCCTCAGATTTATGATTATTCTCAAACTCTATTTCCAATTGTTCAAGGAAGTACTTTTAAGGATTTAAGATTACAATCTGCAGAATTCATTGCTAATACTGAATCATTTGGAAATGCCATTGGAGGTCTTTCGGTAGGTGAACCTGCCGATGAAATGTATGAAATGACTGAAGTTGTGTGCAATGTATTGCCAAAAAGTAAACCCAGGTATTTGATGGGTGTTGGTACACCAATTAACTTATTAGAAAATATTTCATTGGGTGTTGACATGTTTGACTGTGTAATGCCTTCCAGAAACGCTAGAAATGGAATGATTTTTACAATGGATGGTTCAATTAATATAAAAAATTTAAAATGGAAAGATAATTTTGAGGTTTTAGATAAAAATAATTATTCATTTGTAGATTTAAACTATTCAAAAGCATATTTAAGACACCTTTTTATTTCAAATGAAGCACTTGGAAGACAAATTGCAACAATTCATAATTTAGCCTTCTACGTTTGGCTGGTCAAAGAGGCAAGAAAACAAATTATCAATGGTTCTTTTAGTAGTTGGAAATTAAAAACAATAAATAGATTAAATAATAAGTTGTAATGTTAAAAATTTTAGATAAGTACATAATTATAAAGTATTTAAGTACATTTTTTGCCATGATGATTCTATTTATTCCAATTGGAATTTTAGTTGATGTTTCAGAAAAGATTGATAAGTTTAAAGAATATGATATTCCATTTGATGAAATTTTTAATTACTATTTAGACTTTACTTGGTATTTTGGTAATACATTATATCCAATTTTTATATTTCTTTCCGTTGTATGGTTTACTTCAAAAATTGCTAATGATTCAGAAATTATTGCAATTTTAAGTTCAGGAATTTCTTTTAATAGATATTTGAGACCTTTTATTGTAGCATCTTCAATAGTTGCTACAATGGCATTTTACTCAGGAATGTTTATTGTTCCAGAAAAAAATAAAAATTATAATGAATTTTATTATAAATATTTAAAAAAAAATAAAAAGTCAAGAACTACATCTAAGGTCTATAAGCAGATTAATGATAATGATTTTATTTATGTAAGCAGCTATAATCCAACTCGAAATTTAGCATATGATTTTTCTTATGAGCATTTTAATGGAACCAGTATGGAATATAAGATTAGCGCCAGGAATATTAGATGGATTGAAGAAGACAGTGTTTTTAGACTTACTGATTACTTTAAAAGAAGTTTTGTTAACCAAAAACAAAAAATTGTATCCAAAAAAATTTTAGATACCATTTTTCCATTTAAAATAAATGAGTTGTCTTCTTTAAAATATATGGCTGAAACACAGAACTTTTTTGAATTAAATAAATTCATTGAACAAGAAAAAATGAGTGGTTCACCCTTGATAAATAATCATCTATTAGTCAGGAACAAACGTTGGAGTATACCTATATCAACTTTTGTTTTAACAATTTTAGCTGTTTCAGCTTCATCATTCAAAAGAAGACAGGGTATGGGTTTTAATTTAGCCTTTGGAGTCATAACCGCATTTTCTTTTGTTTTTTTTGATAAGTTTTTTTCAGTTATGGTAACTAAATCTGGTTTAAGTCCATTTATTGGAGCTTGGATTCCAAATATCATATTTTTATGTATTGCTCTTATATTTCTTAATTATGCAAGAAAATAAATTTAGAAGTTTAATTCACTTTCATTTTATAGTTTTTATATTCGGATTTACTGCTATTTTAGGTTCAATAATTTCGATTGAGTCTATAGAATTAGTTTGGTATAGGATGTTGATAGCTACAATATTCCTGTTGTTTTTTTCAATTATTTTTCCTTTAAAAAAAATATCTAAAAAATTATTTATGAAATTATTTTTTTGTGGTTTTTTAATATGCATGCACTGGGTTTTTTTTTTTAAAGCAATTAAGGTTTCTAATGTTTCAATTACTTTATCAATATTATCTCTTGGGGCGTTTTTAACTTCCTTTCTGGAACCTTTTTTTTACAAAACAAAAATTGTTATTCATGAAGTAATATTGGGTATACTTGTTGCAATTGGAACTATCATTATATTTAGAACTCAGTTCCATTTCTGGGAAGGTATAATGTATGCATCAATATCAGTTTTATTAAGTGTGTTTTTTACCCTAATTAATGGTAAAATTGTAGGCAAAACTTCATCTTTGACAATATCCTTCTATGAATTACTTTCTGGACTAATTTGTATTTCACTGATTTTAATTTTCAGTAAAGACTTAAGTTTAGATCTATTAATTGTAGACTCTAAGGATTTTATATGGTTGTTCGTGTTGGGTACTATATGTACCGCATATGCGTTTGTTATTTCAATTGATGTAATGAAAGACTTATCTCCATTCACGTTAATGTTATCAATAAATATGGAACCTGTTTATGGAATTATTTTAGCAATTATTTTATTAAATGAACACACGCAACTTAATTCACAATTTTATTTTGGGTTTTTACTTATTTTTATTTCTATAATTATAAATGGATTTATTAAGCTAAAGCGAAAATAAATTCTTTGTCAATTATTATTTTATATTTGAACGATGGAATATTTAGACTTTGAAGAACCATTAAAATCTCTGGAAGAACAATTAAAAGAATGTAAATTAATTGGAGATAAAAGTGAAATAGATGTTTCACAAACATGTAAGAAGATCAATGATAAAATAGAAAAAACAAAAAAAATTATTTATAAAAATATTACTCCTTGGCAAAGGGTACAGTTATCTAGACATCCATCTAGACCCTACACATTAGATTATATTAAATTTTTAACTGGAGATACATTTTTAGAATTGCATGGAGACAGGAACATTAATGACGATAAAGCTATGATTGGAGGTTTGGGAAAAATAGATGATCAAAGTTTTATGTTTATTGGTCAACAAAAAGGATATAATACCAAAACAAGACAATATAGAAATTTTGGAATGTCTAATCCTGAAGGTTACAGAAAGGCATTAAGGCTAATGAAATCAGCTGAAAAATTTAGATTACCTATTATTTGTTTGATTGATACGCCTGGTGCTTATCCAGGACTTGAAGCTGAAGAAAGAGGCCAAGGTGAGGCTATTGCTAAAAATCTTTTTGAAATGTTCCAACTTAAAACTCAAATAATTTGTATTGTAATTGGAGAAGGGGCATCTGGGGGTGCTTTAGGCATAGGAATTGGTGACCATGTAATGATGCTTGAAAACACATGGTATTCAGTGATTTCTCCGGAATCATGTTCATCTATACTTTGGAGAAACTGGGATTTTAAAGAAAAGGCAGCAGAAGCGTTAAAATTAACTCCTCAGGATATGAAAAGGAATAAATTAATTGATAAAATAATATCAGAACCTTTGGGAGGTGCTCACAGAAATAAGGAAAAAACTTTTTTGAATGTAAAAAAAGCAATTTTAAGTTCTTTTAATAATTTAAAAGAAAAAAATATAAATACCCTTTTGGATGAAAGGATGAAGAAATTTACTTCCATGGGAGTTTATAATTCATAATTTTTAGGATATCAACATTTTAGTATTTATTATCAACAAATAATTGTTTGTTAAAATCTCTCAATTTTCAATAATAAAGTGTTAGAATTATTTAAGTTAGCTTAATGGATAAAGCAAAGCCTCTTTTTGGACTATCTAATAAGAATACTCCTGTTGTATCATTTGAGAGAGCAAAAATACCTCCTCAAGCTTTAGATCTTGAGCAAGTTGTTTTAGGGGCTATGATGATTGATAAAAAAGGAGTTGATTCAGTTATAGATATTTTACATGAGAACGCGTTTTACAAAGAATCACATCAATTTATTTTTCAGAGTATTGTTAAATTGTTTGAAAACACCGAACCAATTGATATTTTAACCGTTTCATCAAAGTTAAAGTCTGAAGGTAAACTTGATAAAGTAGGTGGTGATAATTATTTGGTTCAACTTACGCAAAAAGTTTCTTCATCTGCCCACATAGAATTTCATGCTCGAATTATTTTGCAGAAATATATACAAAGAAGTTTAATAAAAATTTCAACTGAAATTATTGAAGATTCTTATGATGAAACTAAAGATGTATTTAATTTATTGGACAACGCTGAATCAAAACTTTATGAAGTTACACAAGGAAATATAAAGAAATCGACTGAAACTGCTGAGAGCTTGGTTATTCAGGCAAAAAAGAAAATAGAAGAAATATCAAATAAAGATGGTTTAAGTGGAGTCCCATCTGGATTTAGTGATGTGGATAAATTGACCTCAGGATGGCAGCCCAGTGATTTAATTATAATAGCTGCCAGACCAGGAATGGGTAAAACAGCTTTAACTTTATCCATGGCAAGAAACATGGCAGTTTCAAAAAATATTCCTGTTGCTTTCTTTTCATTAGAAATGTCTTCAATTCAGTTAATAACTAGATTAATTTCATCTGAAACTGGTTTGTCCTCTGAGAAATTGAGAACCGGAAATTTAGAAAAATTTGAATGGGAGCAGTTGAATGTTAAGGTCTCTGCACTTGAAAATGCACCTTTGTATATAGATGATACACCGTCGTTATCAATTTTTGATTTAAGAGCTAAAGCAAGACGACTCTCTTCCCAATATGGAATAAAACTTATAGTAATTGATTATTTGCAGTTAATGACTGCTGGGGGAAGTAATAAAAATGGAAATAGAGAACAAGAAATTTCAACGATATCTAGAAATTTGAAAGCTTTATCTAAAGAATTAAATATTCCAATAATTGCCCTTTCACAATTGTCTAGAGCAGTTGAGACAAGAGGAGGTAGTAAAAGACCAATTCTTTCTGACCTAAGAGAATCTGGCGCAATTGAACAGGATGCAGATATTGTATCGTTTATTTACAGGCCAGAATATTATAAAATTGATGAATGGGATGATGAAGAAAGAACTCCATCTTCTGGTCAGGCTGAGCTAATTGTAGCAAAACATAGAAATGGAGGTTTGAATAGTATTCGTTTAAAATTTATTTCAAACTTGGGTAGATTTGAAAATTTAGATGATTATGATTCTCCTTTTGAATTTCAATCTAAAATAAATCAAAAAACACCAAAAGTTAATCCAGATCAAGCATTTGAAAGCGGGAACTACAGAGAACAGGATGAAGAATCTCCTTTCTAAAACTATTTAATTTTTTTAATAATTTCATCAAATGCCTTAGGGTCATTCATAGCTAAATCAGCTAAAACCTTTCTGTTGAAGTCAATATTTTTTTCTTTTAACTTAAACATAAATTCTGAATAGGATAAGCCGTGAACTCTTGCAGCAGCATTAATTCTAGTAATCCATAAAGATCTGAAAGATCTTTTTTTATTCCTTCTATCTCTATATGCATAAGATAATCCTTTTTCAACTGCATTTTTAGCAATTGTCCAAACATTTTTTCTTCTTCCGAAGTATCCTTTAGCTTGTTTTATAATTTTTTTTCTTCTCTTTCTGGAGGCAACTGAATTTGTTGATTTAGGCATAATTTTATTTTTTTTAGTTAAGGTGTCTTTATGAACTTTTAATACCTTTTTCTTGGATAAATTTTAATCCTTATTTTAAACGTAATTGTTTTTTAATATTGTCACTGTCATTTTCATGTACCAAAGTAGAGTGGGTTAGTGCCAGCTTTCTTTTTTTTGATTTTTTTGTCAAAATATGGTTTTTAAAGGCATGCTTTCTTTTAATTTTTCCTGTACCTGTGATTTTAAACCTTTTTTTTGCACTTGATTTTGTCTTCATTTTAGGCATAACAACTTATTTATTTTTTTGGGGCTACAAACATAATCATTTTTTTTCCTTCCATGGTAGGTAAAGACTCAACTTTTCCAAATTCTTCCAACTCTTGAGCTAATCTTAGAAGTAAAATTTGACCTTTTTCTTTAAAAATGATAGATCTTCCTTTAAAAAAAACAAATGCTTTTAGTTTTGCACCTTCTTTGAGGAATTTTATTCCGTGTTTTTTCTTGAATTCATAATCATGTTCATCAGTGTTAGGTCCAAATCTAATTTCTTTTACAATTACTTTTGAAGATTTGGATTTCATCATTTTTTCCCTCTTTTTTTGCTCATAGAGAAATTTTTTATATTCCATTGCTTTACAAACTGGAGGGGTTGCCTTTGGTGAAATTTCAACTAAATCTAACTCTAAGTCTCTAGCTATTTTTAATGCACTTTGGATCGAGTATATACCAACATTTACATTGTCTCCAACAAGTCTTACTTCATTTGAATTGATATCCTCATTGATTTTATGAGGATTTTGCTTTATTATTCTAGCAGGTTTTCTGCTTCTTTTTCTTCGAATTGCTATAGCTGTAAGTTTAAATTATTTAAATTCTTTTATAGATTTTTTTATCTCTTTTTGTACAAAAATTATCAAATCGTTTATATTCTTTTTACCAAAATCAATTCCCCCATGTCCTCTCAATGGTAATAGGTTGTTTTTAACTTCGTTATCACCAACAATAATCATAAAAGGAATTTTTTTCATTTCACCTTCTCTGATTTTTTTACTAACTGTTTCGTTTCTAGAATCAATTAGAGCCCGAATTTCGTGATTTTCTACTAATTTCAAAACTTTTTCACATTCTTTTTTATGTTTCTCGCCAACTGGGATTAATAAAATATGATTACTTGTTAACCATAAAGGAAAATTTCCTGCAGTATGTTCAATTAAAATTGCTAAAAACCTCTCCATACTTCCAAACGGAGCCCTATGAATCATAACAGGTCTTTGATTATTATTATCCTTATCAATGTAACTTAATTCAAATCTTTCAGGGAGATTGTAATCAACTTGGATAGTTCCCAGTTGCCATTCTCTGCCAATTGCATCTTTAACCATGAAATCTAGTTTAGGCCCATAAAATGCTGCTTCACCCTCAACAATTTTAAAATTTAAATTTCTTTCTTTTGCAGCATTAATTATTGCCTCCTCAGCAATTTCCCAATTTTTATCATTTCCTATATATTTTTCTTTATTTTCATGATCTCGCGTGGACACTTGGGTTGAAAAGTCTTCAAACCCTAATGAACTGAAAACGTAAAGAACAAGATCAATAACATTTTTAAATTCTGTATTTAATTGTTCTTCTGTACAAAAAATATGTGCATCATCTTGAGTAAACCCTCTTACACGTGTTAATCCATGTAGCTCTCCACTTTGTTCATATCTATAAACTGTGCCAAATTCTGCATATCTAACAGGAAGTTCTTTATAGCTCCATTTTTTTGAATTATAAATTTCACAGTGGTGAGGACAATTCATTGGTCTAAGTAGAAACTCTTCACCATCAGCAGGGGTTGAGATAGGTTTAAAACTACTTTCTCCATATTTTTGGTAATGTCCAGAAATTTCATATAATTCCTTATTTCCAATATGTGGTGAAATAACTTGTTGATAACCAGCTGTTTTTTGAGCTTTTTTTAAAAAATTTTCTAACCTTTCTCTTAACTCTGCACCTTTCGGAAGCCAAAGAGGAAGTCCGAGTCCAACTTTTTTTGAAAAAGAGAAAAGTTCTAATTGTTTTCCTAATTTTCTATGATCTCTTTTTTTTGCCTGCTCTATTAATTCTAAATATTCATTTAAAAGTTTTTGTTTTGGAAAAGAAATACCATAGATTCTAGTAAGTTGTTTATTTTTTTCATTAGCTCTCCAGTAGGCACCGGCTACGCTTAATAATTTTATAGCTTTTATATATCCGGTATTTGGTATGTGACCACCTTTACATAAGTCAGTAAAATTATCGTGATCACAAAAAGTTATGGAACCATCTTCTAAATTTTTAATCAATTCCAATTTATACTCGTTCCCCAATTTTTTATAATAACTTTCGGCTTCCTTTTTTGATTTGGATTTTATTTTAAATAAATGTTTCTCTCTACAAATTTCGATCATCCTTTTTTCAATAATTGGAAAATCTTTTTCCGAAAAAATTATTTCTCCAAAATCAACATCATAGTAAAAACCATTATTGATAGCAGGTCCTATTGTTAATTTTATACTGGGATAAGTTTCTTCTAATACCTGAGCTAAAACGTGTGCTGTTGAATGCCAAAAAGCTTTTTTACCTTCGATATCTTTCCATGAAAAAAAGTTCAAGTTTCCACTTTCTGAGAGTTTAGTTGTAAGTTCAACCACATTATCATTAAAGCTTGCAGAAATTATATTTCTTGCAAGACCTGAACTAATTGATAAAGCTATTTCAAAAGGAGAAGTTCCTTTATCGAATTTTTTTGAAACTCCATCAGGAAATGAAATATTGATCATTGTTTTTAATAGGTTAACTATGGCAAATATAAGATCATTGATTTACATAACAACCTTGGATTATTTTTTTTTAAAAATTGAATCAACAATTCTTTTTAACCCCTTGAAGCCAAAATACACAGCAGAAATACAAAAAATAAAAGCAATTGAAAGAACTATTTCAAACCATGGGTGGTCCTGATTTTTGAATGACTGGAATATTAATGTAGGTCCTAAAAACATTAAAAGAAATGAAATTAAAATATTCTTCAGTCCTTCTTTAAAATAATTAGGTTTCATTTTGAAAATTTTTTAAAGCTTTTCTAACACTTTTATATTTTTTTAAAAGTTTTTCTGCTTTCAATTCATTTATTGACAACTTTTCCATCAACATTCTTTTTCCTCTGTCAATTAATTTTAAGTTTGATAGTTGCATATCTACCATTTTATTGTCCAAAACCTTACCCATTTTTATCATGCTAACACTAGATATCATATTTAGAATTAGTTTTTGAGCTGTACCTGCTTTCATTCTTGAGCTACCCGTAATTAGTTCAGGCCCAACTACGACCTCAATCGGATATCTAGAAACAGATGCGATAGTACTATTACGGTTGCATGTAATGCATCCAGTGCTAACATTGTTTTTATTACAATTGATTAGAGCAGAAATCACATAGGGAGTGGTACCCGATGCGGAAATCCCAACAACAAAGTCCTTAGGGCAAATATTATAACTTTCTAAATCTTTCCAACCTTGATTTTTATCATCTTCCGCATTTTCAATGCTCTTCCTTATTGCCTTATCACCTCCAGCAATGACACCAATAACTAAATTTGAATCAACTCCAAATGTAGGGGGACATTCAGAAGCATCAACAACCCCAAGTCTTCCACTTGTTCCAGAACCAATGTAGAATAGTCTACCTCCAGATTTGAGTTTTTGGATAACTTTTTCAATCAATTTATTGATATTAAATAATTCCTTTTTGACTGAGTTAGCTACCGATTGATCTTCATTATTGATATATTTTGTTAATTGATCAATTGATTTTTTTTCAAGATCATTGTAATTTGAGTTCTCCTCAGTAATTTTATTAAAGTCCATGTTAAATAAAGTTAATCAAATAACCCATCAGGAGCATCATCTTTTGATAAATTAAAGGAATCGAACTCTGAAACTCTAAAATAACCCAACGGAAAATTCTCTTGTTTAGTTTGGTTAATGATATTACCTTTTACAAGTGCATTAGCAGAGGAGAAAGGTCTTCCTGACTGAGCTCCAGCTTGTGATGTTAAAATATTGAGGTAATTGTAGCAATCTTTTGTAATCCCCGAAAGTTCAATTGTTACAATATCATTAATTTTAAAGTATTCTGTTTTATCAATAAAGAACGAGAAGGTAAACTTGTTTCCTTCAATATATGTATCTCTAGCAACTAAATAGTCAAATTTATTATTCAACCCTTTTGGACCGAATTTCCACAAATAGTAATTACCTATTCCGTCAAGATCTGTGAAAGAAACTAGTAGCTCAATTTCATCTTCTTGTAAAGATTTTCTGGATCCAAAAGTTACGGTTTCAATTTTGGGAATTCTTATCAATTTTTCTTTTGAATAATAAATGTTGTTATTATGTTCAACATATAATTCATAATCTGTCTCATAGTCAATTCTTTTTATAGTTTTTTCAAATATTTTTTTTTCTAAGTTGTGTTCTAGAAATATTTTTTCATCCTCAAGCATTACATAAACATTAGCATTACTGATTGAACTATCAGTATTACTAAAATACGGAGTTGTAGATGATAATTTTACAATAATTTCAGCATTATCATCATTTATTCCTTTCATGATACTTGCATCAATAACCATTCTTTGGTCTTGAAATTCAGTTTCAACAGTAATTATTTTCTCACATGCAGTAAAAAATAAAAAAATTATTAATAAATATTTTGTTCTCATTTAAAATTTAAAATTATAAGTTATACTTGGAACAATTCCAAAAATAGATATTTGAACAGCTTCATTTTTTAATGTTTCACTATTTTCTCTAAAAAAAATAGAGTTAGCATTATCACGATTATACAAATTATAAATTCCAAAGACCCACTCACTATCATATTTTTTTCCCTTTTGTGATTTTAATGTCAAAGAAATATCAAGTCTATGGTAATTTGGAAGTCTTCTAGAGTTTCTTTCACCATAGTTAGGTACAACCAAGTCTAGATAGGTGTATTGTCCTACTGGGTAGTTGGTTGGTTGACCTGTTTGAAAAATAAAATTTGTATTAAGAGTTAATTTTTTTGAAATAATATATTTAGAAACAAAACTAAAATCATGTGTTTTGTCATGTCCTGTGTTATACCATTTTCCATTATTTATGCCAATTTCTCTTATGTTCCTTCCAGACGTTTTTTGTTCAGATTTTGATAGGGTATAGGCTAACCAATAATTGTGTACACCTTTATTTTTTTTAAATAAAACTTCCAATCCGTACGCACGTGCAATTCCAGGTAATAAAATTCTTTCAACGGCTTTGTTAGCAACTAAGTCAGCACCATCAATGTAATCTAGCCTATTGCTAATTTTTTTAAAAAATAATTCCGTCTCTAAATTAATTCCATTTTTATTTTGTTTTTTATAACCAAGAGCAAATTGATCTAATTTTTGTGGTTTTAGATATGGTCCACTCGGAGCCCAAACATCAAGTGGAGCTGGAGCATTAGTATTAGATATTAAATGAATGTACTGATTTAATCTATTGTAAGATGCTTTTATTGATTGATTTTTGAACTTATATGAAAAGTTAACTCTAGGCTCTAAGTTGTAAAATGATTTTATAATTTTTGAATTTTTGATGTCTGAAAAATCGCCAAGTTTTGTGGCTTCTCTATAGATTCCCAGAGCCTCATCAAATTCAACTGGGTTATTATTTTTATAACTATTTAAATCATTCTGTCTAAATCTCAGAAACTGGTTTATTCTTAATCCATATCTGACTGAAAAATTATTAGAAAACTTTTGAATAACATCAAAATATAAAGAATTTTCAAGTGCAAATTTTCTTGCAAATTTCTCAAAATTAATTCCAGAATTATTTATTGGATTTATTTCTCCAGGATTAAATTCATAAAAAATAGAATTAATGCCATAGTTAAACTGAATGTTATTAGAAAAATAATTTTTTAAATCAAATTTGACATTCATATTTTTTATTCCAGAATTCCATTTAAATCCAATAAAGTCTAACGTAAGTCCATAATAATAATCACTAAATATGAGTGAAGTATTGGAGAAAGTTTTTTCATTTATGAGATGATTCCACCTTAGATTAAAAGTCGAATTTCCATAAATATTTGAGAATGTATTGCTAAGCTTAAACTTGTCTCTACCAAAATAACCAGAAAAATAAATTGTATTATGGTCATTAATTTTAAAATTTGACTTTGTATTTATGTCAAAAAAATAAGCTGAATTGTCTATATCTGTAAATTTTAAAAATAAATGAGCGTATGACCCCCTTGTAGCAATCAGGTAGGAACCAAAATCCTTTTTTAATGGTCCTTCTGCCAAAATTCTGCTGGAAATGACACCAATACCACCATTTAATTTATGCTCTTTACTATTACCATCTTTTTGGAAAACATCCAAGACTGACGATACTCTACCACCATAAGAGGAAGGTATTCCTCCTTTGTAAAGTTTTACGTCTTTTATTGCATCAGCATTAAAAATTGAGAAAAGTCCAAACAAGTGAGATGAATTATAAATAATTGCTTCATCAAAAAGTATTAAATTTTGATCGGCTGATCCTCCTCGAACGTTGAAACCACCAGATCCTTCTCCTGCATTAGAAACACCTGGCAATAATTGAATTGTTTTTAAAACATCTGACTCTCCAAATAAAACAGGTGTTTGTTTAATTGTTTCACCAGAAATTATATTAAGACTAATTATAGGTTTTGACAAATCAATTTCTTCGGAATTGTTAGTGACTATCACTTCATCTAAAATTTCAACTTCATCTTCGATATAAAAGTTTTGAGAAGTGTTTTTAGTTAAATTAATTTTTATTTTTTTTGTTTTAAAACCAACAGAACTAATTGTAATTTCATAGTCGCCTTCGTTTAGAGTTAATGAATAAAATCCATAAGAATTACTAATCACACCAATATTTTTTTTGGTAATAACAATATTAGCACCAATAATCAATTCGTTATCAGTGATGTTCATAATATAACCACTTAGAGTATATTCTTTTTGAGTAAAAGCAAATAATGGAAAAATTACAAGAATGAATTTAAAAAATAATCTTCCTCTTTTTGACATATATTTATTTAAAGAAATATTTTAAAATAAATAAACAGTTTAATTTATTAATAGATCAGCTAATTTTTGCTTCTAAATTTTTTTGAATTTCGTCTAAAAATTCTTGTGTGTTAAGATAGTGTGATCTTTCTAAATTTTTGCCATGAATGAGTAAGGCAAGATCTTTAGTCATTTTACCGCTTTCAACAGTTTGAATGCATATAGATTCAAGTGTTTTACAAAAATTATCTAAATCAGCATTATTGTCCAACTTTGCACGATGTGCTAATCCTCTGGTCCATGCAAAAATTGACGCAATTGGATTTGTAGAAGTTTCACATCCTTTTTTATGTTCTCTGAAATGTCTGGTAACGGTTCCATGTGCAGCTTCAGCTTCCATAGTTTTTCCATCAGGTGTAACAAGAGTTGAGGTCATTAAACCAAGGGATCCAAATCCTTGTGCAACAGTATCGGATTGAACATCACCGTCGTAGTTTTTACAAGCCCAAACAAAACCACCTTCCCATTTCATAGCTGCAGCTACCATATCGTCTATTAATCTATGCTCGTATGTAATACCAGCGACTTTGAATTTTTCTTCAAATTCAGTTATATAAACTTCATGAAAGATATCCTTAAATCTACCATCATATGCCTTTAAAATTGTATTTTTTGTAGATAAATATAGTGGCCATTTTTTACTCAACGCTCGATTCATGCATGATCTTGCAAAACCATAAATTGATGAATCAATGTTGTACATGCTCATTGCTATACCATCTTCTTCAAAATTATATACATCCCAGGTTTTAGTCGGGTCACCATTATGGGGCGTAAAGGTCATAGTAAGTTTACCTCTACCATGTGTTACAATATCTGTTGCCTTGTATTGGTCTCCAAAAGCATGTCTTCCAATACAAATAGGCTTTTTCCAGCCTTGAACATATCTAGGAATATTATTCATGATTATGGGTTCTCTAAAAACTGTTCCACCCACGATATTTCTAATAGTTCCATTAGGAGATTTCCACATTTTCTTTAATGTAAACTCTTTAACTCTGTCTTCATCAGGTGTAATTGTAGCACATTTTATACCAACATTATACTTTTTTATGGCTTCTGCTGAGCTAACAGTAACCTTGTCATCTGTAAAGTCTCTATTTTTGATGCTTAAATCATAATATTTTATATCTAGCTTTAAATAGGGTAGTATTAGCTTTTTTTTAATAAAATCCCAGATAATTCTAGTCATTTCATCACCGTCAAGCTCAACTACGGGTTTCTTAACAATAATTTTTTTCATTACAAATATTGTTTAAATCTTAACTTCCTTAATCCTTGCTTTTTTTCCTCTAAGTTTTCTAAAATAAAATATCCTAGATCTTCTAACTTTACCCTTTTTATTGATTTCAATTTTTTGAATTGATGGTAGATTAACAGGAAAAATTCTTTCAATCCCTATAGTTCCAGACATTTTTCTTATTGTAAATGTTTTAGTGAGTCCAGATCCTTTTATCTGAATGACAACACCTTTAAAAAACTGAGTTCTGACTTTTTCACCTTCTCTAATTTCATAGAAAACAGTAATGGTATCACCTGACTTAAAAGTGGGAAACTCTTTTTTTGTTACAAATTCATTTTCAACGAATTCAACTAAAGATTCCATGTGTGTGAGATTTAAATTAAATTAAATTAACATTCACGATTATCGTCAGCGGTTAAATTAATTGGATTGCGAATTTACTATTTTTTTTCTTTACTTAGAAATTTAATCATTCAAAAGGTCTGGTCTTATTTTTTTTGTTCGTTCTATTGCCTTTTTTTCTCTCCAGTTTTCTATTTTTTTTTCATTCCCAGATAATAAAACATCTGGTACTACTAAATTCTCGAAATTTGCCGGTCTAGTGTAAACAGGAGGAGCTAAAATACCATCTTGGAATGAGTCTGACAATGCGGAGGTTTCATCATTTAAAACACCAGGAATAAGACGGATTATGGAGTCACATAAAACAGCTGCGGGCAATTCGCCTCCTGAGAGGACATAATTACCAATAGATATTTCCATGGTGATAAACTCATCTCTAACCCTTTGGTCAACCCCCTTGTAATGGCCGCAAAGTATTATAAGATTTCCTGAAATAGAAAGTTTATTAGAGATGCTTTGATTTAAAAGTTGGGCATCAGGTGTCATATATATTATCTCACTGTAATTTCTTTCATTTTTTAGAGAATATATACAATTTTTTATAGGTTCTATCATCAGAACCATCCCAGACCCTCCTCCGTATTGATAATCGTCTATTTGCTTTTTATTACTATTTGTATAATCTCTTAAATCATGGATTTTAATATCGACTATATTTTTTTCAATAGCTCTTTTTACAATGGATGCACTGAACGGACTGTGTATTAATTTTGGTAAAGCAGTTATTATATCAATTCTAAGCATTTTACTCAAATATTAACTTTTCCTTCTCACCAGCAGGACTTACAAATGTCATTTGGTTGATTTTATTGTCATTCAAAAATTCAGAAATGTCAGCTGTGCTATTGATCTCATTTCCATTAATTTCTATTAGAACATAGCCAGGTGAAATTCCCATTCTGTAAAGGGTGTTGTTTCTATGGTTCAATACTTTAACTCCATATTCTATTCCAAGTTGATTTAATTCTTCTTTCGAGATGTTTTTAAGTTGCATACCGTAAAAGTCAACATTTTCATTTTTTTCTAGTTTTACTTTAATTTTCAAATTTTTATTATTTCGAATAATACCTACTAGAACAATATCGCCAGGTCTCTTAGTACTTAAGTAACCAGATAAATCTGAAAATTTAGAAATTTTAATATTATCTAAACTCATAATTACATCACCTTTTTTTATTCCTGCAAGTGCAGCTCCCATTGTTGGCTCTACATCATTTACATAAAATCCTTCAGTAAGAGAAATACTCAACTCATCTGCATTTCTTGAATTTAATCCAAAGCCGGTAACACCAAGTAAACCTTTTTGAACATTTCCAAATTCAATAATATCTTCAAATATTTTTCTTGCAACATTACTTGGAACAGCAAAAGAGTAACCAACAAAACCACCAGTTCCGCTTGTGATAGCAGTGTTTATTCCAATTAAATCCCCATTTGTATTTACAAGTGCACCTCCACTATTACCAGAGTTAACAGCAGCGTCCGTTTGTATAAAAGATTGATTTTTGGAATCATAATCATTTAAGTCTCTTGATTTTGCACTAATTATGCCTGCAGTAACAGTTGAAGTTAAGTTATACGGATTTCCAACTGCTAAAACCCATTCTCCAATTTTAGTTTGATCTGAATCTGCAAATCTAATGTATGGAAATGTATCATCGCTGTCAATTTTAAGCACGGCAATATCAGCAATCTCATCCTTACCAATTAACTCAGCTTTATATGATTTGTTATTGTTTGTGGTAACTTCTATGGTTGTTGCACTTTCAATAACATGGTTATTGGTTATAATATATCCATCTCTTGAGATAATCACACCTGATCCCATACCAACTCTAGTCCTGTCTCCAGATGAGTCATTAAAATAATCCCAAATAGATGAAGATCTACTGGAAACGCTAGTGTTTTTAACATGAACCACAGAGTTTATAGTTTTTTCAGCAGCAATTGTAAAGTTTGTATTATTAGTTGGAATTTGTGAGTTACTTGGGTTGTAAGAGATATTTACTAATTTATTTTTATCTAATGGGTTTTGGGAATCAAAATCATGATTGATAAATAAATTGTGCATAGATAGTGAAAATACACCACCAATAATAGCAATAAATAGGGAATAGAAGAGTTTTTTCATTTCATTTATTTTTATCAAAATTAAATTTTTAAATTGTATTGTAGTTATATTTTAACTACATTTTAACAGCTTTAAATTTATATTTACAACAACTATTCCAAATGAATATAAAATTTCAAAAATTTCAAGGAACTGGAAATGACTTTATTATAATTCATAATAAAGATTTGTTATTTCCCTATGAAAATAATTCCCTAATAGAAAAATTGTGTGACAGAAAAAATGGTGTAGGATCTGATGGTTTAATATTAATTAATCCATCAACAAATTCAGATTTTGAAATGGTATATTATAATTCAGATGGATTTTTAGGTTCCATGTGTGGAAATGGAGCAAGATGTTCAGTTAAGTTTGCTCAAATTCATAATCTGATTAATAATAATACTTCGTTTGTTGCCTATGATGGAAATCATGACGCATCTATTGAAAATAATATTGTATCGCTATCGATGAAACCAGTAAATAATATTAAAATTTTCAATGATGATTTATTTTTGGATACTGGCTCTCCACATTATGTAAAGGTTGTTGAGGATATTGAAAATTTAGATGTGTACAATGAAGGTAAATCAATTAGAAATAATATTAGATTTAGAGAAAAAGGAGTAAATGTAAATTTTGTAAAAATTTATTCTAAAGATGAATTTAAAGTTAGAACTTATGAAAGAGGAGTTGAAAATGAAACGCTTTCATGTGGAACAGGTGTGACAGCAGTTGCTTTGGCAATGTTTTACTCTGGAAAAACTGATTCTAAAAACATAAAAATAAAAACAAAAGGTGGAGAACTAACTGTTACATTTGATACAAGTAATTTAGGTTATACAAATATTAAATTAATTGGAAAAGTAGAAATGATATTCTCAGGTGAAATTCAAATATAAATGGAAAATAAAAAATTATATAAAAGTATTATTTCTTTAGGTATTTTAAGTCTTTTGTTTATGTCCTCAATGTTTATTTTTCATTATTATAAAACGTACTATTCGGAGAATACAAATTTTAATGATGAATCTATTTTTATTTATATTAAATCTGGAACAGGTTTAAATCATTTTCAAAAACAAATCACTCCTTTTTTAAAAGATTCTTCTACATTTTTCAATGCTGCATATAAAACCAAGTATGTAATGAATATAAAACCTGGTAAATATGAAATAAAAAAAGGGTTTTCTAATAAAGAAATTATTAATTCTTTAAGATCAAAAAATATTCCGGTAAAAGTAACTTTTAATAATTTAGAAAGAATTGAAGATTTGGCATCTAAAATTTCTAAAATGATTGAGGCAGATAGTATAAGTTTGATGAAATCATTTATGGATACAGATTTTCTTTTAAATAATCAATTAACAAAAGAATCAGTTTTTGCAATTTTTCTTCCCAATACGTATGAATTTTACTGGAATACAGATTCTACACAATTCAGAGATCGTATGCTTAATCAATTTAATACTTTTTGGAATTCATCAAGATTAAATAAAGCAGATTCAATTGATATGAGTCCTGTTCAAGTATCTATTTTGGCATCAATTGTACAGAGAGAAACGCCCAAGCCAGATGAGAGACCAACAATTTCAGGAGTATATTTTAACAGATTAAAAAAAAGAATGAAGCTTCAGGCTGACCCGACTGTAATATACAGTATAAAAGAAAAAAAAGGTTTCGACGTGAAAATAAGAAGAGTTTTGTATAGGGATCTCAAAATAAATTCACCATATAATACTTATAAATTCCGAGGACTTCCACCTGGACCAATTTATATGCCTGATCTAATTTCCATTGAATCTGTTTTAAATTTAGAAAATCACAACTATTTATTTTTTGTTGCTGATGTTAGCCGACCCGGCTATCATATTTTCGCAAAAAATCTTTTTCAACACAACAAAAACAAAAAACAATATACATCTTGGCTTAGAAAAAACAAGATTAGAAGATAAAGTGTTGATTAACAGATAATTAAAATTTTATGTATGTTTGCCACGATTTTAAAAATTAAATCATGGTTAAAAAATCTGATTTTAATATTTTAATTGTCTTAATATTATTTATTTGTAGCTCTTTTATTCCTTTAAGTTTGAGCTACAATTCAGTCCCCCTAAAAATGGATTATAATGTTTCTAATACCCCTTCAATTAAACCAATTGATATAGTATATCTTAAAAAGGATTTTGTAGGATTTAAAGAGTTTTTAGGATTTAAAGAGTCGGGGGGGTCATATATTAGGGTAAATAAATTTGGATACATGGGCAAGTACCAATTTAATTTGAATACACTTAAAATGTTCAAAATCAAAGATGCCAGTAAATTCCTCAGCAGTCCTGAACTACAGGAAAGAATATTTTTAATTCATTCACAAAGAAATAAATGGATATTAAGAAAAGATATAAAATGGTTTGTTGGATCTAAAATCAATGGTACAGAAATAACTGTTTCTGGAATTTTAGCTGCTGCACATCTTTCTGGTCCTGGTAATGTTAAAAAATATCTTAGAGGGAACGGTAAAAATGATTTCAAAGATGCTTTTGGTACTTCAATTAGTAAATATATGGAGGTGTTTAAAAATTATGACGTATCCACTGTAAAAGCTATCAGGAAGCCTAAAGTTTAGATTCGATCAAAAATATGCACGGAATTTTATGAAAATCAAATGAATTTTTAGACCAATTACCAATATAATCTGTTTTAATAAATTCCTTTTGTAAAGTTAAATTAGCTGCTATACACAATCGTGTTTCTGGTTTAAGGTAATTTAATAGATCATTTATAAGACTATTATTTCTGTAAGGTGTTTCCATAAAAATTTGAGTTGAAAGGAATGATTTTTTCTCCAAATTTTTTATTGCTATTTTTCTTTTTTTTTTATCAATTGGTAAATATCCATTAAATTTAAAAAGTTGTCCATTCATTCCAGAGCCCATCAAGGCTAAAAATATGGATGACGGACCAACTAAAGGAATTACAGTAATTTTTTTTTGATGAGCTATTGAAACTAAGTCACATCCTGGATCAGCTATTGCAGGGCATCCGGCATCAGAAACTAAAGCAACATCCTTACCAACAAAACATGGACTCAATAGTTCTTCAATAAAATAAATATCTGAATGCTTATTGAGTGTTTTAACATCTAATTTTGATTGATCAACTTTTGGATTAATTTTTTTAATAAATGATCTGCCAATTTTATCATTTTCAAAAATAAAATAATTGATTTTGCTTAATAGAATAATAAAATTTTTATCGAAGCTGTAATTTGAGGTTTCACCTAAATAATTAGGGGCAAGGTAAAGTTTTCCTTTTTTCAAACTATAATAATTAACACAAAAATCTTACTATATACTAAACTTTTTTGAAAGATCTTCAACGTATTTTCTAAATTGTTTATCAGTAAAAGATAAGTTGTCAACTGTTTTACAAGCGTGTAGAACGGTAGCGTGATCTCTGCGTCCAATTTGCGAACCAATGCTTGCTAATGATGCTTTAGTATATTTTTTTGCAAAAAACATTGCCAATTGTCTAGCTTGGACAATGTGTCTTTTTCTAGTTTTTGATTGCAGAGTCGAAACATCCATTTGGAAATACTCAGAAACAATTTTTTGAATGTAATCAATAGAAACTTCTCGTTTTGTATGTTTAACAAACTTATCAACAATATTTTTTGCTAAATCAATAGTTATTTCTTTTTTGTTAAAAGATGATTGTGCGATCAGAGAAATGATTGCACCTTCTAATTCTCTAATATTAATCTTAATGTTCTTAGCAACATAATCAATTATTTCATCTGGAATTTCAACACCATCTCTGTAAAGTTTATTTTTTAATATGGAAATTCTTGTTTCGTAGTTAGGCCTTTGAAGTTCAGCAGAAAGTCCCCATTTAAATCTAGATAAAAGTCTTTGTTCAATATCTTGCATGTCAACAGGTGCTTTATCCGATGTTAAAATTACTTGCTTACCATTTTGATGAAGGTGATTAAAAATGTGAAAGAAAACATCTTGAGTTCCAGTTTTTCCTGAGAAAAATTGAACATCATCGATTATCAAAACATCAATTATTTGATAAAAATGAATAAAGTCGTTTCTATTGTTTTTTTTAACAGAATCGATATACTGTTGAGTGAATTTTTCTGCAGAAATATAAAGAACTGTCTTATCTGGAAATTTTTCTTTTACATTTACTCCAATTGCGTGAGCCAAATGAGTTTTACCTAATCCTACACCTCCAAAAATTAATAACGGGTTAAAAGAAGTTCCTCCAGGTTTATTTGAAACTGCGAGACCAGCCGAACGTGCTAGTCTATTGGCATCTCCTTCTAAAAAATTATCAAAATTATAATTTGGATTAAGTTGAGACTCAATTTTGAGATTTTTAATACCAGGAATAACAAATGGGTTCCTTAATTCAGTATTTAAATTACCAAGCGGAACATTAACTTTTTGTGAAGATATATTAGATTTATTTTGACTAGGGATTTTTTCAGTAAATGGTTTTAAATTACCAAACGTATTTTCCATTTTAATAATGTAAACAAGCCTTGCTTTACTTCCAAGCTCTTTTGTTAATGCAAGTTTAAGTAGCTTTATGTAATGTTCTTCAAGCCATTCATAAAAAAATTTACTTGGTACCTGAACATTTAAAACATTCCCTTCTAATTTTATTGGCTTAATGGGTTCAAACCAGGTTTTATAAGCTTGAATTTGTATGTTGTCTTTGACAAATTTTAGACAATTGTTCCATACAGATTCAGCTGTTAACATTAATTTAGGTATATTTTTGGTTATAAATATTGACAATAAAATTGAAAAACAATATTGTCTATTAATAAGTAACAAATATGTACAAATTTTTATAAAAAAAAAATCATTTTGCTATTGAATTTTAATTTTTTTTTGCTGATATTATAGACAAGCTAATGTCATCACTAAAAAAGAAAATTAAATCTTGGAAAATAAAATAGATTTTAAAGTTAGATACAGTGAAACTGACCAGATGTCTTTTGTTTATCATGGAAATTATGTCAAGTATTTTGAAATGGGTAGAATTAGTTGGTTAAATGAATTAGGATTTTCTTATAAAAAAATGGAGGAGGAGGGGGTTTTACTTCCTGTAATTGACTTAAGCGTAAATTTTAAAAAGCCAGCTCTATTTGATGATAAATTATGCTTAATCACCAAATTGGTAAGAACACCCTCATATATGATCGAGTTTGAATACAAAATTTTAAAAAATAAAGAATCAATAACTACTGGATACACTAAACTGATTTTTTTAAACGCCAAGAGTAATAAGCCAATGCGTTGTCCAGAAAAAATATTAAAAAAACTAAGTGGGGATGATAATGCTTAATTTATCATTATCAATTGAATAATTTGAAGAAATTTTTCCAACAATCTTAGGAGAATTTAAACCTTTACCTAATATTTTATTACTTGTAAATATTCTTGCTTCGTCCCAAAGGTTTATATTAATAAAACATTCTAAAGTTTTTTTACCACCCTCAACAATTACAGATTGAATGTTTTTTGAGTATAGAATTTTGGTAATTTCTTGGGCAAGAGGATTATTAATATTTATATCATTTTTGGTTATTTTGATGGTTTTTGAATCCGAGTTGAAGATATTAAAATCTTTACTTAAATCATCATTTAAATCAATTACAATTCTGATAGGGTTTATTCCTTTCCAATGCCTTACATTTAAATTTGGATTATCATGAATAACAGTGTTATACCCAACCAAAATAGAATTTTCCATTGATCTCCATTTGTGAACTAATTGTCTGCTTTTTTTGGAACTTATCCATTTATTATCTGTATTAAAATTATTTGGATCTCCAATAAATTTATCTTTTGATTCAGCCCATTTTAGAATTATGTAGGGTCTTTTATTTTTATGAAAACATAAGAAATTCTTATGTAAATTTCTACATTCTTCCCCTAACACACCTGTAATAACATTTATTTTATTTTTTATAAGTTTTTCAACTCCTTTTCCATTTACTTTATCACTCTGATCTATTGCACCAATAATAACATTTGGGATTTTATATTTTGATATTATAGTAGTGCAAGGTGGGGTCTTTCCTTGATGACAACAAGGCTCAAGTGTTACGTAAAGACTAGATTCTTTTAATAATTTTTTATTTTCTATCTTATTAATTGCATTAACTTCTGCATGATCTCCTCCATATTTACTACTGTGAGCTTCTGAAATTATTTTATCTTTATAGACAATTATACATCCAACACATGGGTTTGGGTAAGTAGTTCCTTGACCTTTCTTAGCTATTTCAATGCACCTGTACATATAGTGTTCATGGTTCATATTATTTTTCATTTTGGGTCTCGGAATAATTTATATAATGTATATTAATATTACAAAACTAATCTAAAAAATGACAGCAGTAAATAATTGGATAATTAGAGAAATTTTAGAGTCTGATAATAAAAAAATTGAAAATGTTTTACGATCAGTAATGATTGAATTTAAAGTTCCAAGTGAGGGCACTGCGTTAAGCGATCCGGAACTAAAAAATATGAGTATGGCATATTCTAAACCAAAAAGTATTTATTATGTTTTAGAAAAAGATAAAAAGATTTGTGGAGGAGCAGGTATTTCTAAACTAAAAAATACAAAAAAGAATATTTGTGAATTACAAAAAATGTATTTTTTAAAAGAAGTTAGAGGAATTGGTTTAGGAAATAAAATGATTAATGTTTGTATTTCAAAAGCTGTTGAATTTGGATATGAATCATGCTACATCGAAACCATGTACAATATGAATTCTGCACAAAAATTATATTTATCAAAGGGATTTGAATATATAGATAATCCCATTGGAAACACAGGGCACACATCATGTCCAGTTTGGATGTTAAAAAAAATATAGATGAAATTAACTGAATTTAAAGCCTTGTTTTTTAAAAAACTAATTTCAAAAATTGAAAAAAATGAATTAGATGAGTATTTTTTTTGGTTAATAGATTTTCACTGCGGATTAAACAGGATGGAATATATATTAAATCCAAATTTTATTTTAAATAACCTCCAAAAGATAAAACTTTTAAAATCAATTGAACTAATTGAATCTGAAATGCCAATTCAATATGTTATTGGAGAAACTAAATTTATGAACCTTAGATTTTTAGTAAATAGAAATGTACTTATACCAAGACCTGAGACCGAAGAACTTGTGTCTTGGATTTTGAAGGAAAGTTTAAAAAATAAAACAATTCTTGATATTGGAACAGGAACTGGGTGTATAGCAATTTCATTATCAAAATTTTCTAAATCTTCAAAAGTAACTGCATGGGATCTAAAAAATAATATTATTCAAATAGCAAAAAAAAATGCACATTTAAATAAAGTCGAAGTTTTATTCGAATTACAAGATATAAAATCGATTAAATCGAATAAAAAATATGATATAATTGTTTCTAATCCACCTTATATTTGTAAAAAGGATAAGTTAAAAATGAAAAACAATGTTTTACTTTTTGAGCCTAGTGCTGCTTTGTTTGTTAATGATGATGATCCTCTATTTTTTTATTCCAAAATTCTTAATTATGCTAAAACGAATCTTAAGAAAAATGGTAAAATATTTTTTGAAATTAATGAGAATAAGGCTAAATGTGTAAAAAATCTTTTAGAAAATAGAGGTTTTATTAATATTCAATTAAAAAAAGATTTTAGAGGAAAAAGTAGAATGATAAAAGCATGTATATGAACTCTTTAAAGGAAGAAATAAATAAGTTAAGAGATGAATTGCATAAGCATAATTATTTTTATTATGTTTTGGATAAACCTATTATTAGTGACTATGATTTTGATATGAAATTAGAAAAACTAATAAAGCTTGAAAATAAATTTCCTGAACTTTTTGATATTAATTCTCCATCCCAAAGAGTTGGTGGTGTAATAACAAAAAATTTTAAAACAGTTGAGCACACCTTTCAGATGTATTCATTAGATAATTCCTATTCTAAAGATGATTTATTAACCTGGATTGAAAGATTACATAAGAACCTAAAAACTAATCAGTTAGATTATTTATGTGAGTTAAAATTCGATGGTGTTTCTATTAATTTGACATATGAAGAAGGCAACTTAATAAAAGCAGTTACTAGAGGAGATGGTATTCAAGGTGATGATGTTACAGAAAACATTAAAACTATTAAAACTATTCCACTAAAATTAAATTACAATAATAAGTACCCAGAATCATTTCAAATTCGTGGAGAAATAATTATTGGAAAAAATGACTTTAAAGTTTTAAACAGCAATCGATTAAAATACGGCTTGGATCAATATATGAATCCTAGAAATACTGCGTCAGGAAGCTTGAAATTACAAGACAGTTCTGAAGTAGCTAAAAGACCACTTAAATGTTTTTTATATCAAATAGCCACCAATCATCATTCGTATGATTCACAAAATGATTATTTATTTAATGCACGTAATTGGGGATTTAATATTTCCAATACATTTAAAAAGTGTAAAAATTTTGATGAGATAATGGAATTTGTTGATTATTGGGAAAGTGAAAAAGAAAAACTTGATTTTGAAATTGATGGGATTGTAATCAAAGTAGACAGCATCAATTATCAAAAAAAACTAGGTTTTACATCAAAGTACCCACGTTGGGCAATAGCATTTAAATATAAAACGGAACAAATTTCAACTCAACTAAAAAGTGTTTCTTACCAAGTTGGCAGAACCGGAGCTATCACACCTGTTGCAAACTTAAATCCGGTACTAATTGGAGGGACTATAGTCAAAAGAGCATCATTACATAATAAAGATCAAATTGAAAAATTAGATCTTTTTATTGATGACCATGTAATCATTGAAAAGGGAGGTGAAATTATTCCTAAAATTGTTTCTGTTGAAATTAATAAAAGAACAAATGACCAAAACAAAATAAAATTTATTGAAAATTGTCCCTCATGCTTTGAAACTCTAGAAAAAAAAGAAAGTGAAGCTCAGCATTACTGTCCTAATTACAATAATTGTCCCCCTCAAATTGTAGGTAAAATCCAACACTTTGTGTCTAGAAAAGCTATGAATATTGATGGGTTGGGAAATGAAACTATAGAATTATTATTCAAAAATGGTTTAATTAGAAATTATTTTGATTTATATAAGTTAAAAAGAGAAGATTTAATTCCACTTGAAAGAATGGCAGATAAGTCTGTAGATAATATATTTAAGGGTCTTGAAGATTCAAAAAAAATAGATTTTGATCGTGTATTATTCGCTTTAGGAATTAGATATGTCGGAAGCACAGTTGCAAAAAAAATTGTTCGTCAGTTTAAATCAATAGAAAAATTAATTAGTTCAAATAAAGAAGAACTAATTCAAACTGATGAGATAGGAGAGAGGATTTCAGATAGTTTGATTGAATTTTTTAGTATTCCTCAAAATATTGAATTGATAAATAGTTTAAAAGCTGTCGGATTACAATTTGAATCAAATAAAAAGGAAACAACCTTAAATAATGTTCTGTCGAATAAATCATTTGTTATTTCAGGTGTGTTTGAAAATATCTCAAGAGATGAAATTAAAAGACTAATTGATGTTAACGGAGGAAAATCTTTATCTTCTATCTCATCAAAAACAGATTATTTAATTGGTGGAAAAAATATTGGACCAGGTAAAAAAATTAAAGCAAATGAATTAAAAATTCCAATTATTTCTGAAACAGAATTTATGGACTTAATTAAAAACTAAATATCTAAATTTATGGATGATTTTTGTTTTATAGCTTCACTTAAGTAAAAGTCTATTTTTCCTAAGCTTAAACCATAACAACCTACTTGATTTAAAATTACATTTTTACCAATCAGATTTTTAAAAGTAATGGGTTTTTTCATAAATGTGTGAGAATGTCCACCTATAATCAAGTCGATGTCTTTAGTTTTTTTCGCTAAAAATATATCACACATTTTACCCTCATTATAGCCAGTGTCATAACCTAAATGTGATAAGCAAATAATTATATCACAATTTTTTTCATGTTTAAGTTTATTTGTCATTTCTGAACTAATTTCTATTGGATCTAAATATTTCACACCATTATATAATTTTTCATCAACTAGCCCTTTAAGTTCTATACCAATACCAAAAACTCCAATTTTAATACCATCTAAAACAAAAATTTTATAAGTTTCAATTTTATTCTCAAGGGGAGTGTTTTTTAAATAATAATTAGAATTTATGAAAGGGAAATTTGCATGTTCCATGGATTTAGCAAGTTGATTTATACCATTATCAAATTCATGATTTCCTAATGTTGATGCATTATAACCTAACTTACTCATAAGCTTTAATTCTATTTCCCCTTTAAAAAAATTAAAATATGGAGTACCTTGAAAAATATCTCCTGCATCAAAAACTAAGGTTAAAGGATTTTCTTTTTTTATGTCATTTATTAGTTTTGCTCTAGCAATTACACCTCCTGCTAAGGGATTTAATGGGTCATTTTTTGGAAATGGATCTATGTGGCTGTGTACGTCATTTGTATGTAAAATTGTAATTTTCTTAATATTTAAATCCGTATTGTTCAAACTTGATAATGGAAATGATAGCCCAAAAATTGTTGAGCTAGTTATTTTATTAACAAAATATCTTCTTTTCATTAAAACCTAATTATTCTATCATCAACTGAACTAACAACTGAATCTTTTTTTTTAACATAGTTTATTAAAATTTCACGTATACCAATTTCAAGACTGAATGTTTCAATTGGATTTTTCAAGAAAAACATATTATCACCTCCATTAAGCAAAAAATCAGAAGTAACTACATAATAATTTTTATTTTCGTCAAATTTTTCCCCCCTTATTAAAACATCAATAACAGTAGTTTTATTAAATTTTAATTTAATTCCTGAAACAGGATGTGCAATATTTTCGTTGTTCAAAAAATTCACTAATTCTAATACTTTCTTACCTTCAATTTTAGCTACTACAGCTTTATTTTCAAATGGCATAATTGAAAACATATGATTTTTTGTTATGTAACCTTTATTTAAATTTGATCTAATTCCTCCAAAATTTAAAAGGCAGAAGTCAATATTGTTTGATCTCTTTTCTTCAAAAATTATATTTGATTCTGATAGAATAATATCAGCAAGAAAATTTCCAAGAGAAGAATTTAATTTACCGTCTATTTTACTTAAATTTTTTTTAGAATAACCTATTGAATCTTGAAGATTTATAATTTTGTCTTTATATGGGGATATTATCTTATTTAAGTCATGATATTTTTGATCCTTATTAAGAATTTTGATATTAATACTATCAACTTTAATTATTTCATTTTGATTATTTACACATGAAAATAAAAAAGTTGTTATAAAACCAACAAACCATAAAAATTTGATAAAAAAAATATTTAAAATAGTTTTCAATTTTGAAAAATGTAATTTTACAATGAAATTAAAGATATGATTTTTAAGTCTCTTCATAATAAATTATTAAATAAAAAAATAATTAATTCGTTAATAAAGTTATCTAAAGAGCACAGAGTTAAACCTAAAAAAATTCAAACCTTGGGTTGTATTATAGACCCTTCATTATCAATATCAGTCGATAATTTTATCGATTTATCTAATTCAATTCAATTAAAAGAAAAGGATATAAAAATTATCACTTTTCAAGAAAACAAAAATACTTTTAATGTTTTTTCAAGTATGAATATTACTCCAGCATGTATATCATTTATGGGTAATTTAAATGGGAAAGATTCTCTTGAATTTATATCATTTGAATATGATATATTAATCAATTTTTTCAAAAATAATAAGTTTTTGACTTTATTGTCTTCCAAAACTAAAGCAAATTTTAGAGTTGGTTTTGATTCGGTAGATTCTGAATTAAATGATTTGATTTTTTCACAACAAATAATAAAATATGCTGATTTTAAATCAGAGCTGATTAAATATCTTAAAATGATTGAATGAATGATTTAATTAATAAATTGAAGGGTACAGGTGTTGCATTAATAACACCATTCAAGTCTGATTTTTCAATTGATCATCAAGCTATTAAAAAAATTGTTGATTTTGTGATTGATGGTGGGGTTAATTATTTGGTTGTTCATGGTACAACAGGAGAAGCAACATCTTTAACAGAAAAAGAAAAAATTGAATCAAGAAGATCCTTTTTATTGGCTAATGACAACAGACTTCCAATAATTATTGGTATTGGATCTAATTCTACTTTTTCACTATCAAGTTATATAAGTGAATCAAATTTAAATGGATTCGATGCTATTTTATCAGTTGTGCCTTATTATAATAAGCCATCCCAAAATGGACTCTATAAACATTTTACCAATATAGCGAATAAATCTCCACTTCCAATTATTCTTTACAATGTTCCATCAAGAACAAGCTGTAATATGAATTCAAATACCACACTTAGATTATCAAAAAATAAAAACATTATTGGAATTAAAGAAGCTAATCATGATATTTCCCAAATTAAAGATTTAATATCTAATACTTCCGATGATTTTTTAATAATTTCTGGTGACGATGAATCAGCACACGAAAGTGTCTTAATTGGAGCCGATGGAGTAATTTCTGTAGCTGCAAATGGAATTCCAAATTTATTTTCAAAGACTATTGATTTAGCATTAGATAGAAATGTTAAAAAAACTTATAAATCTTTTGAAAAAGTTAATCCTTTTATAAGATTAATTTATAAAGAAGGAAACCCGACAGGAATTAAGTCTGCAATGTCTGAACTGGGTTTGTGTAAAAATATTTTAAGATTACCTCTAATTCCATCTTCAATTGACCTAAAAACTCAATTTAAAAACTTTTTTTCTAATTCTTAGCTTAAGTTTTTATATTTACAATCCTTAAATTAAAATTTTTAATGTTTTTTAAAAACCTAAAATTTATTTTTTTATCTCTCATCTTTTTTTCTTGTAATGAGTATCAAAAAGTACTAAAAAGTGAAGATGTAAAACTAAAGTACGATTTAGCTGAAGAATTTTATGAAAATCAAGATTTTAGAAGAGCCAGTAGGTTATTTGAACAAATAAAACCAAAGTACAGAGGAAAACCTCAGGGTGAAAGAATTACTTTTTTCTATGCTAATTGTCTTTTAAATACAAAAAACTACATGTTAGCTGCTTATGAATTTGAAAGTTTTACTAAAGCTTATCCACTCAGTCAAAAGGTTGAGGATGCTAAATTTTTATCAGCTTTTTCTTACTATAAATTATCTCCAACCCACAGCTTGGATCAAAGTGATACTTTTGAAGCAGTAGAAAAATTACAAGAATTTATTAATACGTATCCTAACTCAGAAAGAATGTCAAATGCTAATGATTTGGTTAAAGAGCTTAGAGAAAAGGTAGAATTTAAAGCTTTTGAAATTGCTAAACAGTATAATACGATTAGAGACTATAAGTCTGCTATCATAGTTTTGGATGATTTTATTTCCGATTATCCTGGAACACCATACAGAGAAGACGCTCTGTTTTATCTTTTAGATTCCTCATATGAATTGGCTATAAACAGTATTGATTTAAAAAAAGAAGAAAGGTTATTTAATGCTAAGAAAATTTTTGAAGAATTAGTTGAAACTTATCCTGAATCTAAGTATTTAGAAAGATCTAAAAAACTCTTAAATAATATAGAAAAAGAAATTACTACATTTGCAACCAATTAATTTTTTATAATACTTAATTATGGATTTTAAAAAAACAAACGCTCCCTTAAATACTATAACTTACGACAGAAATTTAGTTGACGAAAAGACGGATAATATATATGAGGCTATATCTATAATTTCCAAAAGAACTGTTCAAATTAACGAAGAGATTAAAAAAGAGTTATTAGAAAAGCTAGAGGAATTTGCAAATCCAACTGAAAGTCTTGATGAAATTTTTGAAAATAAAGAACAAATTGAGGTTTCAAAATTTTATGAAAAGCTTCCAAAAGCTCATGCTATGGCCATAGAAAATTGGTTATCAGAAAAGATATACTACAGAAATACTGAAATAAAATAATCAAGATGTCCATTTTAAATGGAAAAAAAGTTCTTTTAGGAATTTCGGGTGGAATAGCTGCTTATAAATCAGCGAATCTTGTTAGACTAATTATCAAATCCGGTGCAGAGGTGCAGGTAATAATGACTCCGAGCTCCAAAAGTTTTATAACTCCATTAACTCTTTCAACTTTATCAAAAAATGAAGTTTACTCTGAATTTTTTGATGAAGAAAAAGAAAATAAGATGTGGAATAACCATGTTGAAATGGCTATGTGGGCAGATTATTTTATTATTGCACCTGCAACCTCAAATACTATATCTAAAATGGCTTCTGCAAGGGCCAATAATTTACTTATAGCAACTTATCTTTCTGCTAAATGCCCTGTTTTTTTTGCGCCGGCCATGGATTTAGATATGCATAAGAACAAAGGAAATCAAACTAACATAAAAAAATTGATTAAACATGGAAATATTCATATCCCTGCCAGTTCAGGATTTTTAGCAAGTGGATTAGAGGGTGAGGGTAGAATGATGGAACCCAATGAAATAGTTGATTTTATCTCCACTTATATATTAAGAAAAAAAAAATTGTTTGGAAAAAAAGTATTAATAACCGCTGGACCAACCTTTGAGTATATAGACCCTGTTAGATATATAGGTAATTTCTCAAGTGGAAAAATGGGATTTGCATTAGCTAATATAGCAGCTGAGTTAGGAGCTGAAGTTTATCTCGTAACTGGACCCTCAGCTTTGACGATAAAAAGTGATCGAATAAAAAAAATTGATATAATTTCAGCTGATGAAATGTTTAAAATATCTTCAGATTTATTTAAAAAATGTGATATAGCTATTTTGTCAGCAGCAGTTTCTGATTTTAAACCAAAAAAAGTTAACAGAAAAAAAATAAAAAAAGAAAATTTTAAAAACTTGTCAATTGAGTTAGTACCAAATATTGACATTTTAAAGACCCTCGGATCCCAAAAAACAAATCAAATATTAGTAGGTTTTGCATTAGAGACAGAGAACGGCTTAGAAAATGCTTACAAAAAGATTGATCAAAAAAATTTGGATGCAATAGTTTTAAATAATTTTCATGACAAAGGTGCTGGATTTAATTCTGATACAAATAAAATTACCTTTATTAATAATAAAAAAGAATTTAATGAGTTTAAATTAAAGTCAAAGGAAAAGGTTTCTTTAGATATATTTAATCAAATTTTGAAAATAATAGATGAATAGATTATTATGCATAACATTTTTTTTATTTTATGGATTAAATTTGCTTTCCCAAGATGTAAACGCCAATGTTATAGTTAATTCAAATCAAATTAATCAAACAAATAAATCAGTTTTTAAAAATTTTGAGAAATCTATAAAATCTTTAGTTAGTTCCAGATCTTGGTCAAATAACACACTATCTAACAATGAAAAATTAAACATAAATATTTTAATTAATGTTATATCATACTCAAATAATTTTTTTACAGCAAACTTTGAATTCCAATCCTTAAGACCTGTATTAAATTCAACTTACCAAACACCCGTTTTTAATTTTGTTGATAATAATGTTGAATTTAAATTTGAAGAATTTGAGACATTATATTTTATTGAGAATCAATTCAATTCGGAAATTGTTTCACTAATCTCATTTTATATAAATATTATATTAGGAATGGATAATGATTCATTTATTAAAAATTCAGGAAATAAATATTATAATAAAGCCCAAGAAATTTTAAATCTTGCAAATCAAAGTAGTTCTTCAAATTCATGGCAATCAACATCTAATGGTGGAAGAATAAATAAGTTTTGGCTAGTTGAAAACCTTAATTCATCAAATTCTAAAGAATTTAGAGATCTCTTATACACCTATCATGTCAATGGACTAGATTTGATGCATGAAAATATTTTAAAATCAAAGGAAAATATTTCCAATTCTATAATTTCATTACAAAAAATGAACAGAAGAACTCCAAATTCTTTATTGATCAAAGTTTTTTTTGATACCAAATCTGATGAAATTAAAGATGTCTTTTCATCTGGACCAAAAATAAATACTGATAATTTATCTCAGCAACTTAACAGATTAGCTCCATTTTTTTCAGCTAAATGGAGAAATATAAGATAATTAGCATTTGGAATCAAGCTAAAAACTAAACTATATTTGATTTAAATATATATTGTGATAACAAAAATTTCTATAAAAAATTTTGCTTTAATAGATTTTATTGAAATTGATTTCTTAAGTGGATTTTCTTCAATCACTGGGGATACTGGATCAGGTAAATCAATTTTATTAAGTGCTTTATCCCTAATAACTGGAAAAAGAGCGGATCATAGTATGCTTAAAAATAAAAAAAGTAAATGTGTTGTTGAAGTAGACTTCGATCTTACAAATTTTGATTTAGTTAATATTTTTGAGAATAGCAATCTTGATTATCAGGAAAATTCTATTTTTAGAAGAGAAATTTTGATCAATGGTAAATCAAGGTCTTTTATTAACGATACTCCGACAAATTTAGAAACTCTTAAGTTTATAGGTGAAAAAATTTTAGATATACATACTCAAAATGAATCCCTTTTATTGTCGAAAGATGATTTTTTTTTCTCACTAATAGATAATTTATGTGAACAAAAAAATATTGTTAAAAATTTCTCTGAAAATCTTAATATTTATAAAGAAAAAAAAATTGAATTAGAAAAACTAACCAGATTAAATAAAAGCTTTAAAGATGACTTTGACTACAACAATTTCTTGTTTAATGAATTGAATGATATAAAATTAAATACAGAGGAACACAAAATGCAAGAGGAAAAGTTAAAAATTTTAAAAAATTCAAAAGAAATATCAATTTCTTTAAACGAACTTAATAATCTAATATATGATGGTGAAAACAGTATACAGAATCAGTTGAATTTTTGTAATAGATTGTTAAATAATATTTCTAAATATTCAGATAATTTTACTAATACTAAAGAAAGAGTTGAAAGCATTATAATTGAAATTGAAGATATTAAATCTGAACTTTCACAATTATCTTTTGATTTTAATGATAGCCAGTCTAATATTAATGATATTGAAGAGCGATTGGATAAAATATATGCCCTAGAAAAAAAACATTCTGTAAGTTCTGTGGAACAACTAATTGAAATTAAAATAAACCTAGAGCAAAAATTACAAAAAAACGAGGGGCTTCAAATTGATATTGAAAATATTAAAAATGAAATTTTAAATAAAGAATCATTATTGAATGAGCAGTCAAAAAAAATAAGTATTTCAAGAAAGAAAATAGTTCCAAAACTCAAACAAAAGTTAGAGCATATTTTAAGCTCTTTGGGAATGAAAAATTCATCTTTTCAATTTATTATTAATGAGAGCCAAGATTTTAACAGTTTTGGTAAAGATTCAATTCAAGTTCTATTCTCGGCAAACAAAGGAATTAAATATTATCCAATTTTTAAAGTTGTTTCTGGTGGTGAACTCTCTAGAATATTATTAACTATTAAATCAATTCTTTCAGAACATTTGAATTTGCCGACAATGATTTTTGATGAAATAGATACTGGTATCTCTGGAGAGATGTCAAATGCTATGGGAAATATGATGTTGAAAATGAGTAGGACAATGCAAATTATTTCAATTACTCATTTACCTCAAATTGCCTCAAAAGCAGATCATCAATACAACATTTATAAAAAGGAGAATTTAAATATAACTGAAACTAAAATTAAAAAGTTAAATAATAAGGAAAGAATTAAAGAAATTGCTAAAATGTTATCAGGAGATAATATTTCTGATACAGCTATAATTCATGCAAAGGAATTGTTAAATAAATAAATTTAAATTATGTCATATAATCTTTTAAAGGGTAAAAAAGGAATTATTTTTGGTGCACTTGATGAAAATTCTATTGCATGGAAAACTGCTGAGAGGGTACACGATGAGGGTGGTAAGTTTGTTCTAACTAATGCCCCTATTGCATTAAGAATGGGCAATTTGGTTAAATTATCTAAAACAACTAATTCAAAAATTATTCCTGCTGATGCTACTAAAATTGAAGATTTAGAAAATTTAATTCTCAAGTCAATGGAACTCTTTGGCGGAAAAATAGATTTTGTATTGCATTCAATTGGAATGTCAGTTAATGTAAGAAAAGGAAAGCATTACACTGATTTAAATCATGAATGGATGACAAAAGGGTGGGATGTTTCAGCTGTATCGTTTCATAAATTACTTCAATCTTTATACAAATTAGATGCTATGAATAAGTGGTCAAGTATTGTAGCACTTTCATACATGGCTGCTCAACGAGTTTTTCCGAATTATAATGATATGGCAGACAATAAAGCATATTTAGAGTCAATAGCTAGAAGTTTTGGATATTTTTTTGGTAAAGAAAAGAAAGTTAGGGTAAATACCATCTCACAGTCTCCAACTCCAACAACAGCAGGAATGGGAGTTAAGGGGTTTGATGGGTTTATTAATTATGCTGAGAAAATGTCTCCCTTGGGAAATGCTACTGCATTAGATTGTGCGAATTATACTGTGACCTTATTTTCTGATTTAACCAAAAGAGTTACGCTTCAAAATTTATACAATGACGGGGGCTTTTCTAATGTTGGGGTTAGTCAGGAAATAATTGATAAAATTTCACCCTTAGAATAGCATATATTTAAATACTTTAATTAAAAAAATGAAAGTAATAGGTCTTACGGGTGGAATTGGATCTGGAAAATCTACAGTTTCTAAAATTTTTGAAGATAATGGTATTCCTATCTATAATTCCGACCTAATTGCCAAAGACTTAATGAATAATAATATTGATTTAAAAAAAAAAATGATTTCTAGTTTTGGTACTAAATCATATATAGATGATAAATTAAATAAACCTTACATATCAAAACTAGTTTTTCAAAATAAAAAAAAATTAAAAATAATAAATTCAATAGTTCATCCTTATGTTTTGACAGATTTTAAAATTTGGGCTGAAAAGAAAATATCAAAATATGTTATTTATGAATCTGCTATAATTTTTGAAAGTGGTTCTTATAAAAAAAATGATTTTAATATTTTAGTAATTTCAGATTTGAAAAAAAGAATTGAAAGAGTTATGAAAAGAGATAAACTATCCAAAGATGATGTTTTAAATAGAATTAAAAATCAATGGAACGATGAAAAAAAAATACCACTTTGCGATTTTGTAATTAATAATAATTTTTTGATTGAATCTGAAAATCAAACTCTAAAAATTATTAAACTTTTTGATAAAAGATTTAATTAATTTTCATTATTAATAATGAATAAAAAAATATATTTTACACTTGTTTTGGTTATGAGTTCTGCTTTAATCGGAATTATTCTAGTCCAAGCGTTTTGGATTAAAACAACACTTGACAATAAAGAGGAACAATTCTCATTAAATATAAATCAAGTACTTAAAACTGTTTCAGAGCAAATTCAAAATAGAGAACTCAGGGATTATCTTGCAGTATATCAAAAATTGGTTGATAGTATTGGATCTCCAAAAGAATCTCAATTAACTGCTGTATTTAAGTATGTTGACAGAAACGAAAATACAAATCAAACATACATATATTCACATGGAATTTTGGAGGAGGATTATAATATTTCAGGAAAATTATTTGAACCAAGATTTAATGATAGCTCATCTATTCTCGAATATAAAGGAATAAAAACTACCACTATTATAGATGATGCATTCGATAAAGAAATTCAGAATATGAGCAGTATTGAAAGGTTACAGAGAGTTGAGAGACTATCTTTGATGGATAAAGCAAAATACGCATCAGTTTTTATGGAACTTGCTGCTCTTAAGCCAATTCATAGAAGACTTACAAATATTGAACTTGAACTTTTGATTCAGAGAGAATTAGATGATAGAGACATTGATATTCCTTTTCAATATCGTGTTTTTAATGGAAATTTACCTACAAAAATTGGCTCTGATAATTACTCAAATTTAGAAGGTTTAAAAAAATATAAATCTCCATTATTTGTTAATGAAAATGGAGATAGTGATTTTGAGTTGGTTATAGCTTTTCCAGAGAGAAAATTATACTTGAGGTCTTCATTAACAAATTTAATTCTTCTGTCATTATTATTTACTTTAACTATAATTATTACTTTTTCTTCAACTATTTACCAATTTATTAGACAAAAAAAAGTATCTGAAATAAAATCTGATTTTATTAATAATATGACTCACGAATTTAAAACTCCTATAACAACGATAAAATTAGCTATTGATGCAATTGAAAATAAAAAAATTAAAAACGATGCTGTAAAAAGAAATAAGTATTTAAAAATGATTAAAGATGAAAATGAAAGAATGAATAATCAAGTTGAAAATGTTCTAAGGATATCTCAACTTGAAAGAAAAGAGAATATTTTAAAAAAATCTTATTGTGATATTCATGAAATAATTGAAAAATCTATTTCCCATTTGACATTACTATTAAATGATAGTGAAGCAGATGTTTCGTTTAACTTTGAGGCCACTAAATTCAATTTAAATATTTCAAAGGAAAGTTTTGTTAATGTTTTTGTTAATTTATTAGAAAACGCAATTAAATATTCAATTGAAAAACCTAAAATAATAATTTCAACCATTAATTTTAAAAATAATTTAATGGTTTCAATAAACGATAATGGAATAGGAATGAGTTCTAATATTAAAGATAAAATCTTTAAAAAATTTTACAGGGAATCAAAAGGAAATATTCACAACGTGAAAGGACATGGTTTAGGTTTGTCTTATGTAAAAAAAATAATTGATTTACATGATGGTTCAATTTCTGTGGAAAGTGATCCAGGAAAAGGAAGTACTTTTAAAATTGTTATACCAATTAATAATTAAAAAATGAAAAATAAAAACATACTACTTGTAGAAGACGATTTAAATTTTGGAACACTATTAAATGATTTCTTAACTCTTCATTCATATAATGTGGTTTTAGCAAAAAATGGTATAGAAGGATTAGAAAAATTTAAAAAATCTAAATTTGACCTTTGTATTTTGGATGTTATGCTCCCATTTAAAGATGGATTTTCTTTGGCTAAAGACATAAGAGAACTAGATAAAGATGTTCCATTATTTTTTTTAACAGCTAAAACACTAAAAGACGATGTTGTTAGGGGTTATAAAATTGGAGCAGATGATTACTTGATTAAACCTTTTGATTCAGAAATATTATTATTTAAGATTAAATCTATTTTTAAAAGGAAAAAACTCATTAGTAACCCTGAGAGCGAGCAATTCGAATTTGAATTTGCTAAGTTTAAATTCAATTCAAAATTAAGAACACTTCAGTTCAAATTACAACCACCAATAAAATTATCTCCAAAAGAAAATCAATTACTAAAAATGCTCCTTGGATACGTCAATGATTTAATGCCAAGAGAGTTAGCATTAATTAAAATTTGGAATGATGACAACTACTTTACCTCAAGAAGCATGGATGTTTACATCGCAAAAATCAGGAAATACTTGAGTAAAGACGATTCAATAGAAATAGAAAATATTCATGGTGAAGGTTTTAGATTAATTATAAATGATTAATCGTTAAGTGCCCTTGGATGAAATTTCATTACAGAATCAATTAAGTGTTTTTTATTAACATGTAAATATCTTTCAGTTGTAGTAATGCTTTCATGTCCCATCATTTTTTGGATAGTAATTAAGTTTGCTCCATTCTCAATTAAATGAGTGGCAAAAGAATGTCTTAATGTATGTGGACCTATTTTTTTATTAATATTAGAAAGTTGTTTAAGTTTTTTTAAAATGATAAATATCATAACCCTTGTAAGTTTATTTCCTCTGTCGTTTAGAAAAACTGTATCTTCTGATCCTTTTTTAATTTTTTGATAATTTCTAATACCATTAATGTAATTCTTTATGTAATTCTGTGCCTGATTACTAATTGGAACAAATCTTTCTTTATTCCCTTTTCCAGTAACTTTAATCAAAGATTCCTTAAAAAATAAATCTGATATTTTCAGATTTGTAAGTTCTGAAACCCTTAATCCACAGCTATATAAAAGCTAAACTATAGCAATATTTCTAACGCCTATTGTTGAACTAATATCAATTTTAG
>JBJKVZ010000015.1:0-111998 GCA_045562345.1 Flavobacteriaceae bacterium
TTTGACCCTTTATCAAACATTGTATTCATTGGAAATATAGATTTAAAACCTACCTACATTGATAATTTGGATATTAGATATGAGGACTTTGGAGATAATAATCAGCTTTTTGCAATAAGTGCATTTTATAAAAATTTCATAAATCCTATTGAGCTAAGCTATTTTGAATCTGCAAGACAAAATTATCAACCTAGAAACCTAGGAAACGCTACAGTCTATGGCTTAGAGTTAGAATTAAGAAAAAATATTTCTTCTATGCTAAGTGCAAACATAAATGCTTCAATAATTGAATCTAATCAAAAGTATGGTGAAGCTGAAAGAAATCTTAGATCTTTGGCTATCAGGGATGGTGAGACAATAAGTGGTTCTAGAGAACTTCAGGGTCAATCCCCCTACCTTATAAATACAAGTATTGATTATAGAAATGATAATGGAACCAGAGCAGGATTGTATTTCAATATGCAAGGTAAAACACTTGAAGTTGTTGGTAATGGGATAAATCCTGACATTTATACACAACCATTTGAAAGTCTAAACTTTACATTCTCAAAAAGTTTCGGGATTAATAATAAAAGATCAATTAATCTAAAAGTTGAAAATCTTCTTGGAAGTGAAAAAGAAAGTTTTGCAGAATCATTTAATGCAACAAAAAAAGTTTTTAGCTATGCAGATCCTGGTATTAAATTCTCACTAGGGTACTCAATTAACTTTTAATTCAATATCTTAGTTTATTGATGCAAGACTACTATTTAATACTTGTCATAATCCTTGGAATATTAGCGATTATAGATTTAATGGTTGGAGTAAGTAATGATGCTGTAAACTTTTTAAACTCAGCAATTGGATCAAAAGTAGTTTCCTTTAAAACTTTAATGATTATTGCTAGCTTGGGTGTTGCTTTTGGCGCGATGTCATCAAGTGGAATGATGGAAGTTGCCAGAAAAGGAATATTCAATCCTGAAATGTTTCTATTCTCTGAGATCATGATAATTTTTATTGCAGTTATGATAACAGACATATTGTTATTAGACTTGTTTAATTCTTATGGTCTTCCAACCTCAACAACAGTTTCAATTGTTTTTGAACTTTTAGGAGCTGCTGTTGTAATATCAATAATTAAAATTTCCGCAAACAGCGATGCACTTTTGGATTTATCAACATATATAAATACGTCTAAAGCAACTCAAATAATTTTTGGAATATTTTTATCCGTCTTAGTTGCCTTTTCTATAGGTGCATTGGTTCAGTTTTTATCTAGACTAGTTCTGTCTTTTAAATTTGAAGAAAAAAAGAAATGGTTGGGTTCAATATTTGGAGGAATTGCCTTAACATCAATATTTTATTTCATTGTTATTAAAGGGCTAAAAGGAACTCCATACTCATCAACTAGTTTTGATATTTTGAATGGGAGTACTCTTTCAAACTATATAGACAATAATCTAATATCAATTGTTATTGGATCACTTCTATTATTAACATTATTATCTTACTTAATCAATTCCATTTTAAAAGTAAATATCTATACAATTGTAATTTGTGTTGGAACATTTGCATTAGCGTTAGCATTTGCTGGGAACGACCTTGTGAACTTTATTGGTGTACCAATTGCTGGATATCAATCATACCTTGCATGGGTTGGCTCTGGAGTTGAAGCTGATGCATACTTTATGGGCGCATTATCAGAAAAAGTCGCAGCACCAACATTGATATTGCTTGGTGCAGGTGTAATTATGATAATTACATTATGGACTTCTTCAAAAGCTAAATCTGTTATTAAAACATCCATTGATTTATCAAGGCAAGAAGAAACAATAGAAAGATTTGAACCAAATTTTATTTCAAGAGGGCTAGTTAGATTAGGGTCTTATTTTCAAGAAAGTTTTTCAAAAATACTTCCAAATAATTCAATTAATTTTATTGAGAGACAGTACATAAAACCAAAAGTAAACACATTAATACTAAGAAAAGATAGACCTGCATTTGATAAAATTAGAGCTTCAATTAATTTAGTAGTAGCTGCAATTTTAATATCAATAGCTACATCTTATAAGCTACCACTTTCAACAACTTATGTAACATTTATGGTTGCAATGGGAACATCTTTAGCAGATAAGGCTTGGGGAAGTGACAGTGCTGTTTACAGAGTAGCTGGTGTTGTAAATGTAATTGGTGGATGGCTTATGACTGCACTAATTGCCTTTTTGGCTTCAGGTCTAATTGCTTCAATTATCTATTATTTTGGACAATATGGTTTATACTTGTTAGTTCTTATAGTGGCAATAGTTTTAACTAAAAATTACTTTACTCATAAGAAAAGAAGAATAAAAGAAATTGAAGAAGAAGAGCTAGAATTAATTGAAAGCAAATCTATCAAAGGTGTAATTTTTGAAAGCTCTAAAAACATTACCAAATTTTCAAAAAGAATTAATAATCTATTTAAAAATCTACTAACTGGAATTAGTTCAAAAAATATTTCACTATTAAAAGACAGTGAATCAATAGTCAACAAACTTGATAAAGATGTGGATCTTATCGCTAATAATGTTTTCTATTTTATTAAAAACTTAGATGAAGTAACTTCACAATCTGCATCTAATTTTCATATGAGTGTTCTTGAATCTTTAGAAAATATAACAAGACTCACTCAATCATTATTAAAGTCCAGTTCTAAACATTTTAAAAATGAACACAGAGGGCTAACATTCCAACAATTAAAAGAACTAAAAGAGCTTGAATTAGATTTAGAATTATTTTTTAATAAAGTGATAGAAACTTTTGAAAGTAAAAATTACGAACAAATTCAATCAATTTTTAACATTAAAGAAAGTGTAAGCTTCTCTCTGGAATCAAAAATTAAAGCTCAAATTTCTCGAACGAAAGACAAAGATTCTAGCCCAAGGAATACAAGGCTTTATTTTGAAATACTTAAAAAAACTAAAAAAATTACTGACAGTTATATTGAAATTTTAGAGCTGTATTCAGAGAATTATGACAATAAGATAAATGCTTAAATCTTTGATAGTGCCTAAATAATTTGTTGTTGGTTTTTAAAGAAAGTAAACTTAATGTTAATTTAACTTAAAAAGATTTAATTTAGTTAAGTGATGGGAGACACGTTAAAAATTTTAGTTGTAGATGATGATAAGGATATTGTAGAAATATTGAAGTATAATTTAGAAAATGCCGGCTATTCTGTTAAGTCAGCAAACAACGGAATTGAAGCAATTAAAAAAGCAAAAAAGTTTCTGCCAGATGTAATTCTCATGGATGTAATGATGCCTGAAATGTCTGGAATCGAAGCTTGCAGTGAAATACGAAAAATTGATGCACTGAATACAACATTAATAATTTTTCTTTCCGCAAGAACTGAAGATTTTACTCAAATTTCAGCCTATGATGCAGGAGCTGATGATTATATTTCCAAACCCATTAAACCAAAAATTCTTTTTAAGAAAATTTCAAATATTTCTAAAAAAATTAATTCAAAAACAAACCTTCCTGAAATTTTAGACTATGGGTCTATGAAAATTCATCGTGATGAATACGTCGTTAAAAAAGACAAAAAAGAAATAAACCTGCCTAGAAAAGAATTTGAATTATTATTTTTACTAGCATCTAAACCTGAAAAAGTTTTTACCAGAGACGTAATTATGAATAAAATATGGGGGGCCGAGGTTGTTGTTGGAAACCGAACAATTGATGTTCACATAAGAAAATTAAGAGAAAAGCTCGGAGAGAAACATATAAAAACAATTAAGGGGGTAGGTTACAAATTCAAGTCCTAAATGTCTAAAAATAAAAGCAAACTTTTATTAATTTTTTTTTCAATAATCGTTTCTATTTTTATTTCGTTTTCCACTGTACTAATTGTTAATGGAACTGAAAATTTCAGTCTAAATAAATTCTTTCTAATTTTAATTTTTTCCTCATTTACAATCTACATAATTATTAGTATCTACACCAAGGTTTTTTTAAAATCACAAATAAAGGATGCTTCTCAAGAAGTCTTATCTAAAAGTTATATGAATCCAATTGTTACCACAAACATGGAAGAGTTAATAACGGAGACTAAGGATGATGATTCCGAAAGAAGATTTGAATACACAGAAATGAAAAAACGAGAATCTTTTAGAAGAGAATTCATAGGAAATCTTGCTCATGAAATCAAAACGCCACTTTTTACTACTCAGAGTTATATTTTAACTTTACTTGATGGCGCTATTAATGATAAGTCCATAAATAAGAAATATTTAAAGACGGCCTCCAAAGCAGTTGAAAGATTAAACTTGATAGTCAAGGATTTGGATTTGATTACAAAAATTGAAAGTGGTGAATCTAATTTAAATAAAACCAAATTTGACATAATTGATCTAGTTAATAATATTTTTGAAATGCTAGAGTTCAGCGCAAAAAAGAAAAATATTCGTTTTAACGCTGAAAAAGAAAGTGATCTAAACACTAAGGTAAATGCCGACAAAGAAAAAATTGAGCAGGTTTTAACAAACCTGATTGACAACTCAGTAAAGTATGGTAAAGAAAATGGTACCACAGAGGTTGTAGTTCAAAATTTAAATGAATCTAAAATAATAGTAAGAATTACCGATAACGGATTTGGTTTAGAGGAAGAAAATTACACCAGAATATTTGAAAGATTTTTTAGAGTCGATAAAAGTGGTAGTAGAAATTCTGGAGGATCAGGTTTGGGTCTGTCGATAGTGAAACACATAATTGATGTCCACGATGAAAAAATATATGTCGAAAGTGAATTGGGTGTAGGTTCAGAATTTTCGTTTAGTTTAGAAAAATCTCAGTAGTTGGCTCACAATAGATTTTTATTTTCTGGAAAATTAATCTTCCGATTTCCTTAAATAAGCGTGAAAAACCAAGTCCGAAAACACGGACCAAAAATTGAGTTTTTTGAACAAATTCAAGAACTTAATTAAAGCGACTGTAAATGTACTGAATTTACATAATAAAAAATGTGATTCTAAAGTTGAGACGCCAAAAGCTAAATAAATTGTTTAATAAAAAGCTGGTTAGATACAAACAATTTGTTGTTTAAATTTTATTGTAGTTTACATTTGTGTACAAAAAATGTGTTACTTTATTTTTTCTAAGTTTGACCTAAAGCTACTTCCACTTTACTAGATATAAAAACCATATATTTTTTTATTTTTGGTACAGTAATTGTGTTACTTTAGCATTGTTTTAATTTTAAAAAACCTTTGTTGAAAATTTTGTTAAGAACTTATATCTCGACCACCCAAAGCCGATTAAATTAAATTAGATATTTACTATTATTATAAATTAAAATTTACCAATCACTTTAGAACTATTTTAAAAAACATGAGTATTCCACATATAATTAAGAGAGATTACAGCACTAAACCTTTTCATTTAGATAAAATTACTGAAGCTATACAAAAGGCAATGAATGCTGTTGGAATTGGTACTCAACAAAACGCTGAAGACGTTGCATTATCAGTCTACCAAAAATTACTCGAACGTAAAAATGAGCATCAAGAATATGTTCCAACAATTGAAGAGGTCCAAGACATTGTTGAGACTCAATTAATGGAAAGTAAGTTCAAAGAGGTTGCAAAAGCATACATTTTATATCGAAATAAACGGGCCAATGAAAGACAGACTGATATTTTTGAAAAACGAATTAACCTAAAACCTTACGAGTACCCCCAATTATATGAATATGTGCCCGCAATAAGACATTCTTATTGGATTCATTCAGAATTTAATTTCACAAGCGATATTCAGGATTTTAAATCCCGACTTTCCGCTCCTGAAAGAAGTGCCATTAAGAATACTATGCTAGCTATTTCTCAAATTGAGGTAGCTGTAAAATCTTTTTGGGGAGATTTATATCATAGAATTCCAAAACCTGAAATCGGATCAGTGGGTTCAACATTTGCTGAAAGTGAAGTTCGCCACGCTGATGCTTATTCCCATCTATTAGAAATACTTGGATTAAACTCAGAGTTCAAAGAGCTTAAAAAGAAACCTGCAATTATGAAAAGGGTTCGATATTTAGAAACAGCGCTTAAAAATTCAAAGAGCGATGACAACAGAGAATATGCAGAAGCAATTCTTCTTTTTTCATTATTTATTGAGCATGTTTCTCTATTCTCTCAATTCTTAATTATAATGGCTTTTAACAAACACAAAAATATGTTGAAAGGTATTTCTAATGTCGTAGAAGCAACATCAAAAGAAGAACAAATCCATGGTGATTTTGGCATTGACTTAATAAAAATTCTTCAAAAAGAAAATCCAGATTGGTTCACTTCTGATTACCATAAAAGCATTCAAGAATTATGTAAACAAGCTTTTGAAGCAGAGAAAGATGTTGTTGATTGGATTTTTGAAAATGGAGAGTTAGACTTTTTACCAAAAGCAGTAGTTAATGAGTTCCTGAAAAATAGGTTTAATAATTCCTTGGAAAGCATTGGAATTAAAAAAATATTTGAAATAGATCAAGATCTAGTTGCAGAAACTGAATGGTTTGATGATGAGATTATTGGAACTAAACATGGAGATTTTTTTGTAAAACGATCTATAAATTATAGTAAAAGAACCCAAAGTATAACTAGTGATGACCTATTTTAAAAAATGCAGACAACAAAACTGACTAAAAAAAAGCCATTTGAATGGTTAAATGAAAATAGTAGAAAATTTCTTGCCGCCGGATATTTAGGAGAGGGATTAAGTGCAGAAGAACGCATTGCAAATATTGCAAAAAGGGCTGAAGACATACTACAAATGCCTGGTTATGCAGATAAATTTTATCACTACATGTCTGAAGGTTACTATTCATTAGCTTCGCCCGTATGGTCAAATTTTGGGAAGGAACGTGGTTTACCCATTAGCTGTTTTGGTTCACACATTGATGATGATATCGGCAACATTTTATACTCTCAATCTGAAGTAGGTATGATGTCTAAATTAGGTGGGGGAACATCTGGTTATTTTGGTAAAATTAGACATAGAGGTGCTGCAATTAAAAATAACGGAGAAGCATCCGGAGCTGTTCACATCATGAGGCTATTTGAATCTATGGTGGATGTTGTAAGCCAAGGTTCTGTTAGAAGAGGCCGGTTCTCCCCTTACTTGCCTATTGATCATCCTGATATCATGGAGTTCTTAGAAATTGGAACTGAAGGCAATCCTATTCAAGAATTAACACATGGAGTCACTGTATCAAATGAGTGGATGCAACAAATGATTGATGGTGATGATCAAAAGAGAACTGTTTGGGCCAAAGTTCTACAAAGTCGTGGAGAGATGGGATATCCTTATATTTTCTTCTCTGATAATGCAAATAATGGTGCTGCTGATGTTTATAAGGACAAAAAAACACCAATCTACGCAAGTAATCTGTGTACAGAAATAATGTTACCCTCTGACCATAATTGGTCTTTTGTCTGTGTTTTATCAAGTATAAATTTATTGCACTATGACAAATGGAAAAACACGGATGCTGTAGAAACCATGGTTTATTTTTTAGATGCTGTAATTACAGAGTTCTTAGAAAAACTAGAATCTTACAAAAATTCTGAAAATCGAGATGATCGTCAAACATTTCTATTTATGGAAAGAGCATATAATTTTGCTAAAGAAAACAGAGCTTTAGGAATGGGAGTTTTAGGGTGGCACTCGTTACTACAATCAAAAATGCACCCTTTTGATAGTCAAGAAGCATATGATTTAAATAGTGAAGTTTTTAAAACCTTTAAAGAGCATTCATACAAGGCATCGGAATATTTAGCAAAAAAGTTTGGAGAACCAGAAATGCTGAAGGGATATGGAAGAAGAAATACCACTTTGAATGCCATAGCACCAACGACATCATCTGCTTTTATATTAGGTCAAGTTTCACAGGGCATTGAGCCCATATGGTCTAATATTTATGTAAAGGACATAGCAAAAATAAAAACAACGATTAAGAATCCTTTTTTAGTTAAGCTTTTAAAAGAAAAAGGTATGGATAATGCTGAAGTCTGGAGAGAAATTAGAGATAAAGATGGTTCCGTTCAAGATCTTGATTTCTTGTCTGAACATGAAAAAGATGTTTTTAAAACATATTCAGAAATTGACCAATTAGTGATTATCTACCAAGCAGCCAATAGACAAAACCACATCGATCAAGGTCAATCGCTCAATATAATTGTACACCCCGAAACAACTACCAAAGAAATTAACAAAATTCATATTACTGCATGGAAACTTGGATTAAAATCTTTATACTATCAACATAGTATGAACGCAGCTCAAAAGTTCAAGCAAAAGAAAGAATGTGAAAGTTGTGAGGGTTAGTATTGTACTAATACAGCTACTCAATTATCTCAAATCTTTTTAAATAAGATTATAAATTCTAACACAAATTTTTGGTCTAAAGTTATTGGGCATATTTTATAGCGTCAGTAACTTTCTTTAATTAGAATAAAATTATATTTGCAAAAAAAATTAAAGTGGAATTTAATTATAAAGAAATTTTTGCAGCATTTATGATTCTATTTGCTGTGATTGATATAATTGGTAACATACCGATAATTATTGATTTAAGAAGCAAAGCGGGTCATATACAAAGTGAAAAAGCTTCTATCATAGCTGGAATGATTATGATTTTTTTTCTATTCATTGGAGAGAACATCTTATCGTTGATTGGAATAGATGTAAACTCATTCGCAGTAGCTGGATCTTTTGTTTTATTTTTTATTGCACTTGAAATGATTTTGGGAATATCTATTTATAAAGAAGATGAAAATACTAATCTTACTGCATCAATTTTTCCACTTGCATTTCCACTTATAGCTGGGCCCGGAAGTCTTACAACCCTGCTTTCAATTAAAGCAGAATATTCAACCGAAAATATTATTGTTGCAATAATTTTAAATGTAATTTTAATTTTCATTGTACTAAAAACTTCATCAAAAATTGAAAAGATTTTAGGGCCAAATGGCATTCAAATTGTAAGAAAAGTATTTGGAGTGGTTTTATTGGCAATTTCTGTAAAACTATTTACCAGTAATATACAAGGATTATTTAATTAAAATGAGGAATTATTTTTTTATTGCAATCGCATTAATTTTATTGGTGTTTAATTGCTACCACGTTGACATTGATAATCCTTTGGGTGAGGATAGTAAAATAGCTCTTGCAGGAATTTTAGCTTGCTTGATTGCAATTGTATTAATTTTAATACTTGACAAATCACAAAAAATTAATAAGAATTTGGACTAAATTTTTAATTTTTTCAGGTGTACTATTTCTAGCCCTGCTTGTTCTAAAAACTTAATACCCTCATTATCTTTATACTGTTCATGGTAAACAACTCTCTTTATTCCTGACTGAAAAATTAATTTGCTGCAATCTTTACATGGTGATAAAGTGACGTATAGTGTTGCTCCTTTGCTGGATTGAGTTGAGGCTGCTACTTTCATTATTGCATTTGCTTCAGCATGTAAAACATGCCATTTTGTATAATTATCGTCATCCTCACATGTATTATCAAATCCTGTTGGAGTGCCATTATATCCATCTGAAATAATCATTCTATCTTTTACTATCAAAGCACCGACTTGTCTGCGCTTACAATAAGATAGTTTAGACCATTCTATTGCCATTTTTAAATAAGCTATATCATACTTCTTTTGCTTATTTTTATTCATATTTATAAAATATTTATTAGCATATTAAATGAAAATCCAATAATAAATGCCGAACCAATTCTTATGTATTTCATAGGTTCCTGAGTAAGCAAATTAACAACTAAAAAATTAATAATTAAAATTGCCAGGACAATAATTAGTTGAGCAATTTCTACTCCAAAAGCAAAAGAAATTAGTGGCTCAATTTTAGATTCAAAAGGAAAAGAAATTTGATTAAAATAATTTCCAAACCCAAATCCATGAATAATACCGAAAAATAAAGAAATTAATATACCTGTTTTGTGATTTGTTTTATTTTTTTGACTGTTAATAATATTACTAACTCCAGTAACAATGATAGTTATTGGTATTAAAATTTCAATAAGATTTGCTGGCGGTCTAATTATTTCATAAACAGAAATAAATAATGAAACTGTATGACCTAAAGTAAAAAATGTTACTAACCAAAAAACAGTTTTAAACTGTCTGAATGAAAATGGGATTGATAAGGCTACTAAAAAAAGTAAATGATCATAAGCTTTCCAATCTAAGACATGAAATAATCCTAATTCTAAATAAAATGAGAAATCTGACATTTAATATTAAAATTTAAAACTACGAAAAAGATGAACTAAAAGCCTCTCTCAGATTTAATTTTCTCATATGCTTTTTGAATTCTTTGAAACTTGACCTGCGCTGCATTAACATAAGCTTCTCCCAAATGTTGAACTTTATCTGGATGGTGCTTCTTTGCAAGTTCTCTATATGCTCTTTTTACTTTTTGATCAGAATCTGTCTTTTTAATTTCTAAAATTTTGTAAGCTGAACCAACTTGATCAACAAACATTGCTTTTATGCTTTCAAAATCAAGAATTGATATTTTTAAAACTTTTGAAAACTCTTTGAGCTTAATTAATTCTATTTGTGAAATGTTGCCATCAGCTTTGGCAATTCCAAAAAGAAAATGTATAACCTGAAGTTTACTTCCATAATTTAAGTTAGAATTAAATAAATTTAATATTTGAGAAGAATTGATTTTTTTATTTTTTAGACTATCGTTAAAAATCTTAAAAGTAGAATTTGCTCTTTCTTTTCCGTATGAAGAAACAAAATAACTTCTTACAAAGTTTAATTCTTCATTTGTAATTTTTCCATCTGATTTAATAACTAACGAAGACAATGCTAATAGATTTATTTCAAAATCAAAAGATGAAAATCTATTTAAAGTATTGATTTTATTTTTTCCCAAAAGACTACCTAAAAAATAACCCAGTAAAGCCCCTGGTAGTCTAAAGAAAGTATATCCAAAAATTGCAAAAATCCACTTATACATTTAAAAACTATTTTGCGAATTTACAAAGTGATTTTAAAAAGTAAGTTTTTTTATTGATGTTTATTATATTTGTTTTCAATTATTATAATATGTATCCAGAAGAAATTACAAGCCCAATGAAAAACGAGCTAACATCAGTTGGCTTTAATGATTTGACTTCAGCTAATGATGTAAAACAATTTATTTCACAAAGCGAATCTGCTGTTCTTATTGTAAATTCGGTTTGTGGATGTGCAGCTGCAAATGCTAGACCAGGTGTAATCAAATCTTTAGATAACAATAAATTACCTTCTAAATTATTAACAGTATTTGCTGGAGTTGATAAAGAAGCAACCGATGCTGCCAGGGAACTAATGATTCCCTTCCCTCCTTCATCTCCATGTATTGCTCTTTTTAAAAAAGGTGAATTAGTGCATATGTTAGAACGTCATCACATCGAAGGAAGATCTTCAGATATAATTAGTGAAAATCTAAGACAAGCCTATAACGAATTTTGCTAAGTTTTTATTGGGAATTTTATTTTAAATGTTGTTCCTACACCAACTTTAGATTTAACAGCTATAGTTCCATTATAAGAATTTACTATATTTTTTACCATACCTAAACCTAATCCCATTCCACTTGATTTAGTAGTGAATTTTGGTTCAAAAATTTTAGATTTTAATTCTTTTGAAATTCCTACTCCATTATCATTAACTAAAAAAAGCACATGGTTACTATTTTTTAAGATTTCTACATCAATTAATGGTTTTTTTATTTCATTGCATGCTTCTATAGCATTTTTAATAAGATTGGTAATTATTCTGATCATTTGTGTCCTATCAATGTTAACCTGAATGTTTTTGTGATCAGTAGTAAAAATTATATAATTTTCTTTAAATATTTTTAATGCCAGTTTCGTTGTTTCAATAATATTAATTTTACCCCCTTCTTGAGCTGGCATCTCAGCAAAATTTGAGAAGGCAGCTGCAATAGTGGTCATTGTATCAATTTGTTGGATAAGTGTTTTAGTAAATTCATCTATTTTATTTTCAATTTTAGAATCTTTTATATCAAAATTTTTTTGAAAGCTTTGTACGCTTAATCTCATGGGAGTAAGTGGATTTTTTATTTCATGTGCTACTTGTTTAGCCATTTCTCGCCATGCTTGTTCTTTGTTAGATTTAGCAAGTTTCTTAACACTCTCATTTAGCTTTTCAACCATTTTATTATATGATTCAACTAAAATATTCACCTCTTTAGTCTGTGCAGTAATTTGGATTTTGTTGTTAGTTTTATCAAGTCTTGTTTGTTTTATTTTTTTTCCGATTTCAGAAAGTGATCTCGTAATGTAGATTGAAACTCCATAAGAAAAGAGGATTGCTATTATTAATAGGAACAAATAAACTCCACCTATAACTATTACAAATGAATCAAGCTCGTATGTATTTAAAGAATCATCATCATAGTATGGAATATTTAAAATCAATATTGGATTTGAAAAATTATCATATATAAATGAATATGAAGATCTATATTGTTCTCCATTTATAATTTTCTTTTCAATAATACTTTTATTTTTGCTTTTAATTAAATCAGCTAAAATAGATTTATCAATATTTTGGTCAACAAATTTTGTAATTGAAGTGTTCAAAAGTTTTCCGTCAAGTTGATAAATACTAAAATTCACATTTTGCACATCAGCAATTTCAAAGATCTTATTATTAAAAATAGAATCTAAACTGTTTGGATCTATATTTTCCTCTATGTCTTTAAAAATATAAGAAATACTTCTTAACAATTGTGTTTTTTTTCTTTCTAAACGCTGTTCGTGATAATTGCTAGATTGTTTTTTGAATTGTGGGATTGTTATCCAGGCAATAACTGTAAATGATATAACTAATAACGATGTCATAGCTACAAAAATTCTAGATCTTATTGACGATTGCATTTTAAATTTCATAGTTCATATCAAAAATTTTAAACAATCTTTTTTTAAATAAATATAATCTCATTTTTTTTAAAATATTTCTAAAGCAGCTAATTCAGCTTTTTGAATACAATCACTAACCGAAACACCTGAATAATAATTTCCAATTATCCTAAAACTATTATTTTTTTCTTGAAAATTAAAAATTGCTTGCTCTATTTCCTCTTGTTGTTTATTATACTGAGGGATACCTTTTTTCCAACTGTAATAATTAGTTTTATAAATCTTACCCTTACACTTAATAAGCTTTCTTAGCTCATTTAAGATCTTGGTCTTTAGTTCAATATTGGATAATTTCAAAATGTCTTTTTGCTTTTCACCACCAACCATTACGGTATAAAGATTATATTCTTTAGGACACAAATGGGGGAAAATTTTATTATTAAATAAAACGCCTAGAAAACTTTTTTTATCACTGGGTTTTGTCAAAATACCAAAACCATTTAGATCAATTTTAACATCTTCTTTTTTGAAAACAAAATGAAATACATCAATCGGATTATATTTTAAATCATTCAATTTTAATTTTAAATCATCATCAAAAATTATTTTAGCCAATTCAAAGGCAGGTATAGCGCTAATGATATTTTTACAAACAAAAGATTTTTTTTCTTTTATAAAAATTTCATATCCTGATTTTGTTTTTTTTATTTTGGTAACTTTTTGGTTAACTTTTATTTTATTGTAAAGTCTTTTTTCTAATTGATTTACTATTTCAGATATCCCATTAGAAAAATTGATTGATTTAATATTTTGTTTATTTGATTTAATAACACCTTTAATTACACTTCCGTATGTTTGCTCTAAATCCCATAATCTTTTTAAACTATGTTTTGCACTCATTTTCCTGGTATCCCCAGCATATATTCCAGTCAAAAAAGGTTCAATTAAATTATCGTGAAACTGTTTACCAAATCTTCTTGAAATAAAGTTGTAGACACTGGTATTATTTAAATGTGGCTTGAGAAAAAATTCTTTAAAAATTCTAATTTTAGATGCTATGGAAAGAAGGGGGGTTTTTATAAAATCCCAAAAATTATTTGGAACAGCTACTGGATTATCTTTAAAAAAAAGAAACCTTTTTGAATTAGATTTTAGATTTGGGTAAATAATATTATTTTGTAGTTTATGATCATTTATAAGTTTATCTATTGAAGAATTATTATTAAGTATTGTATTGGGTCCATTTTCAAAAATAAATCCATTTTTATTCACAGTTTTAATAACTCCACCTATTTTATTATCTGACTCTAATAATATAAAATTTACACCCTTTTTATTCAGAAAATGACCTGCGCTAAGACCACTAATACCACCTCCAATTATAACTGTATTAATCTTGTGCATTTATTATAATTTTTAACAAACTTTTCAGTTTAAAAAAACAGTTATTATTTTAAACTTTTGAAAAAGCCCACTCATCAATCCAACGGCTTAAAACCTTAGCCCACTCAATATCATCATTTAAACATGGTACAACATGAAACTCTTTGCCACCTTTTTCTTCAAAGTCTTCTTTTGCTTCCATTGCTATCTCTTCCAAAGTCTCTAAACAATCTGATACAAAAGCAGGTGTGACAATAGCCATTTTCTTTGTTCCAGATTTAGCAAAATTTTCCACAACCTTATCAGTATAAGGCTGTAACCAGGGCTGACCTGCTAATCTGGATTGGAATGATGAGGAGTATGTTCCTTCTTTTAAATCTAGGTATTCCACTACTTGTCTTGTAGTTTCATAACATTGATGTCTATAACAAAACTGGTGGGCTGGAGAGGAAACAGAGCAACAACTACTATCAATTTTGCAGTGTGAACTAGTAATATCAGACTTTCGTATATGCCTTTCAGGAATTCCATGATATGAAAATAACAGATGTTCCCAATCTTTATTTTTTAAATAATTTTGTATCGACTCTGATAAAACTTTTATATAATCTGGGTGATTATAAAATGAAGGGATATTAGTGAATGTAATATCTGGGAACTTTTCTTTTCTTATTTCTTCAGCTAAGACCAAAATAGTTTCAGTTGATGCCATTGCATATTGTGGATATAGTGGAATTAATAAAATTTCTTTTACACCTTTTTTATTTAATTCATTAATACCATTTTCAATTGACGGGTTTCCATATCGCATTGCAAGTGATATTGGAATAGATGTCATATTATTGACTTTGTTTAACAATCTATTTGAAAGGACAATTAAAGGAGAACCTTCATCCCACCAAATTTTTTTGTAAGCTTTAGCAGATCTCTTTGGACGAGTATTTAAAATAATTCCCTTTACTAATAGTGTTCTCAACCAAAGTGGTTCATCTATTACCCTTTCATCCATTAAAAATTGACTGAGGTATTTTTTGACATCCTTCCTATCTGGACTATCGGGGGATCCTAAATTTACTAATAGTACACCTTTCATTTATAAAGACATTAAATATTTTTTTGGGGTTGTGCCAAATTTCTTTTTAAAAGCATTGATAAAATGAGTAGCTGTGCTATATCCAATTCTTAAGGCAACTTCATTAACATTATAATTCCCTGATGATAAAAGTCTCTTGGAAACCTGCATCTTATAATCTAAAAGAAATACATACACGGAAGCACCATAAACTTGTTTAAAGCCTTGCTTAAGTTTTTTTAAACTTATCTCCACTTCATTTGCTAACTCATTAAGTGTCGGTGGTTCTATCATTCTTGAAATAATAATTTCTTTAGCTAACCTAATTTTTTTTATGTTTTTATCATCAACTAAAAAAGGACATTGCTCTATATCCATGTCCTTATTTTTGTTAAAATATAAACTCATTAGTTCAAAAACCTTGCCTTTTAAATAAAGTTTATACATGCTTTCGTGTAAAGATTGCTGAATCATTTGATTTAGCACAACCAAAATCATAGGTCCCATTTTTTTTTCTTTGTAGAATTTGTTGTCAATATTATCTTTATTTAAAAAAGATATTTGATCAGCTTGATTGGAAAATAAACCGTGAAACTCTTTTATAGAAATCAAAACAGATAAAACCAAACTTCCAGGGTATAAAAAAGCATCAATTGGCAACTCTTGCTGAGGATTGTAGAGCATTATTGAACTTCCATTATCTATTGGAAACGAGTATGAACCATTATTGAATAAAAATTTACAACTTCCTTTTAGACAAAAATGGAATTGAATATAATTTTTATTAATGTCATAATTGAATTTTTTATTGTCTTCCAAATCGTTAGAAATTTTTAATACTATTATACCTTCGCCCACAAGAAAATCCTGAATGGTACCTTTTGCGATATTTTTTTCTTTAATATTCAACTGTTTTGTTATTTAGAAATGTTCTAAATTAGAGTCTTTTTTTTTTTAAACACACCTGTAAAACTAAAAATTTTGAACAAATTTACAACATATTTTTTTTAAAATTCTTTAATCGTTATTTATAGAACTTATGGAGTTATTTTTTCTATTTATCACTGCTTATTTTTGATAAATCAAAAGTATATCAAATATTTTGAAAATTCCATCTCTCCATATAGTTGGAGTAAGTTATAAAAATGCGAATGCAATAGAAAGAGGCAAATTCAGTCTTGATCAAACAAATTCCAAAAAACTTCTTTTAGATGCTGCACGTCTTGGTATTGAATCAATTGTTGTTAATTCTACTTGTAACAGAGTAGAGATCTATGCTTACATAAATAATTTTGAATCAATTATAGATCTTTTATGTAAGCATTCTCATGGAAAAAAATCTGATTTTGAGAACATTGGCTATAACTTGGAAGGTGATGTAGCAATAGAACATTTATTTAGTGTTGGAACCGGACTTGACAGTCAAATTTTAGGTGATTTTGAAATTATAGCTCAATTGAGAAAAAGCTTTAAAAATTCAAAAGATTTAGGGCTAGTCAACCCATATTTTGACAGACTTTTTAGTACTGTAATGCAGGCAAGTAAAAGAATAAAGAATGAAACTAAACTTTCCACAGGTGCAACTTCTGTTTCATTTGCTGCTGTAAGATACATTTTAGATAATGTCGACAATCTTAAAGACAAAAAGATTTTGTTGTTTGGTGCTGGTAAAATTGGAAGAAACACATGTGAAAACTTAGTCAAGCATACATCCAATAAACAAATTACATTAATTAATAGAACCCAAGATAAAGCAAAAATAGTTGGAGGCAAGTTTAAATTAATTGTAAAGAATATCTCTCAAATTTCTGATGAGATTTCTAAATCAGATATTTTAATTGTAGCAACTGCAGCTCTAAATCCAACAATCACAAATAACGAAATATCAAAATCCAAAAAGCTTTTAATATTAGATTTATCTGTGCCAAAAAATGTGGATGAAAATGTCAAACTAAACCCAGATGTCAACTTACTTGACTTGGATTATTTGTCAAATATAACTGATCTTAATTTATCAAAAAGAAAAAAATATATCCCTGAAGCTTTGTTTATTATTAAGGAAATGAAAAAAGAATTTCTCAATTGGGTTGAAACTAGAAAATATGCTCCTACAGTAAATGCATTGAAAACAAAACTTAAAAAAATTCAGAATAATAAAATAAGTGTTTTAAAGAAAAAAACCCCAGGATTAAATGAAAAGGATGCACTAGAAATTGGAGACTATTTAATTCAAAAAATAACTAATCAAATCGCTAATCACTTAAAGGAAAGTGAAGAATTCGAGGATGAACTCAAATCTGTAAGGACAATTTTTCAACTAGATCACAATGAATAGCTTTGTAAAAATTGGCACAAGAGATAGTAAACTAGCTCTTGTTCAGGCTAATTGTGTGAAAAAAGCATTAGCTAAAAATAACATCAAAGCAAAAATCATTAAAATTAAATCTCAGGGTGATTTAAATTTAAGCACTCCTTTGTATGAGTTCGGTATTACAGGAATTTTTACCAAAACATTAGATATTGCTCTTTTAAATGGGGAAATAGATTTAGCAGTTCACAGCTATAAAGATGTACCCACTGTACCAGCTAAAGGAATTAAAATTGACTGTGTGCTAAAACGGGAAGATGCATCTGATATAATTATGTTGAGTAAAAAGGGAATTGATTTTTCGAAGAAATTGATAATAGCAACAAGTAGTATTAGAAGGAAATGTCAATGGTTATTTAAATATCCTCATCACAAAATTATTCCAATAAGAGGAAATGTTGATACAAGGATTAAAAAATTAAGTCAAGGAAAATTTGATGGTGCAATTTTTGCTTTAGCAGGTATAAAAAGGTTAAACTTAGAAATAGACAACATTTTGGAGCTGAACTGGATGATTCCATCAGCGGCTCAGGGGACTATAGCTGTTGCATCGAAAGAAGAAAATAATTATTTAGATAATATTTTAAATAAAATAAATTGTAAAGAAACATTTCATGCTGTAAATCAGGAAAGAGAATTTATAAGGTTGACAAGGGGAGGATGTTCAAAACCTATAGCAGCACATGCATTTTACGAAAAAAATAAGCTAATACTTGAAACAAACATATGCTCTATTGATGGTAAAAGATCTATAGAAGATAGATCTATGTATGATAAAAATGATAATCAAGCAGGTTCAAAAAGCTTTAAAAAAATAAAAAGATTAGGTGGTATAAAAATATTAGATTGGGATGAAAACGATTGTATCAACTAAAAAAATTGAAAAAAAACTAAGGGATTTGATAAAAATCAATAATATTAAACTTATTGAAAATGATTTTATTAAAATTTCTAAAATTAAATTTACTTATTCAAAAGATAATAAAAATTGGATATTCACCAGTAAAAATGCAGTAAAATCAGTATTTGATTCGAAAAATAAATTTTTGTTAGAACTTAAAAAAACTAATATATATTGTGTAGGGGAAAGTACTGAAAAATTGATTTTAAAAAATGGCATAAAAGTTACAAAAATGGCTGAAAATTCAATGAAATTGGCTGATTTCATACTAAAAAGCACTAAAAATGTCATTTTTACGTATTTTAGAGGATCTATTAAAAATGATGATTTTAGTAATTTTTTTATAAAAAATAATATAAAACTCAATGAAATTCAAGTTTACGAAACCAAACTTTACCCTAAGCATTTGAAAGATTCCTATGATGGAATTATGTTTTTTAGCCCCAGCGGAATAAGAAGTTTTAATCTGAAGAACAATATTGCTGATGTTCCATGTTTTTGCATAGGGGATACTACTTCTAATTACTTAAAAAAATTTACTGATAATATTTACACTGTAAAAATGCCATCCATAGAAAATGTTGTTAGACTAGCTATAAACCATATTAATAATGAATAAAACTAAAAATTCCCTTTTTTTAAAAGCTCTTAACGGGGAAAAAGTTGAAAGGCCGCCTGTGTGGATAATGAGACAAGCTGGGAGATACTTACCCGATTTTATGAAGCTAAAAAATAAATATGATTTTTTTACAAGATGTCAAACCCCAGAACTTGCTACAGAAATAACAATGATGCCTATAAAACAAATTGGACTTGATGCGGCAATAATTTTTAGCGATATTTTGGTTATTCCTCAAGCTATGGGCATGAATGTAGAAATGAAAAATAATTTTGGCCCTTACATTGAAAGACCAATTTGTAATAAATCAGATATTGAAAAACTGGACATTATGAATGTCGAGGAAAAACTACATTATGTATTTGAAGCTATCAAAATGACCAAATTAGAGTTAAATAACTCACTACCACTCATTGGATTTGCAGGTTCTCCATGGACAATTTTATGTTATATGGTTCAAGGAAGTGGATCTAAAAATTTTGATAAAGCTAAAAACTTTTGTTTTGAATTTCCAGAACTAGCTCACTTACTCCTAGAAAAAATTAGTAAAATAACAACTGAGTATTTATTGAGAAAAATTGATTCAGGCGTAGACGCTATTCAAATTTTTGACTCATGGGGAGGTGTTTTATCTCACCACGATTATCAAAAATTTTCATTTCCTTACATTCAAAAGATATCAGAAGCAATTAATCAAAGAACAAAAATTATTGTTTTTCCAAAGGGTTGCTGGCACTCTCTAAACCTCTATTCAAAATTAAATATTGATTGTGTTGGATTAGATTGGTCATGTTCAGCACAAAACGCAAGATATCTTACATCTAATAAATTAACTTTACAAGGAAACCTGGACCCTAGCAGGCTTTTCTCCTCTAAAACAGAAATTATTACACATACAAAAAAAATGCTTGAGGAGTTTGGCAATGAAAAATACATAGCTAATCTTGGACATGGTATTTTACCCAACACACCAGTCGAAAATGTCAAAATTTTTGTAAACACAATCAAAGAATCCTAATAAAATGAAAAAAGAATTTTCAGAATTTATTGATTTCTTACAAGAAAAAATAAAAAATGAAATTAAAGCTTTGGACACTAATTCTAAATTCAAAATTGATAAATGGGATAGAGAAAGTGGAGGCGGAGGGTTAACAATAGCAATTGAAAATGGAAATCTTTTTGAAAAGGGGGGTGTTAATGTGTCTAAGGTTTTTGGAGATTTACCAAAGTCTATCTCAAAATTCTTAAACTCAAGTGGGTCTGATTTCTATGCATGTGGAATAAGCCTGATTCTTCATCCTAAAAACCCAATGATTCCAACATTTCATGCAAATCTAAGATACTTTGAATTATATGAAAATGGAATAGTAAAGGACAGTTGGTTTGGAGGGGGTGTGGACCTTACTCCCTATTACATTTTTGAAGATGATATAATTTTTTTTCACAAAGCCATTAAGAAAATATGTGATAATTTTCGACCAAATTATTACGAAAAATTTAAAAAAAAATGTGATGATTATTTTTGGAATGAACATAGAAATGAAGCTAGAGGTGTTGGAGGTTTGTTTTTTGATCATTGCAGGGAAAGTCCTGAAAATAAATTAAAAGATTGGTTTTCTTTTATGGTAGATTTAGGAAATAATTTAATGACTCCTTATTTTCACATAGTGAATAAACGAAAAGAAATGAGTTTTACAAAAAAAAATGTTGAATGGCAACAAATTAGAAGAGGTCGTTACGTTGAGTTCAACCTGATACATGACAAGGGAACAGTATTTGGTTTGAAAACTAACGGAAGAATTGAAAGTATTTTGGTCAGTATGCCTCCTAAAGTAAAATGGGTATATTCATTTAATCCTGAAAAAGGAAGTGAGGAAGAAAAATTGTTGAAAATTCTAAAAACCCCAAGAAATTGGATTTAAATTAAAAGCTATGTTTCCGTTTAATAGAAATAGAAGATTAAGAAATAAAGAGTCCTTAAGAAATTTAATTCGTGAAACCTCACTTCACCCACACGATTTTATTGCGCCATTATTTGTTGTTGAAGGATCTAATATAAAAGAAGAGATTTCATCCATGCCAAATTATTTCAGATTAAGTTTAGATAACATAAAAAAAGAAATAAATGAATTGTGGTCTATGGGAGTTCAAGCAGTTTTAGTATTTGTAAAAGTTCCTGAAAAACTAAAAGACAATAGCGGAACAGAAGCAATTAATTCTGATGGCTTAATGCAAAGAGCTATTAAAGAAATAAAAAACTCCGTTCCCGAAATAAGTGTAATTACGGATGTTGCATTAGATCCTTATTCAATTTATGGTCATGATGGTATTGTAAAAGAAAATAAAATTTTAAATGATGAAACAAATGAGATTCTATCAAAAATGGCATTGTCACATGCTAAATCTGGTGCTGATATTATCGCGCCTAGTGATATGATGGATGGAAGAGTTTTGTCTATTAGAAAAATTTTAGAAAAAAACAACTATGATCAAATTGCTATCATGAGTTACGGAGCTAAATATGCTTCTTCTTATTATGGCCCTTTTAGAGATGCCCTTGATTCAAAACCTGGTTTTGGCGACAAAAAGACATACCAAATGGATTTTGCTAATAGAAAAGAAGCATTAAATGAAATTGATGCTGATATTAAAGAGGGAGCCGATATAATTATGATAAAGCCAGCAATAGCTTACCTTGATATTGTAAGAGAAGTTAAAAATAATTTTAATATTCCTTTAGCTGTGTATCAAGTTAGTGGAGAATATGCCATGATAAAAGCTGCTTCAACTATGGGCTTTATTAATCACGATGATATTATGATGGAGCAACTCATTTCTATAAAAAGGGCTGGTGCTAATATGATCGCATCTTACTTTTCAAAAGAAGCTATTAAAATTATTACCTAATTTTTGATAAATTAGTGCTATTATGAAAAAAAAACTTTTAGCGTTTATTTTAATAATTTTTGTTGCTTTAAGCTTAAAATTTCAATCTGAGTTATTCTATTTAAAAGAACTAGCACAAACTCTTTATAAAATACAGAGGACTGAGGCTGACATAACAGATTATAAATATTTTAGCAATATAAAAATACCTAAAAGCACAAACCCTCAACCTTGGCCGTTTCACAAAAAATTTAATAATACCCAAGAAACTCAAGCACTAGACTCCTTACATAAAAAATATGGAACGGTTGCGTTTTTAATTATCAAAAACGATTCAATTTGGCATGAAAAATATTTCTCCGGATATAATGAAAGTTCTTATAGTAACTCCTTTTCAATGTCTAAAAGCATTGTTTCTGCAATAATGGGTAAAGCAATTCAAAATGGACACTTTAAAGACATGAATGAAAAAGTTGGAAATTATTTTGAAGATTATAATGAAGGTTATGCAAAAAACCTGACCATAGGGGATCTTTCCAGCATGTCTTCTGGAATGAAATGGACTGAAAATTACACTAATATTTTCGGAGTTACTGCTCGCGCTTACATTGGAAGCGATTTAAATAAATTAATTCTTTCCCGGCCCATAATTAAAGAGCCTGGAAAATCATTCAAATACCTAAGTTCAGACACACAACTTTTGGCAATGACAATTGAAAAAGCTACCAAAAGAAAAATATCAGATTTAGTTTATGATTGGTTTTGGAATCCAATTGGAGCTGAAAATAGTGCTTTGTGGCAGGTTGACAATATTAAAACAAACAATGAAAAAGCTTATTGTTGTTTTAATTCAAATGCAAGGGATTTTGCAAAAATTGGCAAGCTATATAATGATCATGGGTTTTGGAATGGGAAAAGTATTTTAGACTCCACATTTATTAAAAAATCTTTGACTAACCGTTTTGAAAGCAGTCCCGAATATGGTTATGGGTTTTGGCTTGGAACTTTTAATAAAAAAGAATTTTTTAGCATGAGAGGTCATTTAGGTCAGTATGTAATTGTATTTCCTAAAGAAAATATAATTATTGTTAGACTAGGAAAAACTCATGACAAAAAAACAGAGAATGAAAAATTTAGTAAGGATTTTTATAACTATATAGAAGAATCTTTTATAATGATTAACTCATAAAATTTGAAAGAAAGTCAAATACTAAACGTTAAAAAACTAAACATTTCTATTTCAAATAATTCGATTTTAAAAAACATTTCTTTTAAACTAAAAAAAAATGAAATTCTTGGAATTGTAGGAGAATCCGGAAGTGGTAAATCTATAACTGCCCTTTCATTAATCAACCTTTTAAACACAAAAAAAAATACAAAAAACTGGTGAAATCTATTTTGAAAACAAACGAATTGACAACTTAGAAAATAACCTCTTTGAAAAAATTAGAGGATCTGAAATATCAATTATTTTTCAAGAGCCAATGAGCTCATTAAATCCAAGTATGCACTGTGGGCATCAAATTTTAGAAATCATTCTAAAACATAATTCAATCTCAACTAAAAAGGCTAAAAAAAGAGTATTAGATTTAATTAAAATGGTTAAAATATTGGACCCAATAAACACTTATAAAAAATATCCTCACGAACTTAGCGGAGGGCAACAACAAAGAATTATGATAGCAATTGCCATTTCTTGTGACCCTAAAATTCTAATTGCTGATGAACCAACGACATCACTTGACCCAATTGTAAAACAAGAAATTTTATTACTTATTAAGCAAATACAAAGAAAAAAAACAATGAGTGTTATCTTTATTTCTCATGATTTAAATTTAGTTTCTCAACTCACAGACAGAACAATAGTTTTGAAAGAGGGAATGATAATAGAGCTTGGCAATTCTAAAAAAGTACTTAAAAGTCCAAAACACACATACACTAAAATGTTATTAAAATCAAAGCCACCAAGAAAAACAAGACCAATAAGATTGCCCACTATTGAAAATAATTTAAAAAAATTTAAATCTTTATCAAAAAAAGAAAAAGAATCTAAACGCAAAAAAATATATGGTCAAAGCCCTATTTTAAGAGTAAAAAATCTTAGTTTTTCTTTTCAAAAAATAGAAATATTAAAGAATATTTCTTTTAATTTATATAAAGGTGAAACTCTTGGTCTTGTAGGAGAATCTGGATCTGGAAAATCAACTATTGCAAAGGCTATTTTGAATCTAATTCCATATAAAAAAGGTGAGATTTTTTATAAAAATTATGATATACAAAAAATTGATTCAAAAAAATTTAGAAAAAACTTTCAGCTTGTATTTCAAGATCCTTTTTCTTCACTTAATCCTGAAATGAAGATTGGGTATTCTATTCAAGAGGCAATGTTAGCTCACAACATAAATAATAGTAAAATCGAAAGAAGACGTGCTGTGTGTGAACTTTTAAATAACGTTGGATTAAATGAAAATGATTATAATAAATACCCTTATCAATTTTCTGGAGGTCAAAGACAAAGGATTGTGATAGCAAGAGCTTTAGCATTACAACCTAAAGTAATAATTTGTGATGAATCTGTTTCGGCGTTAGATGTTTCTGTTCAGGCTCAAATACTAAACCTATTGAATGATTTGAAAGACAAATATTCCATTACTTTTTTATTTATTTCTCATGATTTATCAGTTATCAAATACATGTGTGACAGGATTATTGTTTTGAAAGACGGAAATATTGAAGAAAAAAATAATGTTGATGATTTTTTTGCTTCACCTAAAAATGACTATTCAAAAAAATTGATAAATTCGACCTTATTTTAATAATCTCAAAATTAATAATGGATTATGAACTTTTTATTTCAGGCTTTTTAAATTTATATAACTATTGTGAAAAGCTTACAGTTATTTTAATTATACTGGCCCTATCCAATTCATTCATAGGGATAATTTCAAAAAGACAATTCAGGATTTATGATTTTAGAATTCCCTTATTTTCTTTAATTTTTACTATTATTTTTTTAATTATAGGGTTATTTTTATTCTTTCTAAATTTTGGTTTATCAATTTGGGAATCAAATAATACCTTACCTGAAAATTTCATCTCTAATTCCGTTTTTAATTTTAAAATCAATTTTGTTAATATTCTTTCTGTTATAATTATTTCTGTGGGGTGGTCACTACACAGAAAGACAAATGACAGCCTTAAAAAGTTTATAAGAATTTTTGTTTTTTATTTGCTGGGATTACTAATTTTGGGAATAAATTTTATATAAACACCTTAGAATTTTAACAATTTAATTTTATGAAAAAAATATTTGGAGTATTGGGTGGTGGAAGTTGGGGAACTGCGATAATTAAAATTTTAAGTTATAATATGCCATTGATAAATTGGTATGTTAGAAATGAACAAAACGCTATCTATATAAAAAATTACAATAAAAATCCTAATTACCTAAGATCGATAAATCTTAATAAAAACAACATTAATGTTAGTTCTTCAATTGAAGAAGTTGTCAAAAATTCTGACATCATAATTTTGGCCATTCCCTCTCCATTTTTAGATCAAGAACTTAAAAAAATTCAATCTATTTTAAATAATAAATATATATTTTCTGCTCTTAAAGGAGTAGTTCCTGAAACTCACTTGGTTATTAGTGAGCATCTAAATAAAATTTATGAAATTCCTAAAAATAAAATTGGTATAGTAACAGGTCCGTGTCATGCAGAAGAGGTCGCTTTAGAAAAACTTTCATATTTAACGATTGCATTTATGGAATCTAAATTGGGAGAATACGTAAGGAATTCTTTTGAAACCAATTTTATAAAGGTAAAATTATCTTATGATAGTATTGGTGTTGAATATGCGGCAATGCTAAAAAATATCTATGCATTTATGGCTGGAGTTGCTCATGGTTTAGGATACGGTGACAATTTTCAAAGTGTATTGATTAGTAATTCCGTTATTGAAATGAATAATTTTATAAGATCAATTTATAAAATAAAAAGAGACATAAATGATTCTGAGTACTTGGGTGATTTACTTGTTACATCATACTCAATTTTCAGTAGAAATAGAGCCCTGGGCAATATGATTGGAAAAGGATATTCGGTCAAATCTGCTATCAATGAAATGTCCATGATTTCTGAAGGGTTTTATGCCACAAAAAACGCATATGAAATCAGTATAGCCAATAAAACTACATTTGATATAATTAGCGCTGCATACGATATTTTATATAAAAATGATAATCCTAAAAAAATTATGAAAGCACTTTCTATGAAATTAAATTGAACTTTTAAATTGATTTAAAAAGCGTGTATCATTTTCATATAAAATACGAATATCTTCAATTTGATATAATAACATTGTTATTCTCTCAATACCCATTCCAAATGCAAAACCTGAAAAATCATTACTATCAATTTTACAATTTTCTAAAACATTTGGATCTACCATACCACAGCCCATTATCTCTAACCATCCTGTTCCCTTTGTAATTCTGTGATCTGTTTCGGAATTTAGCCCCCAATAAATATCTAATTCCGCACTGGGCTCAGTAAAAGGAAAATAAGAGGGTCTTAGCCTAATTTTAGATTTTCCAAAAAGTTCTTTTGTGAAATATAGCAATGTTTGTTTTAAATCTGCAAAAGATACTTTTTTATCAATGTATAAGCCTTCAATTTGATGAAAAAAACAATGTGATCTTGACGATATATCTTCATTTCTGTAAACTCGGCCAGGTGAAATAGTTCTTATAGGCGGCTTATTATTTTCCATATGACGAATTTGAACAGAAGAAGTGTGTGTTCTAAGTAATAAATCTGGATTTTTTTCTATAAAAAATGTATCCTGCATGTCCCTAGCAGGATGATGTTCTGGTAAATTTAGTGCAGTAAAATTATGCCAATCATCTTCAATTTCTGGTCCCTCTGAAATATTAAACCCTATTTTAGAAAATATATCTATTATTCTGTCCCTAATAATTGAAATTGGATGTCTAGATCCAAGCTTTAGGGCTGATCCAGGTTTAGTTAGGTCTTCAAATTCTGCTTTACTTTTATTTTTATTAAAATCAATTTTTTTTAGTTGATTAATTTTCTCTTGACTCAATGTTTTTAGCAAATTGATTTGTTGACCTACTATTTTTTTTTCAGAATTTTTGACATTTTTAAATTTTGAAAAAAAATCTGCAATATGACCTTTTTTCCCAAGAATTTTTAATCTAAATGCCTCAATGTCTTTTAGGTCTTTAGATTCAAAAGATTTTACCTGATTTATTATTTTATTTATTTCAGAAAGCATAATTTAATTAAGTCTCAAAAATAAGCTTTTAATAAATGTATTGAATGTTTTCAATAAAATAATTTTAGTAGACATTATAGTTATATTTGTAAAAAAAAAATTGAACTATATTGATATCTTTATAATCTGTGTTCTGATTTTTGGGTTCGTTAGAGGATACTGGAAAGGCTTAGTAATGGAAGTTACCTCTATTTTAGCCATATTTTTAGGAATTTATGGGTCAATAAAGCTTACTGACATTACATATAATTTTTTATCAAAAAATTTTCCTGGTTTGCTAGAAAATATTGATGAAAACTATTTAAAAATTGCCTCATTTGTATTCACTTTTTTTATAATAATAATACTTACTTCCTTGGCTGGTAAAGCCATAACTAAAGCTTTAAAAATGGTTTTTTTAGGTTTTGCCAACAAAGTCTTTGGAGGGTTTTTTGGTGTCTGTAAATTTACTTTGCTACTATCAATATGTTTTATTTTTTTTAACAACCTTAATTCAACATTCGGAATAATAAAAGAAAATCCGTCAGATACATCATTTCTCTATTCAATTATTGTTGATATAGGAAATTTAATTTTAAATACTTTTAAATTAAGTGACAATTCATTCAATTTTTTTGATTGATTGGAGCTCTATCCAACCTTTGTTACCATCTTTTATCTCTATTTGCACCCAATCATTTAATTGCTCCAGTACAATCACTTTAGTTCCAGCATGTAAATTAAACAGCACCTCACTTCTATAATTTGGTTCTGATCTAAAATCTATTTTATTTTCAAAGATTATTGCCTCTATTCTATCTTTTTTGTTTTCATATTTGTTAACCCCAATACTAATTGATATAATAGCTAAAATTGAAAATAAAAGTGATGAAATAAAAAAGTTTTTTTTGGTTGTGCTATTCGAACTTAAATAAAAGACTAAAAAAACAATTACAAAAAAATATAAAAATAAAATGCCGATATAAAGCCATTGATTTATACTAAGCATATTTGAAATGTAATTTAAAAACTGAACTACTTGATTCTTGGGAAGGTTTTCTATTTTATCAATTAACATGTTTTGAGAAAAAGATAAATTATTTAAAACATCCTTGTTTCTGGGATTAATTTGCAAGGCCTTTTCATAATAAAAAATACTGTTCGCAATATCATTTAACTTATAATATGAATTGCCTAGATTAAAATAAAGACTTTCAGAATGCTCACCATTTTCAAGAATTATTAAAAAACTTTCTATAGCTTTTTTGTAATCCCCTTCATTATAAAGTTCTACAGCATTATTAAAGTATTCTTGATTACTTGATTGAGAAAAAACATTCCCAAAAAACATAAGATATAAAACAATTAGAATATTTCTCATATCTGATTATCAATTTCAGAAATTACAATAACTGCATTCTCATAATCTCTATTAATAGCTACATCACTTGAGGGGGTATACCTCGCATAATCACAATTTTCAATTAAATTTAAAAACAGATCAATAGTATCCTTGCCAATATTTTTTTCTATAAGTAAATTTTTGATTTTTTCTTTGCTATAATCAGATGTTTCTATTGAGAACTTGGATTTTAAAAAACTATGTAATGCTTTTTCAAGCGCAACATAAAAAACATCTTTGTTTGTTAGATTTATCTTAGCCTCCGACAAATATTTTTTAGCTAACTTATTTGCTCGTCTTGACATAATATCAGAGTTATTATTAATTTTTTTTCTATTTATTTTATAATAAAATAATACTGCTATCAAAACTAAAATTGGCAACAATAAAAGAATATAAAAAAATGAAGAGTATATAAAAACAGTTGGAGTTTTTGAAAATAAACCAGGCTTAGTGTTTATAAATTTAAATTGTGCCTTAGAGTTAGAAATGTTATTAAAATTATTTGTTGATAAGCCATTACTTTCATTTCTTGAGTTGAAAGAATTAGGACCTTCAACAACATCTATTATTTGTTCAATTGATTTAATTGACTTGTATATCTTTTTTGTTGGATCAAAGTAAACAAATTCAATTGGGGATATTGGAAACTTCCCCTTAAACTGAGGAACCAATGTATAAATATTAGAGATATTTCCATACATTCCGCCGATATTTGTTTTAACATTGTCTTTATATTCAGGTTCATATTTTTCAATAGAACTGGGAACTACTAACTCAGGTATAGAAAATAATTTCAAATTACCAGATCCACTAATTTTTAATTTAACTTGAACTGACTCTGATGCATTTAGTTCTGATTTATTTGTACTAAGCTCAATATCAAAATCTCCAACTGCTCCACTAAAGTTTTCTGGCTGCCCAATAATTGGCAACTCTAAAACATTAATTTCTTTTTTACCAGCGGTTACAGTTTTAGGAATTTGCGCATAAATTCTATTTCCAAAAAAATCTCTTTTATTGGTAGGAACATCAACAGACACGTCTAATGTAAGAGGAAGAATACTTAATTTGCCTGTTTTCTGAGGATATAAAACTATTTTTTTCCACACAACATAATTATAACTTTCTCCTTTATAGGCGCCTCTTTCAATTTGTAAGCGAGGTATCTTAATATTATGTGACCAAAAATCACTGTATTTTGGACTGTCAATTTCCCCAACATTTGTAACATTAATTTGAGGGCTAAAAAACAGTTTATAAACAACAGAAAAACCCTCATTTAAGTATGGATTGTTTTTTGAAATTTCAGCAACTAGATGAAGATTTTCGTTTACAACATATGAGGGGTCATTTGGGTTTTTAGTGACACTTGCAGATCCTGAAACTACTATCTTGACCGGCATTGTTTTATAAATTGTGTTATTAATTTCAATTGTTGCTTGACCAATAGATAAGTTTCCTTTTTTAATTGGTGTTAAATAATAAGAATATACTTTTGAAAATGTTCTTTCACCATTAACCCAAGTATTACTCACAGATTGATTAGGACCTCCAACAACTCTAAAACCATCAAAATTTGGAGCATTGAAATTGTCTCCGTCTTGATTCATCTTAAAATCAACTCTAAGATTTTCATTAATACCCAAACTTTTTTTGCTAACCTCAGCAGTAAAACTAATTTGACCTTCCTGTGCAGTTAATTGTGTAATTACTGTGAATAGTGATATTAAGAAAATTTTTGCTTTCATTTTACCAATCCTTTTTATTTTTTGTAGGCTTTCCTTTAATTTTATTTTTGTTCACTTTTTCTTGAACCTTTTTTTCTTCATTGTTCATAGCCTTTAATAGATTCTTTAATTGTTCAGGTGAAATTTTATTTGGCTTGGGTTTTTTCTTGTCATCCTTTTTATCATCCTTTTTCTTTTCATCTTTTTTATCATCCTTTTTCTTTTCATCTTTTTTATCATCCTTTTTATCATCCTTTTTCTTTTCATCTTTTTTATCATCCTTCTTATTATCCTTTTTATCATCCTTCTTCTTGTTATCTTTTTTATTATCCTTATTATTCTTATTTTTTTGCTGGTTTTTCAATAATTCTTTTGCTAATGCATAATTATATCTGGTTTCATCATCTTTTGGATTATTTAACAATGCTTTTTTAAAAGAATTAACTGCTCCTTGATAGTCTTTGTTCTGCATAAAAACATCACCAAGATTGTGATAAGCTTTATGTAGTTCATTCTTGTTTTTAGACTTTAAAATTGATGATTTATATTCATTTGACGCCTCCCCTATTAATCCACTTTTATATAAAGAGTTTCCCATGTTATAAGATGCAATATTGTTAGAAGAATCTTTAGAAATTGCTTTTCTGTAATATGTTTCTGCTTCAATGAATTCTTTATTTGAAAATTCTACATTTCCATCGAGAGTTAAATTATTTGATTTTTGATCAATATTGTTTTTCTGCGACAAAACAATGAGTGATGTTAAAATAAAAAATGATCTAATTATTGTTCTCATTAAATAAATTTAATTTCTTTAACCAAAATGTTTTCTTTTCCAAAACAAATAATTCCAAACATAAAAAAAATAGGCCAATTCCCAGAAACCATTGAAATTGGTCCTTGTAAGCAACAAATTGCTTTGATTCAAACTCTTTTTTATCCATTTCTTTGAGCTCTTTGATTATGTTGCTTACAACCTCATCTGTATTGTAACCCTCTAAATATATTCCATTACTAGAATTTGCAAACTTTTTTAAAAGAGGAGCATTAAGTTTTGTAATTACTACATCTCCTTCAATATTTTTTTTATAAGATTCAACTATACCTTTAGACTTAATAGGAATTGGAGCTCCTTTATTTGTTCCTAATCCAATACTAAAAATAGTGATACCAACATCTTCGATTAAATCTTTAATATTATTATTATCAAATTCATGGTCTTCACCATCAGATAAAATACATAAAACCCTGTTAGTTTGGTTTTGATCATCGTAAAATTCCTTTGATAATTTTAATGCCTCTAATACTGCCGTTCCTTGTGAAGATAACATGTCAGAATTTAAGCTTTGCAAAAACATTCTTGCAGTAGAATAGTCTGTTGTAATTGGTAACACTGGTAAAGCAGAAGCAGCATATGCAATTATTCCAACTCGATCAGTATTTAATTCATTTATAATTTGTGACACCAATCTCTTTGATTTTTCGAGTCTATTGGGCGCAATGTCTTCAGCTAACATACTTTTTGAAACATCGATAGCAAAAACTATATCTACTCCTTCTCTTTTTACTGTTTTTAGCTGAGTTCCTATCTTTGGATTTACAAGTCCAATTGTTATAAAAACCAAACTAAAGATTGTAATTAATAATTTTAATTTTGGCTTGAAGATTGAAACCTCAGGACTTAGTTCATTTAATAAATTTTTAGAAAAATATTTTTTTTGAGTTTTTATTTTCCAATTATTTAAAACAATAAATGTCAAAACCATGATTGGAATTACAAACAATGCGTAAAAAAATATTTTTTCCTCTAATTGATACATTTATATAAAACTTTTAAAAATTGTTTGCCTGAGCAATGATTCTATAAAAATTAAAACAAAAGAAATTAATGCAAATATTCTATATTGTTCTTGGGCATTTGAATATTTAAATTCCTCCACTTCAGTTTTTTCTAACTTATTGATTTCTTGATAAATCTCTTTTAACTTTTTATTGTCAGTAGCTCTAAAATACAGGCCCCCAGTTTGTATAGCAATGGATTTTAATAGTTCCTCATCAATTTCAACTTTAGTCAAACCAAACCTAAAAGTACCATTAGGATTTATGGCAATGGGAGCAAGGGCATTACCATTGCTTCCTAATCCAATTGTATATGTTTTTATGCCAAATGATAAAGCTAAATCTGCTGCAGTATTTGGGTCAATAAAACCAGAATTATTTACTCCATCAGTTAATAAGATAATTACCTTACTTTTAGACTTACTATCCTTTAGTCTATTTACAGCTGTTGCAAGACCCATGCCAATTGCTGTGCCATCTTCAATAACTCCATCAAAATTTATTTCATCCAATGACTTTACTGCAATTGACTTGTCACTTGTTACTGGTGTTTTAGTATAACTTTCACCGGCATAAACTACAATTCCAATTCTGTCATTAACTCTTTCGTTAATAAATTCCTTGGCTACTAATTTTAAGGCATCTAGCCTATTTGGTTTTAAATCTTGGGCTAACATACTTGAAGAAATATCGACAGCTATAACAATATCAATTCCTCTACTGGTTTTTGTTTGAGTTGAAACATCTACTATTTGGGGTCTAGCAATTGCAATAATTAATAAAATAATTGATATAAATCTTAAAATATCCAAAAATGGCAAAAGTTTAATTTTTAAGCTTTTATTTTCAAACCCGATATTGGAAGAAATAGCTAGTGAAGCATAGCTGTTTTTTTTCAATATTATTTTCAAATAGATTAAAAATGGTATTAAAATTAAGAACCATAAGAACTCTGGATTATTAAATGTTAAATTGCTCATCACTCTACTTAATATTAAATATTACTGATCTTTCAATTCTTTCACTAATTTCCTTAGCAAAAGAGTTTTCGCTTGTAAAAATCATTAATAAAAACTGTTTCCCGTTATTCTCTTGAAACTTTAATGCAACATATTCTTTCCTAAATACTTTGTTGTTTTTATCACTACCATCAAATGAACCATAAATTTTAAATGCAGGTTCACCTCCGTCAATAAAAATCCCATCCTCCTTAGTTAGTATGTTTTTAGCTCCAAAGTTTTTTAAACTTTTAAGCACTTCATCTATAAAAATTTGAGAATCTTCCTCAGAAGTTTTTTGTTGATCTGAATCTATAGTTAGCGATACAAAAAAATCACTTTTAATGTCCCCTGATTTAAAAACTTGTTGATTATTTGACGTTGAATCTATTCTTTTCAAAACATTTGGGGTTGAAATTTGGACTGGATGTAAACCATAGGTGCTTTGTACCCATTCATTTTTTAACATACTTTTTAAAGGATTACCTATCAGTGTATCCGAAACTTTTTCCCATCCAAAAAATAAAATTGAAAAAGTAAAAACTATTATGATCGAAGCAAATAGCCCAAATAAAGTATTCTTTAGTATTTTCTTGTTTTTTTCTTTTCTTTTTTTATTCAAATACTCTTTATTCTTTAAAAGCTCATCTTCTGTTGGAGCAGGTATTGCTTCTTTAGTATCTATAAGAACAGCTTCTAATATTTTTTTGTCTGAAAATGCTGTCTTTGACCCTGGATTGGACTTAGCAAATTTGACCAAATCAGCTGTATTTAAAACATTTTTAAATTTTGTGATTGTTTCAGGACTAAGAGATAGTTTTCCAGCGTCATTAAGTAATTCTAATTTGCTAATTAACTCATCCGTTGTACTTTCTAATGCATCTAAATTTACATCTTCTTCCAGATAATTTTTTACTATATCTGTTAACTTTGAATAATACAATTTATAATCTAATTGTTCTTTTAAATCATCAGCTTCTAAAAGTTGTAATGCAATGATTGCTTTTTCAATAGGAAGGGGAAGTTTTTCTAATTCAGACTTTTTACTAAAAAATGTTTTTAATACTATGTAAAGAACATATATCAAAATTATAATTAATAAAATTGCTAAATATTTTTTCCACCAACCTGTAATATTTTCCTCAACTTCAATAATTTTTTTTATGTCAAAAAATTTCTTGCTAACCGTGTCTACTTTAACATTAGCCACACTAATTAAAATTGAATCAGACTGATATTTAATTTGATTAATAAATATTTTGGGGGATACTAAGTAATATTCCCCAGAATCAAAACTAGTTATAGCATATCTTTTAGTTAGAGTTAATTTTTTATTGCTTTTTAAAGTATCTATTTTAAACTTTTCAATAATTTCAAATGGCTTTTGTAATATACTGTCTCTCCATTCAACATTAAGTTCTTGATCAAATTCTATTTTAAACTCATAATTTATTTGTTCACCTATCTTAATGTTTGTTGTATCTACATTTGAAATCAAAAGAGGTCTATCTTGTGAGAAGACAGAGTTAAAAAAAAATAGAAATGAAATAAAAATAATTTGTAATCTAACCACGGTTTTTAAAGTAGTTTAAAAGTTTTTTTACATAGCTTTCGTCTGTCCTGCATCTTATGGTTCCTGCTCCATTTTTTGCAAACAATTGAACGAATTTTTTTTCATTTTCAATGTTAAATGATTCATATTTTTTTCTAACTAATTTTGAAGTCGTATCAACTAACCTGATTTTATTGGTTTCTTGATCTAACATAGGAACAATGCCAAGGTTTGGAATTTTTTCTTCCATTTTATCGTAAATTCTAATTCCTGTCAAATCATGCTTGTTTGAAGCTATTTTTAAATTTCTTTCATAATTACTTGAAATGAAATCTGACAAGACAAATGCTATTGACTTTTTCTTTACAACACTTATTAAGAATTCTAAAGCAGATGAAATATTTGTTTGCCTGCTTAATGGTTTAAATTCTATAAGTTCTCTAATTATTCTTAATACATGTATTTTTCCTTTACTGGGAGGAATGTAAAGCTCGATATTGTCAGAAAACAAAACCAACCCCACCTTATCATTATTTTGTAGAGCAGAAAAAGCTAAAGTTGCTGAAATTTCTGTAACAATATTTTTTTTAAACGCATTGGTTGTTCCAAATTGTTCAGATCCACTTATGTCAACTAACAACATTAAAGTTAATTCTCTTTCCTCTTCGAAAACTTTAACAAATGGTTCATTATAACGAGCCGTCACATTCCAGTCGATTGTTCTGACATCATCACCAAATTGATAGTTTCTTACTTCACTAAATGTCATCCCCCTACCCTTAAAAGCACTGTGATACTCACCACCAAAAATATTATTACTTAACCTTCTAGTTTTGATTTCAATTTTTCTAACTTTTTTTAAGAGCTCTTTTGTTTCCACGTATATAAATTTGGAAGATAAATTTTAGGGTACTTCAACTTTATTTACAATTTTATTTATAATGTTTTCTGAAGAGATACTTTCTGCCTCGGCTTCATATGTTAGGCCTATCCTATGTCTCAAAACATCATCAATTACAGCCCTTACATCTTCAGGTATTACATACCCCCTGCGATTAATAAAGGCATAACATTTTGATGCACTTGCAAGATTAATGCTGCCTCTTGGTGAAGCTCCAAAATTAATAAATGGTTTTAGATCGTCTAACCCATAATTTTCTGGATATCTCGTAGCAAAAATTAAATTCAAAATATACTTTTCTATTTTTTCGTCCATATAAACACTTCTAACGGAATCTTGAGCTTGGATAATTTGTTTAACTGAAACTACAGGCTTAATTTTTCCAAAACTATTGTTAATATTAGCTCTAACTATTTGTTGCTCATCTTCAATTTTTGGATAATCAATTACAGTTTTTAACATAAATCTATCTACCTGAGCTTCTGGCAAAGGATAAGTTCCTTCTTGTTCAACTGGATTTTGAGTTGCCATCACCAAAAATGGAGGGGTAAGTTCAAAAGTTTTGTCTCCAATAGTGACTTGTTTTTCTTGCATAGCTTCCAACAGAGCTGATTGAACTTTTGCTGGAGCTCTATTTATCTCATCTGCTAAAACAAAATTTGCAAAAACAGGTCCTTTTTTAATTGAAAAGTCATTTTCTTTCATGTTGTAAATCATAGTTCCAACAACATCTGCAGGCAAAAGATCAGGTGTAAATTGAATTCTACTAAAACTTCCTTTAACGGCTTTACTTAGTGAATTTATGGCTAATGTTTTAGCAAGTCCAGGCACTCCCTCCAACAGTATATGGCCTTTTCCAAGTAATCCTATCAAGAGTCTTTCCGTCATATGTTTTTGGCCAACTATAACTTTATTAATTTCCATCATAAGTAAATCAATAAAAGCACTTTCCTTTTCTATTTTATCGTTGATTTTCTTAATGTCAACTGCTCTATTATCATCCATATTTATTTTATTTATAATTTATTTAAAGGGCATGCAATTTGAACAAAAAAAATCAATCAAATTGTTAATAATTGGTTAAAAATTTTAATCCGTTTTATATTTTAACCCTGTAAGTAGTGTAATATTTTCTTTGGCACTAAGTCCTTTACAGACTCTCCTCTGGAAATTCTATCTCTTATTAGAGATGAAGAAATTTCCATAAGTGGAGCTTGAAAGAGTTTTATATTTTGGTGTTTTAAAATTTTTTTATTTCCTTTTTTAGAATTTTTTCTTGGATAAACACATATTTGATGTTTTAAAATTTTTTCAAAATCTTTCCACATGTGTAAAGTGTTTAAATTATCCTCTCCTAATATTACAAATAATTTAGAATTGGGATTATTTTTTACAATACAATCTAATGTGTCAGCTGTATAATTCGGTTTGGGAAGATCAAACTCTACTTTGGAACAATTAATTTGTTTGTGATCCAGACAAAAATCATTAACCATTTCGAGTCTTTTATCTTCATGAGAAATTTTTTTATCTGATTTAAATGGATTGTGAGGAGTGACAACCAAACGCAGTTCATTCAAATTCAACTTTTCAATAAAATATTCTGCAATGGTGATGTGACCATTATGTAACGGATCAAAAGTTCCAAAAAATAAGCCAATGTATTTAATCAAAATCAAGATATTCTTTAACTATTTTAAGAGCCTTTTTTTTAGCCAAATCTAAATCATCATTAATTAAAATTTTATCAAAATTATTTGCTCTAATTAACTCATGTTTAGACTTAATAAGCCTATTTAAAATGGATTTTTTAGAATCCTTATTTCTTTTAATTAATCTTTTTTTTAAGGATTCTAAACTGGGTGGTTTAACAAAAATGGAAAGAGCATCATCCTTAAAAACTTTTTTTAGTTTAATACCTCCCTCAACATCAATATCAAACACAACATTGTTATTTTTTAACAAATTTTCCACTTTGTTTTTTAATGACCCGTAAAAGATTCCATTGTAAACTTCTTCATACTCGATGAATTCTTTATTTAAAATTTTTTCTTCAAATTCGTTTTTGTCAATAAAGTAATAATCTTTGTCAGGAATTTCTCCAATTCTTTTTTCTCTAGTTGTTGCAGAAATGGAAAAAACAAGATTGAGTTCCTTAAAGCTAAGTAAATGTTTAACTAAAGTAGTTTTACCACTTCCTGAGGGGGCAGAAAGTATAATACATTTGCCCTTTTTAATCATAATACATTTAATAACTGTTCTTTTATTTTTTCCAATAGATCTTTCATTTCTACAACTTTTTGTTGAATCTTAAAAAAATTTGCTTTTGATCCAATTGTATTAATTTCTCTTCCAATTTCCTGGCTTATGAAAGTTAATTTTTTTCCCTTAACATTATGGTTATTTTGAACAATTTTCAAGAAATACTTGATATGATTTTCTAACCTTACAATTTCTTCATTAATATCAATTTTTTCTAAATAATAAATTAATTCTTTTTCAAAACGCTCGTCGTTTTTATCTATATTAATGTTTTTTAAATTATTGATTAAATTTTGTTTTATTTTTTTTATTCTATCAGGTAAAAATTTTTTGATTTCTAAATGTTTTTTGTTTATTATTTTTAAATTTTTAATAATATCTTTTTTCATTGACTCTCCTTCAACAATTCTATAATTAACCAACTCTTTAATTGCCTTTTTAATTGTTTTAAAAATCTGAAACTTGATCTGTTTACTCAACATCATCTTGTCTTCACTAATTGAGTTTGGCAATTTAATTGCAATTTTTAATAGCTCAGCCCTTGAAAGAGAAGATATTTGTTTTAAATCATTAATATGTAATTTAATAATGTCATGATTTAGGTTTGATTTAAATAATTTATTAGAGTATTCAACATTTAGTTTCAAGTTTATTTTTCCTCTATTTAAATTTTTTGATAGTATATCTCTAAGTTCATTTTCAATACTTAAAAATTCAATCCCTAAATGATAATTTAAATCTAAGACCTTGCTGTTAAGTGATTTAATTTCAAACTTTATGACTCCTTGTTTAAAATTTAGAGTTGCATCACCATAACCAGTCATTGATTGTAACATATTTTAAATATTTAAACCAGATATTCTTTAATTATAATTTTCTGACCCATATGTTTCTAAATGACACTTGAGAACAGCAATGATTTTGAAGAGATATTGGTCCATCTCCATGAGCAATATTTTTTGGAGGACCTACATTTTCTGTGGTCCCAAAAATTTCTACATGATTGTGAATTAATATACCATTGTGAAAAACAGTGAAAAATCCAGATTTAACTTTAATACCATTAGAATCAAATTTTGGAGCATCAAAAATAATATCATAAGATTGCCACTCACCAGGCTTTCTTGATGCATTTACTAATGGAATGTGTTGTTTATATACCGATCCTGCTTGACCATTTACATAAGTTGGAGATTTATAGCTGTCCAGAATCTGTATTTCATATCTATTTTGTAAAAAAACTCCACTGTTGGATCTTTTTTGATTCTTATGGGATATATCCTCGCTAGTTTTCCACTCTACATGCAGTTGGACCGAACCAAAACTTTCTTTGGTTTCTATTCCGCCCGAACCATCAAAAACAACAGTAACGGAACCATCTTCATTTATTTGCCAACCACTTTTCTTTTTTGACCATTTAGCATTCCACTTAGACAAATCTTTACCATCAAACAACACAATTGCGTCATCTGGAGCCGAAGAGTCAGAAATAGAATAAACTTCATTTGGGATTGGCCCCCATTTTTCAGTTAATGTTGACTTATCTTGAGTATAACAAATTGAGGAGAAAATAATGATCAGTATATTTAATTTCTTTGACAACATATTTTTACATTAAAATGATTAACATTATTCTAAATATAATTAATATAGCGAGTAAAACATATAAGATTTAAAATAATTTTTCAGTTAATATTTATAACAAATTATGTGAATTTAATTCTATAAAATTATATTTGAATAATTAAATGTAAGCTTAAATGAAATTTAATACTAAAACTATCCATGGAGGTCAAATTTCTGAAAAAGGATATGGCGCTGTGATGCCTCCTATTTACCAAACATCTACTTATTCACAAACAAGCCCAGGCAAACACAAGGGTTACGAATACAGCAGGACTCATAATCCAACAAGAGATGCGTTAGAGAAGTCCATTGCAAGCATTGAAAATGGTAAATATGGGCTAGCATTTGGTTCAGGTCTAGCAGCAATAGACGCTATAATTAAGCTTCTTAACCCAGGAGATGAGGTGATTTCAACAAATGATTTATACGGTGGATCGTACAGGCTATTTACCAAAGTTTTTAAAAAATTTGGTATCAAATTCCACTTTACTGAAATGGACTCACCTAATTCAATAAAACAACTAATTAATTCCAAAACTAAAATGATTTGGGTTGAAACTCCAACCAACCCAATGATGAATATAATAGATATTAGGTCTATTAGTAAAATTGCAAATTCAAAAAAAATTCTTTTGGCAGTTGATAATACTTTTGCAACTCCATACTTACAGCGACCTCTAGATCTTGGTGCAGATATTGTAATGCACTCTGCGACAAAGTTTTTAGCAGGCCACAGTGATGTTATTCTAGGTGCTTTAATTGTTAAGAGTGACCAAATTGCTGATAAACTATATTTTATTCAAAATGCAAGTGGAGCAATTTGTGGACCTATGGATAGTTTTTTAACATTAAGAGGAATTAAAACTCTTCATGTTAGAATGAAAAGACATTGTGAAAATGCAAAAATAATTAGTGAATATTTGAACAAAAACAAGCATATAGAAAAAGTTTATTGGCCTGGTTTTAAAACTCATCCAAACCATCAAATAGCAGTTGATCAAATGAATAACTTTGGAGCAATGGTGTCTTTTAAGCCCCATGGAAATAATTTTAAAAAATCTATTGAAATAGTTGAGAAATTAAAAGTATTTACTCTTGCTGAGTCATTGGGTGGCGTTGAAAGTCTTGCATGTCATCCGGCATCTATGACTCATGCATCAATACCAAAAAATTTAAGAGAGAAATCTGGTGTTGTTGACTCTTTGATTAGGTTGAGTGTTGGAATTGAAGATTCTTCTGATCTGATTTATGACTTGGAACAAGCAATAAACTAATTGAAATTGATTAACTTAGAATTATTATTAAATAATTCTTCTGATTTTTTAAATCATGAACAAAGACATTGAAAATTTTATAAAAGAAGTTGAAATTAGAAATTCAAATGAGCCTGAATTTATGCAGGCAGTAAGGGAAGTCTCTGAAACTGTTATTCCTTATATAGTTTCAAAAAAAATCTACCACGGTAAAAACATTTTAATGAGAATGGTTGAGCCCGAAAGAGTTTTAATGTTTAGAGTTAATTGGGTTGACGATAAAGGGGAAATTCGAGTAAATAGAGGCTATCGTGTGCAGATGAATTCTGCGATTGGGCCTTATAAGGGTGGCCTAAGATTTCACCCCTCAGTTAACTTAAGTATTTTAAAGTTTTTAGCTTTTGAACAAGTTTTTAAAAATAGCTTGACCACTCTTCCGATGGGTGGAGGTAAAGGTGGATCTGATTTTGATCCAAAAGGAAAAAGTGATGGGGAGATTATGAGATTTTGCCAGAGTTTTATGACTGAACTATTCAGATACATTGGTCCAAATACAGATATCCCCGCTGGAGATATTGGAGTTGGCGGGAGAGAAATAGGATATATGTTTGGACAGTATAAAAAATTAAAAAAAGAATTTACTGGTGTTCTTACTGGTAAAGGGTTGTCTTGGGGCGGTTCTTTAATTCGTCCTGAATCTACTGGCTATGGAACAGTTTACTTTGCTGAAAATATGTTAAATCACATCCAAAAATCTGTCAAAAACAAAACAGTTTTAATATCTGGTTCAGGAAACGTAGCTCAATATGCAACTGAAAAATGTATTCAAATGGGGGCTAAAGTTTTAACTCTTTCCGACTCTTCAGGTTTTATTCATGATTCAGAGGGAATAAATGAGGAAAAGCTGGATTTTGTTATGGATTTAAAAAACAATAAAAGAGGAAGAATTTCTGAATATGTAAAAAAATATCCAAGTGCTTCATACCATCAAAACAAAACTCCTTGGGCAATAAAATGTGATATTGCAATACCTTGTGCTACACAAAATGAATTAAAATTAAAAGATGCCAATGATCTGGTAAACAATGGGTGTATTTGTGTTAGTGAGGGAGCCAACATGCCTTGTACACCAGAAGCTATTCTTATTTTTAGAAAAAATAAAGTTTTATATGCTCCTGGAAAAGCCTCTAACGCCGGGGGAGTAGCTGTTTCAGGTTTAGAAATGGCACAAAACTCACTTCGTTACAGCTGGACTAGGGAAGAAGTGGACAGTAAGTTAAAAGATATAATGAAAGATATTCACGATTCATGTATCGCTCATGGTCAAGAGAAAGAGTTTATTAATTATGAAAAGGGAGCTAATATTGCTGGCTTTATCAAAGTAGCTGATGCAATGCTTGCGCAAGGAGTTGTTTAACAATCCCAAATTATTTTAAATGTTGGTATCAACTGAAGCAATTGCTTTAAGTACAATAAAATACTCTGAAAGCAGTATTATATTCAAGTGCTATACCCTTTCTTATGGAATAAAAACCTATATGATTAGAGGAGTTAGATCAAAAAAAAACAAATCCAATAGTATAGCATTATTTCAACCTTTGACAATTCTTGAAATTAATGCTAATCATAAGAATAACTTTGGTATTGAAAATATTAATTCAGCCAAGATTTTAATTCCATACAAATCAATTCCCTTTGACATCTTAAAAAATAGTTTAGTTTTATTTTTATCTGAAATTTTATCGAAATGCATTATAGAGGAAGAACAAAATAAGCAGATGTACAATTATATAAAATCCTCTCTGCTATGGCTTGATTCAGCAAGTGAATATGTAAACTTTCACATACAATTTTTAATTAAACTTCTAAAATATCTTGGAATTTCCCCAAGTTTTGAAAAAATCAATAAATTTTACGGATATTCAAACGATGTCCCAAAAAGAGTAAATGATGTGAAAGAGAAAGTCGAAGAACAACTAAAAAATGACTTTGACTTCCTTTTGGGCACAAATTTTGATGCTAATATGGAGCATATTATAAATTATAATAAAAGAAAAAAAATTTTAGAGTTTTTAATGGCCTATATGCAATTGCACATCGAGGGATTTAAAAGGCCTAACTCACTAAACATAATGTATGAACTTTTTAAAAAAAAGTGATTATTTAATATATATATTCTTAATAAATTATTGTTTTAATTTTTCTCAAACTTTAGTTATAAAAGATGCCGTTGAAAACTTTCCGATTTCAAATGTGACTGTTTTTAACAATAACCTATCTGCTTCAATTTTATCTAATTCTGAGGGTCGTGTTGATTTATCTGATTTCAAGAAAACAGACACTCTTTTTTTTAGCCATGTTTCTTACAAAAAATTTCAAATAGCACATAACCAATTACCTGATCTTAAAAATGATCTAATTGTTTTTTTGAATCCCAAAACCCAATTTCTTTCAGAAATAATTCTCTCGGTAGGTAGGTCCAGAGAAAATAAAGATAAAATTTCAAAAAAAGTATCATTAATAACTCAAGAAGAGCTTTTTCTTGAATCCCCTCCAACATCAGCAGATCTACTGATTAATAGTGGTGGAGTAAGAATACAAAAAACTCAAGGTGGCGGAGGCAGCCCTGTGATTCGTGGATTCGAGGCCAACAGAGTCTTAATCGTTGTGGACGGAGTGCGGATGAATAACGCAATATATAGGTCTGGTCACCTTCAAAACACTATAACCATCGATCCACAGATATTGGAAAGAACAGAAATAATTTTTGGCCCATCTTCTGTAGCTTACGGTTCTGATGCTTTGGGTGGTGTAGTACATTTTTATTCAAGACTTCCTAAAATTAATAATGAAAATAAAATTTCAGCTGAATTTAAACAGTCCTATAATCCAACTTTTAATTCGAGAACTCTAGGTGCAAATTTAGAGTTAAGCAAGAAGCATTGGGCAAGTTTTAGTAATATCTCTTATTCAAATTTCGGAAATATATCAATGGGGAAAAACCGAAAACATGGCTTTAGCAATTGGGGTTTAAACAAATTTTATTTGAAAAGAGATGGATTTAACTCTGAAAACTTAATAAACAGTAATCCCAACGTACAAAAAAACACATCTTATTCTCAATTAGATTTTATGCAAAAGTTTAATTTCAAAATTTCTGATTATGAGAATTTGATATTAAATTTTCAATATTCAAAATCTTCCAATATAGACAGATATGATAAGTTAAATGAATTTTCAGACCTTGGAAATCTTAAGTACTCTGCATGGTATTACGGGCCCCAAAAAAGAACTCTCATTTCATCTACATATAATTTTTCCAAAAATAAAAAATGGTTAAAAAAAGGATCTATTGTCGCTGCGTTTCAAAATATTAATGAATCGAGATTTAATAGAAAATTTCAATCACTTAATTTAAATTCACAATATGAAAATGTAAAAGTTTTTTCAATTAACTCAGACTTCTCAACTGACTTTTCAGATTCTTCAAAATTATCTTATGGTTTTGAATTTACCAACAACATTGTTAATTCAGATGCTTATGCATCAATTTTTAAAAAAGACGGTGACATCCTAATATCAAGCCCAGGAAATTCAAAAATCAAAATTCCCACAAGATATCCAAGTGATGGAAGTAATTATAAATCGGCAGCAGCATATTATGAGTATAGGAGAGATCTGTCCAATAAATCTAACTTTAATTTTGGTATGCGATTTACCAACACTTGGCTGAGAGGTGATTGGAAAGAAGAATCATTGATAGATGCTCAACTCAATAAAATAAGCAGTAAAAACTCATCATTAACTGGAAGCTTTGGTTATGTATACAGGTCAGATAAAAACTGGCAAATTAGTTCAAATTTCTCAAGTGGTTTTAGATCTCCGAACATTGATGATATGGGGAAAATAAGAGAACACAGAGGTTTGCTTTCAGTTCCTAATAAAAATTTAAAACCTGAATACGCTTATAATACTGAGCTCAGTTTAACAAAATTTCTAAACAACAAAAAAAATATTGTTTCAGTTAATTTTTATTATACTCATATTACTAATCATATAATAAGAGATGTATTCAAGCTATTAAATGATTTTTCTACTGACGATCCTTACACAATTTTATATAATGCTGAAGAAGTTAAAACAATTGCAAATGTCAATTTTGGTAGAGCATATATATACGGAGGTTCTTTTGACTCTCAATTTAAGATTATTGAAAAGTTGTTTTTGACAAGCAGTCTAACATATACAAAAGGAGGAAGTGTTAAAAATAGGTATAACCTACCTTCAATATCCCCGCTATTTGGAAGGTTTAATCTTAAGTGGGTTCAATCAAATTTAAAATCGCAACTTTCTTTTAGGTTTTCCGACTCTAAAAGTCCAATGGAATATAGTAGCGGTGGAGAAGATGGGCTTGATGAAACACCTTTTTTGGGATACAACGAAAATGGAAAGGTTTACAATGGTTCACCTTCTTGGGGAGTTTTTAAATTTTCCACATCTTATCTGTTTTCAAATAAATTAAAGACTGCCTTAATATTAGATAATATTTTTGACATACATTACAGAGAATTTGCTTCTGGCATCTCTTCCCCAGGTAGAAATTTTAATTTCGTTTTAGAGATTAAGTTCTAAAAAATTGATCTAAAATGGTTACTTTCGCTTTTATCTTAAAATCCTATTTAATCTATGGCTTTTAATGAATACAAAACATTAGATCTTTCTCTCATAGCAAAAGAAATTCTGAATGATTGGGATAAAAACGATTCATTTCAAAAAAGTATTGATATTAGAGAAGGTTCAACAAAATTCGTTTTTTATGAAGGTCCTCCTTCTGCCAATGGTATACCTGGCATTCATCATGTTATGGCTAGAACCATTAAAGATATTTTTTGTAGATATAAAACATTAAAAGGGTTTCAGGTAGAAAGAAAAGCTGGTTGGGACACACATGGTCTTCCAATTGAGTTAAGTGTTGAAAAAGAGTTGGGAATCCAAAAAGAGGATATTGGAAAATCTATTTCGGTTGAAGAATATAATGAAGCTTGTAAAAAAGCTGTAATGCGATATACAGATGTTTGGAATGACTTAACAAAAAAAATGGGGTATTGGGTAGACATGGAGAACCCTTATATAACATATAAATCAAAATATATTGAGAGTGTTTGGTGGCTTTTAAAAAATCTTTACGATAAAGGTTTAATTTACAAGGGTTATACTGTTCAACCCTACTCTCCGAAAGCTGGAACTGGACTTAGCTCTCACGAACTGAACCAACCAGGAACCTATCAAGATGTAACTGATACCAGCGTAACTGCCCAATTTAAGGCTTTGGCACAATCTCTTCCAAATTCTTTAAAAAAGTATGATTCCATTTATTTTTTAGCCTGGACAACAACCCCTTGGACACTTCCTTCCAATACAGCTTTAACTGTTGGTCTTAAAATAAATTATTGTTTAATTTCCAGCTTTAATCAGTATACTAGAGAACCAATTAATGTTATTTTAGCTGAAGATTTAATTCCAAAAGTTTTTTGTAATTCTTTTTTTGAAATTACTGATAATGAATTTTTGAAACTTAATTCTAATCCAAAAAGTAAAATTCCATTTATTAAAAGAACTGTTTTTAAAGGCAGTGATATTGTTGGAATTAAATATGAACAACTTTGGGATGAAGCTCCGCTACCATATAAAAATGCTGAAGATGCATTTAGGATTATTTCTGGTGACTTTGTAACCACTGAAGAGGGAACTGGCATTGTTCATACAGCGCCCACTTTTGGAGCCGATGATGCAAAAGCAGCTAAAGATGCTAACCCTGAGGTTCCTCCCATGCTTATATATGATGAAAATAAACAACTTGTTCCTTTGGTAAATCTTCAAGGAAAGTTCAGAAAAGAATTGAAAAGCTTAGCTGGTAAATATGTTAAGAATGATTATTACGATGAAAATATCCCTGAAAAATCTGTGGATGTTGAAATTGCTATACAGCTAAAAAAAGACAACAAAGCCTTTAAAGTTGAAAAATATTTACACAGCTATCCAAATTGTTGGAGAACAGATAAACCAATTTTATATTATCCACTAGACTCATGGTTTATAAAAGTAACCGAAAAAAGAAATCTTCTTCAAAAACTAAATAAATCCATAAACTGGAAACCAAAATCAACTGGAGATGGAAGGTTTGGCAATTGGCTATCAAATGCTAATGACTGGAATCTTTCTAGATCTAGATTTTGGGGGATCCCCATTCCTATTTGGAGAACGAATGATGGGTCAGAAACCAAAATTATAGGTTCTGTAGAAGAGTTAAAAAAGGAAATATCAAAGTCTATAAATACTGGCTACATGGACTCAGACCCCTACGATTCTTTTGAATTAAATAACATGAGTAATTCTAATTATAATCAAATTGATCTTCACAAAAATATTGTTGATCAAATTATTTTATGCTCAAAAAATGGGAAGGAAATGTATAGAGAATCAGATTTGATTGATGTTTGGTTTGATTCTGGATCTATGCCTTATGCCCAATGGCACTATCCTTTTGAAAATAAGGATATGATCGATAAAAATATTGCATTTCCTGCTGATTATATCGCAGAGGGAGTTGATCAAACTAGAGGATGGTTTTACACATTACATGCTATTAGTTCATTGGTTTTCAATTCTGTTTCATACAAAAATGTGATTTCAAATGGACTTGTCTTAGATAAAAATGGTCATAAAATGTCAAAAAGATTGGGTAATGCAGTTGACCCATTTATTACAATTGAGAAATTTGGCCCTGATGCTACAAGATGGTACATGATTAGCAATGCAAATCCATGGGATAATTTAAAATTTGATATTGATGGTATTGAAGAAAGTAAAAGAAAGTTTTTTGGAACACTTTACAATATTTATTCTTTTTTTGCTCTTTATTCAAATATTGATAATTTTTGTTTTGATGAAAATGAAATCCCAAACGATGAAAAACCAGAGCTTGACCGCTGGATTATATCTGAACTAAATTCCCTTATTGATGAAGTAGATAACCATTACTTAAATTATGAACCTACAAAATCTGCAAGGGCAATTTCTAAATTTGTTCAAACATATTTAAGTAACTGGTATGTAAGGCTATCTAGAAGAAGATTCTGGAAAGGATCATATGAAAAAGATAAAATTAGTGCTTATCAAACACTTTTTACTTGTTTAATAGAAATAGCTAAAATATCTTCTCCAATCGCACCATTTTTTATGGACAGGTTATATTGTGATCTAATCTCAAATACAAAATTAGATTCTTTTGGTTCAGTTCATCACTCTGATTTTCCTAAGGCTAACAAAAGTTTAATTGATCTCGTTCTACAAAAAAAAATTAGAAAAGCGCAAATAATCTGTTCATTAGTATTATCATTAAGAAAGAAAGAAAAAATTAAAGTTCGTCAGCCTCTTTTAAAAGTTATGATCCCCTATAATTCTGAACAAGAAAAATTAGATCTAACAGAAATTTCAGATTTGATAAAATTTGAGGTTAATGTTAAAAATGTAGAATTAATTAATAGTTCATCTGGAATATTAGTAAAAAAAGTTAGGCCGAATTTTAGAAGCTTAGGCCCTAAACTAGGAAAATTAATTTCTCTGGTTAGTTCTGAAATTAAACATTTTGGCAATAATGAAATTAAAAAAATAGAACAAGGTGATTCTATTTCATTAAAAATCAATTCTGAAAAAATAACTCTTGAACCTTCAGATTTTGAAATTTATTCTCAAGACATTGAAGGTTGGCTTGTTGCTTCAGAAAATAACATAACTGTAGCGCTTGACATTCAATTAAATGATAAGTTGATTAATGAGGGGATTGCAAGGGAACTAGTCAATAGAATTCAAAACTTCAGGAAGGAAATTGGATTATTAGTTACGGATAAAATTATTTTGAAAATTCAGAATAATAATATAATTGAAAAAGCTATTTTTGAAAATCGAAAATATATTCTTAACGAAACTTTAGCAGATGATTTAGTTTTTGAAAATAAAATTAACGATGGTATTGATATAGAATTTGATAATATTAAAAGTAAATTAAGTTTAAAAAAAAATAATTAATTATGGCTATAATAAGATATTCTGACAAAGATTTAAAAAAATTTAAATCTCTCATTGAAGAAAAAATTGGCAAAGCTCAAAAAGACTTAGCTCTAATTAAAAGTGCTTATATGAATGATGGAAACAATGGCACAGAGGACACCTCTCCAACATTTAAGGCATTTGAAGAGGGCTCACAAACAATGTCAAAAGAAGCTAATACTCAACTTGCTATTAGACAAGAAAAGTTTATTAGAGATCTTAACGCTGCGCTAATAAGGATTGAAAACAAAACTTATGGAGTTTGTAGAGAAACGGGAAAATTAATCAATAAAAAACGATTAGAACTAGTACCACATGCCACATTAAGTATTGAGGCAAAAAATAAAATCTCTTAAACTCTTCTGTATAAAGTAATGAATTATTAATTCTTAATAATGAGTTTAAAAAAATCTTTATTAATAATCTCAATTATTCTAATTGTAGATCAAGTTTCTAAGATTTATATTAAATTAAATTTTCCTCTAACTCTATATGGACAAGCTGCTTTGGTTGACTTTGAGTGGTTTAAGATTTTATTTGTTGAAAATAAAGGAATGGCTTGGGGAGCAAAAATAAGTGACTTTTTGCCTTTTATTAGTGAAAGAGCAGGCAAGTTAATGCTAACATTATTTAGAACATTTGCGGTTCCTTTAATTTTCTACTGGTTGTACGATAGCATTAAAAAACAGGAAAACAAACTTTTAACTTTAAGTATTTCTCTTATACTTGCTGGCGCTATTGGAAACTTAATTGATTCTATCTTTTACGGTTATCTATTTACTGAGAGTTACTTAAATGTTGCCACCTTTAGCCCTGGAAATGGATATGAATCTATTTTTTATGGGCATGTTGTGGATATGCTTCAATTTCCTATGTTTAACTGGACTTGGCCAGATTGGCTTCCTTTAGTTGGAGGAAATAATTTTACTTTCTTTGAGCCTGTATTTAATATTGCAGACACTGCGATAAGTACTGGGGTGGGCATAATGATTGTTTTTAACAAAAAAGTTTTTCCTCAAAATTCGTAAACTTTGTTTGGACAAATACAATAGTCCATTTTTACATCATTACTGTTTATATCATTAATTTTTTTTACAGGCTGAAAGAAAGATAAGCCAATTTTTACGGTATTTTTTTTGCATTTAGAAAGAAGTTTATCATAATATCCTCCTCCGTAACCAACACGATTTCCAAAATTATCAAAACAAAGTAAAGGGATAAAAACCACATCTAAATCATTATGGGGTATTTCAATTCCTGATTGAGGCTCTGAAATTCCGAATTTATTAGTCTTTAATAATGTGGAGTCAGTTAAAAGAAAATTAGTTATTTCATTGTTTTCTGTATTAATTTTTGGAAGAATTACATTTTTATCTTTTCCTTGAATTATTTGAATTATTAATTTAGTATCGACTTCGTGTTTTTTTTCAATTGGAAAAAAAATATGATAATTACTATAATTCCAAATATCTATATCTAAAGTTTTATTGGCTAAATCTAAACTTAAATTTTCAATTTCAATATTAGTTAATGAGTTTCTTTTAGATTTATAGAGCTCTCTTAATTCTTGCTTTAACACTATTGTTTCTTTTTAAATTTATTTCCCATATATATCATGTAGGGCATTGGTAAAAGAATTGAAACAAAATATGTAAAAATTGCTATTACTTCGTCAAAAGCTACATAAAAAAACAAAAAAATTAAAGAAGTATATATGGCAAGGTTTAGAAAAAATTTCTTAAAAAAAATTAGATATCCATTAAGATCAAAAGATTCTTTTTCTTTTTTAGACATAGTATTATATCCAGCTAATAAAACATCTGCATTGTTTTCATTGGTAATGTAAGCAACTCCAATAAACGTTAAATTACAAATTCCAACCCCCAAGAATATTTCCATATTATATTTTTTCACAAATTTAAAAAGAATTAATTTAGAATTGTGATAACAACCTCTTTGAAAATCAAGCTTGCCACCATTCCCAAGCTACCAGGTGTCTATCAATTTTTCAGTCGAGAAAAAAAGATTATATACATCGGCAAAGCCAAAAACTTAAAAAAAAGAGTCTCGTCGTATTTTGCTAAAAATATTACTTCTCAAAAAACCAAAAACCTTGTAAAAAATATTTCCGATCTGAAACATATTGTAGTTTCGTCTGAATCTGATGCCCTGCTTTTAGAAAACTCCTTGATTAAAAAATATCAACCTAAATACAACATTTTGCTAAGGGATGACAAAACATATCCATGGATCTGTATTAAAAAAGAAAGATTTCCTAGAATCATGTTTACTAGAAAATTAATTAAAGATGGATCTGAATATTTTGGGCCCTACACCAATAAAAAAACTATTAACGTTTTGTTGGATTTAATAAACAACCTCTTTCCAATTAGATCAAGCAACTACAATTTTACAGAGAAAAAAATAAATTTTAAAAACATCCCGCTGTTTCTAAGGGTTTTAAAAAGAGGAGGTAACGTGTTAATCCTCGGTTTCACTCAAGATAAAAATAGTGATAATGAACAGAACATAATTTCAGAAAAAGAGTATGACTCAAATATTGAAAGCATAAAGCAAATTTTAAAAGGAAAATTTAGGCCTTCAAAAAATCTTTTAAAAAATAAGATGCTTGAATATTCTAAAAAAATGGACTTTGAGAATGCTCAAAAAATTAAAGAGAAAATTGAACTGTTACTTAAATACCAGTCTAGGTCTACTGTTGTAAATCCCAAATTGAATAATATTGATGTTTTTAGTATAATTTCCGACGAATCATATGCTTATATAAATTATTTGGAAGTTGCTTTTGGGAGAATTGTTAGATTCCATAACATGGAAATAAAAAAGAAGTTAGAAGAAAGTGATAAAGATATTTTGTTGATTTGTTTAGTTGAACTTAGAAGAAAGTTTTCCTCAAAAAATAAAATAATTATTACTCCATTTAAGTTTAATGAACTAAATCATTTGAAATTTATAGTTCCAAAAGCAGGAGACAATAAGAAAATTTTAGAACTCTCAAAAAAAAATGCAACTATTTATAAATTAGAAAAACTCAAAAAAATTCAAATTGTAGACCCAGAAAGACATATTAAAAGAATCATGAATTCAATGAAAGTAGATCTTAATCTAAAAGAATTTCCTTTAACAATTGATTGTTTTGATATTTCTAATATACAAGGATCTAATACTGTAGCTTCCTGCGTTGTTTTTAAAAATGGAAAACCCCATAAAAAAGGATATAGAAAATACAATATCAAAACTGTATCTGGGCCAGATGATTTTGGTTCTATGAAGGAAGTTGTTTTTAGAAGATATAAAAGAATATTAGATGAAAAAAAAGAATTACCCGATTTAATCATCATTGACGGTGGCAAAGGACAACTTAGCTCTAGCATGCTAGCTCTAAAATCTCTAAATTTAAATACCATTCCAATACTGGGAATTGCCAAAAGATTGGAGGAGATTTTTTATCCTGAAGATCCTATTCCTTTATATCTTGACAAAAGATCTGAAACACTAAAAATAATACAACATATAAGGAATGAAGCACACAGGTTTGCTATTACTTTTCACAGAAATAAAAGAAGTACTGCTGCTTTAAGCTCATCATTAGATTCAATTACTGGAATTGGTGAAAAAACAAAAATTTCTTTGTTAAAAAAATACAAATCACTAAAAAAAATAAAAGAAATACCTGAATCAATTTTAGCAAACGATATTGGTGTTGCCAAAGCAAAAAAATTAGTTTCGTTTTTTAATTTATCAAAATAGTATTTTTATATTTTTGCATATGCGATTGAAATTATTCTTAATCTGCCTATGCCTTTTTTTTGCTAGTTTACAATTTTGTCAAAATAAACAAGGTGAAAAAGCCCCCTTTGTAAAATCAACTTTTAATTCATTTCAATCTGGAGAATGGTTCAAATTTCGAATTCATTATGGAATATTCAATGCAAGCTATGCTACTATCGAACTAAAAGATACTTTGATTGACAGTCACCCTGTATTTAAATCTACTGCCATTGGAAGAACCACTGGAATAGCAAGGCTTTTTTTTAAGGTAGATGATATTTATGAAAGTTATTTTGATAAAGAAATTGTAAAACCATTAAAATCTAAAAGGAACATTTATGAGGGAGGCTACACTAAAAATATTGAAATTAAATATGATTATAATAGTGGATTTGCCATTGTAAATGATATTAAAAATAATACAATCCAAAACATTCCGATCATTGAAAATGTTCAAGATATAATTTCAACATTTTATTTTTTAAGAAATCATTTCGATGTAACAAAATTGAAAGTAAACGATTTTATAAGAATAATCATGTTTTTCGATGCTGAGAATTATAATTTTAGAATGCAATTTCTTGGATTTGAAAATGTTAAAACAAAGTTTGGAACAGTCAATTGTTATAAGTTCAGGCCTTACATTGAATCTGGCAGAGTTTTTAGAGATAGCGAAAGCTTGGCCCTATGGGTAAGTAATGATAAAAACAAAATTCCGATCAAAATTGAAGCTCGATTAAGGATTGGTTCAATTGAAGCTGATCTTGATGGGTTTAAGGGTTTAAAACACCCGTTTAAAATTAAAGTTAATGAATAGATTTTTTGTTTTTATTTTTTTAATACTTGCTTCATGTAGCAATACACCTAACGACAACAAAAAGGAGATAAAACAAGTAAAAGAAAAAATAGTCAAGCAGTTTGGCTATACATTAAACAACTTTCATGTTGTTAGGGATACTGTAAAACGGGGAGATTCTTTTGGAACAATTTTAGAAAAAAATAATCTTTTCTATCCTCAAATATTTAATATTGTTCAAAAAGTAAAGCAAGTTTATGACATAAGAAAAATTAATTTGGGCAAACCATACACTATTTTATTTTCAAAAGACTCTTTAAAAACTCCTAAGCTTTTTATTTACCAACCTAATCCAATTGAATATGTTTTAGTTTCACTTACGGATTCCCTGTGGGCTGAAAAAAAGGCAAAAGCTGTCAAGTTAGTTGAATTTGAAGCTGCAGGCACTATTGAAAGCTCTCTTTCTGAAACGATGGAAGAAAAAAAACTGTCACCTCTATTATCTAACGAACTTTCAGAAATATATGCTTGGACCATAGACTTTTTTAGATTAGAAAAAGGGGATAATTTCAAAATAATATATACTGGGAAATATGTTGACGATTCAATATATGTAGGATTAAATAGAATCCACTCTGCTTACTTTGAACATAGAAAAAAACCGTTTTATGCTATTGAATTTGAAACAGATCCAAAAAGAGGGATTTTCGAATATTTTGATGAAAATGGAAAAAATTTAAGAAGAGCTTTTTTAAGGTCACCAGTGCAATTTAGCAGAATATCTTCTAGATATAATTTAAAAAGAAAAATAGCTTATTATGGAAGAGTTCGTCCACATTTAGGAACAGATTTCGCTGCTCCAGTTGGCACTCCAATTAGAACAACTGCTAGTGGTACTGTTGTAAAGTCAAGTTATACAAGAGGAAATGGAAATTATGTTACAATAAAACATAATGCAACATATTCTACTCAATATTTACATATGAAAAAAAGAGGAGTAAAAAGAGGGCAATATGTTAAACAAGGTGATTATATTGGAACAGTAGGTATGACAGGTAATACATCTGGTCCGCATGTTTGTTATAGGTTTTGGAAAAATGGTAAACAGGTTGACCCTTTGAGACAAAAATTACCTGAAGCAAAACCTATTTCACAGGATTTGAAAAATAAATACCTAACTTACATGAAACCAATAAAGTTCCAACTTGATTCTATAAGATCAAATATTAACTTTGCAACTAATATTAGATAGTTAACACATTATAAATGTCTCTAAAAAATATTTCCCCGATCAAAACTTCATCTTGGAAAACCCTTTTGACTCATTTTAAAGACATTAAAAACTCTAGAATAGAAGATCTTATTCATAATAAAAATAGGATCAAAAATTTTACTATCTCTAATGGAGATTTTTTGGTTGATTTTTCAAAAAACATAATGAACGATAAAACATTAAGGTTACTTTTGAAATTAGCTGAGGAGTCTGACTTAAAAAATGCGATACGAAAACAGTTTGAAGGAGAGAAAATCAATAAAAGTGAAAACAGGGCTGTTTTACATTCTGCAATAAGGTCTTCAAAAAAAAATAAAATTTATGTTGATGGTGAAAATATAATACCCGCTATCAAAAATTCTAGAGAAAAAATAAAATCATTTACTAATGATATTATTTCTGGTAAAATTAAAGGTTTTACAAATAAAAAAATAACAGATATAGTAAACATTGGAATTGGAGGCTCCGATTTAGGCCCTACTATGGTTGTAGAGGCATTAAAATATTACCGCTCAAGACTTAACCCTCACTTTATTTCTAATGTAGATGGTGATCATGTTATTGAAATTTTAAAAAAATTAAACCCAGAAAGTACCCTGTTTATTATTGTCTCTAAATCTTTTGCTACACAAGAGACTATTACAAATGCTAAACTGGTAAGAAAGTGGTTAAAAAATAAATTAGGGGCTAATAGTGTTAAGAATCACTTTGTGGCAGTTTCTTCAAATATTGAAGAGGTTAAAAAATTTGGAATAAATGAAAATTATATTTTTTCAATGAATGATTGGGTTGGAGGAAGGTTTTCCGTCTGGAGTTCAGTTGGCCTTTCAGTTAGTCTTTCCATCGGATTTAAAAACTTTGAAGACTTTTTAAATGGAGCTCAAATTATGGATGCTCATTTCCAATCCTCCTCATTTAATAAAAATATACCTGTAATTTTAGCTTTGGTTAGTATATGGTATAATAATTTTTTTGGTTCTGAAACTGAAGCCATACTACCATATTCCGAATATCTTCAAAAACTACCTTCTTATCTTCAGCAAGCAGTTATGGAAAGTAATGGTAAGAGTGTTGATAGGGATGGTAAAAAAGTTACATACCAAACTGGAAACATCGTTTGGGGAAATACAGGGACAAACTCACAACATGCATTCTTTCAGTTGATTCACCAGGGCACTAAAATAATTCCCTGTGATTTTATTGGGTTTAAACAGCCACTGCATAAAGAAAACATGCAGCATAATAAGCTTATGTCAAACTTTTTTGCACAAACAAAAGCCTTGATGATGGGTAAAAATATAACTCAGGTAAAGAAAGAGTTAAATAATAATTTCCAAGATTTTAATTTAGCTCCATTTAAAGTCTTTGACGGTAACAAACCATCTAATACAATTCTAATCGATAAATTAACTCCAAAAAGTTTAGGTAGTTTAATTGCTTTATATGAACATAAAGTTTTTGTTCAGGGAATAATTTGGAATATTTTTAGTTATGATCAATGGGGAGTTGAGCTTGGCAAGAAGCTAGCTGATAACATATACAAACAGCTAGGTCAAAATAAATATGAAGAGCACGATAATTCAACAAAATTTCTTCTAAAAAATTATCTTAAAAAATAGTTCAGTTATTCACAAAAATTGTTCAAAAAATTAACCTCTTAATAACATTATACGTTTAAAATTTAATCATTTTTGTATTAATACAAAACTAACATAATGAAACAATTAAATTTATTAATCATATTTATTCTCATTTCAACTTTTTCATACTCACAAAATGTAATTAAGGGTACAATTGTTGATTCCGAAATGGGAAAAGGGCTACCTGGGGCAACTGTTCTTGTTAAAGGCACCTCAAATGGTGTTAATACAGATTTTGATGGAAATTTTGAAATAATTTCTGATGGTCCAGGTACATTAGTTATATCCTTTGTTGGGTATAAAAGTCAAGAAATAGATTTTAATGAGTCAATGGATATTACTGTCTCGTTAAAAGTTTCTGGATTATCGGGTGTGACCGTATTTGGAACAGCTGATTTTGCCATGAACAGAGACCAGGCGGTTACAGTTACCACGCTGACTGCTGAGGACATTCAAGAAAGAATCGGAAATCTTGAACTCCCAGAAATGTTAAATGCAACACCTGGTGTATATGCAACTAAGGCAGGTGGTGCATATGGTGATTCTAGAATTAACGTTAGAGGTTTTGATTCCCAAAATACAGCAGTAATGATTAATGGTATTCCTGTAAATGATATGGAAAATGGAAGAGTATATTGGTCCAACTGGGCAGGACTTTCGGATGTTGTATCAGCTATGCAAGTTCAAAGAGGTTTAGGAGCATCAAAACTAGCTATTTCATCAGTAGGAGGAACAATAAATATTCTAACAAAATCAACAGAACTTTCAGAGGGAGGTAGGTTTTCTGCTACAGTAGGTAACGATGGTTATAAAAAGGCTGTTGCGTCTTATAATACCGGAGAAATGGATGGAGGTCATGCTTTATCTGTACTTTTCTCAAGAACATCTGGTGACGGTTATGTAGATGGAACAATGTTTGAAGGTTATAATTATTTCTTAGGTTATGGTTGGAGAGATAGCTCAAATAAACATAATGTTCAGTTTATAGTAACAGGAGCTCCACAAACACACAACCAAAGAACTTCCAGCTATTACAACATGGCAAAAGTTTCAGATTACCAAAAGCATGGAATAAGGTATAACTATAACCATGGTTTTTTAGATGGAAAAGAGTTTAATCAAAGAAAAAACTTTTATCACAAACCACTTGCTTCTATAAACTGGGAGTACAAAATAAATCCAAGTACAAACCTTTCAGCCTCTTTATATTATTCAATCGGAAGAGGTGGTGGAACTGGAGATATTGGTAGATTAGATGGGGATTACGCTAGTGACAGTAAATTTAGGAATCCTGTAAACGGCCAGGTAAACTGGGATAAAATTTTCCATTCCAATTCAGGTGTGCCAGCAACTTTTTATGATGGTTCAACCTACAGCAATGTGATTGATCAAACAACTGGCTTATACATAGTCAACGATCAAGATGAAAGAGTAAATGGTGTGAAGAGAAATGGAATAGTAAGAAGAGCTTCCATAAATTCTCATAATTTTTTAGGTAGTCTAATCAACATAAAAAAAGAGATTAATGATAAATTTAAAGTAGACTTTGGGGCTGATATTAGATCCTATAAAGGTATTCATTATCGTAGACTTGATCACCTAATAGGAGCAGATGGGTATAGGGATTTTGATAATAAAAATTACTCAGGAGGAAGTGCTGTAAGGACTACAACCTATAGTTCAGACCTTAATAATCTTTGGAATGTATTCAAAGACACTGATAAAGAAGAAAAAATTGATTACCACAATGATGGTTTAGTAAGATGGTTAGGTGCCTTTGCTCAATTACAATATAAACAAAATAACCTTTCTGCATTTGTTCAAGGTGCATTTTCAAATCAAGGATTTCAAAGAGTTGAATACTTTAATCAAGTTGGAACTGCAACTTCAGACTGGAAAAACATAACTGGAGGAAATGTAAAATTAGGCGTTAACTATAATTTTGACATAAAAAGTAATGTTTATGTAAACACAGGTTACTATTCAAAGCAACCTAACTTTGATGCTGTTTATATTAATTATTCAAATACTTTAAATCCTGATTTAAAAAATGAAACTGTTATGGGGCTTGAAGCAGGCTACGGATATGTTTCCAGTAAACTTAGGTTGAATTTAAATGTATATAAAACTACATGGGAAGACAGATTTCTTTCAGATGGAGTATCTGTTGGGGGAGTAAGAGGAACGGCTAATTATTATGGAATTAAACAAGTACACTCAGGATTTGAGTTTGATGGCGAGTATCAACTTAGTCCATATGTGACTGTTCAGGGAATGTTATCTTTGGGTAATTACGAATATGGGAATGATGTAGTTGCAGATGTGTTTGATTCTTCGAGAGTAAAAATTGGTACTTCTACTCTGTTTTTAGATGGGGTTAAAGTTGGAGATGCTGCTCAAACAACATCAAGGCTTAATATTAAAGTTAGCCCTACTGATTTATTCTTTTTCAACTTAAGCATGTTTACTGCTTCTGAACTGTATGCAAACTTTAATCCTGAAGACTTTGATACAGATGGAGATATGGCTATGAAAATTCCTGCTTACGAGTTATTTGACTTTGGAGCATCATACAAGTTATCTATAGCAAAAGAGAATATTTATTTAAGATTAAATGTAAATAATCTATTCGATAATCATTATATTTCTGAGTCTTCAACAAATTATGTCGCTGGGCCAAGTGATCCTACATACTTAGGGGTCGAAACAGGAAATAGAGCTTTTCCTGGTTGGGGTAGATCTTGGAACTTAGGATTTACTTATAGATTCTAACTTTTTAATTGCTTATTAAAAAGCCTTTTGTTTTAATAACGAAAGGCTTTTATTATTTCAGATCTTTAATATTTAATTGCGTTGATATTTTACCTTTCCAATTGTTTTCTTCAATTGTAAATGCCATTTGAAAGGAATTTTTGGATATCGAATCTGCCTTTTCTGATTTCCAAAACCCAATAGCTGGATATGTCACGTTTGCATTTTGGAATACATTTATTTTAAGGTGTTCATTAGACGTTCCTAGCTTTTTTATTTCCCCTTTTATTTTTAAGTCTTTTGAGAAAAAAACTGGTGATAAATTACCTGGACCAAAGGGTTCAAATTGCTTTAAAATTCTAACGAATTTTGGTGTTATAGAATCAAAATTTAGTTGAGATTCGATATTAATTTCTTTTTCAGGGGACTTGTTTTTTAAAATATTTTGGATCTCTAAATCAAATTTTTGTCTAAAAATGGATAAGTTCTCTTCACTAATTGTAATGCCTGCTGCATATTGGTGACCTCCATAATTTATTAAAAGCTTTTTACAGTTTAATAAGATTTTTGTAAGATCTAATCCTTTAATTGATCTTGCAGATCCTGTTAAATTACCATTTGATGATTTGCAAAAAACGATAGCTGGCCTATAATATTTGTCAACTAATCTAGATGCTACAATCCCAATTACACCTTTATTCCAATTTTCTTTGTAAACTATAGTTGAACTAGATGTTTCCAATTCTTCATTATCGATCATCTCTATAGAGTCATTAACAGTATTGCTTTCGGTTTCTTTTCTAAGATTATTTAGTATTTCAATTTTGTTTTTTAATTTCATCAAAATATTATCATCCTGTTCAATTAATAGGTCCAAAGCTACATTAGCATGATCCATTCTGCCGGCGGCATTAATTCTGGGTGCAATAAAGAACATAAGATCTCTAATATCATATTCCTTTTTAATTTTTTCTTTTAGTATAAAATTTAGTCCTTTTCTAGGGTTTGAATTTATAATCTGTAAACCTATATAGGTAAAGACCCTGTTTTCACCAACTAAAGGGACAACGTCTGCCGCTACAGCCAAAGCAACTAAATCTAAATAATGGATGATATTATCAATTTCTTGATTTTTTTTAATGTTTAAAGCTTGAATCAACTTAAACCCAACTCCACAACCACACAATTCTTTGAAAGGATATGAACAATCTTTTCTTTTAGGGTTTAAAATTGCATATGCTTTTGGAATAGTTAAATCTGGATGATGATGGTCACAAATAATAATATCAATGTTATTTTTAGTTGCGTAATCAACTTGATAATGAGCCTTAATTCCACAGTCTAGTGCAATAATTAGGCTTTGTTTGTTTTTAATGGCTTTATCAATTCCCTTTAAAGAAATTCCATATCCCTCAATATTTCTGTCAGGGATGTAAGTGTCAACTTTTGCTCCAATTTCTTTTAAGTATGAACTTAAAACAGCAACTGAACAGGTTCCATCAACATCATAATCACCATAAACCATAATAAATTCTTTTTGTTTGATTGCTGTTAAAGTCCGTTCTACAGCATTTTCCATGTCTTTCATTAAAAAAGGGTCATGAAGCTGTGAAGTATTTGGACGAAAAAAGTCTTTTGCTTGATCAAATGTTTCTATTCCTTTGTTAACAAGCATTTGAGAAATTATCATATCCACATTTAACTCTGAAGCAAGTTTTTTAACTATTTGTTGATTTTTGTTATGCGGAATTATCCAGTTCAAATTATTTGTCTTTTCCTTCTACTACAATTACAAATTCTCCTTTGGGCTTTTTGGATAGAAAAACTTTACAAATTTCCTCCATATCTGCTCTTAATGTTTCTTCATACAGCTTTGTTAATTCTCTAGAAATTGATACTCTTCTACTTGGACCAAATATACTTTTAAATTCATTTAAAGTTTTTAATAGTTTATGGGGGGATTCATAGAAAATCATGGTTCGTTTTTCTTGGGATAGAGCTAACAATCTTGTCTTTCTTCCTTTTTTTAAAGGCAAGAATCCTTCAAAAATAAATTTATCGCTAGAAAAACCACTTAATAGTAATGCTGGAATGAAAGCTGTTGGACCTGGCAAACATTCAACATCTATAGCCTCACTCAAACATGCTCTAGTTATCAAAAACCCTGGATCCGAAATCCCAGGGGTTCCTGCATCAGATACTAATGCTACATTACTCCCATTATTTATCTTATGTATAACTGATTGTAATTGATTGTGCTCATTGAATTTATGATGGGATTGTAATTGACATTTTACGCCAATGTGATTTGTTAATTTTTTAGTTCTTCTTGTGTCTTCACATAAAATCAAATCCACCTCTCCCAAAATTTTTATTGCCCTTAATGTTATATCATCTAGATTGCCAATAGGTGTTGGTACAATATAAAGTTTTGCCATGTTAAATTAATTTTTGGACATTTGTTTGGTTATTAAAGTTAGCTACTTTAGCAACAATATTAATAAGTATAAAATTAAATGTTTTAAGTGGGTAAAATTGAAATAATCTGCGGCTCCATGTTTTCCGGAAAAACAGAAGAATTAATAAATAGAATAAAAAAGGCTGAATTATTAAGGGAACCATTTGTTGTATTCAAGCCATATAAAGATTCTAGAAATAGTGGTGAAGAAATTAAATCTCACTCAGGTAATTCTATACCAGCATTAACTGTAGAGAATGCAGATGAAATTTATTTTAAATCTAAAAAAGCTAGTATAATTGCTATAGATGAAGCACAATTCTTTAAAAAAAATTTAATTGAAATATGTAATAAACTGGCAAATGAGAATAAAAGAGTAATTGTTTCGGGGTTAGATATGGATTTTGAAGGAAAACCCTTTGGTCCCATGCCTCAATTAATGGCTTGTGCTGAGGAAGTTACAAAACTTCATGCCATATGTAATGAAACTGGTGAATTAGCTAATTATAGTTACAGAAAAAATAATTCTAATGATACCGTTATGATTGGCGATAAAAAAACTTATGAGGCTCTTTCTAGAAACGCTTTTATTAAAAAAATGAAAAAGAGAAAATAAATTAATGGCAATTGTAGAAACAGTTATAGAAATTAATTTAGAAAGTTTAAGAAAAAATTTGGCCTTTATTAAATCCAATCTAAACCCTCAAACATTGATTATGGCTGTTGTTAAGGCCCATTCGTATGGTTCCGATTCATTAATAATTTCCAGAGAACTTGAGAAACAAAATATAGATTATTTAGCTGTTGCATATGTAAATGAAGGTATGTTTTTAAGAAAAGCTGGAGTTACAACACCTATCCTTGTTCTTCATCCTCAAATAAATGATTTTAATAATTTGATCAAATATGGTCTTGAGCCTAGCATTTATTCATTTAGAATTTTAAATGCTTTTTTATCCAAAAAAAACAAAAAGAAGAACTTTCTATTTCAGTTAAAATTCAACACTGGATTAAATAGGCTTGGATTTAATGAAAATGAAATCGATGATTTATTAATCGCATTAAAAGGTAATACGCCAAATTTTATTTTCTCTCATTTAGGAGCATCTGAGGATTTAAGTAATATTGATTTTAGCAAAAAACAATTAATAAAATTTGATAATATCTCAAAAAAATTTGAATTTAAAATTGGAAAAAAAATAAAAAAACATATTTTAAACACATCTGGTATTTTAAATTTTTCTCATGCTCAATTTGATATGGTTAGAACTGGAATAGGAATTTATGGTTATGGTAACGATAAAAGGTTTTTAAATAATTTTAGGCCTGTAGTTAGTTTAAAAACAGTTATTTCTCAAATACACGATATTAAAAAAGGCGATTCTATTGGATACAACTTTGGATATATTGCAAAAAAAAATATTAAAATTGCCACGTTGCCAATTGGTCATGCTGATGGGATTAGTAGACAATCAGGAAGAGGCAAAATATCAGTTTTAATTAATGGTTTTAAAGCTAAAACAGTTGGTAATATTTGTATGGATATGATGATGGTTAATATAACTAATATTGAGTGTTCTGAGGGGGATCAAGTGATAATATTTGATGATAAAAATATTTCTGCTGATGAGCTAGGCAATAGTCTTAAAACCATTTCTTATGAAATTTTAGCATCCCTTTCACAAAGAATATCAAGAAAAGTAATTGATTCCAGTTCAAAAGGATAATTAATTCATCATTTAATTTTCAACTTAAATAGGTATTTTAGTAATCCGAAAATCTCTTATGAAAATTGCAATAATTGGATCTACTGGAATGGTCGGCAGAGAAATTCTCAGAGTAATTTCTGAGCGCGAACTAAAATTTGATAGTTTATTTTTAGTTGCTTCTAAAAAATCAGTTGGTAAAAGTATAGTTTTTCAAGATAGTGAACACACTATAATAGATATTAATACATGTCTAAATCTTCAACCTGATTTAATAATTTTTTCAGCTGGAAGTGAGCTTTCTTTAAGCTATGCTCCAAAATTTGCAAAAATTGGAGCAACTGTCATTGATAATTCTTCTGCCTGGAGAATGGATAATTCAAAAAAATTAATAATCCCTGAAATCAACGGCCATGTTTTAAATCCAAATGATAGGATTATAGCAAATCCTAATTGCTCCACCATTCAAATGTTAATGGCAATAAACCCCATTCACAAAAAATATAAAATTGATAAGATTATAGTATCAACATATCAATCAGTTACAGGAACTGGAAAAAAGGCTTTAACTCAACTTGAAAATGAATACGATAATGTTAAAGGAGAAAAAGCATATAAATATCAAATACATCAAAATGCCATTCCTCATTGCGATGATTTTCTTCCCAATGGGTACACCAAAGAAGAAATGAAACTTTTAAACGAAACAAATAAAATTTTAGAAAGTAATATTAAAGTTAGTGCAACTGCTGTAAGAGTACCAGTTATTGGAGGACATAGTGAATCTATTAATTTAACCTTAGAAAAATCTTTTGAAATTTCTGAAATCAAAACCTTACTACAAAATTCACCAGGAATAATTTTAAAAGATGATCCAAATAAATTTGAATATCCAATGCCTATTGATGTTAAAGGCAAAGATGATGTTTTTGTTGGAAGAATTAGAAGAGATTTATTCGAAAAAAATGGACTTAACTTGTGGGTAGTTTCAGATAACCTCAGAAAAGGAGCAGCAACTAATACAGTACAAATTGCAGAATATTTAGTTAAAAATAATTTAATTAATTAGGGTTTTCCATAATGAAATCCTCCATGAATTTAGTTGTATAATTCCCTTTAATATAGTTTGGATCGTCCATAAGTGATCTATGAAAAGGGATCGTAGTTTTGATTCCCTCAATTATAAATTCATCAAGAGCTCTTTTCATCTTATTAATTGCTTCTTGTCTATTTTGAGCAGTTACAATTAATTTCGCAATCATTGAATCATAATTAGGCGGGATAGTATACCCGCTATAAACATGAGTATCTAATCTGACTCCATGCCCCCCAGGTAAATGTAGGTTAGTGATTTTCCCAGGTGATGGACGAAAATTTGCAAATGGATCTTCAGCATTTATTCTACATTCTATTGAATGCAAATTTGGATAATAATTCTTGCCCGAAATTTTTATTCCAGCAGCTACATTAATTTGTTCCTTAATTAAATCGTAATCAATCACCTGCTCAGTTATTGGATGTTCCACTTGAATTCTAGTATTCATTTCCATAAAATAAAAATTTCTGTTTTTATCTACAAGAAACTCTATTGTTCCGGCACCTTCATATTTAATAAATTCAGAAGCCTTTACAGCTGCATCACCCATTTTCTCTCTTAATTTTTCAGTCATAAAGGGAGATGGTGTTTCTTCAGTTAATTTCTGGTGTCTTCTTTGTATGGAACAATCCCTTTCCGAAAGGTGACAAGCTTTTCCATATTGATCTCCAACAATTTGTATTTCTATATGTCTTGGGTTTTCAACTAACTTTTCCATATACATATCATCATTTCCAAAAGCAGCTTTTGACTCTTGTTTAGCACTTTCCCACAATTGTAGAAGGTCTTTTTCTTTCCAAACTGCCCTCATTCCTTTTCCCCCACCACCAGCAGAAGCCTTAATCATAACTGGATAACCAATTTTTTTTGCTATTTTTTTTGCATCATCAAAGCCCTGAATTATTCCATTAGATCCTGGAATAGTAGGAACTCCCGCCTCATTCATTGTTGATATAGCTGTTGCCTTGTCACCCATTTTATCAATCATCTCAGCCGAAGCTCCTATAAATTTAATCTTATGTTCCTCGCATATCTTAGAAAATCTGGAGTTTTCTGAGAGAAAGCCATATCCTGGGTGAATAGCATCTGCATTGGTTATTTCAGCAGCAGCTATAATATTTGCAATTTTTAAATATGATTCCGAACTGCTTGCAGGTCCTATACAAACTGCTTCATCAGCAAAACGAACATGAAGACTTTCTTCATCCGCAACAGAATAAACAGCAACTGTTTTAATACCCATTTCTTTGCATGTTCTGATTATTCTTAAGGCTATTTCCCCTCTGTTTGCAATTAATATTTTTTTAAACATATCAATTTAAAATAGTTATTTTATGATGGATCTATTAGAAAAAGTGGCTGATCAAATTCAACTGGTGATGCATCCTCAACTAAAACTTTAACTATTTTTCCCGAAAAATCTGACTCTATCTCATTAAATAATTTCATTGCCTCTATAACACAAAGTATATCTCCTTCTGAAACAGAATCTCCTGGTTCTATAAAGTTTGGTTTATCAGGAGATGGCTTTCTATAAAAAGTTCCTATTATAGGTGACTTTATAGTCAAAAATTTATTGTCGTGTTCGACGTTTTCAGCTATAGAAGTAGTTTCTTGAACTTCACTAATGGTTTCTTCCAAAGGTTGAACTGCTGGTTGAGTTGTGATCGAAGTTGTTGGATAATTAAATTTCTTTTCACTAGGTGTTGTTTTTATACCAATTTTTAAGTCTTTTGATTCTATTTTAACTTCGCTAACTCCGGATTTAGCTACAAATTTGATTAATTGTTGTATGTCTTTGATATTCATATTAATTTATTTTTAACAGTTGTAAGACCACTTTAGGTAGGATGCTCCCCATGTAAAACCTCCTCCAAAAGCAGCAAAAATTATATTGTCTCCTTTTTTAAATTTTTTTTCATAATCATAAAGTATGAGTGGAATTGTTGCAGCAGTAGTGTTTCCATATTTTTCGATATTCATAAGAACTTTTGAATGATCTATTCCCATTCTGTCTGCTGTTGAATCAATTATTCTTTTATTTGCTTGATGTGGGACCAAGTAACTAATATCTTGATCACTTAAATTATTTCTTTGCATTATTTCAAAAGAAGCATCCGCCATACTTGAGACTGCGTATTTAAAAACATTTTTTCCATCTTGAAATAAGAATTGTTTTTTTTCGTCTATTAATTTTTTTGAAATTGGAAATATTGATCCGCCAGCCTCAATTCTTAAAAATTCACGGCCAACCCCGTTTGACCTTAAGTATTCATCTTGTAAACCTAGTCCATGATTGTTAGGTTCAAGTAAAACAGCTGCAGCGCCGTCACCAAAAATTATACAAGTATTTCTGTCGGTATAGTCAATAATTGATGACATTTTATCAGCACCGATTAAAATTATTTTTTTATATCTACCTGTCTCAATATATGAAGACGCTACAGACATTCCGTACAAGAAGCCTGAACATGCCGCTTGTAAGTCGTAACCAAAAGCATTGTCTGCGCCAATTTGAGTTGCAATATATGCAGCTGTGGCACTAACATGCATGTCGGGTGTAATGGTAGATACTATTACCATATCAATTTCTAATGGATCCAGGTTTGACTTTTCAAGCACTTCCTTAGCCGCTTGAATTGCCATAAAAGATGTTCCAAGACCTTTTTCTAAAATTCTTCTTTCCTTTATTCCTGTTCTAGAAATAATCCAATCATTATTAGTATCTACCATTTTCTCTAAGTCAGCATTACTTAAAACCTTTTCGGGCAAAAAGGCTCCGACTGTAGATATTGAAGCATGAATCTTTTCCAAAATAATAATACTATTAGTATTTCAAAAATGGTAAAAAAATGGCAAAAAATGGCAAAAAAATGGCAAAAAAGTGTAAAAAATGGTTAAAATACTATAAAACTATGCCTCTTCTGTATTGTCGATTAGCACCTTTCCTCTGTAATATAATTTGCCGTCATGCCAATGAGCACGGTGATACAAATGAGACTCGCCAGTTGTTTTACAAGTAGCGATTTGTGAATTTGGTGCTTTATAATGGGTTCTACGTTTATCTCTTCTAGTTTTGGAGATTTTTCTTTTTGGATGTGCCATAACTATATTAAATCTTTTAATTTATCCCATCTGGGGTCAGTTCTTTGTTTGTTAGTCTTGAAACTTTCAAAATCTTTTAACTTTTTTAAGGTTTCTGTTTCTAAAGTGCCATTTTCAACGCCAGGATGAACTATTTTTATTGGCAAAGATAATATTATCATTTCAAATAATTGTTGTGAAATATTAATTTCATTAGATCCAGTTGGGAGAATAAGTAATTCATCATTTTCGTTATTATATTCTGGTCCAAATTTCACAATTAACTCCATTTTAGTATTGTGATTATAATCAAATGGTTCGTTAGAGACATGGCAATTAAGATTAATTTTTCCAATTGATTTAAAATTTAGTTTTAAATGGCTTGATTTTTTATTTAATACTAGTTCACAATTTATATCACAGTCATTAAAGTCATTGCTTTTAAAAAAATTGAAAAACTTATTGTCTATGTTAAAATTGAAATTATGATTGCCCTCTTTTAGAGATGAAAAGTTGATTTTGAACTGTGATAAATATTTCATGGCTCCTAAACTTAGGGATGCGAATATATGAAATTAACAGGTTTATTTATTGCTAATTACCAAAGATTATAAAAATTTATTTGTTTGAATGTTTTCTGTTATTAAAAATTCTAAGAGCTGAATAAATTGCACTTTTAAATGAGGAATAGTCCGCAATATTTTTTCCAGCAATTTCATATGCAGTTCCATGATCGGGAGAGGTTCGAACAACACTTAAGCCTGCGCTAAAATTAACTCCATTGCCAAAAGTTAGTGTCTTAAACGGAATTAATCCTTGGTCGTGATAAGAAGCAAGAACCGCGTCAAAATTTTTATACATCTTTGATCCAAAAAAGCTATCTGCTGAGTAAGGACCTGAGATATAAGGGAAATTACTTCTAATTTCATTTAGAGCCGGAATTAATACATTTTGATCATCATTTCCAATTACACCATCATCTCCAACGTGAGGATTTATAGATAAAACTGCAATTTTGGGCTTAGCAACTAAAAAATCAGCTCTTAATGATTTAAAGAGGAGATTTATTTTATTTTTAATTAATTTTTTATCAATTTTTAAACACACCTTCTCTATTGGGATATGATCAGTCAATAGTGCTATTTTTAAATTTTCACTAATCATAAACATTAGTGATTCATTATTAAATGTTTTTGACAAATAATCTGTATGTCCTGGAAATTCAAAGTTTTTATTTTGAATATTTTTTTTATTTATTGGAGCCGTTACCATTACATCTACCTTGTTTAGTTTAATTGCTTTTGTTAAAAATTCGAGTGAGTCTAAAGAAATTTGTCCGGCCTCGGGCTTAGATTTGCCAAAATCAGTTATAAAGTTATTTTTTGAAACGCTTACTACGTTAATCTGACCAGGGATAGGGTGATGATTAAATTCTAATTTATTTAACTTAATATTGATTTCAAAAAATTTATTCTGATACTCCATGATATCATAATTGCAATAAATTATTGGAGTAAATGAGCCCAATAACTTAGAATTTTTTAAGGATTTTAAAATAACTTCAATTCCTACTCCATTAGGATCTCCACAAGAAATCCCTACAACAGGGATTGATTTAGAATTCATAATAATAAGTCAATTATTAGTAGTTTTACAAAACTAAATATTTTAAAACAATGTTCACTGGAATAATTGAAACAGTTGCTACAATTTCGAATATTACTCAAAATAAAAGCAACTTAAATATCAGTTTTAAAAGCCCTATAACCAATGAATTCAAAATTGATCAGAGTGTTTCTCATAACGGAATTTGTCTAACAGTTGTTGAAATAAATAACGATGAGTATTCGGTCACAGCAATTGACGAGACAATTAAAAAAAGTACCATTTCCAAATGGAAAATTGGAGATCTAATAAACATTGAAAGAGCAATGAAAATTGGAGATAGACTAGATGGCCATATGGTTCAAGGCCATGTTGACCAAATTGCCATTTGCAGTGAAGTATTAGAACAGAATGGAAGCTGGACCTTTAAATTTGAACACCCATCTAGTGAAAATATCACCGTAGAAAAAGGGTCAATTAGTGTAAATGGTATAAGTTTGACAGTTATAAATTCTAAGAAAAACGCATTTAGCGTCGCCATAATTCCATATACATTTAATAACACATCATTTAAAAACCTTGAGGTTGGAGACCATGTAAACTTAGAATTTGACATAATTGGAAAGTACTTGAAAAAAATGATTTCTAAATCTATCTGAGTTCTACATTTTAATTATCCAAGCCAATGGATTTACTGCTGTAGTTTTTTGAAATATACTAAATTGAATAGTTGATCTTCCAGATGAATTGTTTGTAAAAACTTCTCCAATATTTTGATTTGAAAAAACTTTATCTCCCTTTTTTACATAAACTTTTGAAAGATTCTTATAAGCTGTTATATAGTTTCCATGCTGTATTAAAATTGTTGGATTACTACCCCTAAACTGCAAAACGGAAAGTATTTCTCCATCGAAAATTGTACGAACTTTCTCGTTTTGTGGTGTAGCTATAACAATCCCATTACTTTTAATTTTTGCTGTTTTTACCACTGGATGAGGTTGAGTCCCAAATTTTTGAATCACAACCCCTTTAACAACAGGCCATGGCAACTTACCTTTATTGAGAATAAAATTTTTCTCTAATTCTCTTGCTTCTGGTGTAAGAGCAAATGAATTTGTCTTTTTATTATTAGATTTCGCAATTGCCTCTTTTATAAGTCTTTTAATCTCATTATCTATAGCTAAGCTTTTTTTCTGTTTTTGAGAAATCTGATTTTTATATCTTTTTTCCTTTCGTCTTAACTGATAGACAAGTTGATTAGACCTAACCTTTTCTTGCTCTAAAGATTTTTTTACTTCATTATTGTTCTTTAATAAAGTTTTTTTATTTAATTTTTGAGTGTTTAATTCATTAATAAAATCCTCAATTTGAACAACTATTGAATTAATTTTTTGTGCTTGTTTTTTTCTATACCTAGCATATTGTTTCATATACTGTATTCTTTTATATGCCTGAAAAAAACTATTTGAAGAAAGTAAAAACATAATTCTGCTCTTCCCCGATTTGGTTTTATATGATTTTAAAATCATTTTTTTATAAGCCTCTTTGACTTGAAACAATTCTTGCTCTAAAGAATCAAGCTTGAATGAATTTTTTTCTATATCCAAACTTAAAAGGTTTATTTCTTGGAAAGTTATGTTTACTAACTCCTCTTTTCTTTGAATTTTTATATTCAAATTTTCTATATCTGAGTATGCTGCTGCTTTTTTTTTTGTGTTAGAAAAAAGTAAATTATTTATTTCTTTTATTTCTTTTTTAATTTGAGACCGCTGTTTTTCGAGCTGCTTTCTTGATTTTGTTTGAGAATTTAATGCGCTAGATGAAAGAAAAATTATTATAATCAATAAAAAATAAATAACTTTTGTTTTTAACATTAATCAATAGATTTGTAACCCGCAGGTATTTTAAAAGGAAAAGAAAGTTCTGATCCAAATTCACTAATTCTTAAATCAACTACTATACTTGTTGTTTTGTCTTTAGATTTTAATATTATTTTAAGATTTTTTGGCAACAATTGGCCTTCTATAGAAACATAGTCACTGTAGGCAATTTCTAATTTTTCTTGTTTATTTGAGATTGATTGATTCAATAGCTTGAAATTAAAGGGGTCAAAATTATATTGCACTTTTGACAATCCTTTTTTTAATTCACCATATATAATATAGTTATTTTCAACAAATAATTGTTTGAACTTAAGCTCATCTATACTAATCATAGGTCTCCCAACTAAAATGTTTTGTATATTTTTTAAGGAAACGTTATTTTTTAATATTGAGGACAAGTACATATAATCTCCCTTAAAATATGTTTTATTTATTTTTTCATAGAAGCTTATTTTTTCTTGGGTTAACAATGCTTTAAATACCGGAATAATTAAAGAACCTGTCAATAAAATTTTTTCCTGGTCTTTAATTTTTATAGAAACATTAAACTGGCTTTTAGATGATTTATTCCTAACCGAAACTATAGATTTATATGAGATATAGTTAAAGTTGGGTGATTTTTTTTTGATTTCTGTAATCAGCTTTTTTATAGAAATCTCTTTGATTATCCTATCAGAATTTGAATTCGTAATTGCAGATGCTGCAGACGAAGAAAGCTTTCTTTTACTGATATTTTTTCTGGGCTTGTTAATATCACTACAGCCAATTATTAAAAAAAAAATTAAAAATACTCGCATTTAAGAGAATTTAAGTTATTTGACTAAAGTCTCCAATATTTATTTGTTTACCTAATCCATCATATACACAATTATCTCCAATCATTGAATTATTTATATCTGCATTTTTAACAACACAATTATAACGAACGATACTATTAGATATTTTAGAGTCTACAATTTTGGTTTTACTTCCAACTGAAACATGGGGGCCAATTGTGCTATTAACGATGATGACATCATTCCCTATTTGACAAGGCTGAATAATTTTTGAGTTTTCTATCCGATATTTTTTAGAAGCTAGGTGATCCGTATCATTCATTTTAGAGTTTAACATTATTTTATTTGCATTTATAGCCTTAGGAACATTTCCACAATCAAGCCATTGTGAAACATATCCCGCATCAATTTTTTTTCCACTTTTTATTAAACCTAAAATTCCTTGATTTATGTAAAACTCTTTAGAATTATCTTTTTTTAATTTTGAAGCCTCATGTAGCTCATCTTTCAACAGCTCGATTTTTCTAAAATAATAAACCCCTATAACTGCTAAATTAGAAACAAATTTTTTTGGATGTTCAACAAGATCAACTATTTCTTTATTTGAATTTAATTTGACAACACCATATATATCGGGGTTTTTAACTTTTTTTGTCCAAATCACAGCCTCAGAGTCTTCATTAAAACTTTTATGAAATTTCACTAAAGTATCGGGGTATATCACAAACGCTTTGCCCTTTAGATGTTTTTTTGCACACATAACTGCATGGCCGGTACCAAGTGCCTTTAATTGTCTGCATATAATTGCCTTAGAATTATATTTATGAGCAATCCTTTTTAATTGACTTACAATTTTTTTATCAAAAATTAATGAGGGTCCAATTATAAATACCATTTCATTTACAGGTCCATTAACTAATTCAACCACATCATTTATTAATTGCTCCAATATAGTTTTACCAGCTACTGTTATAAGCGGTTTGGGAGTTATCAAGGTTTGGGGTCTTAATCTTGATCCTCTACCTGCCATAGGAATTATTATTTTCATAAAATTATTTTAGACCAGTACTTCCAAAACCTGAGCTTCCTCTTTCAGATCTTGCCAGTTTACTAGTTACTTCCCAATTTATTGATTCGTGCTTTGTTATAACCATTTGTGCTATTCTATCACCAGATTTAATTATAAAATTTTCTTTGGATAAGTTGATTAAAATTATACCTATTTCGCCTCTGTAATCAGCATCTATTGTGCCGGGAGAATTTAAAACTGTGATACCTTTTTTTAATGCCAAACCACTTCTAGGCCTGATTTGTGCTTCAACATTATTTGGAAGTTCCATATACAGCCCAGTTTTTACAAGAATTCTTTCAAGTGGCTTAATTAAAAGTTCTTGTTTAACAAATGCTCTGATATCCATACCAGCAGATTTTTCAGACTCATATTTAGGGGTTTCATTATTAGATTTGTTGATGATTTTAATTTTCATTCTAATTTAAATTCTAATAAAATTAATTAAAAATTAAATTAAAAATTAATTATTCAATGCTTCTGCTCCACCAACAATTTCCAATATTTCATTTGTTATGGAAGCTTGTCGTGCTTTATTGTATGTTAATTTTAATTCATCTCTCAGTTCAGATGCATTATCTGTAGCCTTATGCATTGCCGTCATCCTAGCTCCGTGTTCGCTGGCAAATGAATCTCTAACTGCTTTGAAAAGCTGTATTTTTAATGATTTAGGAATTAATGTGTTTACAATAGACTCTTGGGATGGTTCAAAAATAAAGTTTGAATTTTGCACATTAATATTCTCCTCTTGCACAATTGGAAGAAATTGTTCTGACTTTATTATTTGTGTAGCTGCATTTTTAAAGCTATTGTAGACTAATTGAATATGATCATATTTTTTTTCAATGAAAAGATTCATTAATTTTTCTGTTATTGTAGAAACATTTTCATAATTTAAATTATCAAACAAACTGCTTTCATTAAGAATTACATTATCATTTTTTGAAAGCGAATCATTCATTTTTTTTCCTATGGTAACGTAATCAAAATTTGAGTTTCTTAAATTTTCTTGAGATTTAAATTCTAATATTTCTTTTAAAACATTTGAATTGAATGCGCCGCACAATCCTCTGTTTGAACTTATTGCTACAACTAAAACATTTTTGAATGTTCTTTTTTCTACATATTTATCGTCATCAGTAGATACACTCAAACTTTTCATTAAATCAGAAAGTTTTTCAGAATAAGGCCTCATGGCAACAATAGCATCTTGTGCCTTTTTAAGTTTAGCTGCTGAAACCATTTTCATTGCACTAGTAATCTGCATCGTTGATGAAACTGAACTTATTCTATTTCTAATTTCTTTTAGGTTTGCCATTTATTTTTAGTATGTTGAGCTTAAGTCCTGTGCTACTTTGGATAAAACATCGACAACCTCATCAGTCAATTTGCCTGACTTGATAGTTTGCATTACTTTTTTATGTTTCAAGTTTAAAAACTCTATATATTTTTTTTCAAATTCCTTAACCTTATCAACAGGAACATTTTTTAACAAATTTTTGGAGCCTGCAAATATTATTGCAACCTGATCTTGTACTGCAAAAGGGTCATTTTGAGATTGTTTTAAAATTTCTACATTCCTTTTCCCTTTTTCAATAACACTAAGGGTTGCGTCGTCCAAATCAGAACCAAATTTTGCAAAAGCTTCTAATTCTCTAAATTGTGCCTGATCTAGCTTTAAAGTACCGGAAACTTTTTTCATCGACTTTATTTGAGCTGAACCTCCGACCCTAGAAACAGAAATTCCAACATTAATTGCGGGCCTTACTCCAGAGTTGAAAAGATTTGATTCTAAAAAGATCTGACCATCTGTAATTGAAATAACATTGGTTGGAATGTATGCCGAAACATCACCCGCTTGGGTCTCAATTATTGGCAAAGCCGTAAGAGAACCCCCGCCTTTCACAACTGGTTTAAGTGAAGCTGGTAAGTCATTCATATCTTTTGCAATGTCATCATCAGCAATTACTTTAGAGGCTCTTTCAAGTAATCTCGAATGTAGATAGAATACGTCTCCAGGATAGGCTTCTCTTCCCGGTGGCCTCCTTAATAATAAGGAGACTTCACGATAAGCAACAGCCTGTTTAGAAAGATCATCATAAATTATTAATGCCGGACGACCCGTGTCTCTAAAAAATTCACCAATAGCTGCCCCGGCAAATGGTGCATATACTTGCATGGGAGCTGGATCTGATGCATTAGCTGCAACAATTGTTGTGTAAGACATAGCGCCTTTATCTTCAAGGGTCTTTGCAATTCCAGCAACAGTTGAAGCTTTTTGGCCAATAGCCACATAAATACAATATACCGGCTCACCAGCATCGTAAAATTCTTTTTGATTTAAAATAGTATCAATACAAACAGTAGTCTTCCCAGTTTGTCGATCGCCAATTACAAGTTCTCTTTGACCTCGACCTATAGGGATCATTGCATCAATCGATTTGATTCCAGTTTGTAAAGGCTCATTAACCGGCTGCCTAAATATTACCCCTGGCGCTTTCCTTTCAAGAGGCATTTCAAAAAGTTCTCCTTGGATATTGCCTTTGCCATCAATAGGTTTGCCTAATGCATCTACAACTCTTCCTACGATTTTTTCTCCAACTTTAATAGATGCTATTCTCTGGGTCCGTTTTACTGTATCTCCTTCCTTTATTTCTTTTGAAGGGCCCAGTAATACCACTCCTACATTATCTTCTTCTAGATTTAAAACAATTCCTTCTAAACCAGAGTCAAATTGAACTAACTCACCATATTGAACATTTGACAATCCGTAGACTCTTGCAATACCATCTCCAACTTGGAGGACGGTACCTACTTCATCTAATGTTGCTGAGTCATCTAGACCAGTTAATTGTTGCTTTAATATTGCTGATACTTCAGCAGGCTTTATTTCTGCCATAATTTATGTTGTTAATAGGTTTGTATTTTTATTAAATTCCTGTTTAATATTTTTTAACTTGTTTTTAAAACTTGCATTAAATTGAAAGTCTCCTAGCCTAAGTATAAATCCTCCAATTAAACTTTTATCTACTTTTTTAATTAGTGTTGTTTTCTTATTTGTTATGGACGATATTTTATTTAAAATTTCTTCTTCCATCTCTAAGCTTAAAGGAGCTGCAGATGTAACTGTAGCTGATTGTAAGCCCTTAATTTGTTTGAACTGCTCAATAAATTTATTGGCAACGGAATCAATGATAGCTAATCTGTTGTTTTCAAAAAGTAGGTTTATTAGTTTTAAACTAAGACTATCTAAATCTTTAAAAATAAGCTTTAAAGAACTTTGCTTTATACTGTTTTTAATAACTAGACTCTCCACCATATGTTTCAAGTCAATATTGTTTTCAAAAGTATTTTTGATAAGCTCCATGTCTTCTCTAACCTTATCAAGACAGTCTTGTTCACTAGCTTCTAGAACAAGAGCCCTGGCATATCTAATCGCAGCTCTAGTTGGTTTCATTTGATTTTAATATCTTTTACTAGTTCGTTGACCAAATTCATTTGCTCTTTATCATTTGACATCTTTTCTTTTAATACTTTTTCAGCAATATCAATTGATAAGTTAGCAACTTGCTTTTTTAAATCTAAAACTGCTGCATTCTTTTCACTTTTAATAGTTTCCTGAGCTTGACTAATTAGTTTCTTAGCTTCAACATTAGCCTCATTTTTAGCATCATCAATCAGTTTTTGCTTTATCTCTCGAGCTTCCTTTAATAAACTGTCTCTTTCTGCTCTGGCTTTTTTTAGTGTTTCCTCATTATCTGACTTTAAAGAAGCCATTTCTTTCCTAGCTTGTTCAGCAGATTCTAGGGCATTTTTAATACCATCTTCTCTTTCGTTTATTGCTTCCAAAATAGGCTTCCATGCGAATTTTTTAAGTAAAAATATTAATGAAATGAAAATTAAAGTTTGCCAAAAAAATAGTCCAATCGAAAACTCTTCTAATAATTTTTCCATAATAAATAAAAATTAGCACTACCCATCATGTATGACGGAATAGTGCTGTTAGCTTTAATTTATGCCGCAAACAAGGCTACGAAACCAAACCCTTCAGCCAAGGCTGCCAAAATAAGAGTAAGTGTCTGAATTTTTCCATATGCATCAGGCTGTCTTCCGATTGCCTCCATGGCACCTTTTCCTGTTAAGCCGATTCCGATTCCGACTCCGATTGCGCACAGTCCTGCGCCGATAATTGCTGGTATTTCCATAATAAAAATTTAATTTAATTTAACATAATTTAATTTTAATGCTCGTGCTCCTCGTTCGCAAATCCAAAATACAAAGCAGAAAGTATAGTAAAAATATATGCTTGTAATAGTGCAACAAAAAGCTCAATAATCATTAGTAAAAAAGCTAGTACAAGTGAAAGCGAACTTCCAAGCCAACTGTAAAATATAAACATTAGTCCAATGATGCTCATAATCACAATATGACCTCCCTGCATATTTGCATAAAGCCTGATCATGAGTGTAAGCGGTTTAATAAAAACTCCCAAAACTTCAATTGGCGCCAAAATTAGCCTTATTGGCTTTGGCACCCCCGGCATCCAGAAAATATGCATCCAATAGTTTTTATTTGCCGTAAGATTTGTAATAATAAATGTTAAAAGAGCTAGTGAAAATGTTATCGCTATATTACCTGTAACGTTGATCCCTATGGGGGTAAGTCCAAATAAATTTAAAAATAATACAAAGAAGAAAATGGTTAGTAGGTAACTCATATATTTTCTGTAATGCTTTTCTCCGATATTGGGCCGCGCAATTTCATCACGAACATAAAGAACAATAGGTTCAAAAAATCTCCCTATTCCAGTTGCTATTGCATTATTTTTTTTATAAGATTTTGCCAAACCTGTGAAAAGCCAAAACATGAAAAGAGCTGTGAAAATAATTACTACAACATTTTTGGTTATTGAAAAATCAATTGGTTTTTCATTTAAAACTTGGTTGTTTTCATTTAAAATAATTTCCCCGTTTTTATTTGTCTTATAAATACGATTGTTATTGTAGTTTAGTCTATAAAATTGTTCTCCACTTTTAACAGTTTTTTTTCCGTGTTTAAAATCTGAAGACATAAAAAAGTTAAAGCCATTGTCATATAGAATTACAGGAAGTGGCACTTCAATATACACCTTTTCTCCAGACTCATTTTTATAAGAAGTTATTCCAAAACTGTGGGAGTCTTTAAGGTGGTGGAAAATAAATTCTTTAATATTTGATTTTATATCTCCACCCTCTTTTTCATTCAAAATAACTGGACTAGCTAAGTTAAAATTGCTTATAGAAAGTGTGAAAAATAATAAAAGAAAATATTTAGGAGTCATTTACAAATTAATCCTTAACAATGAATAAAAATTAATCCGCCAAAGTTAAACTTAATTGATCAAAATAAAAACAAAAATCTAAAGTATTTGGTAAAATTATTAAGACTGTTTGTTAATTTTTTTTTATCGTTTTATAACTTAAAAAAAACCCAACTATAAAACCAATTATTGAAAAGATGATTTTAAGGGTTTCATCATAACCAAACTTATTATCTAAATACTTTCCGATTTGAACAAACAGGAAAATGCTAATACCCATTTGAAAAGTATTTATAGCTAAAATTTTGTAGGAACTAGGCTGTTTTTTCTGTTGGGGCATCTTTTTGATCAGGAGTTAATGCTTTCATTTTTTTTGATCCTTTCATAGAAATAGAGGCATCAACACTTGCTCCTGCCTCAACTGCTAATTTACCTGCCAAAACGTTTCCTGTTACTCTGGCAGAAGATTTAAAAGATAAAATACCCGAAACATCTATATGTCCGTCTATATGTCCAGCTACATCAGAATTAGAACATGTTATTTTCCCCACTACTTTTCCCTCCTCGCCAATAACAACTTTACCTGATGTTTTTATGGTTCCTTCAACAAAACCGTCAATCCTAAAATCAGCTTTTGAATCTATGTCTCCAACAATTTTAGTGGTTTTTTCAATTATATCAATTTTATTTGGTTCGCTAGAATTTTGCATTGTTGTTTTATTAGTTATACTAAATGCCATTATATTTAGTTTTCATTAGGCTCTAATGTCTTGTATATCAGCATGTTTTTATATTGGGAGGACAAAACTACAAAATAATTTTTTAGTTTAAACATCTTGCTGTTTTTTTGAATATCAGATTTAGTTTCTAAAGCCTCCTCTTTGTTTTGAAAATCTTTTATTACAATTAAACTATGATTGTAATTATATGCTTGAAATAAAACTGCCTTCGAGCTACCTAATACTCTTTTTAACTCACCGATAAATTCTTGTGAAGAATCTTTTGAGTCAATTGAAAAAAGCAAAAAATATGATCCTTTTGTGTCTTCAATTGGTTGTTTTTTCCACTTTTTATTTATTTGATTTACAGTATTGATAATGTTTTTTGTTTTAGTGGAATTTGGATAGTTTTTATAAATTTCCTTTAATTTCTCTTGATAACTAAGAATACCTTCAAGCCTGCCTATTGATGCTGCCTTTAGAAGTTCATAATCAACCAAAACCTCTATGTCATCTATAAAAGTTATTTCTTTTTCAATAGCGCCAATTACTTTCTGAAACTTTTGTTGATCAAATAAGTTTTGAAAACTATCTAATTTTCTAATAAAAATTTCTTTTTCTAAAATAAGATTGTTGGAATTGCTTAAAATCTTAGCAAATTTTGTTTCAGGATATTTGAGGATTATTTCATTTTTTAGATCCTCCGCTTTTACAAGATCGGATTCAGCATAAATTTTGTGTAATAAATATTTGGCATTAGAATCAATATCAATGGGTGGTTCTGAATCTACTAAATTGTTGAGTTTATTTAGCGCTGTCTTATTGTCAGAATATTTAATAAAATATATTTCAGCCAAGTTTAAAATAGACTTATTCTTTAAAAAAAGCACACTGTCTTTTTGTTTTTTAGTTCTTGGTATTAATGATAAATACTTTTCATCAAGGGTGGATTCTGATTCTTCAATACCTATATTAAAGTCATTATCCTCGATCTTTTTGTCACTGCTACTTGCATCATTTGAAACTAAACCTGAAAGCCTCCAATAGGTGTTTCGTTTTCTGTCTCCCCAGTTAGCTTTAAAAGATTTTTTTCCTAAGTCAACCAAATCACTGTTGTAAAAATAAAAATTACTATAACTTAAACTGTTATTGGTTAAAATTTCTGCGTTTGAAAAAGAGTTTTTTTGTGCAGGAGCTGTTTCATTACTTGTTTCAATTTTAACATTTTTTAAAATTTCATTTAACTTATTATCATCATAATTAGAAATCCTAATTAAACTGTCATAAAGCAGTATTTTTTCTTCAAGCTCAACAATTTTATCTAAGCCTTCCCGTTGTCTTTCAATTTCCCAATATTTTTTTGATTTTTTATCTATATTTTGGAGAGTACTATCCAAGTATTTTTTTGATTTAACGTAGTCAAAATTTTTAAAATATATATCTGCTAGCTTATTGTAAGCCCTAAATAACAATCTTTTGTCTGAATTATTTTTTATTGCTTTATTTAAATATTTTTTGCCTTCAGATAAGGAATCCTTTGTAAAAAGAATAGTAGAGTAGCTAAAGTATATCTTATCTAAAAAATCTTCATTTTCATAATTATCTATCATTTTAAAAATCAATTTTTCTTTTCGCTCAAAATCTAAAGAGTCATAAAGAATTTTTTTAAGTGTAGAGTTTATATAGAACTCTCTAGGTATTTTTCTTTTTTGTTCTGAAACTTTTTTGAAATATATTAATGCTGAATCATAATCTGAGCGTTTTTCCATTAGTTGCGCTGTTATATACATATATCTAGCCTTATCTTTGTTGTTAGATTCATTTTCTGTAGCGGCTTTTAAGAACTTTTCTGCGTTTTGGTAATCCTCTAATTGTAAATAAGCCATTGAAATAAAAGCATTTGATTTTGAGGAGTTTTCTTTGTTTAGTTTTTCATTTTTTAAGAGCTTTTTTAATTCCTTTATTGCTAATATTTCTTGCTCTAGTCTTATATTGCATTTGGCAATCCATATTAATGCTTCATTTAATTGCGATGGTGTTGATTTTTGTTTTGAAACTTGATTAAAAGCTTCAATTGCAGGAACAAATCTTTGGTCTAAATATCTAGCTCTACCTAACATTAAATATGCATTTGCTATTTTAGGGTTTTCTTGATTTCCTCGAATTAACATTGAATGTTTTTGAACAGTCTTAGCTGCTTTTTCCTCTGCGGCTAAAAACTTTTTATTATTAATCCCGCTAACCGTAATAATTTCATCCGATATCTTAATTTTCTCAACAGGAAGGATATCCCAAAAATTTTCTTTGTTTATAGCGTATTCTTCTTGAACGCCTTCATCGATTGAAGTGGAGCCATTAAAAAGAACATTATAGCTAGAGACTAATGAGTGGTAACCTTTATTAATAGGCTTATTCTTTTTAGCAGAACAGGCTAAAAAAACAAATGATAAACATATGGCGTATATACAATTTTTCAAATTAACAGGGTGTACTACTTATAACCATAAATAAACTGTTTTATTATCGAAAAACAAAAAAAATTGAAATCGTTATATTAACCCTTAAAGTAAGCCTCAAGTTCCTTGAGTGTTTTTGGGCTAGTAACAATGTCTTTTATAATCTTTCCTTTCTCAAGAAGAACTATCCTTTCACATACTTCAGTGACGTCTTGAATATCATGACTAGAAACTAAAATAGTTGTTTCTTTATTTTTTGATAAATCTTTTAAGATTTCTTTGAGTCTAATTTGAGTAGAAGGATCGAGATTCGCAAAAGGTTCATCGAGAATTACCACTTTAGGCTCTCCGAGCAAAGTGGCAACTACACCTGCTTTTTTTTGATTTCCCTTAGAAAGATCTCTTAAATATTTTTTTCCTCCCAATATTTCTCCATGAAAAAAAACTTCAAATTGAATTAAAAAATCATCCACTTGTTTCTTTGACAAACCTCTTAATTCACCAACAAAATAAAAGTATTCTTCGGGCATTAAGTATCCAATCAAAAAAGTGTCATCCAAAAATGCAGATGTAAAACTCTTCCATTTTTCACTTTTAGCTATTTCAACATTGTTATTAATTACTTGTCCAGTTGAAGGCTTAATTAAATCTAAAAGGCAACTAAACATAGTAGTTTTACCTGCTCCATTATTTCCAACTAAACCGAAGGTTTGTCCTGCGGGTATCTCCAAAGATGTAATGTCTAATACCGTGTCTTTTGAATAATTTTTTGTAATATTTTTTAAAGTAATCATAAAATTAAGTTTGTTTATAGGCTTTCAAAGTAGAATACTTTTCTGATTTATATGCCTTGATAATTAGATTAAAAACTTGTTCTTTAAGTAAAATCCCCAAAATACCTGTAAAGCCAACAATTAAGCAACCAGTTAAGTATGAATAATAATGATTCCCAAGTGAAAATAAAGCTATTGGAAGAACCATTTGAGGAAGGCTAATTAATACTGTTTTCATGTTAAAAGCTTTTTTTCCTCCAAATGCCATTTTACTCGAATCCAAATCGACGGGTGTTTTAGTAAAAGCCCCTGCCCATAAGGTCAAATAGCCATTGACACCAATATTGTATAATCCTCCTGCTAAAACAGCGTAGACGGCTTCAACTCCTAAAAAAGAATAGATAAAACAAGCCAAAAAGGTAGATATTACTGTCCCAATTACAACTAAAGACCATTTAGATTTTATGTATTCTTTGTACTCTATGTTTTGACACATCATAAATGAATAGTATTGACTGTCCCAACTTGGCACAAAAGAGCCAAACATAAATAAAAACCCTCCGGAAGCAAAAAGATATCCAAAAAAGGTCATCCACGATCCCCATATATCCTCTTGGAAATAAAAAATAAAACCATAAAAAAGAAAAAATATTCCAGCGATAACTGTGCTTCGAGCTCTTTTAGATCGTTTAATTAATCTTAAATCGTTTTTTAGAAAAATAGCGGTTTTTCCAAATCTATCCAGCCATGACAAATCATCTATTTTAGCTTCTGTTGTTTTCTTTTTTAAACCAGAGTCTATATAAAGTCCATTTTTAAAGAATTTAAAAACATAAAAATAAAGCCAAATTAAAAACAGCCAAGGAACAATAGCAAACAGTGGGTTAACATAAAAAGAATAGAAAAGTGCCTCTGAGTAGACTGTAAAATCAAAAATAGAGAAATATTCTAATAGCTTTATGATTGCAAGTATTGATCCAATGCCATAAAGAAGCTTATCGTTATTATTGAGTAAAAAATTTAAATAATTAGTAATATAAACTATAGCAATTATCGTTAAGTTCCAGCCTATTAAATTATCAATTAAATAGCCATTATCAACCAGCTCAAATGTCAGTGGTATTAAATAAAAAAATGCTATTAAATTGAAAAAGGAAAAGATAGATTTCCCTAAAGTTTGCCTAACAATTTTAGTTTTTGAAATAGGTGTTAAAAGTAGTGGTTTGATTGAGACAACCGGAATAGGCTGAATAAAGTATCTCATGACTATCCAATAGCCAAAGACATAAATTAAGTTTTTGTTTAGAAAAAGGAAAGGATCATCAACTTGAAAATCTTCTTTTATAACATTGTAAGTTATAAGGCCCAGTAATGGTGTTAAAAAAGCAAAATATGCAATCCAAAACCATTTAAAAATTTTGGCCATTACGTTAGCGCCAACAGACTCTCCTCTAAAAAAGGATTTCCATTGAAGAGATAAAAAAGTTAAAAACATGTTGTAAATATAAGCGTTCTTATCGGTATGTTACTGCTTTGAAAAGTATTTTTATTTTTGCACTATAAAACATTTAATTTGTCTGAATTTAATTCCTTGCAAATAAAAAGCATTAAAAAAGAAACTGAGAAATCTGTTTCAATAGTTTTTAATATTCCAGAAATTCTAGAATCTAAATATAAATTCAAAGCTGGTCAATACATTACCCTTAAAGCTGACGTTAAGGGCAAACAAGTTGTGCGATCCTATTCAATTTGTAGTGCTCCAAGCAGCAGTGAATTAAAAATCGGAGTAAAAGCAATCCCAAACGGACTGTTTTCTAACTATGCTTTAAATGATTTAAATGAAGGTGACTCTTTGGGTGTTTCACCACCAATGGGAAGGTTCATAATTGAAAATGCAAATTTGGAAAATATTTTTATGGGAATAGCAGCGGGTAGTGGTGTTACCCCAATACTTTCAATTATTTATGATGCATTGGAATCTAATAAAGACAGTAGATTCATATTATTATATGGAAATAAGTCCAAAAATGAAACTATGTTTTCAAAAGAAATTCATCATCTTGAACAATCTTACAAGGACAGATTTTATTACCATAAAATATTTAGCCAAGAAAACAACTCGGACAGTAAATTTGGTAGAATTGACTCATCATTTATTAAGTTTTGTATCAAAAAACATCCAAAACTTAAGATTGATAAATTTCTTATTTGTGGCCCTGAAAAGTTGACAATAGAATCTGTAGAAACTTTGAAATCATTAGGATACAATGAGAAAGATATTTTATTTGAACTTTTCTACTCTGAGGAGAAGGATAACAGTGAGCAAGATCAAAAGGTTGACAAAATCACTGCAAAAATTACTTGTGATTTTGAAGATTTTGAAATTGCCGTTCCTAAAGACATGACCATTTTGGATGCTGCCTTAGAAAATAATATTGATATACCTTATTCTTGTCAAGGAGGGGTATGCTCGTCTTGTATAGGCAAAATCACTGCTGGTTCAGCTAAAATGGCAATTAATAATGTTTTATCTGATAATGAAATCTCTGAGGGGCTTACACTAGCTTGCCAGGCTATTCCAACTTCAGAAAATATTTCAATTGATTTTGATGATGTTTAGCTTTTTTTAAGGATTTCTAAACTTCTTGAAATAACTTCGTTACAGTCTATTGTCTTCATAACTCCATCATAACCTTTTGACATTTTTTTTCCGTATGCTGAAGTCGGTATTTTAGGGTATCTTTCTCTGTCAGATAAAAACATGTTTTTATCATTTGATAAAAATGGTGCAAAACCAGCAAAGGGATGTGTCAAGCCCCACAGGGTGATAACAGGCACATTATAGTTTGCGGCCAGATGACCATTAGCAGAGTCCATAGATATCATCAAGTCTAGGTTTGATATTATCTCTAATTCACTAGTTAAAGAGGCTAGCTTATATGTCCCGAAAACATTTTCATATGCATTGGACCAAACTTCTAGCTTATCTTCTTCATATTCTCCATTACCAAAAAGAAACACATAATGTTCTTTTTGTAAAAAAGAAATGATTTTTTGCATTAAATCTAATGGATAAACCTTGCCTTGGAATGAAGCAAATGGGGCTATACCAATCCATTTTAAGTCTAAATCTAAATTCTTTAGCCCTTCACTAGTTTTTGCTCCTATCGACAAAGGGTCCAATAAACCCTTATTAGAAAGACTAAAATTGAATCCGAGATTGTTTAAAACTTCACAATACTTGTAATGTATTGGAGTTAGTGGTTTTAAAATTTTATTTTTTTTTCTAAAGAGCTGTTTTCTAGCGGATCTTTGTTTGTCAATAGTTTTGATTTTATAAAAATATATTTTGAATAATAATTTTAGAAAATGGGTTCTAATAACTGAATGTAGGTCTGCAATGTGAGTTGGCCTTAAGCCTCTAAGTTCCTTAAAAAGGGTTAACAATCCTGATAGCCCTTTATGCTTTTCTTTTAAATCAACTTCAAAAAATTTTATATTTTGTAATGAAGCAAAAATTGGTTTATATATTTTTTTTGAAACAATAGTAACAGATAACTCAGGGCATTGTTTTTTCAAACATCTTAATACAGGAACAATCATAGCCACATCCCCCATAGATGAGAATCTCAAGATTAGAAGGTGTGACATTTTATTTTTTTGTTTTGTACAAAACTGGATTCAAATCTTCATCATTATACATCTTCATTTGTTTATAGATTTTCATGTATTTTAAACCTTTTTCAATATCAATAATCAATTCATCAATTGACTGACATAAATCCTCATTTTGTTGATTTAAAACACTCAGCTTTTCATCGCACTTTGTTATATGTTTTTCGTCGGCATCTATTCTTTTGGCTTCAAGACTCATATGATATATTTTCAAGGCCAGAATGGAAAGCCTGTCAATTGCCCATGCAGGACTTTCAGTGTTGAAAGTAGCATTACTTTTAATTTTCACATCTTTATATTTTTCTAAAAAATAGCTGTCGATATATTCAACTAAATCTGTTCTTTTTTGATTTGAATCATCAATGGTTCTTTTTATTTTTAATGCTTCTAATGGATCAATTTCTGGATCTCTGATTATATCCTCCAAATGCCACTGAACTGTATCGATCCAATTTTTTTGATACAATAAAAACTCTATTTGATCCTTTTGATATGGGTTTTTAGGGCTTTGAGAAACATCATCATAAACATGATAATCATCAATACACCTTTTAAAAACTTGAATGCAGGTCTTACTGAACATATTTTATAAATATAATTAATCTAAGTTACATTGATATTCAATTTATTTTATTGTAATTAAAAGAAGAATATCTTATTTTTATTCAAAATTAATGCAATGACAGAGTTTTTTTATTTTATTGAATATTTATTTGTTGAAATCCTATTTATTCCTCTTGATTTCTTGAGATTTTTAGAACTTAAAAATTGGTTTTTATCGAACTCCGTTAATTTCTTTTTTATGATTATAATATCTTCCGCATTAACTTACTGGACAATACAATTAATTGGTTTTTCAAAAAGAAACGAAGAAGATACGGACCAAACAGCACACTCATTTTTGTAAATCAAAACCAATATCTGGTCTAAAATATTTACCCTGAAAGTCAATTTTTTTAATAGTTTCATAACTTTTTTTAAGTGCAGATTTAATATTATTAGAGCTTGAGACTATAGACAAAACCCTTCCCCCATTAGTAAATATTTTACCATCCTCATTTTTAGTTCCGGCATGTAAAATAATGGAATCATGCGAATGTTGTAATCCGTCTATGAATTTGCCATTTTCGTATGTTTCTGGATAGCCACCTGACGAAAGAACAACGTTAACAAAAGTTTTTTTATCAACTTCCAATTTAACTGTATCTAAATTTCCATTGATTGTTGATAGTAATAATTCTAAAAAGTCATTTTTAATTCTGGGCAATACAACTTGTGTTTCTGGATCTCCCATTCTAACGTTGTATTCAATAACATATGGGTCATTACCTACCTTAATGATTCCAATAAACAAAAACCCTACATAGTTTAGATTTTCCTTAATAATTCCACTTAGTGTTGGCTTTACAATTCTTTCCTCCACTTTGGTTTGAAACTCCTTGTCATCAAAAGGAACCGGAGATATTGAGCCCATTCCACCTGTATTTAATCCAGTATCACTAATGCCAATTCTTTTATAATCTTTAGCAGACGGTAAGATTAAATAGTTTTTGTTGTCTACCAACACAAAACATGAGGATTCAATTCCCTTTAAAAAACCCTCAACAACAACTTTAGATCCAGATTTACCAAATTTATTTTTGGCTATCATATTGAATAATTCATTTTGTGCAATCTTTAAATTATCTAAAATAAGTACTCCTTTGCCGGCAGCGGGTCCATCTGCTTTTAAAACGTAGGGCGGATTAATAGTAGATAAATATTTAATTCCTTCTTCAACAGAATTTTGATCAAAAGTTTTGTAAGGGGCTGTAGGAATGCTATTTCTGAGCATAAATTCTTTTGAAAAATCTTTACTGCCCTCGAGCTTAGCCCCTAGCTTAGAAGGTCCGATAACAAGAACATTATTTAATTCAGTATCATTTTTAATATAGTTGTAAATGCCATTAATAAGAGGAATTTCGGGGCCTATAATTAATAACTGTATGTTATACTCTATTATTAAATTTTTAACAGCCTGAAAATCAGAAATAGAAACGTTTAGATTATTAGCAACCAGAGATGTGCCCGCATTTCCAGGCGCAACATATAGTTTATTGCATTTTTTAGACTTCCTAATTTTTAATGCAAAAGCATGTTCTCTAGCTCCGGAACCCAATATTAACACATTCATAGTGTAAATTTAAAATATAGTTTTTTAAACTTCAGAAAAAAAACAATTATTTTATAATAGCAAAAAACGAACTTTTAAAAACCTGTTTATCAGCTGTTTACGGGTTGTAAAAAAATATGATAGCAATTAATGAACTGTTTGTTTTGTTTTAAATTATATTTTGTATGTTTGCTGAAAATTAAAAATGGCTTGGTTCGCCGCATATACTAAATCACGATGTGAATTAAAGGCTTTGGAGTGCTTTGAATTGTTGGGCATAAAAGCTTACGTCCCTACATTTAAAGAAACTAGACAATGGTCAGATAGAAAAAAAACTATTGAAAAGCTCTTAATTAGTCGATACGTCTTTTTTAAACTTAATAAGCTCGAATATGATTTAATAAACCTCAACCCTTTTATTAAAAGCGTAGTAAAGCATGAAAGAAAAGCCGTTGAGATTAGTAATAGTGAAATGGAATTGCTAAAAAACGCTGTTAAATTCGGGACTATTGATCGAAAAAGAATTTGCTCGGGAGATTTTGTTAAAATTAAAAGCGGTCCGTTTACAAATAAAGAAGGGATAGTTGAATCAATTGGAGACAAAAACATAGTTCTAATAATAAATAAGTTAAAGATAAAACTTACACTGTCCGATTCAAAATTAAGCTTAGCAAACTAAAAGCTTAACTTATTGTTTTTTGTTGTTGATTTTATGTAAGTCAATCAGCGAAGCTTTGAAAAAAACTATATGAAAAAAATTATATTTATTGTTTTAATACTGTCAGGAGCTAACCTATCAAGTCAAAATATAAATGATTTGGTACAAGGGAATAATTCTAAGCAAATAACAGTTCGGCTAAATGAAATGACTGATGGTCAGCTGTTAGAATATTGGAATAGAGCCAAAACAGATGGCTACTCATTGAGCCAACTAAAAATTATAGCTAGATCAAGAGGAGCAAGTGAGGCAGATATTTTGGAATTCGATAAAAGAATAAAAGAGATTGAAAACAAATCCCAAAACACCAATCAAGAAACTACTCTTGAGGATGAGCTCTCATCAATTTTTGGCATCTCTGAAAATTCTCCAAAAAGCGATAAAAATATAAGAATAGATGAAAATATTTCATTGCCCATTTTTGGCATGGATTTTTTTGTGTCATCTGCTCAAAACTTAATTAATGCTCCAAACAATAGCCCTCAATTAAATATTGCGACCCCATCTTCTTATCAGCTTGGGCCAGGTGATGAATTAACAATTAATATATGGGGGGCTTCTGAAATCACTTATAATACAACCATCAATACAAGTGGTTACATAAAAATAGACAGAGTTTCTCCTGTATATATAAGCGGACAAACCATTTCGAGTGCAAAAACAAGAATAAGAAACGCCCTTGCCAAAGTATACGCTGGTCTTTATGCCTCTGATGAAAGTTTTGAAAAAGTTTTTTTTGATCTTAACCTCACTAAATCAAGGTCAATTGTTATAAATATTACCGGAGCAATCAAGAATCCCGGAACATATACTCTTTCAAGTATGACATCCGTTCTAAATGCCTTGTATGCTGCCGGTGGGCCAAATGAATTAGGATCTTTTAGAAATATTAAAATAATAAGAAATGGTAAAACACACACAAAAGTTGACCTTTACAATTATTTTGTTAAAGGCATTAGCCCTAACTTAAGCTTAAGAGATCAAGATGTTATACTTATTCCAAGATACGAAAACAGGGTTTTTGTAAATGGTGAGTTCAAAGAGCTCGGAATATTCGAGATAAAACAAGGGGAAACTGTCAGTGATCTACTGGATTTTACAGGTGGTTTTTCGTCTTTTGGCTATAAGGAAAAAGTTTTTATAACCTCAATATCCAACATTAATAAAGAAATATTTACCGTTTCAAAAGATAAATTTGGGCTAAAAGAGCTTTTAGACGGAGATATAATAAAAGCTAGCCCTGTTAGTGATAAATTTCTCAATAAAGTTTCAATAGAAGGCGCGGTTTTTCTGCCTGGCGAATACTCTATTGAGGAAAATCCCAACATAACCAGCCTTATTTCAAGCGCTCAAGGTTTAAAAGACAATGCCTTGTCCAGCAGGGCAATAATATATCGCTACAATGAGGGCAAAGAACAGCAAATGATTTCTATTAATTTAAGTTCTGTAATTTCAGGTGAACAAAACTTTATATTTCAACCCAACGACAGGGTTCAAGTTTTTTCTAAAACTGAAATTGAAGACTTTCTTTCTGTTGAAATTAAAGGAGAGGTTAATGATGTTGGTGTGTATGATTTTTATAAGGGGATGACTGTGTCGGATTTAATTTTATTAGCTGGAGGCGTTAAAAGCTCTGGAAGTTTTGTTTCAATTGATATTTTTAGACAAACGTTTGATAAAACATTAGAGTTTCCTTTTGAGTCCATTGACGCTCAGCTTAAATCGGATTATAGCTCTGAAGCGCTAACTCAAAACCCTACTTTAATGCAGGGTGATTTGGTTGTTGTAAGACTCAAAGAAGGCTATACCAAGCCTGAGTATGTTGAAATTGATGGACTTGTAAAATCACCAGGATATTACTCAATTTTAAACAACAAATACAGTCTTTATGATCTTTTAAATGATTCTGGCGGAATTTTGCCCGATGGAGCAAAAAATGGTGTAAAAATACGTCGTGTTAACATTGCCAAAACTCAAATAGACGAAACTATTGCTGAATTTTCCAAAGACTCTTTGAATTATGTAGTTAATGAACAGGAAGATTTTATAGAATTTGGTGTTGATATTAATCAACTTTACAAAACAAAAGGAAAAGACATTCGTTATAATGTTATTTTAAAAGATGGTGACAGGATAATTGTTCCAAAAATAGACAATACAATTGAAGTCATAGGAGAAGTTGGCAGGCCCACTGTAATTGCTTATAAAAAAGGCTTAAGCGTTAATGACGCCATAGGACAAGCTGGTGGGTTAAATGATTTAGCCAAAAGACGCGGAGTATTTGTTGTATATCAAAACGGGAACGTTTCATCTACTAAAAAGTATTTTATTTTTAGACGTATGCCAAAGCTTGAGCCAGGAAGTAAAGTCGTTGTGCCTAAAAAAATTGCAAATCCCAACAAAACTAGCATTGCTGAAATCATAGGGCTCACTTCAACATTGGCTACGCTAGCAGTGCTTATAAAATCCCTTTAATTTAAAATTTAATGGAAAATCTAAATGAGGACGAAATAGACTTAATTGCCTTATTAAAAAAAATTTGGCAAGGAAAGGTCTTAATTATAAGAACAATGTTATTTTTTATGTTCTTTGGGATTGTATTCGCTATTACAAGACCGCTTATATATACGTCATCATCAACTTTTATTCCTCAATCTGACACGGGTTCTTCCTCTAATAATTTAAGTGGAGTTGCTTCTCTTGTAGGAATTAATTTGGGCGGAATTTCAAATGGGACAGAAATACCCCCTTCTATTTATCCCAAGATTTTAGAAAGCACCAGTTTTAAGAGGGAGTTACTGAATTTAAGGCTTGAAAACCCAGATTCTGTCTCTAAAATTAAGCTATATGAGTATCTCACAAAAAACAAAGGGACCGATGTTATTGGGCTTATAAAAAAATATACCATTTTACTGCCATTTACAATTTTACAAGCAATTAAAGGAGATGATAAAAAAGAATTTAAAAACACATCCGAAATGTTTGTTGGGGTGGAAGAAGAAAGGTTGTTTAAAAAGCTAGATGGCATTCTATTACTTTCCGTTAATCAAAAAGAAGGGTTTGTTACACTTTCTGCAAACATGGACAAGCCCGTAACTGCTGCACTTGTTGCAAAAGGAGCCCAAGAAATTCTTCAAAAAAAGGTAATTGACTACAAAATAAAGAGCGCTTCTCAAGTTTTGGCTTTTAATAAAGCGCAGTTAGCATTGAAAAAAATTGAATTTGATAGTATACAAAATAAATTAGCCTTATTTAATGACACCAATTTAAATATAATTGACTCTAGGTTCAACAACAGAAGACAGGGTCTTGAATCTGAGTTTGCAATTATTAATTCAGTATATCAAGAATTGTCTAAACAGGTTGAACAAGCAAAACTTCAGGTTAGTAGAGACACTCCTATTTTTTCAATAATTAATCCTGTTACAGTACCAAACCAACGCTCAGCCCCTAAAAGAACTCTGATTGTAATAATGTCGTTATTTTTGGGGATGTCACTTTCCATCGGCTACATACTTATTAAAGAGCCCATTTTAGAGATAATTGACAAGATTAAATCCTGAGCAAGAAATTTAAAAAAGACTCTTTTTGAGAAACTTGTTTAACTATTTTATAAACCTTATACCTTTTATCATTGGGGTCAGGAGCTTCTTCGATTAATGCAGAGTTGCTTTCAGTCACTGATTGGTAAATATTATTGATTTCTGAAATAAGTTTTGTTCTCAACGATGTAAAATGTGATTTAACAAATTTCTTTTCGGAAATTATTAAATTTAAATTGTCTGATGAAATTTGTCCTTTTTTTTCTAATGCCTTAATTACATTTAATTGCTTTGAATTCAAGATTTCAGATTTGTTTTCGTAGTAAATTTTGGATTCATCGTAAAGGACTAGCCCTTTTAAAAAGTCCTTAAAAACAAAAAGCTTGTATGCTATCCAACAAACTATAATGATTAAAAACCCAGAAAAAACAATTTTCAAATTGTTTTCGGGTTTCTTTGAAATTTGAAATAACTCTGGCTTTACACGCTTTAAGTTTTCAAATAAAAACACCGAAAGAACAGTCTTTTTATTTAGATTTTTTAAAAAATATATGGTGTCGTTTTTAAGAATTACAGGTTTTTTTGTGTCAATACCCTTAAACAAATCTTTTTTATTGTAAACCTTTAAGGAATCGTTCAAGAAATCAAAAACAATTAACCTGTTTTCGTCTAAGTAAGCTTGGTTATTTTCAATTTTTACACTTGGATTTGTTGGAAAATCTAAAGGAACTAAAGGGTTTATTTTGCCAAGACTGATAAATTGATCTGTTTTCAGATCAAAAACAAAATGGTCATTAAGTCCAGCGTCTTTATTAGTATTTTTTTCAGAATTATTACGACCTCCAAAAACATACAATTTATTGTTTATTTTTTGTGTAATTGGCTTCCAGCGTCCGTCAGGAACATATTCCGATTTAGGAACAATGATTTCCCATTGACCTGTTTGATTGTCTAAGTAAGTTATATAATTTTTAAAACTCCAAAAACCATATCCACCATACATGTGGATTTTGTTTTCATGAAAATAGAATGCCGAATTATATTGATTTCTTTGAATGACTGAATTATCAATTTTTGTAAGCAGGCTGTCTTTGATTGTAAAGACATGGCCACCTCCAATAAGACTAATGTATATTGTTTGGCCATTAGTCATTGAAAAAAAAGTTTGATTGTTAAATTTTTTAATATTATTAAGGGTAGAAACTGTGTTGTTTAAAGAATCTATTCTTATGGCTTTAAAATTCCATTGACCCATATATGTATATAGCCCTTTCTTGGTGATTAAAGCTGGGGATCCCGAAGTGTCTTTGGCAAAAATATATTCTGAACCTATGTTAGCTGGTAAAGGAATTTCTTGAGAAATAACCCTTAAATGAAAGAAAACAACTAAGGCAATAAAAACACAAACTCTTTTGATCAAACCTTTTTTTGTAAATATAATTTAAACTTTAATACATTGGGAGCAACAGAACTAATTAACACTCTATTATTTTTATCTCTTTCTGGAACAACATCATTTTTTTTAAACAAATATGTTTATGGTGTTTTTTCAAATAATAAAATTCTGGATCCCGTCACTTTACGATCTTCACACCGCTCAAAGGCAACTAGGTCAGGCGGACTCTCTGTTTTTCTTAGTATTTCTGTAAGCTTTGCGATTGCCAGCTCAACAACTAATCTTGAGCTAGACCCTTACATGCTCCTTGGTGTTATTTTTATGGCTCTTACTGGTATAGCTGATGATTTTTTTAATGTTAGATACAAGGAAAAGTTTTTCCTGCAAATTTTTTCAGGAATAATAATTTTGCAGGCTGGTTACTCTATTAATTCATTTCATGGGGTTTTTGGAATTTATGAATTGCCCTATTTATTGTCTTATTGTATTAGTTTATTTGTTTTTTTAATAATTGTAAATGCTTTAAATTTAATTGATGGATTAGACGGCTTAGCCTCTTTAGTTATAATCAATTTTCTTGTAATAGTTGGGGGAGTAGTAACGATTAGCTCATATGAAATGGGACTTTTTTTTCCAATTTTAGTTGGAGCTATTTTAGGTTTTTTGATTCATAATTTCAGCTCAATTAATAAGGTGTTCCTTGGAGATACTGGGTCTCTTTTCTTGGGCTCTATATTGGCATTTTTTGTTTTTTATATTTTAGACAGTTCTAATGAAGTTGTAGTTGATGAATACATTTCTCGACCTCTTTTTTGTGTTCTGATTTTAATCTATCCCCTGACTGACACATTGAGAGTAATTCTTTTAAGATCTTATAAAAGACAATCTCCTTTTGTTGCTGATAGAATTCACTTGCATCACAGATTAGCAGACAAAGGGTATGAACATTGGGAGGCCTCACTGCTTATTTTTGTTCTCTCCATACTAATACTTTTTATCAATTTGATTTTATTTCAATTTATTGGATTTAGTGGATGTATTGTAGCTACGATTATATTGTTGATTATATTTTATTTTGTTTTTTTTAAATGAGAAGTCTTTTGTTTACAGTTTTATTTTTTTCAATATGTTCATTTGGACAAGATGGAATATCTGAGGCTTTAATTGTAAAAAAAGACTCTATATCTTTTTATTCTTTTACAACGGAGGGCGTATACGAATCAACCCTGTCGTCTGATAGTGAAATTAATTATACCTTCTCTAAATATTCCACACCACTTCCAAAAACATTCAAAAAAATTGAAATTAAGAGTCTTGCAACAACAATACTAAATGATATTGTATATTTTCTTTACCCTGGCGGGGGTATCTTATATAAATATTTTGAAAACTCTATAATAAGAATTGATGATAGTTTTGCACACCGAAATCAGTTTTCAGGGTTCTTTTTTTCACACGACAATGAGCTTTACTTATTAGGCGGCTATGGATATTGGTCGTCTAAAAACTTGCTAACAAAATTTAATTTTCAGTCTGGCAGTTGGGATGTTGTAAATACAAAGGGTGTGCCTCCAAATAATGGAATCGATCAGGGTTCATACATTAAGTCCGGAAACTCTATTTATGTATTCGATTTTTTTTCAAGAAGCGCCAATAATATAAAAGAAGTTCCAAATCCTTTTCTCTTTGAGTTTGATATCGCTAAAAAGACATGGACCAACAAAGGTCGTTTAAAAGAAAGTCCTGGAAAAAATTCTGTAGAATCCACAATTCTAACGGTCCGAACAGCCCATGGTGAGTCCCTGTTTTCAATGAGCCCTGGCAAAAACACTTTTAGGATTATTAATCCTAAAAAAAATATGGTCTCAATTTTTGAAAAAGAAAATTCACTTAGCAAAATCAATGAAAATTCAATATTTATTGGAAACAATCTAGTGTATCTCTCTAAAAGTGCTGACAACCTTACGTTTAAAATAGCTTTAGTTAATTTAAATAACTTTAAAATAAATGAAACGGTTAAATTAGCTCTTGATAAAAAAGAAATATTTGGGATATATTTAATTTTTTCTGGCATTTTTTTAGTCATGTTAGTGCTCACATTATTGTTCGTTTTTAAATCTAAAGGCATATTATACACGATAACCGACTCTACAGTATATAATGAAAAAGGTGTTCTTTCTTTAAAAAATCATGAGAAGGTTATTTTGATTCTTTTCTCTAAAAAAAGCGCGGTTGAAAACAGCGCAATATTAGATGTTTTCTCTGATAAAACTAAGTCTATGGACTCAATAATCAAGAAAAAAAATAAAGCAATAAAAGATTTGAATGCAAAATTTCAAAAATCTTTTGGGCATAATTTGGTACAAAAAAAACCAGACAAATTTGATTCTCGACAAATTATTTATACTCTGTCTTCTAAAGCAAAAATAGTCTTAGACTAATTATAATCGTTTTTAATTATTTACTTTATATTGAATTAATAGATCTACAATTTCTCGGTCATTACTTAGTCTTGGCAATTTATTTTGCCCTCCCAATTTTCCTCTTTTTTTCATAAAATTTTTAAAGGAATTAGTAGAAACCAAAACAATTTTTAATGGTTTTAAAACCTTACCAACAACTAGGTCCTTATAATATGAATTTTGTGTTTTTAGGCTTTTTTCTAAATTAAGTTGAAGTTTTTTTATTTCTGTTTTTTTTGGTTTTGTGTTTAGTTCAATCCACCACTCGTGACAAGACTCTCCCTTATTTAGACTTACTTTTGGCGCTACCGTAAACTCATTTACCGACAGGTTACATGATTTTAAAGAGTCGCTCATCGCTTTTTCTACTTCTGAAGAAATTACATGTTCTCCAAAAGCAGAAATAAAATGATGATGCCTTCCTGTTACTATAATTTTATGTGGGAATTTTGAAACAAACGCAACGGTGTCACCTGTATTATATCCCCACAAGCCTGCGTTGGTAGATATAATTAAAACATAATTAACTCCAATTTCAACCCTGCTAATATCGAGCCTGCTAGGTTGGCTTTTATTCATTTCTTCAGCTGGAATAAACTCATAATAAATACCTGAGTTTAACATTATTAATAACCCTTTTTCATTTTGCATGTTCTGGTATGCAAAAAAACCTTCTGACGCTGGATAAAACTCAATTGTATCAATCTTTTTGCCAATAAGTTTGTCAAAAGTTTTTCTATAAGGCTCATAATTTACGCCACCATAAACAAATAAATTAAAGTTTGGAAATATTTCTTTAATCGTATCTTTTTTTACAATTTCCCTTAATTTCTCGAAATACATCTGAACCCATGGTGGTATTCCTCCGATTATAGACATGTCTTCTTTTGTTGTCTCTATTGCAATGGCACAAACTTTTTTCTCCCAATCTTCAATACAGTTTGTCTTCCAAGACGGCATTACATTTCCTTTTAAATATTTGGGTGTCATATGAGCTGTTATTCCCGAAAGCCTCCCAATTTTAATCCCATTTTTCTCTTCCAGCTCAGGGCTTCCTTGTAAGAAAATTATTTTTTTTCTTAAAAACTCTGTTTTACCTGTTTCATTAATGTAATGGAACATAGCGTCTCTTGAACTATTTAAATGGAATGGAGCGGAAGCTTTTGTAATTGGAATGTATTTAGCTCCTGATGTTGTGCCGGACGTTTTTGCAAAATAAATTGGTTTTCCAGGCCACAAAACATTCGTCTCACCTGACCTAACTCTTTCTATATAGAATTTTAAATCTTCATAAGACCGAATAGGGACTCTTTTAATAAAATCGTTTTGATTTTTAATCTCATTAAAACTGTGATCTATTCCAAAAGATGTCTTTTTTGCACTTGCAATTAATTGTTTGAAAACTTTTTCTTGCGTAGCTACAGGGTTCATTGACCACTTTTTAATTCTTTTCACAAAAAAATATGCTACAATTTTAGCTAAAAATTCTTTTAATATCATGTGTTTTTAGAAACTAATATATTCTTCTGGATCAATCGGGCCTCCGTCTCTCCAAAGCTCAAAATGAAGGTGTGGTCCGCTAGTCAACTCACCTGTATTTCCCGAGAAGGTAATGACTTGCCCAGCTTCAACCGGATCCCCTTGTGAAACTAAACCAGAATCATTGTGCTTATAAACGCTTATTAGGCCAAACGAATGTTCGATAATAACAACATAACCGGTTTGCACGGTCCATTCTGCAAAAACTACTGTTCCCGCAGCAACAGACTTAATTGGGGTTTTTTGAGGAAGAGCAATGTCGATACCATAATGCTTAATTCCGTAATCATATTTAGAGGTTATTTGACCTGAAACAGGTGAAAAGAGAAAAAATTCCACTTTGTTTTTTATTCGATCAGGGGCATTAAATTTATCTTCCTTTTCAACAATTTTTCTCAAAAGGGAGTCCTCTTTTTTAATTGTAAATTCATATTTTAAAATTTCATTTTTTTTAATCTCAAATTCTTTTGTTAACTCTTCCTTAGTAACCTCTCCAGAGATAACTGAGCCAATTGAATTCATATATTCTTGATTTTTTGCTACTACTAAAGTTAACGAATCGACTTTTTCAATATTTTGAAGCGCCCTTTTTCTTAACTGAGATGAATCATACCCAGGAATATATTCTCTTACTGAGGTGAAGGCTATTAGATATATTGTAAGCAAAACAATAATTAATCCTAATAAAGAAGATAAAAGAAATATATTTAATGCGCTTAATTTATATGAAAACCTTTCTTCATAAGAAGACTCGTTTAGAATAACTAGCCTGTATTTGTTTAAGATCCTTTCTTTAAAGGGTTTTTTGTTTTTTGTTTTCATTTCTCACAAAGATAACAATCGGTCTATATTTTATGATTTTGTAATATTCTTTAAAATACTCTAAATTTCTATTTTTATTTTTATTTTTGTTTAAAACATGTGCAATGTTAATTAATAATCTTTTTTTTGCTATTGGTCCCTGGCAAGTTGTCCTGGTTGCAGTAGTAATCTTATTGCTTTTTGGTGGAAAAAAAATTCCAGAACTAATGAAGGGCTTGGGAAGCGGAATTAAAGAATTTAAAAAGGGTGTAAAAGAAGATGAAGAAGACAAAAACAATTTGCCTGAAAACAAGTAGCTTGTCTTTTTTATTTACTTTCCTTTTTATAAATCTTTAAAGATTTATAAATAGCTTCTATTTCAAAAATCATTTCTCTTTTTCTTGAAGACGGAGAGAATACAAAGCCGTCTAGCATCAAAAACCTATTATTTACCGTGTCATTAATCATATAGTTTAGAAATGGTCCAGCCATAAAATCATTCTTTAGCTCCCAGGTTCCTCTGGTTTCTATCGCATTAAACTCTTTTATCTTCATTCTTTTAAAATATGGCTCATACGCTTTTTCTGTTAACATATAGGAACCTACATTTCTTCCAGGCACAAAAATCTTTCCAATTGAATCTCTTAATTCTATGATTTTTTGAAGATCGTAAAGTTGAATATTTTTGATTTTCTCCATTTCATAAATTAAAATATTTATGCTTCCGTTCTTTGTTTCCTTTTGAAACCAAAATTTATTGTTGTCTTTTTTAAAAAGCTCATAAACTGAAGGCATTAAAATGTCTAATGCCATTACACTTTTCAACTCAGTTTTTTTAAGTGGTGATATTCTCATTCTTCGTTGTTTTTCAGCGAGCTCATTTTCTTGAACTTTTTTAGTTATAATTTCTTTTTTTTCTTTTAGTTTTTTAATAATGTTTGTGTTTTTTTGATCTTTTATTATAAACACTAATTGAGGCTTTGCATATTGGTCTAAGTTTAAGCCCCACTCTGCGTTTGTGCTTTTCTCTATAATTAATATGTTTCTACTTTCTCTAAAGAAACCTGAGAAAGCACTAATAGGAATGTGCTTTAAAGTTAGGACTGCTTCCTGTTGAGGAAGCCCAAGAAATTCAGATGAAAATATAGCTCTAATTGAATCTCCTACGGGTGAATTCCATAATTCTTTTTCCATAACAACCGAAAGTGTATTTATATTACCACTTGATTTTGGAATATATTTAGGGTTATTTTTATTGTCACAAGAAATTTGTAATATGACTATAAATAACACTAATGTTAATTTTCTCATTTTTTAATTTTAATCTGAAAGAGCTTCTATTCCTGGGAGTTTTTTTCCTTCCAAACTTTCCAGCATTGCACCACCACCAGTCGAAACATAACTAAGCTTGTTACTGAAATTAAATTTTTTTGCTGCTGCAACCGAGTCACCTCCTCCAACAAGTGAAAAAGCTCCATTTTTTGTGCTTTTAACTATTGATTCGCCCAAAGCTTTTGTGCCATGTGAAAAGCTTTCCATTTCAAAAACACCAACTGGACCATTCCATAAAATTGTTTTTGACTGCATTATAATCTTATTAAATAATTTTGACGTATTTGGTCCAATGTCGAGACCTTGCCATTGATCAGGAATTTTATCTGCGTCAAAATTTTTCTTTTTTGAGTCATTTCTAAACTCCAAAGAACAGATAACGTCTGTAGGTAAATGGATTTTTACTCCTTTACTTTTTGCGTTAACTAGAATTAAACTAGCTTCATCTAAATACTCTTTTTCAAAAATTGAATTGCCGATTTGACCGCCTAAAGCTTTTATAAATGTATAAGCCATTCCGCCACCTATTATAATATCGTCTACTTTATCTAAAATTGAATTTATCACAGTTATTTTTGTAGATATTTTTGCGCCCCCAACAATCGCTAAAACAGGTCTTTTGCCATCATTTAAAACATTTTTTATAGATTCCACTTCCTTTTTTAAGAGATATCCTGAAAACTTCTTCTTTGGAAAATACTTTGCAATTTCTGTTGTTGAGGCATGACGCCTGTGAGAGGTTCCGAAAGCATCATTAACGTAGCAATCAGCTAAAGAAGCTAACTTTTTAGCAAAATTTTCGTCCCCTTTGGTTTCTTCGGGGTAAAATCTTAAGTTTTCTAGTAAAATCACATCTCCAGGCTTAATACTTTTTATTTTTTTAATTGATTTTTTCTCTAAAAAATTTTCTACTAAAACTACTTTTAAATCTAGTGTCTTTTCTATTTGAAAAAGTATTTTGTTAAAAGAAAACTCTTTGTCTTTACCTTTTGGCCTTCCCATATGAGACATTAAAATACAACTTCCTCCGTCATTAATGATTTTTTGAATTGTAGGTTTTGATTTAGCTATTCTTGTTTCGTCTAATATTTTGTTGTTTTCTACAGGAACATTATAGTCAACTCTAATTATAACCCTTTTCCATTTAAAATTTTCTTTGTCTAATGAAACCATATTATTTATATACTTTTCAAAGATATAATTTGTAAATTTAAAAAGGTTTATAAATCATCCTGAGGTTTGTTATTCAAAGACGTCATTGGAAATAAGAGTTTAAAAAAGTTTCTTGTAAATAGTGTTGACTCCGAAAAAGTTTCTCACTGCCAACTATTTAGCTGCTTTCAAGGCAGCGGAGGTCTTCCCATGGCCATATCATATGCAAGAAAAATAATATCAAAACAATCTTCTGATCCTGGTTCTTGCAATAAAATGATAGCAAATTTAACACACCCTGACCTTCATTTTGTTTTTCCGGTTATTAACACAGTCTCAAATAAAACCAAAGCTATTTCTTCAAATTATTTAACAATTTGGAGAGATTTTGTTTTCTCCAACCCATATGCTGGGCTTTATGACTGGTACTCTTTTGCTGGTTTTGAAAAGAAGCAAGGTAAAATTGGAGTTGATGAGGCCGAAAACCTTGTTAAAAAAATGAATTTAAAATCTTACTGCGGAGGATGGAAATGTGCTATTATTTGGATGGTAGAAAAAATAAACCCTGTTGCTGCCAACAAATTGCTCAAATTAATTGAGGAGCCTCCTAAAAAAACACTTTTTATTTTTATAACTGAGAACGAAAACTCCATTCTAGAAACTCTTAAATCCAGATGCCTTTTAGTTAGTTTTAATAAAATAAGTGTTTCAGAAATTGAAAAAGCTTTAATAGCAAGAGGAATTTCTAGCCCTCTTGCTTCAAAAGCCGCTATTTCTAGTGGTGGAGACTTTTCTGCTGCAATATCCATTGCAAACGGAGATCTGGCTTCTTCAAAATTTGAAGACTGGTTTCAATCTTGGGTTCGGTTAGCTTTTAAAGTTAAAGGTAATATTGAATCTGTTTTAGGTATTTTAGATTGGAGCAAAAAAATATCCCTTTCTGGAAAAGAGGTTCAAAAAAGTTTTCTTTTATTTAGTCTTGAACTTTTTAGACAAGCCTACTTAACTAATTCTGGTTTAAAAAATATTACTACCTATAAATCAACTTCAGATTTTAATTTTCAAAAATTTTCTGACTACATTAGTAATACAAATATTGAAGACATTTTTTTTGAACTGGAAAAAGCTTATAAGTCTATAGAGTCAAATGGAAATTCCAATATGATTTTTACTGATTTATCGCTTAAGTTAACTCGATTAATCCATCGATAATATATTTATGGCGCCCACAAACATCACCTTATTACTAATCTTTTTCTTTTTTGGAATAGTTTTTACCCAGAGTGGGTTTGACAAGGTTTTCAACAAAAAAGATAATTTAGACTTTCTTTATGAAGTCTTGGGAAAAACTTTTTCTAAACTCCTTATTATAATCGCGTTTTATAACATAACTTTTCTTGAGGTTTTGTCTGGCCTATTATGTTTTGTTGGAATATTTGAATATTTAATTTATCAATCTTTAGCAATAGGATTCTGGGGCTTAATTATTGGCGCAGTCGCACTCCTAATCCTTTTATTTGGACAACGGATGTCTAAGAATTATGAAGGCGCAAAAACAATAGTCATATACTTTATACTAAATGTGTTCGCGTTGTCATTGTTTTAGACTATTGTTTTTTGCTTTGCCATAACTTTTGTTTATTCTTTTTGCTGCAAAAAACACCCTTTAAGGCTTTTAGAAAGCTTATTAGCTGATCAACTAGGCGCGGACTAACAAAAGACGCTAAAAACCCATTTATTTTTGTTTTTTGAAAATATAAATGCTTGAAGAGTAGTTTTTGTTAAAACTTGCTAAAAAATTTGATACAAATCCACACAAAAACCCTTTAATAAAATAAAAACGACTTCCTTTAATTTTTTCGGATAACATTGAAACGTAGTACCCATCTAACAATAATGATTTAACATCGATTTGTTTGTAGCCCTTTGGTTCTAATACAGTTTTTAAAGATGTTAAAGAAAAATGCCTTAGATGCCTTGGGACATCCCAGCCTGCCCAAAACTCTTTATAGTACTTAGCGTCCCAAGAGTTGAAATTGGGGCATGCTATTAAAAGAATCCCGTCATGTTTTAATATGCGATTAACCTGCTCAACTGTCTCATTTAGACTATACACATGCTCAAAAGAATGCCAAAATGTGACAAGATCGAATTCACCATCTTTTGCCTCGAACATGGAGCTTAGGTGTTTAACGCCATTGTTTTCCGCTTTTATTCTTGCGGAAACGAATGGCTCAAAACCAAACGATTCCCATCCCGACATAGCCAATTTCAACACGAAATCTCCTGTTCCAGAACCAACATCAAGAGACGTTAGCGGTTTAGAAAAAAGCTTTTTTATAATTTTTAACTTTTTAGCAAGCATTACTTTTTTAAAAAAGAAAAAAACTTTTTCAAAAAGAGTGGCAGGGCTTGACTTGTGAGAAAAATAATCATCTTTTTTATAATAAGAACCCATCATGGTTTCTGGGGGTTTTGGAACGGTACGATACATTTTGTGTCTCAAATCATATTCAAGCTCAAATATTTCTTTAGTCAAAAAATGATCTTTTATTTTTTTCATTCTTTTATAATTTGTTCCACGTGGAACGCTCTATCTTCCCATATAAACCAAAAGAACACTAATGTCATTTGGAGAAACACCGCTTATTCTAGACGCTTGAGACAATGTGGCTGGTTTTATTTCTTCTAGCTTTTGCACAGCTTCGGAGGACAAGGAGTTTACTTTTGAATAGGAAAAACTGTTTGGAATCTTTATGTTTTCTAAATTGTTTAACCTTTCTGCATTTAAGCGCTCTTTTTCTATATATCCTGAATATTTAATTTGCACTTCAGTTTGCTCGAGGGCTTCTTCTTTTGGATTGTTTGAAGACGCGTAGTCTTTAACCGAAGACAGCGTAAGCATGTCTTCCAGAGAAATATTTGGTCTAGAAAAAATCTTGTAAAGTTTAGTTGATTGATGAATTTTTGATGAGTTTTTTTTCTCCAAAATTGGATTAATAAGTTCCGGTTTAATGCTAGTTTTCTTGAAAAAAGAAACAAAAGAAGCTGTTTGGGTATTTTTAATTTTAACGTTATCTAAGCGTTGCTTAGACGCAAGCCCTAGGCGGAAAGAAAGCTCAGTAAGCCTTATGTCAGCATTGTCTTGTCTTAGAAGGGTTCTGTATTCAGCCCTGGAAGTAAACATTCTATACGGCTCTTCCGTTCCTTTTGTAATCAAATCATCTATCAAAACCCCTATATAGGCTTCATTTCTTCTGAGGATTAACGGTTCTTTTGATAAAACATGTTGATTTGCGTTAATTCCGGCAATAAGACCTTGTGCTGCCGCCTCTTCATAACCTGTAGTTCCATTAATTTGGCCCGCAAAGAACAAACCAGAAATAGGTTTTGTTTCTAAAGTGTTTTTAAGTTGTGTTGGGGGGAAATAATCATACTCGATTGCATAACCGGGTCTAAAAAACTTCACATTTTCAAAGCCCTTGACCCTTCTTAGAGCATTATACTGAATATCTTCCGGTAAAGATGTCGAGAAGCCATTAACATAAACCTCAACTGTGTTCCAGCCCTCAGGTTCTACAAAAATTTGATGTTTGTCCTTTTCAGAAAAGCGATTTATCTTGTCTTCAATTGAGGGGCAATACCTTGGCCCTATACTATTAATAGATCCGTTGAACATTGGTGATCTGTTAAAACCTTCTCTAAGCAAACTGTGTACCTCTTTGCTGGTGTAAGTCATGTAACAGTCCATTTGAGCTTTTAAAGGTTTGGTTTGGTTTGAATATGAAAATTTTCCAGGATTAAAATCGCCAGGCTGGGGAGACATTTTTTTATAATCTAGAGATCTTCCGTCAACCCTTGGCGGAGTTCCTGTTTTCATTCTTCCAGACTTAAAGCCAAAAGATGAAAGCTCTTCAGTAATACCTGTGGACGGCTTTTCACCCGCTCTTCCTCCACCAAATTGTTTTTCGCCAATATGAATTAGGCCATTTAGAAATGTTCCGTTTGTTAAAACGACGGTTTTAGAAAAAATTTGTAAACCAAGGGATGTTTTAACGCCTATGACTTTATTGTTTTTAATCAAAAGACCAGAAACCATGTCTTGATAGAAATCTAAATTGTTTGTTTTTTCAAGCATAAGGCGCCAGCATTCAGCAAATCGCATTCTATCTGACTGAGCCCTTGGACTCCACATTGCGGGGCCTTTAGATTTGTTTAGCATTTTGAACTGTATGGACGTGTTATCTGTTACAATTCCACTATAACCGCCAATAGCATCTATTTCTCTGATAATTTGCCCCTTTGCTATACCGCCCATCGCAGGATTACAGGACATCTGAGCTATGTTTTGTAGATTCATAGTTATAAGCAGGGTTTTTGAGCCCATGTTGGCGGCGGCGGCGGCAGCCTCTGAACCAGCGTGTCCAGCGCCAACAACAATAACGTCATACTTATTATTAAACATAATCAAGGTTCCACGTGGAACATTTTAATTTTATCATTTTCTATCTTTCTCATAACCTTTTTTTCTTGTAAGGTCTGGTCCGAATAGCCCAATAAATGCAATAGGCCATGTACCATAACTCTTTTGAGCTCATTGTCAAAATTTGTTTTGTAAGCTTTTGCATTTTCTTTAACCCTGTCAATCGAAACCGCTATATCTCCGTTAATTGTTTTGTCAAGAGACTGATCAAATGACAAAACATCTGTAAAGGCATCTTGTTTTAAAAACTTAATATTAAGCGATTTTAAGTCTTCATCATTAAAAAAAGCATACGTAATGTCGCCTAGCGTACGGTTTTCAGACAAAACAACAGCCTTAACCCAAGTGGAAAACCGGTCTTTGTTCTCAAGAACAAAATCAGTATTTGAAACATAATTAACAGGCATGTTTTTTTTGCAAATATAGTTTCTTGAGACATATATTGTTACTTTCACATCTTTTTTTATATTTAAATAATGAAAGACCTGAAGTATTTAGCAGCTTACTCTATTCCGCTTGCAACCCTAACATCCTTAAAATCAGAAGGTTGGATGACCTTTGCAACTGTGTACTTTGCTTTTTTAATTATTCCTGTTTTGGAAATGATTGTTGGAAAAGACAGCGAAAACTTGTCAAAAAATGCCGCCTCTAATAAAGAGCTAAATCCTGTTTTTGATATTATGCTATATTTAAATCTTCCGATAGTTTATTTTTTTGTCTATTGGGGAATAGTTAACATTTCTACTATTGATTATTCGTTATTTGAAACGGCGGGGATTTTCATGTCTTTGGGCATTCTATTAGCAACTAATGCTATAAACGTGGGTCACGAGCTAGGCCACAGAAGCTCCTTATTTGAAAGAACTCTTAGCAAAATGCTTTATCTGCCGTGCCTTTATATGCACTTTTATATTGAACACAACTTTGGACACCATTTAAAAGTTGCCACACCTGATGATGGCGCTACCGCTAAATATAATCAGTCTTTATATTCTTTTTGGGTAAGATCTGTTACAAAACAATATTTTGATGCTTGGGCCAAACAAAATGAGTTGCTAAAAAGGTCACAAAAAAGCTGGCTTTCAATAAAAAATGATATGCTATGGTATACAATAATTCAATTTATTTATCTATTTAACGTGTATTACTTTTTTAATCTTAAAGCCTTGGTTTTGGTATTGGCAATTGGTGTAATCTCGTTTTTGTTTCTTGAGACAATTAACTATATAGAGCACTATGGGCTTCTTCGCAAAAAATTAGACTCTGGAAGGTATGAGAGGGTGCGGGAGGTTCACTCTTGGAACTCGAATCACAGTATTGGCCGAATTGTATTATATGAGCTTACTCGCCATAGCGATCATCATTTTAAATCAACCAAAAAATATCAGCTGTTGGACTCTTACGAAAAGAGTCCTGAGCTTCCATTTGGGTATCCTACTTCGATTATTCTTAGCATGGTTCCGCCTCTATGGTTTAAAAAAATGAACCCATTGGTTCCTGAAAAAATGAAAATTTGACAGATACTAAGGTGAAATACTTTTCTAAGCCCTATTTTTGTATAAAAAAACCATGTTCAATAAAGTTAGAGTTCGGTTTGCACCCAGCCCCACTGGGCCCTTACACATAGGGGGGCTAAGAACAGCTTTATTTAATTTTCTTTTTGCTAAAAAACACAACGGCTCTTTCATATTAAGGATCGAAGACACAGATCAAGCGAGGTATGTCGAGGGTAGCGAAAAACACATTTATGAGTCTTTAGATTGGGCTAATCTTAAATTAGACGAGGGGCCCTATAAACAAAGTGAAAGAAACCAATTGTATAAACAAAGAATTGAAGAGCTGCTTTCGCTTAAAAAAGCATATTATGCATTTGACACAAAACAAGAGCTTGACACATACAGAGAGGAGGCTGAAAGCAATGGTGATGTTTTTGTTTACAGCTCTCAAAATAGGCTTAGATTCAAAAACTCGCTTTCCTTGGGGTCCAAAAAAACAAAAGAGCTTCTTTTTAAAAAAACCCCTTATGTTGTTAGGTTCAAGGTGTCTGAAAGGGAGCCGATTTTATTGAACGACTTATTGAAAGGGAAAATATCTTTTGACCCCAAAACTTTAGATGACAAGGTTCTTTATAAAGGTGACGGGACTCCAACGTATCATTTTGCCAATGTTGTAGATGACCACGACATGTCTATTTCCCATGTAATAAGAGGCGAGGAGTGGCTACCATCTCTTCCCTTACATTGGCTTATTTATGATTCTTTTGGTTGGAAAAAACCGCAGTTTATTCACCTCCCCTTAATTCTAAAACCTGAAGGCAAAGGAAAGCTTTCAAAAAGGGATGGGGAAAAGTTTGGGTTTCCTGTTTTTCCAATAAAATGGACCATAAACGAGAAAGAAGTCATGGGTTTTAAAGAATTTGGTTTTTTACCAGAGGCAACATTAAACTATATCGCTCTTTTAGGATGGAATCCTGGAAATGAGAACGAAATTTTTAACAGAAAAACCTTGTTGTCTGCATTTTCACTTAAAGGCCTTAATGGGTCTGGCTCAAGATTTGACTTCAAAAAGAGTATTTGGATAAATCAACAGCATATGCAGTTTTTAAAAAACGATTTTATATGTGATGCTCTAGAAAAGGAATTGGAAAAAAGGAACATTAGTTATGAGAAAAACATGGTCAAAAAAGTGGTTCCTCTTATTAAAAAAAGATTAGCTCTTGTGTCTGACATATTCTCATCTTCTTCATATTTTTTTCTAAGGCCCTTGGATTTTGAAGAAAAGCTAATTGCTCAGTTACACGAACCGGCCCTAAAGAATATTTTCAAAGATTTAATATCCCATATTTTAAATTCTGAAAAGCTTAGTGTTGAAGAAAACAAGAGCTTTCTTCAGGGAGCTTCAAACAACAATTCTATAGGATATGGAAAAGTGATGAAAGCGGTTCGTCTTGCTTTAGTTGGAAGCTTCAAAGGAGTAGATCTTTTTGACATTATGCAATTGATTGGAAAAGAGGAGGTTGTAAAAAGACTAAGATTTTTAGAGAAAAATCTGTAAGAATTGTTTTCGTTTTAGCCTGTTATTTCTTAAATTATAGCCTTAATTCTTAAAATATAACTATGTTATTCTTTACTCCATTTATAATTCTTTTTGCTATACTTCTACTATTTGGAACCTTCTTTATTGTTAAACAGCAGTCCGCAGCCGTTGTTGAAAGATTTGGGAAGTTCACCTCCACACGCCATTCGGGGCTCCAACTTAAAATACCTATTATTGACAGAGTTGCCGGAAGACTTAGTTTAAGGATACAGCAGTTAGACGTGGTGGTGGAAACGAAAACCAAAGATGATGTTTTTGTTAAGGTTAAAGTTTCTGTCCAGTACAAAGTTATAAGAGACAAGGTGTACGACGCTTTTTATAAGCTGGACTTTCCACAAGACCAAATAACCTCATATGTTTTTGATGTTGTAAGGGCAGAAGTTCCTAAAATGATATTAGATGATGTTTTTGAAAAGAAAGATGACATTGCAATTGCTGTTAAAGGAGAGCTTAATGACGCTATGAAAAACTATGGTTTTGACATAATTAAAACTTTAGTTACGGATATTGACCCAGACTCTCAAGTAAAAGAGTCTATGAACAGAATTAATGCGTCCGAAAGAGAAAAAGTTGCCGCACAATTTGAGGGTGATGCTCAAAGAATTCTAATTGTTGAAAGGGCCAAAGCCGAGGCAGAAAGCAAGCGGCTTCAAGGCCAAGGAATTGCGGACCAGAGAAGGGAAATAGCAAGAGGGCTAGAAGACTCTGTAAAAGTGCTTAACAATGTTGATATTAACTCTCAAGAAGCTTCTGCCTTGATTGTAGTCACACAACACTATGACACTCTTCAGTCAGTAGGATCTGCCAGTAACAGCAATTTAATTTTAATGCCAAATTCGCCACAAGCAGGGTCAGAAATGTTAAACAATATGGTTGCTTCGTTTACGGCTAGCAATCAAATTGGAGAAGAGATGAAAAAAGCGGCAAAGGCAAAAGAAGAGGAAAGTGTGGGCAGTAAAAAGAAGGCTGATTAGGATTGTTTTTTCTTCCAACCATCCCTAAGTCCGACTGTTTTATTAAAAACAGGCTTTGAGATAGTGCTATCTTTATCCAAAACGTAATATCCTTTTCTCTGAAACTGAAAAGTTTCACCAACAACAGAGCCTTTTAAAGACTTTTCTGCAAAACCTGTAGTCGTTTTTAACGACTCTATGTTGATATCGTTAATAAAGTTTCCTGTTGCTGCGCCTGGTGTCTCTTCAATGAAAAGCCTGTCATAATCTCTTATCTCAACAGGGAGACATGCGTCTGCAGAAACCCAATGTAGAGTTCCTTTAACCTTTCTGTTGCTTTCGGGAGTTCCGCTTCCGCTCTTACTTTTGGGGTCGTATGAACATATAACCTCTTCGATTTCACCGTCAGAGTCTTTTACAACCCGTTCACACTTGATAATGTAGGCGCTTTTTAGCCTTACTTCTTTGTCTAGTGTTAATCTAAAAAACTTTTTATTAGCCTTTTCTAAGAAATCTTCTTTTTCTATGTATAAATGTTTGGAAAACAAAAGCTTTCTGGTTCCAGCCTCATCAAGTTCAGGGTTGTTTTCAGACAAAACAAATTCTGATTTATTTTCATTATAATTTTCAATTGTAAGCTTAAGTGGATTTGTTACAACCATTTTTCGGCTTGCGGTTTTGTTAAGTTCTTCTCTAATGCAAAACTCCAAAAGCGAAACATCAATAAGGTTATCTCTTTTTGCAACCCCAGCTTTTTTAACAAAACTTCTTAAAGAGGATGGGGTGTAACCCCTTCTTCTTAGTCCAGAAATCGTTGGCATTCTGGGGTCATCCCAGCCAGCAACATATTTTTTTTCTACAACTATAGAAAGTTTTCTTTTACTCATTATCGTATAGCTCAGGTTAAGTCTAGCGAACTCTCTTTGTTTTGGCAATATATTGAGACTTACGATGTTTTGATCTTTTAACGACAACACAAACCAATCATAAAGTTTTCTATGGGGCTTAAATTCTAAAGAACACAAAGAGTGTGATATTTGTTCACAATAGTCGCTTTGGCCGTGTGCCCAATCGTACATTGGATATATGCACCAATCATTTCCTGTTCTGTGGTGGGCCTTGTGAATTACTCTATATATAACGGGGTCTCTCATCAGCATGTTGGGGTCTGACATATCAATCTTTGCTCTTAGTACATGAATCCCTTCTGGATGTTTTCCTTCTTTCATTTCTTCAAAAATTCTTAAACTTTCTTTACAAGGCCTGTCCCTATAGGGACTGTTTAAACCTGGTTTTGTTGTTGTTCCTTTTTGATTCGCTATTTCAGAAGAAGTTTGTGAGTCTACATAAGCTTTTCCCTTATTAATGAGCATTATGGCCCATAGATAAAGTGTTTTAAAATGATCTGAAGAATATGTGATTTTATCCCATTTATAGTTTAACCAAGCAATATCTTTAGTTATCGCCTCTACATATTCTTTGTCTTCTGCTAAGGGGTTTGTGTCATCAAATCTGAGATTAACCGGCGCATTATATTTCTCGCCTAATCCAAAGTTTATTGCAATAGCTTTTGCATGACCAATGTGAAGATAGCCGTTTGGTTCAGGCGGGAACCTAAATTTTAGATTTTTTTTAGAAAACCCATTGTTAATGTCCTCTTGTATAATGGTTTCAATAAAGTTTTTGGTGTCCAAATTTTCTTGTTAATTTTCAAAGTTAAAAAATTCATCTTGCTTAGCCTTTATATATCTTTGTAAGTTTATGGTAAAAATCAAAATAAAAAATTTTCGTTGCTATGCCTTTCATGGCTGTTTGAAAGAGGAAGAAATTATTGGAAGTGACTATTTGGTGAATATGACTGTTGTATCAGACCCAAACCACGGATCACAAAACGATTCACTTAAAGACACTATCGATTATGTTCGAATGGCTAAAATAATCAGACAAGAAATGTCTATTAGGTCTAAATTACTAGAAACTGTTGCAAAAAGAATTATAGAAAAAGTTTTTAAAGAATTTGATTTAGTTAAAAAAGCAACTGTTTCTGTTAGCAAAGTTTCTCCTCCAATTGATGCTGATGTTAAAAAAGTGACTGTAAAATTGTCTCAAAAAAGAGGTGATTAGTCTTTATAAAAAATGTAATTTTGAATTTGCTTTTGGCACTGTGGCCGAGTGGCTAGGCAGAGCTCTGCAAAAGCTTGTACAGCGGTTCGAATCCGCTCGGTGCCTCAAAATCCCTTGTAATTGCAAAGTTGTAAGGGATTTTTATTTTGTCAGTAAACCCCTTTGTAAATGAGAAAAAACCCACAAATTATAATAAAAACATTAACAATTATTTTAATAGTTTTTATCACAAAGTCTGTAAGTTTAGACTGAAGCTGTTGTGCTAAATAAATTTTACCAAGGTCAACGGTGAAGTAAGTCAAAACAATCAAC
>JBJKVZ010000016.1:0-44139 GCA_045562345.1 Flavobacteriaceae bacterium
GATGAGGTCTTAATAGACATCCATAGGTCATTAAACAACATATATATAGATTCGTATTAAACAACTTAATATCATCTAATATTTCCTTAATATTCTCATATGGTTTATGCAGTTTAGCCTTACTTTTTCTTGATTTAATAGTTTCCATAGGATTACATTCCAAACCAAGAGGCTTAGCCTCGTTTATAAGCACGTTTAAGTGCCTTTTTAGAGTGTTATAGGACACCGCAGAGGTATATTTGTTTAGGAAGTGATTTACTCTGTTAGAAGTGATATTTTCATATTTAACTTCCTTAGAAAATTTATTGAATGTAAACCTCAACATTGACTTATATTTCTCAGAATAATCTCCCTTTAGTTTATTATCTAAAGCAATCTTAATTAAATCAATATCACACAAGCTATTGCAATTAACATTTGTGTTAATTAAATGATTAAATGTTAAACCACTATTAATAAATTTATAAGCCTCAGCAGCTAATAGATTTCCCATTTCTAATCTTTGTTGAATAGGATAGGAGTTAGGGTATAGGTCGCAGTTAATCTTTTGACCATTAAACAACCGATATCTCTTGTTGTTTAGATAGAATGTTACATAGACTCTTTTTTCAGAATCAAACTTGATTTTTGGGTATTTTACTGTATTTTTATTTTGCATTTGACAGACATTTGACAGATTAATATTTAACTCTGTTCATAGATGTCTGTAAATCAATAAGTTGGTTGTAGTTCAGTTGGTTAGAACGCCTGATTGTGGTTCAGGAGGTCGGCGGTTCGAGACCGCTCTTCCACCCTCAAGGGATTAAATTTTTTAATCCCTTTTTTATTTATATTAGTATTTACATCAAAATCAAGTCATGAAATATCTTTTTTTTCCTCTTTTATTAATTTCATTTTTTTCTCATTCACAAAAAAACACATATGGTGATTCTTTTGCACATACTTACTCAATTGTTGCTAAAGATTCTAATACAGGTGAAATGGCAGTAGGTGTACAAAGCCATTGGTTTTCAGTAGGAACTTTAGTTAGTTGGGGAAAATCAGGGGTAGGTGTTGTAGCAACGCAATCATTTGTAAATCCAAGTTATGGTCCTGAGGGATTGAATTTGATGGAAAATGGGTCCTCTGCAAAAGATGCACTAAACATGCTTGTTCTAAAAGATGAAGGTAAAGATTATAGACAAGCAGCAATGCTTGACATAAATGGCTCTGTCGATGCCTTTACTGGATTGAAATGTATTGAAAGTGCTGGACATTATGTAGGAAAAAACTTTTCTGTTCAGGCTAATATGATGTTAAATGACAAAGTAATTCCATCAATGAAAAAAGCTTTTTTAGAAAATTCTAAATTACCACTTGCTGAGAGAATTATTAAAGTGTTTGAAGCAGCAGAATCTGTTGGAGGAGATATTCGTGGTAAACAATCAGCTGCTTTAATTGTTGTCGGGAGTAAGAAAACAGATGATATATGGAAAGATAAAAAAATTGATTTAAGGGTTGACGATAGTGAAAATCCAGTTAAGGAAATTAAAAGGTTGTTAAAAGTACATAGAGCTTATGAGCATATGAATAATGGAGATTTAGCCATTGAAGAGAATAATATGGAAGCTGCATTAAAAGAATATTCAAAAGCTCAAAATTTATTTCCAGAGAATGTTGAGATGAGTTTTTGGAAAGCTGTTACTATGATTAACAACAATAAAATTGAAGATGCAAAATTAATTTTAAAAGAAGTTTTTCAAAAAAATAATAACTGGAGAAAATTAATTTTAAGACTCCCGGATTCAGACTTGATTTCATTGGACAAAGCTGAGTTAGAAAAATTACTAAATGATATTTAAAAAGTGTTAAAAAAAAATATAGAAGAAGTTTTGTTTTTTACTGCCGCTGTAATATATATGTTATTAATTACTTTTTCTAGAGTTTTAGATGATATTAATATAGTTGTATTAATTGTGATGTTACTTTGGATGAATAGGTTAGTAAAAAAAAATAATAATTGAATATTTATAAACTGTCCTAGTCTTTATAAATACTTTCCAGCTTTAAATCTTCACTTGGTAATACAGTATTTATATCGTTGGTATAAGATTTTAAATTATTATAAAATTCATCTACACTAAACCCAAATCCTTCACGGAATTTAACTTTCCAGTTGCCATTTGTCGGATTTTTTGTCCAAAATTCTTTCATAATTAATTCAAAAGCATCAATTTCTGTTAGACCTGTTTTTTGTAATTCTTTGCAAAGTACCAAAAACATAAAAACAGAAGATGAATAATTAATGTCTTTATCTTGAGAAGCGCTAAAAGTTTCAAAAATAGTTGGATTGTTGATTGCAGCAATATCAACACTTGTTTGAGCATCCTTAAAATAATTATATGAGTAATGTTGTTGTATATACAAGGACTCAAATGTAGCTGCACTTCCCTCTGACATCCATTTCAATTCAATATTTCCATCAAAAAAATTCTTAGATAACGACATTTGATATACATGATAATATTCATGAGCAATAACTGAAAATCTGTGCATCGCGTTAAATTCAAACTCCTCTTTGGGTATTTCCAGAACCATAAATTTACCATTAATACTAGCACCATTTCCACTGATTGACGCTCCGGTAGCATCTCCAATATTATCTTTATATGGTTTGTCTACAGAGCTGTTCCAGGCATAAATAGGTAGTTCATAAAAATAACTATTAGGTTTTATTGGAATTAAATCTTCATGAAGAACTTTCATTATTTTATAAAACTCAGTGGTCCATTCACTAGGTAAACTACTGTGGATATTATATTTAAATGTAAATTCAGTTGGATTGGTGTCTTGTACTATATCTTCTTCATCTGAACTGCATGAAATTATTAAAGTTATAAATAGTAAATAGAATACTTTTTTCATTTATTCTTCTTTTGTTTCAGGTAAAATTTCATTAAAGAGAATTTCATTTCCACTTATATTCAATACCATTTTTTTAGCTTTTTTTGTTTTTTCTTCTATTTGAACATTCATACCTTTAGATGAAACATTTTTAACCTCAGTCCTAGATTTAGTAACATCTATCTTAAATTCTAGACTTACTCCAGCCATTTCACTTTTAAATTTATTTTTACCATTTCCTTCTAAAATTAAAGCTTCCTCATTTGAGCCGCCTAAAGGAACCATATTTAATTTACCATAAGCTTCATAAAACTTAAACTGGAGTGGGAAAGCTTCGGTTTTATAAATTCCTCCAAATGATTTAATTTCTTCAAGGGTGTGCTTATAGGTATCGTTGGCTTCCTCAGGTTTTTCATCTAAAACTAATCTTTCTTCCCTGTTGGCTATATTCCAAGCTGTATGAAAAATAAGTTTTGTTCTCATCTCTAAAATATCATAATCAATTTTATCTGGAGTATCTGTCGGTTGATGATAGTCTTCATGAGTTCCAGAAAAATAAAAAATAATTGGAATTCCATTTTTTGCAAAATTATAATGATCACTCCTGTAGTAAAATCTATTAGGGTCGTTCTTGTCATTAAATCTGTAATCAAGTGTCATGTTTACAGATTCAAGATTTGATTTTTCAGAAATGTCATGAAGATCTTGACTATCATGATCTGATCCAATTAAATACACATAGTCTCTATTTTTTGCCTCTCTAGTTGGATCTATTCTTCCAATCATATCTACATTGAGATTTACAACAGTATTTTCTAGAGGATAAATTGGATCTTCATCTGTATAGTATTTAGATCCTAGCAGACCTTTTTCTTCACCAGTAACATGTAATAATACTATAGATCTTTTTGTGCCATCACCATTTTTTTTGGCTTCTTTAAATGCTTCAGCAAGTTCAAGCAATGCCATGGATCCAGAACCATCGTCATCAGCCCCATTATAAATTTCACCATCGCTAACACCTACGTGATCTAAATGTGCGGTAATTACTACGTATTCATCTGCTTTTTCATTTCCTTCAATAATAGCTATAACGTTTTCTGTATCAACCTCTTTAAGAGGCTGTCCTCTTCTTTGTCGGATCTTTAGAGACATTGGTTGAAAATAATCTTTATCAGGGTCACCTGGAGAAACATCAATAGATTTGTAAAAATTTCTAATATATTCTACTGCTTTTTTTTGACCAGCAGCTCCGGTATCTCTTCCTTCAAATTCATCAGATGCATAAACATATAAATGATCTTTTAAATCCTGTTCAGTAATTGTCATTGCGTATTTTTTTGCAACAGATGTTTGAGAGTAATTTATATTGATACTTAAAAAAATTACAATAATAAAAAGGTGTATTTTTCTCATTTTTAAATATTTATGTAAGGTAAAGATATTAAAATTAAAGTAGTCTTAAATTTAAATCCTTTGGCAGATTATTTAATTTGTTTATAAATAAAATCCCAAAGCTTTATTCTCATTTGCAAGGCTTTTAATGATGCGTTTGTGGCTTCGTTCCATTTATTTTTGTCTTCACCACAAAGATTTTGAATCATTTTAAGGGCCATTGGACCATGTTCATCTGCATCCAATTCAATATGTCTCTCTAAATAATAAATCAAAAGATCAGCCTTTATACTTTCCTCTTTGGATAGTTTTTTTACAATCTCAATAAACATATCAGGTATAAGATCTTCTCTGCCAAAAGTAAAAACACTTGCAATAACATGGTTTTTATTTGAATTAATTATTTCAAATGTGAAATCCATAAATTCTTTTAATTCATTAGAAATATTTATTTTTTCTACGGATCTTTCGTAAGATCTTGTTGAATTAATCTTTTTAACAAATGAATTTATCAGATCAGTATTTGCACCCAAAAGTTGCATTGAGTCTAGATATAATTCAAAGTGACTTTTTGGATTATTATTTAAATCAATATCGCTTTCTTCTGCCAAAACAATTTCATTAACTAATTTTCCAGCAAAATTATTAGCATTTGGTGTCCATGGAACATCAACACATGTTAGATTTCTTTGAAGAGCTTTTATAAGTGACATGAAATCCCAAACTGCAAAAACATGGTTTTCCATAAAACATATTAATTTATCCTTTGTATCAAGAGATTTGTAAAGTGGATGAGTAATAAGTTTTGATCGAGTTTCTTGAAGATCTTTTTCTAGCTTTTGGATTGGTTTCATATTGATGTTTAGATCCGCAAAATTAATTTTTTATTTTATATAAAATACTTTGTTTGACTGATTAATTATTATTTTTATTTATACATGAATTTTGAAATATTATTAGCATTTATTTTTTCTTCAATTTTTTTGACTTTATCTCCTGGACCTGATATAATTTATGTTATTTCCCAAAGTATTACGAAAGGTAAAAAAGCTGCTATAAGGGTGTCTTTAGGGCTTACAACAGGTTTAGTTTTTCATACTTTTTTTGTTGTAATAGGACTTTCATTATTAGTTAGTCAGAACGAAACCTTTTTTTTTATATTAAAATTAATAGGTGGGACTTATTTCTTTTATTTGGCATTGATGTCTTTTTTAAAAAGAAATCATCTTTTTGAAAAAAACCCTAAAAAATTAAATAGTAAATTTTTTAGAACTGGTTTGCTAATGAATCTCATGAATCCAAAGGTAAGTATGTTTTTTATTGCATTTTTTCCTGGTTTTATTTTTCACGACTCTTTAAGTAGTGATATTCAATTTTTGATTCTTGGTATTATCTTTTGGCTACAAGCAATTTTAATTTTTATTTTGGTTTCAATATTTTCAAAAAAAACAAAAAACTTAATAACCTCAAAGGAATTAAATGGAAATAAAGTCAATATAATTGAGGCGTTTATTTATATTTTTATTTCATTTTGGATTTTTAATGGTTAATAATTTTAAATTTATGGAATGTCAAAAATAAAAATCATTGAGTGTCCAAGAGATGCAATGCAAGGAATAAAGGACTGGATACCAACCAATGAGAAGATTTCCTACATACAATCTTTAATTTCTGTTGGTTTTGACATAATTGATTTTGGAAGTTTTGTATCTGAAAGAGCTATCCCTCAAATGAAAGATTCTGCAAAAGTTTTGGATGGTTTAGAACTAAATTCTACTGGTCCTAAGCTTTTATCTATAGTTGCCAATCTTAGAGGTGCAAAAAAAGCATGTGAATTTTCTCAAATTGATTTCTTAGGATATCCCTTTTCAATCTCTGAAAACTTTCAAATGAGAAACAGTAATAAGACAATTGAAGAATCAATTGTTGAATTGAAAAATATATCCGATTATTCAATAAGTTTTAATAAAGAGATTGTGGTTTATCTATCAATGGGATTTGGAAATCCATATGGTGAATATTGGGGTTATGACATAATTGAAAAATGGGTTGAAGTATTAAGTGGTTTGAATATTAAAATTATTTCAATTTCAGACACCGTTGGATCAGCAAAAAAAAATGATATAGAAACTGTTTTTTCTAAAATTATTAATAAATACCCTTCAATTGAATTTGGAGCTCACTTTCATACTAACCCTAACGATTGGTTTGACAAGGTTGATATAGCTTACAATTTAGGATGCCGAAGATTTGATTCTGCTATAAAAGGTTTTGGTGGGTGCCCTATGGCAAAAGATGATTTGACAGGAAACTTACCTACAGAGAAATTGATAACTTATTTTAATTCAAAAAAAATCAAATTAAATATAAATAGTTTGCAATTTGAATCTTCTTACAATGAAGCAATAAAACTTTTTAATAAATACAAGTAATTGATTAATAATTACTTGTGTAAAAGTACCTTATTCTTATTTAGATTAATTATAAATAAGCTTGCTTTTTTAGTTTTAGTGTATTATTTTCGCTGCCTATTATTAAAAAACAAACTATAATTTTTAATTATGAAAAATAAATTTTTATCCATAATCTTTTTTATCAATTTCACAGTTTGTGGATATTTTCTTGACTATATCTAATTTCCTCATTATTAATTAATTATGTAAGATTCTATAACATTATTGATGTCATCTTTTTTAGTCATTTCTTCAGAAAATAATTTCATAAATAATGGCATATTATCAATAGATTTTTTTAAACTTAATTTCTTATTTCTATTGTAAATTTCAGACCATTTATCACGAACTATGTTCCATTTATTTTTGTTTTCTTGCCACCAATTTGAGGCAGCTAGACATTTACTGTCATCAACTCTTACATAATTATTGAAACCCTTTTCAAATGCTATTATTTGATCTTCTTTCCCATCAACTCTTATAATTTTTGCATTGTTTTGATCGTGAAACCATCCAGTGTTTGTTATTTCATTTCTATTGCCCCTCCTAGTAACGTTATAATCACTTCTTTTGGAATATTCTCTTCTTGGTAGAGGTGCAAATGTGGTATTTTCCCAATAACTTTTTCCATCTACATGGACCCAGGTTCCCGAACCTTCATATCTGGGACTATCATCAACTTGAAAAACTTTTTGAGTCCATTGTCCTTTCACATTTTTTTTGTCTTTTTTTATGTAATTCCATTTGTTGTCGTGATCATAAATGTAAAAATCTGTATTTTGATAAATCCAATCTTGTCTCCAATGTTTTATAATGTATGGGTTGTCATTTGGGTTACCTGCAATTAAGATATGTTGAATAGATATTATATCCTTATCTTCTTCGACCAACTGAGCCCATTCAAGAGCACCAGTACTATAATTTTTAGATGGAGTATAATCTTCATCATAGTTTGGAATAAATGTTTCAGCAAAATCAAATCTAATTTCAAAGCAACCACACATAGATTTAATTGAGCTTAAATCTTTTTTCTTTTTGGATTGCGAGTTTAAGGTTAAAAAAAAGAATAATAAAATAATATGGATTTGTATTTTCATTTTTTGTTATATTTATTTTTATTTAGATTAATTCTAAATAGTGAAACAAATATAGAAATCAATATTTGATATTAAAAAAAAAATAAATTATTTTTTTAACAACCTAAAATTATATGAATAAAAGTAAAATCAATGAAGTAATAAGAAATAGAAGATCTATTTATCCTCACCAATTTAATCAAAAACAAATTTCAGAAGAAATAATTTCTATTTTACTTGAAAACGCAAATTTGGCTCCTACTCATAAATTAACTCAACCATGGAGATTTAAAGTTATTAGAGGAAAGGCAAAAAATCAATTAGGAAAATTTTTATCCGATGTTTATTCAAAAGAAAATTTAATTAAAAAAAATATTGATTATAAATTAAAAAAAATTAGAAAAAAATGTAAAGATTCAAGTGTTATTTTAATGATTTGTATGAGTAGAGATCCAAAAAAATCTGTTCCTGAATGGGAGGAAATTGCATCAACTGCAATGTCAGTTCAAAATATTTGGTTATCCTGTTCTCAATTTGGAATTGGTTGTTATTGGAGCAGTCCATCTTCAATTAATAAAATAGATAGATTCACACACTTAAATAAAGGAGAGAGATGCTTGGGGTTTTTGTATATGGGTTATTACAATCATAATGAAAATATTGATTTTAAAAGACAATCAATTGAAGAAAAAGTTGAGTGGATTAATAATTTTAATATTTAAAATTATATCTGTAAATACTAACTACAAAAGACGATTTCTCTCAGAAATTTTATATATCTTGCAGTTTAGAATTAATCTAAATAATAAAAAATGAAAAATAATTTTTACTTAGCAGTTTTATCCTTTTTAATGATAGCCTGTAACACAACTGAAAAGAAATCCAATGAAGTTAATCTGTATAGCCAACGTCATTATTCTGTGGACAAATTACAGTATGAAAATTTTACAAAATTAACAGGTATAAAAGTTAATGTTATAAAGGCAAATGCAGATGAATTAATTGAAAGAATGAAAAATGAAGGCGATAATAGTCCAGCTGATTTATTTGTTTCAGTAGATGCTGGAAAATTACAGAAAGGCGCTGATTTAGGTTTGTTCCAAAAAATTAATAATTCCAAAATCATATCTAATGTTTCTGAAAATTTAAGAGATAAAAATGATTTTTGGATTCCAATAACATATAGGGCTAGAATACTTGTATACAGTAAAGATAGGGTCCAAAAAGAAGATTTATCCACTTATGAAGATTTAGTTAATGAAAAGTGGAAAAGTAGGATTTTAGTTAGATCCTCCTCCAATGCATACAATCAAGCTCTTATGTCATCACTTATTGCCAATCTAGGAAGTGATGCTGCTACTAAATGGTCGGAGGGTGTAATAAATAACTTTGCAAGAGATCCAAAAGGAAATGATCGTGATCAAGTTAAAGCTATAGCAGCTGGACAAGGTGATGTTGCAATTGTTAATTCATATTATATTGGTCTTTTATTGTCTTCTGAGAAGGAAGAAGAAATTAAAGCAGGAAATTCTGTTTCCGTATTTTTTCCAAATCAAGGAGAAGGTCAAAGAGGAAGTCATATAAATATTTCTGGGATTGGATTAGCTAAAAACTCTCCAAACAAAGAAAATGCAATAAAATTAATGGAGTTTTTAACCAGTGAAGAAGCCCAAAATACTTATGTTAATAATAGTTATGAATATGCTGCAAACCCTAATGTTAAACCTTCAAAAATCGTACAAGATTGGGGTTCATTTAAAATTGACGAATTGGATTTAAACATGTTAGGAAACTACAGAAACGAAGCAATTCGAATTTTTGACAAAACAGGTTGGAAATAAATAGAATATTCTTACTACAAAATAAGAGATGGATTCTTGGAAGTGTTTTTTTAGCAATAATACTTTTGCTTCCAATTTTCATACTTTTTGGTGAACTTTTTTCTGTTCAGGAAAGTTCATTCTTTTATTTATGGGATAATCTACTTATAGATTACACTTTCAATACCTTCTATCTTTTAATATTAACTTCATTTTTTTCATTATTATTTGGAATACTTCCAGCTTGGTTAATTACCAATTATAAATTTAAAGGAAGAAATATATTGGATGTTATTCTTTACCTACCATTAGCAATACCTACCTACATAATGGCATTCACATACAGCGATATGTTAAGTTATACAGGTCCAATACAAAGTTTTTTTAGAAATAATTTTTTTGAATTTTCTGCAATTTTTAACAGAGATTATCTTCAAATTGAATTTTTAGGATTATTAATGGCTCTTTCACTTTATCCTTACATATACACAAGCTCAAGAGTTTCATTTAGTCTATTAGGTTCAAATTATATGGACTTGTCAAAAAATTTAGGAGTTTCTAAATTCAAATCTTTTTTTAAAATATTGATACCATTGTCAAGACCTGCCATTTTTTCCGGACTATTTTTAGTTTTAATGGAGGTTCTTAATGAATATGGTGCAGTAAAATATTTTGGAGTTAATACATACACTACAGGTATTTTTAGAAGCTGGTTTTCAATGGGTGATATTGGTACAGCAATTCAACTGGCATTTGTTTTATTATCTGTTGTTTTTATAATTTTTTATCTGGAGAAAACTTACCATTCCAAGACTAAATTTTATTACACTCCAAATTCATCAGTTCAAAAATTTCCTAATCTTAAGGGAAAAAATAGTTTTTTAGTAATTGCAGTTTGTATTATTCCCTTTTTATTTGGTTTCTTTTTTCCATTTATTTTTATTATTGATAATGTTTTTTCTACTTTTGAATCAGTTGATTTAGAAAATTTAATAGAACTTACTATAAACTCAACTTCAGTCTCAACCATATCTGCATCTTTGGTTGTTGTAATTGCAATATTTTTCTTAATGGTTGAAAAATATTCAAAAAATAAAATAAATTTTTTTATTAGTCAGACTATTTCACTTGGTTATGCTATACCTGGAGCAGTTATTGGTTTGGGGTTAATAATGCTATTTACCTCAGTTGAAGACATCTTAATTAATAAATTTTCTATTTTTTCTTTTTCATTAATTGGTTCTTTTTTTGTTCTAATTTATGCTTATGTTATTCGATTTTTAGCAGTAGGTAAATCTCCTATTAAGTCTAGTCTTGAAAAACATCCTGAATCATATGATGAAACAGCCAAAAATTTAGGATTAGGACCCTTTAGTTTATTTAAAAAGATTCATTTTCCAATTAATAAATGGGCTTTAGTAATAGCTTTTATTGTAACTTTTATTGATGTTTTAAAGGAACTTCCTATAACTTTGATTTTAAGACCATTTAATTTTGATACTCTAGCTACACAAACATTTGAATTTGCTGTTGAGGAAATGATACCACTTTCTTCAATATATTCGCTGATGATAATTATAATAGGAAGTATTTTATTAATAATTTTAAAAAATATTGTAAATAAACAAATAAATGTTTCTTGAAGTTAAAAATTTAGTTAAGTTTTACGATAAAAATTTTCCAATTATCAAAAACCTAAACTTCTCAGTAAATAAGGGAGAAATAATTTCTTTTTTAGGAGAGAGTGGGTCTGGCAAAACTACATTTTTAAAATGCATTTCTGGACTTGAGGAAATTAATTCAGGAAATATTTCCTTGAATGGTAAAATATTAAATAATAAGAATACTTTCATTAAACCACAACACAGAAAAATTGGATATGTTTTTCAAGACTACCCTTTATTTCCACACTTAAATTTAAAAGATAATATAACTTTTAATTTAAATGATAAGTATTTAATTAATCTAGATAAAATGATTTCATTAACTGGACTCAATGGTTTAATGAAAAGATATCCTCATCAATTATCAGGTGGAGAACAACAAAGAGCATGTATTGCAAGAGCATTAGTTAGAGAGCCTGAATTATTATTATTAGATGAACCCTTCAGTAATTTGGATTCAAATATTAAATTATCTATGAGAGATCAAATTTATAAAATCATAAAAAAAACTAACATTACTACAATTTTAGTTACACATGATATAAATGACTCTATGAATATTGCAGACAGGATTTTAATTTTTAAAGCTGGAGTTTTGCAACAATTTGATAACCCTATCAACATGTATTGTGAACCAGCAAATTGTTATTGTGCTAAAATCTTAGGAGATTTAAATCAAATTGATTTAAATGATAAAACTTTTTTTATAAGACCCGAGAATGTTAAAATTGTTAAAAAATCACAACTAAAAGTAGTAATAGAAAAATGTTTTTTTCAAGGTAAAGAGTTTAAAATACAAGGGATTTGTAATAATCATAAATGGCACTTTTTCTCTACCAAACCTCTTAAAAAATCAGATCATGTATACATAGATTTCAATAAAAAAGATTTAATATTTTTTGATTCTACATGTAGTAACTTTTTTGAATAAAAATTTAAATTCATTCTAAACAATCTTTAGTATACTTTTGGTTAAAAAATAATAAAAATGAGTATACGTATAAATAATACTTGTCTTAACTGTGAAAACTTATTAAGCAGCTTAATATGTTCAAAACATAATACAAAGGTTGATCTTTTCAATGTGTGTGATAGTCATAACTTTAAGGAGTTTTTTAGTAAAGATTCAAATTGTCAAAACTGCAGTTCATTTCAAATGACTTCTTGTAATTATCCAGAATCTGCAGCTCAAGGAATGCTTTGCTTTGAATGGCAACCATCAAATTAGAAATAAGTTGTTTTATCACATAAAAACTTCTACCTTAAAAAATGTTATATTTGCTTGCAATTAATTATTAATTGCAATGAGTACACTCCAAAAAAAGCTAATTGGTATGGGTTTAACCTTTGACGATGTTTTATTGGTACCATCTTATGCAGATTTCTTACCTACTCAAGTTAGCTTAAAGACCAAGTTTTCCAAAAATATTGATTTAAATATTCCTATTGTTTCAGCGGCAATGGATACTGTTACAGAAAGTAAGATGGCTATTGGAATGGCACAAGAGGGTGGTATTGGAGTAATTCATAAAAGTATGCCAATAAAGGAACAAGCAGAAAAGGTAAAAAAAGTTAAAAGATCAGAATCAGGAATGATTTTAGATCCAGTTACTTTACCAGATTCAGCAACAGTTTTAGAAGCCAAAACCTATATGAAAGAATATAGTATTGGTGGTATTCCAATTGTCAATGAAAAACATAAATTGATTGGAATAATAACTAATAGAGATTTAAGATTTGAAAAAGATAATAAAAAATCATTATCTGTTATTATGTCAAAAAATAATTTAATTACAGGCCAAGAAGGAATTAGTATGAATCAAGCTGAGATGATACTTCAAAAGCATAAAATTGAAAAATTACCAATTATAAACAAGCAAAATAAGCTTGTGGGTTTAATTACATTTAGGGATATTCAAAAAATTTCTCTAAAACCGGTTTCAAATAAAGATAAATTCGGTAGATTAAAAGTAGCTGCAGCTGTAGGTGTTTCTCCTAATTCTATCAAAAGATGTGAAGCTTTATGCAATGCAGGAGTTGATGCTATAGTAATTGATACTGCACATGGCCATTCTAAAGGAGTGTCAGAGATTTTGAAAAAAATTAAAAAAAAATTTTCTGAAATTGATGTAATTGTAGGAAATGTTGCAACTAAAGATGCTGCAGAATTTTTAGTAAAGGAGGGTGCCGATGGTATTAAGGTTGGTATTGGTCCTGGTTCAATATGTACTACCAGAGTAATTGCTGGTGTTGGATATCCTCAATTATCTGCAATAAGTGAAATCGCAAGTGTAGTTAAAAACTCTGGAGTTTCTGTAATTGCAGACGGTGGTATTAAATACACAGGAGATATTACAAAGGCCTTAGCTGCAGGTGCAGATTGTGTAATGTTAGGTTCTTTGCTTGCTGGGACCAAAGAATCACCTGGTGAAACGATTATTTTCGAAGGAAGAAAGTTTAAAACATACAGAGGAATGGGCTCTATAGAAGCAATGCAAAAAGGAAGCAAAGATCGATACTTTCAGTCAAGCATTAATGATTCAACCAAATTAGTCCCAGAAGGTATAGTTGGAAGGGTACCCTATAAAGGTGATTTAGTTGAAAGCATTCATCAATTTACTGGTGGAATAAGATCTGGAATGGGTTACTGTGGAAGTAGGAATATTAAAGAATTAAAAAAGAAGGCTAAATTTGTTCAAATTACTGGTGCTGGTCTTCTGGAAAGTCATCCTCACAATGTGATGATTACCAAAGAATCGCCGAATTATTCAAGATAAAATCATTTTGAAACTTATAAAGTTATTTTTTTGTATTTTACTTTTCATTGGTTGTGAATATTTAAACGACAAACCAGACTTATACATAGCAAGATTAAAAGAAAAATATCTACTTTTATCTGATATCAAATCAAAATTTCCCAAAAATTTATCAAAAAAAGATAGTTTGTTGTTTATTAATAGTCAAATTAATGAATGGGCAAAAAACCATATTTTAATTGACAAGTCAATGATTAATTTAAGTTTAGATGAACAAGAAAAACTTCTAGAATTAGTTGAATCATATAAATCAGATTTATTTTCACATTCTTATAAAGAGAAAATAATTAAATCATCAATGGATACAATAATTGATGATAAAGAAATTTATAACTATTATGAGTTAAATAAATCAAATTTTAAATTGAATTATGATTTACTGAAGGGAAGGTATATTAAAGTTTCAAAAAATAATTATAATATTAAAGATATAAGACAAAGATTTAGAAGATTTAATTTTAATGATATTAATTTTCTAGACTCTATATCACTGCAATTTTCATCATATTCCTTAAATGATTCAATATGGATAAATAATGATATGTTTTTCTCTAAATTTCCAGAAATAAAAAAATACATTAAAAATAATATTGTAAAAAAGTCATTATTTTATCAATTAGAAGATTCTTTGGAACTATATTTGATAAAGGTAGAACAATCAGTGTTCAGAAATGATATATCACCACTTGAATATATTGAACCAACATTGAAACAAATTTTACTAAATAAAAGAAAATTAGATTTTGTTAATAATTTTGAAAAAGAGTTAATTTATGATGCAGTTCAAAGCAGTCAATTAGAAATTTATGAAAATAATTTTTAAATATTTATTAGTGACCTTTTTGTGTATAAACTTGCAGTTTACTTATTGCCAAGTAAATTCAAGTGAAAAAATTAAAATAGATGGTGTAGCTGCTGTTGTTGGAGATTATGTTATTTTGGAATCTGATGTGGATAAAACCTTGATTGATTTACAATCACAGGGTGTTTCAACTAGTAATATTGGTAGATGTAGCTTACTTGGGAAATTAATGGAAGACAAACTTTATGCTCATCATGCTGAGCAGGATAGTTTGCAAGTAGATAATAATCAAATTTATTCTTATGTTGATAGGACAATTGAATACTTTGTAGACCAACTTGGTAGTTTGGAGAAAGTATTAGAATTCTATAAGAAAACAGATGAACAATCATTCAGATCTGAATTGTTTGAAATAAATAAGCTTAATCAACTTTCAGAGAAAATGCAATCACAAATTGTAGATGAAGTTGAAATAACACCAGAAGAAGTAAGACAATTTTTTAATTCAATTCCAAAATATGAAAGACCGGTTTTTGGTGCTGAATTGGAAATTGCACAAATTGTAATTAATCCAAAAGTTTCGGAAGAAGATGAACAAAAGGTAATTAAGCGATTAGAAACTATTAAAAATGATATTGAAGTTAACGGTGCTTCTTTTGCTACAAAAGCTATACTATATTCACAAGATCCTGGATCAAGAGCAACTGGAGGTAAATACATATTAAAAAGAAATAGGCCACAAATGGACAAAGACTTTAGGGATGTAGCTTATAGATTAAGAGAAGGTGAAATTTCAGATCCCTTTAAAACCCAGTTTGGATGGCATATAATAAAGAATGAAAGAATAAGAGGGCAAGAAATAGATGTCAGACATATACTATTAATTCCTGACGTAACTAACGAATCTCTTTTGCAGGCGAAAAAAAAGATTGATATTATTAGAAAAAGAATTGTTGATGGTGAACTTACATTTGATGAAGCTGCTAAATCTTCCTCTGATGAAATTGAAACAAGAAGTAATGGAGGCGTCCTCATAAATCCAACTACAGGTGATACAAGATTTGAATTAACTAAAATGGATCCTGTTTTATACAGTCAGGCACAAAAATTAAAAGATAATGAAGTCTCTGCACCATTACTTGAAGAAGATAATCGTGGAATTAAAAAATATAAAATTATAAAAGTTAGTAACCGTTTTGATGAACATATAGCTGACTTTTCCCAAGATTATATAAAAATAAAAGAATTGGCACTTAAAGAAAAACAACTAAATAAAATTAAAAATTGGATGATTGAGAAAATTGATGAAACCTACATTAATGTCAATCAAGATAATCAAGATTGTAATTTTACTAACAAATGGGTAAAAAAATAATTTCATTTTTAATATCAACAAGATTTACCGCTGTTTTATTTGTTTTATTTCCACTATCGATGGGAATTGGGACATTTATTGAAAGCTATTACAACACTACAACTGCAAAAATTTTAATATATAATGCTTGGTGGTTTGAGCTTATGATGATTTTTTTTGTAATCAATTTTGGTTTCAATATAAAAAGATATGGATTGCTTAATTTAAAAAAATGGCCAATTTTACTACTTCATTTTTCTTGGATTTTAATAATTATTGGTGCCGGAGTTACTAGATACATTGGTTTTGAGGGTGTTATGCCAATCAGAGAGAATTCATCTTCTAACACTTTTCTTTCAGAGGAGACCTATTTAACAGTTTTTGTAGATGGAGATAAGGACGGACAACAAAGACGAAGAACATTAGAAGACGACCTTTTAATTGCAGAATCTACAAATAATTATTTTAATTGGGAGTATTTGTGGGATGGTCAACAAAAATTTTCAATTGAATACTTTGATTTTATTGAGAATGCAAAAGAAGATTTGGTATTTGACAAAGACGGAGAAGAATATTTAAAAATTGTAGAGGCTAGTGGTGGTACAAGACATGATCATTTTTTAAAATCAGGTCAAGTAACAAGCGTTCACAATATTTTATTTGCATTAAATAAAGAAACAAAAGGAGCTATAAATATAAAATCTGTTGATGGGGTTTTGTTTATAAATAGCCCTTTTGAAGGTAGTTACATGAAAATGTCGGATCAATCTCAAGGTAATGTAAATAAAGAACTTGACCAACCTCTAATTTTACGTTCTCTATATAATATGGCAGGTTTACAATTTGTTTTCCCTGACAATATAGTAAGAGGAAAATTTGAGGTTGTTAAATCAGATGATGAAGTTCAACAAGATGGTTTATTTTTAAAAGTTTCAACAGCTGGCGAATCAAAAATTATAGGAATAATTGGAGGCAAGGGAGTTGTCAATCAACCAAAACAAGTAACAGTTGGAAATTTAGATTTTTATTTAAAATATGGGTCATTGGAAAAGTCTTTGCCATTTAAAATAAGATTAAATGATTTTATTGCTGAAAAATATCCAGGTACAGAAAAAAGTTATAGCAGTTTTATGAGTAAAGTTAGTGTTATTGATGATTTAAGTTTTGATTATGATATTTACATGAATCACATTTTAAATCATAAAGGATACAGGTTTTTTCAAGCATCTTTTGATCCTGATGAAAAAGGTACAGTCCTTTCTGTTAATCATGATTATTTTGGAACTTTAATAACTTATATAGGATATTTTTTATTGTATATCGGACTTATGGGAGTAATGTTTTTTGGAAAAACTCGCTTTGTTGATCTTTCAAAAAAACTTGAAAAAGTTAAATTAAAAAAAGAATCTCTATCAGTTTTATTTTTTCTTTTTTCATTGACTGTTTTTTCACAGAATACCCATGAACATTCAAATACTAATATAAAATTCTCAGATTCAATAATTCTTAATAATTCTGTATCAGAGGATCATGCAGCTTTTTTTGGAAGTTTAGTTATTCAAGATTCTGGGGGAAGGATGAAACCATTAAATACTTTTGCTTCCGAGCTTTTAAGAAAAGTAAGTAAGTCCGATACTTATAAAAACTTAACAGCTGATCAAGTTTTAATATCAATTTCTAGAAATCCACTCTTATGGTATGATGCTCCAATTATTTTTTTAAAAAGAGGAAATGATAGTTTAAGAAAAATTACAGGTAGAAATAAAAAAGAAAAATATGCATCATTTGTTGATTTTTTTGATGATGATGGTCGATACAAAATTTCTTCACAGTTAGAAGATGCTTATAAATCCTCCCTTCCAAATCAATTTCAAAAGGATTTTATTGAAACTGACAGAAAAGTAAATCTTTTATTTTCTGCATTTGAGGGAAAGATTCTAAAAATATTCCCAATTCCCAACGATCCTAATAATAAATGGGTTTCATTTTCTGAAATAGAACCAACTAATTTCAAAGGGGTTGATTCTTTATATGTTAAGAATATACTTCCACTATATTTCGGAACATTAGAAAATGACATAAAAAATAATGATTATACTAATTCAAAAAAATTATTAGAGAGCATTAGAGGTTTTCAAACAAAATACGGATCCAAGGTCTTACCAAGTGAAGAAAAAATAAGTGCTGAAATATACTATAACAAATATGATATTTTTAAAAAACTTTTCAGTTGGTACATGTATGTGGGTACCTTGATGTTTGGATTTTTAATTTTTCAGATATTCTATGAAAAAAAGTTATTAGATATTATAATTAAAATTTCAAAATACTCAATAGTTTTTCTTTTTATTTTACACACTTTTGGTCTTGCTGCCAGGGCATACGTATCTGGTCATGCCCCTTGGAGTGATGCATATGAATCAATGATTTATGTAGCTTGGGCCACTGTTGGTATTGGGTTAGCATTTGGAAGAAAATCTAATCTCACAATTGCTGCAACATCATTTGTTGCATCAATGATTTTGATGATTGCTCACTGGAACTGGATGGATCCTGAAATTGCTAATCTAGTCCCAGTATTAAATAGTTATTGGTTGATGATTCATGTTTCAGTAATTGTAGGCAGTTATGGGCCTTTTACTTTAAGCATGATTTTAGGAATTGTATCATTATTTTTAATTCTGATAACTAATGAAAGAAATAAATTAAAAATTAATTTAAACTTACAAGAGCTTACAATTATTAATGAGTTATCATTAACTGTTGGTTTAATAATGTTGACAATTGGAAATTTTTTAGGTGGCCAATGGGCTAACGAAAGCTGGGGAAGATATTGGGGATGGGATCCAAAAGAAACCTGGGCACTTATAAGCATAATGATTTATGCATTTGTTTTGCACATGCGTCTAATTCCAGGTTTAAAAGGCAAATGGATGTTTAATTTGATGTCAATAATAGCCTTCTCATCAATTATGATGACTTATTTTGGTGTAAATTTTTATTTGACTGGACTTCATTCATATGCAAGTGGAGATAAAGTTATAACTCCTAATTTTGTTTATTATTCTGCAGCATTTGTTTTTATTTTGGGATTTTTCTCATATTTCAAACATAAAAAGTATTTTAGATGATAAATGATAAAAAAAACTGGTTTTTTCAGTCTGTTTTAGGAATTCTAATATTTAGTTCTGGATTATGTATTTTTGGAGAGGCACTAACTAATAAAAATAATGGAGAGGCATGGTTTTTGTTTGGTACTATATCATTGATACTAATAAATACGGGCGTATGCCTTATGATTGATGCAAACAATAAATAATATTTTGAAAAATAATCTTTTAATAATATTTATTTTTTCTGGATTAATTTCATTTAGTCAAATTGAAAATTCAAATAGAAAGATAGAATTATTACCTCCATTGTCAACAGGTTTGAAAAATTTACAGATAAAACCAAATACTCCCAATTATTTTTCATTTTCAGAAAAATCTCTTGATAAAAAAGAAAGCACAAAGTCAATTTTTGAAAAAGAAACTTTTTTAGATCCTGCTGATATTTATTTAAAAAATATAAAAAAAGAAAAACAAAAGGAACCAAATAATTACAGTAAGGGAGCTTATTTAGGAGATGTTAAAACAAAATCAAAACATGTCAATATTATTTGTAGAGATTTTGAATATGTAGATGGAGATAGAGTTAGAATTTTAGTAAATGATTCTATTGTTATTGATAATTTAATGCTGGATTCAACCTTTTCTGGTTTTAAATTGCCATTAGTATCTGGTTTTAATAAAGTTGATTTTAAAGCTTTAAATCAGGGATCTTCTGGTCCAAATACAGCTGAACTAAGAGTGTTTGATGATAGAAATCAGATGATATCATCTAATCAATGGAATCTATCCACTGGAGCAGTAGCAACATTTATTGTTGTTAAAGAATAAGTTTAAAATTTCTTAAACAAATGTTACCATATCTTTTTTTAAATGAGGCAACTCATTAAATGACAATAGATTAAACTGTTTTTTTGAATACAGAAATGTACTAAATGACGTATTTCGAATTGAAAAATTTAAACTTGCAATCCTTTTTTCATCTTTTATTTTAAGACAATACCCAGTAATTGAGCTTATTGTCCCTCCACTTGTAAAGACACCTATTTTTTCACTTTTCTTTGTATTTATCAATATTTTTTTTAATCCTCTATTTACATTTTTTCTGAAATCTGTCCAGGGGACAACTCTTTTTACTATAATTTTATTATCAATCCATTTATTTAAAAAATATTCAAACCCTAACATTAAATTGCCATTTTTTTTAGATGGCTCTTTTTCAATTTCTTTCCATAATTTATTTATATATGGGTCAGAGTTAATCATATTTGGTAAATGAATCTTCATTGCCTCTGTGGCTTGATGTTCATTTAGCTCTTTAAGTATTGTTGGACTTGGTATGTGTAATCTTTTTTTTTCAAAAATTTCTTTTACTATTTCATATGTATGTTGTTGCCTTCTTAACTCTCCAACATAAATTTTATCAAATTTCATGTTATTATTAGTTAGAAATTTTCCTAGTTCAGCTGCTTGTAATTCCCCTTTTTTTGATAAAACATCATAATTTTCTTTTCCTAAAGAAGCTTGTGCATGCCTAAAAAAAAATAATTTACTCATAATTTAAAACAGTTTTTCTATTTTTTGTTTTTGAATTGATTGCCAACCTAATTTTAATAAAAGTTTAGTCATTTGATTTAAATTTTTAAACTTTTCATTATTTGTAAATCCTTTATTATATCTATAATAAATCTGCTGTACTATCACAGAAATTTTAAACAATCCATATGTATAATAAAACACTAGATCATTAATTTTTATTTTTCTTTTATATTGATACATATCAACTAATTCCATTCTACTTGGATTACCATCATGAGAAGTAGGAGAGTCCATAACACTTAAAATCATTTTATTGTCAGATGCTATGGTCCAATATGCAAGTGAGGTTCCAAGGTCCATCAATGGATCTCCAAGTGTTGACATTTCCCAATCTAAAATAGCATTTATTTTACTCCAAGAATTATCTGCAAAAACTACATTATCATACTTATAGTCGTTATGAATTAAACTGTAAGTATATTTTTTTGGTTGATTTTTTTCTAACCAGTTAATGACTTTTTTTGCTTCAGGAATTTCTTCAGTAGCTGCTTTAAGATATTGTTTGCCCCAATTTTTAACCTGTCTTTCAACATATCCCTGAGGTTTTCCTAAATCATTCAATCCGATCTTTTTAAAATCTAAATCATGTAATTCAACAAAGCTATCAAGCCAGTTTTGTGCTATTTTTTTGTATTCTAATGGTTGAATATTCCTTGAGGATGCTTCTTTTATTGAAAGAATTACACCTTCAATTTTTTCCATGACATAAAATGGTGCACCTATAATTTCAATGTCGTCTGAGAAGAAATAAGCCTTGGGTGCTTTATCAAAACCTTTATTTAATCCTGATAAAACTTTAAACTCTCGGGACATATCATGACCAAATCTTGCACCTTTTGGAGGAAGTCTAATAACAAGTTCCCTACTTTCTATTTTTATCAAATAAGTTAAATTTGAAAAACCATTAGAAAATTGCTGTATTTTTAGTTCACTTTGATAATCTGAAATAAGTTTTTTATTTAAAAGAAATTTTTTTAGTGACCCTAAATTCAATTCTTCACCTTTTCTAACTTCTCTAATCATTTGTGTTTAATTTCTCCTTTATTATATTTCTTCCTAATTGATACATATGAACCTCATCGGGTCCATCTGCTAATCTTATTGCTCTAGCATAAACGTAGAAGGAAGCTAAAGGAGTATCCTGAGAAACACCTAAACCACCATGTGCTTGTATAGATCTGTCAATCACATTACAAGCCATTTGTGGTACAGCAATTTTAATCATAGAAATTAGTTTTGTAGCTGCTTTGGATCCAAAACGATCAATTTTATCAGCTGTTGCGAGAGTAAGTAATCTAGCTTGTTCAATTTCACATACTGACTTAGCTATATCTTGTCGTATACTACTATAATCTTTAAGTTTTTTACCAAAAGTTTCTCTTTCATTTACCCTTTTACACATAAGGTCTAAAGCTCTTTGAGCTGCTCCTATTAATCTCATACAATGATGAATTCTTCCAGGACCTAATCTTCCTTGAGCGATTTCGAATCCTTTTCCTTCACCTAAAATCATGTTTTCTACTGGAACTTTAACATCTTTTAACTCAATTTCGGCATGACCTTCTGGTGAGTCCATGTAACCAAAAACGCTTAATGGACGTATTACTTTTATTCCAGGACTATCAGCAGGTACTAATATCATACTTTGTTGTAAATGTCGTGGGGCGTTAGTATCAGTTTTACCCATAAGAATGTAAACTTTAGTGTTTGGGTTCATTCCTCCTGAAGACCACCATTTTCTTCCGTTTATTATGTATTTATTTGAGCTTTTTACAATTGATGTTTCAATATTTGTTGCATCAGACGAAGCTACATTTGGTTCAGTCATCAAAAATGCTGATCTAATTTCACCATTCATTAATGGTTTCAGCCACTTTTCTTTTTGCTTATCGTCTCCGTATTTTGCTAATACTTCCATATTGCCAGTATCAGGTGCTGAACAGTTAAATATTTCAGATGAAAAGGAACACCTTCCCATCAACTCTGCTAAAGGTGCATATTCAAGATTAGATAAACCAGGGCTTAGTTTACCATAATCTTTAGGTAAAAAAAGATTCCATAAACCTTCTTTTTTCGCTAAACTTTTTAAATTTTCAAATTTTGGTGAATGTTTCCATGGATTATTAATTCTAAATTCTAAAACATTTTTTTCGTTTGGGAAAATATGTTTATTCATAAAATCAGAAATTTTCTCTTGAAGATTTAATGATTTATCACTGTATTCAAAATTCATATATTTTTTTTAAAGGTTATCAAATAATGGAGCATGTAAAAGCCCTCCATCGTTGACTATTGTGGAGCCCGTCATATAAGAACTTGCATCTGAAGCCAAAAAAACAGCTAAACCAGCCATTTCATCAGGCGTTGAAACTCTTCCAAGAGCAGTGTTTTTTAAAAAACTTTTATATGAAGATTCATGTTCAAGTAAAGCAGCGCTTAATTTTGTTTTAACATATCCTGGACAAATCACATTAACTCTAATGTTATCTTTTCCCCATTCTATTGCCTGGTTATTTCCTAACATAATTAATGCAGTTTTACTCAAGTTGTAAGCTGTCATCATTTTTGATGGATGAATTCCTTCAATCGAACTAATATGAATAATACTTCCACTTTTCTGTTTCTTCATAATTGGATATACAAGATTACTTAGTGAAATTGCAGAATTTACATTTATATCCATTGTCTTTTTATAAACGTCAAGAGGCATTTTATCAACTGGTCCAAAATAAGGGTTAGTTCCAGCATTATTTACTAGAATATCAATTCTTCCGTATTTTTCTAATACTTTTTGAATTAAACTCTTCTGCTGATCTTCTTTTGCTACATGACATTCAATAGCTATTGATGATAAGCCCTCCGAATTAAATTTATGAGCAACTTTGTCAACTGCTTCTTGTTTTCTGCTGCTTACAACTACATTTGCACCAAACTCTGCTAAACCTCTTGCAATTGCTTCACCTATTCCTTTGGAAGCTCCTGTTATAATTGCAACTTTATTTTTCAAATTAAATTTTTCTTTTATCATTTTTAGGTTCAGTATATTAGCTTTTCACTAAAATACCATTTTTTTAATATTATAATTAGGTTTTGGAATCGACATTATCAAAGTATAGAAAATACTTAGCAACCACAAATAAAATCAGTTTTAAATCTTATTCTGATTTACATAACTGGAGTATAAATAATTTGTCAGATTTTTGGGAATCTATAGTGAAATTTTTCAAAATAAAATTTGATAAAAATCCTACTTTAATTTATGAATTTGATAAGAATTTTATTGATTCTAAATGGTTTTTAAATTCAAAAATCAGCTATTCTAATAATATTTTTAAAAACAGTAATTCTAATTATCCAGCTATAAAATATCAAGATGAAAATGAAATATATTCTGAAATCTCATGGAATTCTCTAATTGGAAAAACTTTAGAATTTCAAAAAATACTAAAAAAATATGATGTGAAATTGGGAGACAGAGTAGTGGGGTATTGTTCAAATACACCAGAAACTGTTGCAGCTTTTTTGGCAGTTAACTCATTGGGTGCAATTTGGTCATCATGCTCACCTGATTTTGGATATGATTCAGTTTTTGATCGATTTAATCAAATAAAACCAAAATTTTTATTCTATCATGGAAAATATAATTATGGTGGAAAAAAATTTTTATTAGAAAATAAAGTTAATAAACTAAAGAGATCAATTAGATCAATCAATAAAATCCTTGATTTAAATACTAAATCTACTTTTTACGAAAAATGTGATGATTTGAAAATAGAATGCAAATCTATAGATTTTAACCACCCAATTTGGATTTTATTCTCCTCAGGAACAACTGGAAAGCCAAAAGCAATTACTCATAGAACAGGAGGAATTATTTTAGAACATTATAAAGCACTTGCAATTCATCAGAATGTTTCAAAAAATGATAATTATTTTTGGTTTTCAACAACAGGATGGATGATGTGGAATTACGCATTAAGTAGTATGCTTATGGGAGGAACGCTCTGTATTTATAATGGTTCTCCTGTTTTCCCAGATAATGGTGCTTTATGGAGATTTTCTAAAAAAGCAAAAATTAATCATTTCGGACATGGCGCAGGATTTTATCAAAATTTATTTAATGATATTCCAAAAGAAATTAAATCAATGAATTTCTCTGAAATTAAAACTATTGGATCAACAGGTTCCCCATTGTTTAAAGAAACTAATATTCAATTAAATAAAGCATTTCCCAATGCTCATGTGATTTCATTAAGCGGAGGAACTGATGTTTGCAGTGCTTTTATTGGAGGAAATTTAGATATGGAGGTAATACCAGGCGAAATCCAATGTAAAATGTTAGGTGCTGCAGTGGAAGTTTGGGATGATAAAGGAAATAGATTAAAGGACAAAGCAGGGGAGTTGGTATTAACCAAACCACTTATTTCTATGCCAGTTTATTTTTGGAATGATCTAAATAAAGAAAAGTATAATAAAAGCTATTTCTCTAAATATGATTTTATTTGGAACCATGGTGATTGGGTAACGGAAACTAAAAAGGGAGGAATTATAGTTCATGGAAGATCAGATTCTACACTTAATAGATTAGGTGTAAGAATTGGAACCTCAGAGATATATAGCGCAATTAAAGATTTAAAAAATATTCAGGATAGTCTTATAATACATGTTGATAATACTGAAAACAAATTAATTCTTTTCTTAAAATCTAAGCAGGAGTTGGATTTAAAAGAAATCAAATCTGTTATTAGATCAAAATGCTCTCCCAGGCATATTCCAGATTTGATTCTAAAGTCTGATAATATTCCTTATACGATCAGTGGAAAGAAAGTAGAGGTACCAATAAAAAAAATATTACTTGGTCAAAATGCTGATGATGTTGTCAGCAAGGATTCTTTAAGGAATCCAGAATCTATCAAATGGTTTGTTAACTATTATAAAAATTTCTTTAAAACCTCTGACTGAGCTTTTATTGATTCAATAAATTCCTTTTTAAGATTCTCTATAAGTTCTTTTGTTGATGGGCAGTCTTCAATGGATGTAACACCCTGGCCTGCTGACCAAATTGTTTTCCAAGCTTTTGCCTCTGCCTGAGCAGCGTCAAGCTCTTCACCAAAATCTATTTTTTTTGAATTTCCCCACATATCTTCAGTGATGCCCATTGATTCTAAGCTAGGTCTTAAAAAATTAGCGTTAACACCAGAAACAGCAGCTGTATAGACAATATCACCAGCTTTAGAGTTAACAATCATCTCCTTATACTCTTCACCAGCTTTACTTTCAGTAGTATTAATAAATCTTGTTCCCAAATATGCTAAATCTGCTCCCATTTGAATTGCAGATGCTATGTCTCTTCCAGAACTGATACAACCTGATAACAAAATAGTTTTTTTAAAAAAACTTCTAACCTCAGAAATAAATGGCATTGGATTTAATGTTCCTCCGTGTCCACCTGCTCCAGCAGCAACTAATATTAGACCATCTACCCCAGCTTCAGCAGCTTTTTCAGCATGTCTTTTTTTAATAACATCATGAAAAACAAGTCCGCCATAAGAATGAACAGCATTAACCAGTTGACTTACTGCACCCAGAGATGTAATTATGATAGGTACTTTATGCTTCATACAAATAGATAAATCCTTTTTGACCCTTGGGTTTGTTGGATGAACAATAAGATTAACACCAAATGGTGCAGGCTTTTTGCCAGTTTCTTTCTCAAATTTTTCCAATTCTGATTTGATTTCAACTAACCATTCTTCAAAACCCTCCGATGTTCTTTGATTTAATGCTGGAAAAGTACCAACTACTCCATTTTTACAACATTCAATAACAAGTTTTGGCCCCGAAATTAAAAACATGGGTGCTGCAATTGCTGGTATATTTAATTCATTTATAAAATCTAGTTTTTTCATTTTTAAGTTTTTTATATGATTCCATATCCTCCATCAATAGTCATTGAATGTCCATTTACAAATGATGATTCTTCAGACATTAACCAGACGATTGTATCAGCTACTTCTTTAGTTGTACCCAATCTTTTCATTGGATTTATTTTTGTGTTAAATTCAAGTATTTTTTTAGGAACTTCTTTTATAAGATCAGTGTCTATGAAACTTGGGCAAACTGAATTAACCCTGATATTACTGGATCCATATTCAATAGCAGCAGATTTTGTTAATCCTAAAACACCGTGCTTGGATGCGCTGTATGCAGAACCTCCACCAACTCCTTTAAGTCCAGCCATAGATGAAACGTTAACAATTCTTCCAAAACCTTTTTTTAACATGCATTTTATTTCATATTTCATACATGAAAAGACACCATTTAAATTGATATTTAGAGTGTTTTGCCAATCTTTAAAATTTAAGTCATGTATTGCACCTTTCATACCTCCAATCCCAGCATTATTTACAGCAATATCTAAACTTCCCTCATCCTTGAAAATTTTTTCAATAACAGATTTAATTTCCTTTTGATTAGAAACATCTAGCTTGTAGAAAACAGCTTGACCACCTAGGGATTTAATTTCATTAACTGTTTCAGTCCCTTTACTATTATCAATATCAGAAACAATTACTTTGGCCCCTTTAGCAGAAAGAGCAACTGACGTTGCTCTTCCTATTCCTGCGCCTCCACCTGTAACAAGGGCTATTTTGTTTTTAAATTCGGACACTAATCTAAAATCATAATTAAATTATAAATCCAATCTTAAAGTAGCTACTCCACTCATACCCATTAATGGCATGCCAGGAAAAACACTATACTTTTTTCCAGCTACATTATATAGGGCTAAATCAAAATAAGTTTTTGAATTTATATTCATACCTACATTTAAATCATAAATATTTTTTTGCTGAACAATTCCAGAGTAGAAAGCACCCATATCAGCGTTAAATGCACTGTCATATTTGTGAGCGATACCAAAATTATATTTACCGGTTGAATAGCTTAGTCCTGTTTTAACTCTATGTTTTGAATGATTCATAAAGTATGAATTTGGATCATCTAATTCACCAATTTCATCTTTATCGAATTCAGTCTCACTAATTAACGAATAGTTGGCATACATTGTAAGATCATCACTTGGTCTCCACTTTAATGAAGTATCGAATCCCCAATAACTGATTTTACCAAAATTCTTATAACCCATCATCATGTGAGGGCCACCATCTTCAGGTGCTTGATCAGATTGAATTACACCAACAGGTAAATTTCCAGCTATCCCATTTTGTATAGCAGCACCAGCCATTAAATTAGCCATATTTGTCGCCAAAAGATCGGCTGTTGCCGGTCCAAATGCAGCAGGTAATCCCATAGTTGGGAAGATAGTATTTAAAGCATAAGAGTACAATAAAGGTTTAACTGTTCCAATGAAATCAGCTCCTAAAGTTGGTAAACTTACTAGTGGACTTAATATCCTTTGAGCAACAAAATTTTCTTTTTGAGCATTGTAGATATCAAAACTCCAACTTAAATTGTCTGAAAGCATTCCTTTGAATCCTAGCTCGTAAGTGTTATCAATTTGTAGAGTTCCTTTATCACCTCCTTGAAGCGATGTAACAACATTTCCATCAAGGTCAACCATAGTTCCAGTGGTGAAACCGGCAGTACCCGCAACCGCAGCTAAAGTATTTTGATCTGCAAGCATTGGTAAGAAGCCTTTAAGTCCTGCATATGTTGGATCAGCGCTAACCAAAGCAGATATTCCAGGAGCAAGTACTCCAAACAATGTAGCGTGAGACATCCCAATTCCGGGATTTGATGGAACTAAACCTCCACCAAATAACCAGCTAGTTCTAACATTATTAAAGGTTTGGGCTTGAGAGTTACCAAGAACCCAAATATCTCCGCCAGTTAGATTAGCAACGGTTATATCTAAAAACATGTTTAATGCAGATGGGGGAGTATGAGATTTGTTATAGGTTAGTCTAACGCTGTGACGTGGACTGGCCTTCCAAACTAAACCAACTCTTGGTGAGAATGCACTTTCATCTAGCATTACAAATCTATCGAATCTTCCAGAAAGAGCTAGAATTAAATCATCTGTTAAGTCAGTTTTACTTGATAAATAGGCACCATACATTCTATAATCATCATTATTCTCGTTTCTTCCAAATGTTCTACCGTATGTATCAAACTGAGCAAGTTTATGCTCAAAACCTAGAGATAGGTCAGTGTTGATCATATCCAAATCAATTTCTTGTTGAACTTGTAATTGTGATTGAGTGCTTTCCATATAGCTTACAAGTCCAGTTCTATAATTAAAACCAATTTCATCATCAAATCTTCCTGGCTTATTTACAGTGTAATTGTACTGTGCGAATAAATCATTTGATTTCAATCTAAATTGAAGAAAATGACTGTTTTGATCTGCAAATACTTCACCAGTTCCAGTAGTCCAAGCATTACCAATTGTACTTCCCATACCTGCAACAGCAGTGAATGAAAAGTTGTTATTGGGCCTGTAGTACAATGTAGCATCTACGCCTTTATGTTCATTGTCTCTTAGAGCATTAGAAACCCCAACTTGTTGGTTTGAAATAGGATCTACTATGTTTCTTGATCCAGTTGCACCAAAAACTCCAAGTTTTTGCTGATCACTTAAATTAAATTCACCATTTTCAGAATATCTAAAATTAAATTTATATCCAAATGTTTTGTCTTCATTACTAACTGCATGTCTAAAGTAAACAGACTTCATGTTTAGGTTTCCTTTTAAGTTTGCAATACCACCTTTAAATAATGTCCCTCCATTTCCAACAGCACCTGCCTGAAGCTGTAAAGTACTACCGGGATATTTAAAAGGGTCTTTACTTTGGTAGTGAACTACACCAGCTCCAACACCAGCACCATATAATGCAGCTTGAGGGCCTCTTACAACTTCAACTCTTTCTAAATCAATCATACTTAAATTTGAATTTCCAGAATCAAAAATGTTAAGACCAACCTGAGATAAATCTCTATAGTCTAACATAACTAAGGTAGATGTAGAAAAGATATCAACTTGATCTCTAAGAGTAATATTTGTTCTATTAACCCCCTGTTTGTCAACTTGAACTCCAACAATGTTGTCTAATAGATTGGCAGCATTGAATGAAGGTCTTTTATTAATTTCTTCAAGATTGATTGTTGTAATAGAAGCAACAGCATCTAAAACTTTTTCTGGTTTTCTAGACCCAGAAACAACAACTTCTTGTAAAGGTTCACCTGACAATAAAACCACCGAAATCACTTGGGAGGCAGAATTTACTGTTGTAGATTGATCAGAATAACCTAATGAACTAAATTCTAATGTCCAAGGTAATTCTTTATCAGAAGTAATGGAAAAAACACCATTGTTATCACTTAGTACACCAGTTGATGTTCCCTGGATAACTACGTTAACTCCATTTAGAGTTTCAACTCCGTCAGAAACCTTTCCGGTTACTGTTGTGTTTTGTGCATTAGCCATAAAAATCGTAAATAATAGAAACGATAAACTGGTTATAAAGGATTTAATTTTCATAATTTTTGTTTTGGTTAAAGTCAAAATTTAAACATTTATTAAATAATTATTAATTAATAATCTGCAAATTTAACAATTTCTTAAAATATGCGACAAAATAATACTATTTATTCGGTTTTTAAAATTTTTGTGGAAATCATGTCCCATACCTAAAATTGTTTCAAATTTACATCCATGAATTAAAGATGCCATTTTTTTTGCATGGCTAAGTTTAATTAGAGGATCATCCGAACCATGAATTATTAGAGTTGGGTTTTTAATTTTTTTAAGTTTACTGTATCTGGAGCCGGAATTTTTTATAGCTTTTCTATGTTGTAAAAAAACCTTACTGTTATAACCATTTCTTTTTTTTATTTCGAATAAAACTTTATCTATTTGTTCTTGAAAATTATGCACATAATTCCCATTTCCAACCCATAAATGTGATAACTTAAAATGAAATTTTAATGCCCTTTTTAATTCTCTTTTTTTGTTGTAATATCCATAAACCATACTTCTTAATTGTGAAATTCTGTAAGATTCTGGTTTTTCAGATTCTGGATCAAATAAATGAGCACTAGACATTATTGATGTTAATGATAAAATGTTTTTGGGATAATTAATTGCTAATATTTGAGAAATCATACCTCCCATTGAATAGCCAATTACGTGAAATTTATCTATTTTCAAGTGATTTGTAACTGATAATGCATCAATAGCCATATCATTTAAATTATAAGACTTGGATTTAGTCCAATCGGACATCCAGTCTGACAACCCTTGACCTCTGTTATCAAATCTTACTACCCTCAAATCATTTTCTAATAAATTATTAATTAATTGATCTGGCCACTGAATTAAAGATTCAAAAGAGCCATTAATTAAAAGAACTGTAGATTTTGGGTTTTCTGTTTTACATAGATCTTCATAAAAAATTTTTATATCTAAATTGTTGGCATATCCTGTTTCCCCTTTTATTAGTTCTGGTACTTCTTTGAATGTGGAATTTGAAATTACTTTTTCTAAGTATTTATCTAATACTTGATCTCTAAAAAAAAATGAATATAATTTGTATAAAATTAAACCTGATATAATACCAAAAAAATATTGCATTTAATTTATTCCCAAATAACTTTCATTTCACTTTTTTCCCATCCATCGTACATTGAAGAAAATTTTTCATCAATTTTAGCTCTTTTAATTTTTAGTGTTGGAGTTGTCATACCATTTTCTGGAACCCAATCTTCTTTTACTAGTACTATTTTAGAAATTTTTTTGTAATTATCGAGTTTTGAATTGACGTCATCTAAAACCTTTTTCAGTTTATCAGTTACCGTTTCTCTATTATTAACAGCAAGTTCAGTCGGAACCGCTAAAAGTATTGGCTGAGTACAATCTAGACCAACAATACATATTTGGGAAAAATCATTGATTTTGCCAAAATATGACTCAAGAACCCCTGGTTCAATATATTTTCCTTTAGAAGTTTTAAACATATCTTTGACTCTTCCTGTTATATATAAAAATCCATCATCATCTATGTGGCCTTTATCTCCGGTGTGCAGCCACCCATCTTTTAAAGTTTCTTTTGTAATTTCGTCATTCTTATAGTAACAGGATAAAATAAAAGGTCCTTTCATTAAAATCTCACCTTGATCACTAATTTTTAGATCAACACCAGGTGTTGGTTTTCCTACTGAACCTCTACCAAGTGGTTGATATGGATTTAAATTTGTACATGTAGCACAATTCTCTGTCATACCATAGCCATTGGTTATATATATTCCTATAGTTTTATACCAGTCTAACAACTCGATTGGCATTGCGGCTGCGCCAGTAACAACTGCTTTTACTCTTGACATTCCTAGTCCACTTTTTAATTTTCTTTTTAAAAGCCATGAAATAATGGGAATTTTTAATAAAGTAGAAAGTTTCTTTTGTGGTATTTTTTCCAATATTTTTTCTTGAAATTTTGAATAAATTCTAGGAACACCTTGAAATGCTGTTGGTTGTACATCACTTAAGTTTTTTGCAAAACTTTCTAAAGATTCCACAAATGAGATTGTTCCACCAAATCGGAATGCCGTATGTTCAATTACAACTCGCTCAAAAATGTGGTTTAGTGGCATATAAGAAATAAAATCGTTGTTTCCGTTGAAGTTTACTTTTAAGGGATTTCCATCCTCAGTGATTCTTTTAGTATTGTAAAGAGTCTCATATGTAAGTACTACTCCTTTGGGATCACCTGTTGTTCCTGATGTAAAAATTATTGTCCAAATATCATTAAGTTTGGGTTGGTAATTTTCCGTTTGAGGTTCAAATTTTTCAATAAAATCAAACCATTTTTCACCTCTATGAATTTCTGAATGATTTTTATAGTGAGGAAATGAAATAATTGGCATATCATCTCTAACACCTTTTTTCATTTCTTCCCAATTTTCTAACTTACCTACAAATAAGGCATCAACATCACCAAATTCTAACAATTTTTCAATTTCATGTGACTTTAAAGTAGGAAAAAATGGCACAGAAATATGATCAGCCATGGATATTGCAAGATCAGCAATTATCCATTCTCTACAATTTTTTGATACTAAACCAATGTGGCTTTTATTTTTTAAACCCATTGATTTTAAACCAGTAGCAAGTTTTCTAGCCATGACACCCACCTCACTCCAAGTGTAATTTTCCCAAAGTTCTCCGTATGGTTGTCTTAAAAATGGTTTGTCACTTAGCTTTTGTTCCCAATTATAAAATGGAAAATCAAACAATTCGTCTATCATGATGTTGTTGTTGTTTAAATGCTTTACTTACTAAATTATAAAATATTTATCAATAAGTTGAATCATACTATTTTTTTAAAGTTGTTATATGAAATTCAATTTTTTGATTTTAATATTTTTCGAATATTTTCATATTCATTTTGGTCAATTGTATAATTTTTTAAAAAAAATACAGAGGAAATATAAATTATAAATAATACTGGACCTCCAGCAATAGTAAGATTATTTATAATAAATGAGTCAATTTGATTTAAACTGATTTGGTTTGGAAATGAGATTAATTTTAAAATGATTCCACCACCCAAATATCCCAACCCGACTGTACATTTATATGCCAACGAAATTGTAGAGAAAAATAATCCTTCTTGTCTTGTATTTGTTTGAGTTTCAAATTGGTCAGCTACCTCAGCCATCATCGAGTTAGATAGACTCATGGCGCTCCACAAAAAAGTGAATGCACAAAAATATATTACAAAAACAAAATAAATTAAGAAAGGATTATCATTGGATGGAAATAAATTCAATAACCTGAGTATGTAAGGTAGTGTCATGCCTAAACTAAAAATAAATGTACATATTATAGCTGCATTTTTCTTATCAAATAGCTTCCCCAACTTTGGTGCAGCAAATAATGAAATTAAACCTCCTAAAGCTCCAGCAAACAGAATTGAAATGATTTCAACCTCATCAAATTCAAAAATATAAGTAAGAAGATATGTAGTTATTGTATTTCCAATGCCAAAAGCAGTAAATACAATAGCAGTGTAATAAAGCAGACTTTTAAAAGATTCCATTTTTAATGCTTTTTTAATATTAATTGTAATTTTTTTGAAGGATTCTTTTTTTGAGTTGCTAGGCAACTTGGAAATTATATTAATTGTGCCATAAGTGCTTAGTAAAATACATAATGTCATTATACATCCACAATAAAATGCAAATGGAGGATATGAACTTTTGTTTTCAAGAGCTGTAATCATCCCTTCTTCAGGAACAAAAAAAACATATACGCCTAACAAAAAAATAAATGGTTGAAGCAAAGTGGTAAAACTAATTCTGAAGCTTGTTATCTGAGTGCGTTCGTGATAATCAGAACTTAATTCAGCACCTAATGACATAGCTGGAACAATAAATAGGGTTAAAAAAAACCTTACAACTATTGAAAAAAAAGTAAGCCAACAAAATAATTCAATTTCATTGAAATTATGAGGAGGAACAAATAATAGCCATGTGGATAAACCTATTGGAATTGCAGACAAAAACATAAACGGATGCCTTCTGCCTAACTTTTTAGATTTATGGTTATCAGAAATAAATCCAATGATTGGGTCGGAGAATGCATCAAAAAAAAGTGCGATAAAGGTTGCTAAACCTGTATATAATGGATCTAAGCCAAGTATCTGATTGTAGTAGAAAAAAACAAATAAAGTGTATAATACATCTTTAATTCCAACCGAAACAAAACCTAATCCATAGAAATATTTTGTGCTATTCTTTAAACTCATGGAAATGTTTTTCTAATATAAAATTTTAAAATTGAAATTAATTGGTTGAATATTTTAAAACTAAGTTTAAACAAAATACAAGTCATTTATTTTTAACTAATTTTGCATACAATTAAATTTGGAATATCATTAAATAACATATGAAAGTTAAAAAGTCAAATATTGATGTGTTAAGTCAAGATTTTATTCAGAATGAAATTGCAATGAAAAAACTCTTAAAGGAACTACATTCTTATTTTGAACTCTCTAAATTAGAAGGAAGTAAAGACAAAATAAAAAGAGCAAGAAAAAGAAAAAAATTACTTGCTAGAGAAAAAATTGACTTATTGCTTGACAAAGATAAACCTAGTATTGAACTGATGCCACTTGCAGGCTTAAAACACAAAAACGGTTTTGGTGCAGGTGGAACTACAGTTGTAGTTTTGGGTTATGTTTCAAATACATTATGTTTAGTTAACGCAAATGTTTCTACAAGAAAAGCTGGAGCTATAGACTATGCTACTAGTCTAAAAAATCTTCGATTATCTCAAATTGCTAGAGAAAATAAGTTGTTAACTATTAATCTTGTAGAAAGTGGGGGGGCAAATCTCCCAGATCAGGATAGAGTTTTTAATAATTATGGAAAATTTTTTATGGAAATGTCTAAAAGATCAAAAATGGGAGTTCCAACGATTTCAGTAGTTTTTGGTAATGCTACAGCAGGAGGTGCTTATGTTCCAGGAATGTCCGATTACTCAATTTTTCAAAAAAATACAGCTAAAGTATTTCTAGCAGGTCCACCATTAGTCAAAATGGCTACAAATGAAGAATCCAATGATGAGGAACTTGGAGGTGCTCAAATGCACAGTAGCATTTCTGGTGTTTCTGATTTTTTAGCTGAAGATGAAAGGGATGCAATTGAAATAACAAAAAAATTAATTAAAAATATTATTCGACCAAAAATTGAGGATCATAAATGCGATGTTATTCCACCAAAATTTTCAAAAGAAGAAATTTTTGGAATTATCCCAGCAAATTTGAAAAAACCCTTTGACATCAGAGAATTGGTTAAAAGATTTATTGATAATTCAGAATTTGTTGAATTTAAAAAAAATTATGGTAGAACAATGTTTTGTTCTTGGGCAAAAATTAACGGATATCCTTTAGGAATTATAGCAAATAATGGAGTAATTTTTATAGAATCTGCCCGAAAAGCTACTAATTTTATTCAGTTAGCAAACAAGTCAAATACTCCATTACTTTTTATTCACAATACAACTGGTTTTATGGTTGGAAAAAGATATGAGCAGGCAGGTATGATTAATTGTGGAGCTCAATTGATTCATGCAGTTGCTGGAAGCACTGTTCCGCATATCAGTTTACAAGTTGGCAACTCATATGGTGCAGGAAATTACGCAATGTGTGGTAGATCTTTTGAGCCAAGATTTCTTTTTTCCTATCCAAATGTAAAATCAGGTGTTATGGGATCTGATCAGATTTCAGGTGTGATGGAAATAATTAAAAGAAATTCTGCATCTTCAATGAATAAGAAAATTGATGAGGAACAATTAAAAATAGATAAGAAAATACTTGCTGATCAAGCAGATCAGAAAGCAAGTGTTTGGCATACTACCTCTGAAGTTTGGGATGATGGGGTCATTGATCCATCGGAGACCAGAAAATATATATCTCTCGCACTTTGTGCTGTTTACAATAATAATATTAAAGGATCTGACTCATATGGAGTTTTTAGAATGTGAAACATGAATTTTTATCATAAAAAGGATTTACAAAATATTAATTCAGAAAAATTTTATTTCATAAAATTTGAAGAAAATAATCATGTTTTAACCATAGTTTTAAATCGTTTTAAGAAAAAAAATGCTTTACATCCCCAAATGATAAATGAATTAGCATTTTTATTTCAATATGCAAACCAGAATAAAACAATTAGAGCAGTTCTTATAAAATCTACTGGAGATGTTTTTTGTGCTGGTCTTGACCTTTCTGCACTTGCAGGAGATGTAGAAAAAAATGATTCTTCTGTTCCAAAACCTAACTCAAAAGTATTAATTGGGGAATTATTCGATAAATTAAATAAGCCAAAAATATGTCAAGTTGAAGGACATGTCTATGCTGGTGGACTTTTAATTGTTTCGGGGTGTAATTATGTAATTGCTAATAGTGATATAATTTTTGGTTTACCTGAAGTAAAAAGAGGTATTTTTCCGATGCAAGTAATGGAATCTTTATCCAAAATAATACCATTTAAAAAGTTAATTGATTGGTGTGTTAGGGGATATGATTTGGATACTAATACTGCAAAAAAATGGGGTTTAGTTGATGAATTGGTTCAAAAAAATCAAATGGAAAAATCAATAAAGAAATGGCTAGATGATATTAATCTAAATTCACCAAGCGCTATTAATTTTGGTTTGAAGGCAGCATATGAAATTAAATCTGTTAAGTCTAATCACAAATATTTGTCAAAAATGTTAACGAAATTATTGGAAACTAATGATGCAAAAGAAGGAATCCAGGCTTTTATTGAAAAGAGAAAACCAAAATGGGAATGAATAAAATTTAATTAATGAAAATTCATAATAGACTTGTTAAATTAGTTAAAAGACCGCACGGTTTCCCCTCAAAAGACACATGGAAATTAGAATCGGAAATAATAGAGAATCTTGATCAAGGATCTATTTTAGTTGAAAATCAATACGTTTCCATTGATCCTGCAATGCGAGGTTGGTTAAATGAGGTAAGATCTTATGTTCCACCCGTTGGATTAGGTGAAGTCATGAGAGCTGGTACAATTGGAAATGTAATAGAATCAAAAAATCCAAAGTTTAAAAAAAATGATATTGTTTTTGGTTGGGGTGGAGTACAAAAATTTTCAGTTACTGATGGAATTGGTTTTAATTTAATTGATCAAGGAGATATACCATTGCCAGTTTATCTTGGAACTTTGGGAATGACTGGAATGACTGCTTATTTTGGTATTTTAGAAGTTGCCAAGATAAAAAAAGGTGAAACTGTACTTGTTTCTGCTGCAGCTGGCTCTGTTGGAAGTTTGGTTGGTCAAATCGCAAAAATTAAAGGTTGTCGTGTTGTTGGAATTGCTGGAGGAAAAGAAAAATGCAACTACGTAATAAAGGAACTAGGTTTTGATGGATGTATAGATTATAAAAATGAGAGCGTTGTAAGAGGAATCAAAAGAGAATGCTCAAATGGAATTGATGTCTATTTTGATAATGTTGGTGGAGATGTATTGGATGCAGCTTTAATATTTATCAATAAGTATGCTAGAATTGTGGTTTGTGGAGCTATTTCACAATACAATGAGACTGCTGTTAAGGGACCAAAAAATTACCTTTCTTTGCTGGTTAATCGAGCGACAATGACTGGTATGGTTGTTTTTGATTATTCTAAAGATTATTCTAATGCCATAGATCAAATGAAAGTTTGGATCAAAAATGGAAAGTTAAAATCAAGGGAAGATATTTATGACGGCATCGAAAATTTTTATGAAACCTTTAAAAGACTTTTTAATGGAGAGAAGAAGGGTAAACTAGTTTTAAAAATCAATTAAATATGAGAGAAGCTATAATTGTATCAACTGCAAGAACACCTATTGGAAAAGCATATAAAGGAGCATTTAACAATACCAATGCACCTTTAATGGCTGGTTGGGCAATTAAAGAAGCAGTTAAAAGAGCAAAGGTTAATCCTAAAGAAATTGACGATGTTATTATGGGGTGTGGTCTTCAACAGGGTACAACTCATGCTAATGTAGCCAGAAACAGTTCACTAAGTGCTGGACTACCTGTAAAAGTCAGTGGAATGACAATTGACAGACAGTGTTCATCTGGAATGATGGCAATTGCAACTGCTGCAAAACAAATAATTTGTGATAATATGAATATTGTTGTTGGTGGAGGTCTTGAATCAATTAGTTTGGTTCAAAATGAAAAAATGAATTTAGATAGATATGTAGATAAAAATTTAGTTTTAAAACACAAACATATTTATATGCCGATGTTAGATACAGCTGAAGTAGTTGGAAAAAGGTATAATATCTCAAGAGAACAGCAAGATTTTTATTCTTTTAACAGTCAAATGAGAACAGCAATAGCTCAGGAAGACGGAAAGTTTGATCAAGAAATATTTCCTGTAAAAACAAAAATGGGAGTTTATAATAAAGAGACAAAAGAAATAAGTTTTATTGACAAAATTTTAACTAAAGATGAGGGTAACAGACCTTCTACAAGTTTAGAAGGATTGTCAAATCTAAAAACAGTTTTTGAAGGTGGAATGATTACAGCTGGAAATGCAAGTCAATTATCTGATGGAGCATCTGCTTGTGTATTAATGGAATCTTCAATTGCTGCTAAGCATAATGTCACACCTATTGGAATATATCGAGGAATTGCAGTTGCTGGATGTGAACCTGATGAAATGGGAATAGGCCCTATATATGCTGTTCCTAAACTATTAAAAAACCACAATTTAAAAATGAGTGATATTGGTTTGTGGGAGCTTAATGAAGCTTTTGCTGTTCAAGTAATATATTGTAGAGATAAATTGGGAATTCCAGACGAAATTTTAAATGTTAATGGTGGATCAATCTCAATTGGACATCCTTATGGTATGAGTGCAGCAAGAATGATTGGACATTCTCTAATTGAGGGTAAAAGAAGAGGGGTTAAATATGTAGTTTCAACAATGTGTGTAGGTGGCGGAATGGGTGCTGCTGGTTTATTTGAAGTAATTTAAATCTAAACTAAGATTTTTGCTAATCAATTATTAAATTTAACATGAAAAATATTTATAAATGAACAAATTAAAAGGTCAAATTGCTATTGTAACTGGTGGATCCAGAGGTATAGGTGAAGGTATTTGCGAAGTTTTTTGTCGAGAGGGTGCTACTGTAGTAATGTGGGATATTTTGGATGGATCTGATACCGTCGATAGAATTTCAAAATTGGGTGGTAATATACTGTATCAGCAAGTTGATGTCACATCTCAAAAATCTGTTGATCAAGCGCTTTGTGAAATAATTAAAAAATATAAAAAGGTTGAAATTTTAATTAATAATGCTGGAATTATAAGAGATAGATCTTTTTTAAAAATGAGTGAAGAAGAATGGGATGATGTAATTAATGTTAATTTAAAATCTTTATATATTGTAACTAGATCTGTAATTCCATACATGAAAGAAAAAGGTTACGGAAGAATTGTTTCGGCATCTTCAATTAATGGGACAGCTGGAGCATTTGGTCAAACAAATTATTGCGCGACTAAGGCTGGTATTTCTGGATTTACGAGAGCACTGTGTAAAGAAGTTGGAAAGTATGGGATTACAGCAAACGCTGTTGCACCAGGTTTTATAAAATCTGTTATGACAGATAGCATGCCCGAAGAAGTTATTAAGGCTGGTATATCTATGATTCCAGTAGGCAGAATAGGCACACCAGAAGATATGGGTCAAGCATATTTGTTTTTAGCTTCAAAAGAAGCTGGGTTTATTAACGGAATTACTCTTCATGCAAATGGTGGAGCAATGCCACTATAAAAAAAGAAATGGAACAAAAAGAATCATACAAAACAGAGTTTGAAACATTATCAGATTTCGGAAAAAACATTGGTAAAGAATTGGGGATAAGTAAATGGATTGAAATAACCCAAGAAAAAATTAATTTATTTGCTAAAATTACTGAGGATGAGCAATGGATTCATATTGATACCCAAAGGTGTGCTGAAGAATCTCCCTATAAAACAACAATTGCTCATGGTTTTATGATCCTTTCCTTGGCATCAAGATTTTCTTACGATACATTTACGATAAAGAGTGTTAAAATGGGTATTAATTATGGTGTTGACAGAGTTAGATTTATGAGTGCTACACCCACTGGCGGGTATGTCAGAGGCAGAGTGTCTTTAGCTGAGTTTGAGCAAAAAACTGATGGAACCAAATACAAACTTAGAATTACAGTTGAGTTAAAAGGACAAGAAAAGCCTGTGTGTGTAGCTGAAACACTTGCAATTGGATACGAGTAAATTGATTATGAAAAAAGCTGTATACATAGAAATTGAAGAAAACATTGCTATTATTAAATTTAATAGACCTGAACGTTATAATGCAGTTAATCAAGATGTTATTGATTGTCTCAATGACTGTTTTGATCAAATCGAAAAAAATGAAAAAGTTAGATCTGTTGTAATTACAGGAAATGGAAAAGGATTTTGTTCTGGAGCTGATATGTCAGTTTTTAGTGAAAATGTGACTGCTGAGCAAAGAAAAGACCATTTGATCAAATATTATCAGCCATTAATTAATCGTTTCACATCTTTAAACAAACCAATAATTGGTGCAATAAATGGTGCTGCTGCTGGAGTAGGAGCAGCATTAGCTTTGGCATGTGATTTGAGAGTTATGGGTGAGAAAAGTGCGATTTTATATGCTTTCATAAATATTGGTTTAGGTCCTGACGGGGGAGCAAGTTGGTTGCTTGCCAGACAAGTTGGATATAGCAAAGCCCTTGAAATTGCAATTAGTGGAAAAAAAATTATGGCTATCGATTGTCTAGAATTAGGATTAACTAACAGAGTTGTTGGTGATGATAAAGTTTTAAAAGAAGCAAAAAATTGGGCTCATGAACTATCTAAAAAACCAACCCTAGCAATTGGTATAACTAAAGCAGATATGATACATGCAATGGATAATGATTTAAATGCTACCATAGCTTTTGAAGCTGTTAAACAAATGGACGCTTTTAAAAGTTATGACTTGAAAGAAGGTGTAACTGCTTTTATTGAAAAAAGACCTGCAAAATTTAAAGGAAAATAAATAATAATCTAGAATGGAAACTATAATTAATACAGATTTAACAAGTTTCAGAACCGAAACTAGAAAATGGTTAGAAGAAAACTGTCCAAAAAGCATGAGACAGCCAACGAAAGATCCCTCTGATTTATATTGGGGTGGTCGTAATGGAAAATTTTCTAGTGATGAACAAAAAGAGTGGTTTGAAAAAATGTTAAAAAAAAAATGGGTAGTTCCGTATTGGGACAAGAAATATGGAGGAGGAGGATTAAGTCCAGAGCAAAATAATATTTTAAATCAGGAAATGAGTAGATTGGGATGTAGAAAACCCCACTATAATTTTGGTATTTCAATGCTTGGGCCAGCCATGTTAAAATTTGCTTCTGAAGAACAAAAATTACATTATTTACCACAAATCGTGGAGGCTAAAATTCGTTGGTGTCAGGGATACAGTGAGCCAAATGCTGGTAGTGACTTAGCTAACCTTCAAACCAAAGCTGAGGATAAAGGAGATCATTTTTTAGTTACAGGATCAAAAGTTTGGACTTCATATGCCGAAAAAGCAGATTGGATTTTTTGTTTGGTACGTACTGACTCAAGCGGTTCAAAACACACTGGTGTTAGTTTTTTATTAATTGATATGGCAAGTGCTGGAGTCACTACAAGGCCCATAAAACTTATAAGCGGAAAATCTCCATTTTGTGAAACTTTTTTCGATCAAGTTAAGGTTCCTAAAGAAAATTTAGTGGGTGAATTAAATGATGGTTGGACTATAGCTAAATATTTATTAACCCACGAGAGACAAATGATCGGTGGTGTTGGAGAAACAGATAAAAAAGAATTGATAAGCAAAGAGGCAGTAAGTTCATTGGAACTTACAAACGGACTACTATCTGATTTAAATTTAAGATCAAAAATATCAGAATTTGAAATGAATGAGGAAATTTTTGACTTAACAATTCAAAGGACAATGGATGAACAAAAAGCAGGAGGAAATCCTGGAGCCGTTTCCTCTTTTTTTAAGTATTACGGAACAGAATTAAATATTCAAAGAGAAGAACTTAGATTATGTATTAATGGATTTTCATCAACTGAATGGAACAGTGATGAATCTCAAAACGGAAAACAAGCTCGATATTTTTGTAGAACTAAAGGGAATTCAATTGAGGGTGGCACTCATGAGGTTCAGTTAAATATAATTGCAAAAAGAGTTATAGGTCTTCCATCAAAATAATAGCAATGGCATTAATTTTAAATGAAGAGCAAAAACTGTTGAAAACATCAACCAAGGAGTTTTTGGAATCCAAGTCCCCACTTTCTGCTTTTAGAACACTCAGAGATAATGGTTTTGCAACATATGAGAAGGACCTGTGGACAGAAATGGTAGAAATGGGATGGACTGCACTTATTATTCCAGAAAAATATAACGGATTGAACTTTGGTTACGTGGGTCTTGGTCAAGTTTTGGAAGAAATGGGCCGAAAGCTTACAGTTTCTCCAATTTTATCTACTGTTTTAATGTCATCAACTTTAATTTCATTGTCAAAAAATGAATTGTTAAAAACTAAGCTGTTACAAGAAATCATGAATGGTTCTAAATTAATTTCAGTTGCGCACGAAGAAGGTAATTACCACAACCCAGAAATCTTGAAAACAACTTTAAAAAAAGACAATGATGATTTTATTTTAAGTGGAGAAAAAAAATTTGTTATAGATGGAAGTGTTTCAAATTATTTTATTGTTAGTGCAATTGATGATAGCAATAAAAACATAAGTATTTGCCTTGTAGATGCAAAAGCTATTGGAATTGAACATAATCATAAAGTTCACATGGATTCAAGAACTTACTCTGAGATTTCATTTAATAATGTAAAAGTCAATAAAGATAATTTTTTATCGAAATCCGACGACGGAAAATTAATAATGGATAAAACCTTAGATATTACTAGGATTGGTCTAGCTGCTGAAATGCTTGGTTCTATACAAGAAGCATTTGATATTACTATGTCTTATTTAAAGGAAAGGGAACAGTTTGGAGTTAAAATAGGTTCATTTCAAGCATTACAGCATAGATCTGCTTTGATGTTTGGGGAAATTGAATTGTGTAAATCTATAGTATTAAAATCTTTGCAATTAATAGATCAAAATAAGGATATTTCAAAAAATGCAAGCCTAGCTAAAGCAAAACTAGGATCTACTTTTAAATTAGTTAGTAATGAAGCAATTCAAATGCACGGAGGTATTGGAGTAACTGATGATGCAGACATAGGTTTTTTTCTTAAAAGAGCTAGGGTAATTGAGAAAATTTTAGGTGATACTAATTATCATCTAGATAGACTTTCAAAAATGAAAGGATACTAATTCAATCCAAGTCTAAATTAAAGTTTATCCCTTGAGCCAGTGGAATATCTGAGGAATAATTAATAGTATTTGTCTGTCTTCTCATGTAAATTTTCCAAGCATCAGAACCGCTTTCCCTTCCACCTCCAGTTTCTTTTTCTCCGCCGAAAGCACCCCCAATTTCTGCACCAGAAGTGCCTATATTAACGTTGGCAATTCCGCAATCGCTTCCAACGTAAGAAAGGAATTTTTCTGA
>JBJKVZ010000017.1:0-43815 GCA_045562345.1 Flavobacteriaceae bacterium
TGAAAGTGAAGTTAAATTTATAATTCTTTGGGATAATGCTGAAATCAAAAATGGTTTAGTTTTTATATAACTCTCCACTGCAGATGAAATTGTTTTCATAATGTAAATATAGAAATGTATTGATTATGTTAAAATTATAACACTTAATTATTAATTTAACAATAAACGTTAAAATCACATATACTATTAAAAAAATGAATTTTTAATTGGTTATTTTTGCCATGAATCTAAGAATTTGAAAAAAAGACATACGATTACTGCTGCATTGCCTTATGCTAATGGTCCAATCCATATTGGACATCTAGCAGGGGCTTATATTCCCGCAGATATTTATTCTAGATACCTTAGATTATTGCAAAAGGATGTTGTTTTTATTTGTGGAAGTGATGAACACGGTGCTGCGATACCTATAAGAGCAAAAATTGAAGGAACTAGTCCAAAGAAAATAGTTGATAAGTATCATTTGAATATTAAAAATTCTTTTAAAAATTTTGGAATATCTTTTGATAATTATTCCAGAACATCTTCAAAAGTTCACCATGAAACTGCTTCTAATTTTTTTAAAGATTTAAACGACAATAATCTTTTTATTGAAAAAGAAACCGAACAACTTTATGATGAAAAAGAAAATCAATTTTTAGCTGATAGATTTGTTACTGGATTATGCCCTAAATGTAATAATGATGAGGCATATGGTGATCAATGTGAAAATTGTGGTTCCACATTAAGTGCAACAGAACTTATAAATCCAAAATCAAAATTAAGTGGAAATAAGCCAGTATTAAAAAAAACAAGACATTGGTTTTTGCCATTAAATAACTTTGAAAATTTCTTAAAAAAATGGTTTTTAAAAGAGAAGAAATTAGACTGGAAGACAAATGTGTTTGGGCAAGTAAAATCATGGATTACAGAAGGCTTAAAACCCAGAGCAATTACAAGAGATTTGGACTGGGGAATTCCTGTACCTTTAAATAATGCATTAGGGAAAGTTTTATACGTTTGGTTTGATGCCCCAATTGGATATATTTCCTCAACAATTGAATGGGCAAAAAAAAACAATAAAGATTGGAGACCCTATTGGCAAAGCCCTGAAACTGAACTTGTACACTTTATTGGAAAAGATAATATAGTCTTTCACTGTATAATTTTTCCTGCAATTCTCCATGCTTCAAAGAATTATATTCTACCTACTAATGTTCCTGCAAACGAATTTTTAAATTTGGAAGGTCAAAAAATTTCTACATCTAAAAATTGGGCTATTTGGATTGATGAATACATGAATGATTTTCCTAACATGCAAGACACTTTGAGATATGTTTTAACAACAAATGCACCTGAAAACAAGGATAATGATTTTACATGGAAAGATTTTCAGGCAAAAAACAACAATGAATTAGTAGCAATATTTGGAAATTTTGTAAACAGAGTTGCTGTATTGACAGAAAAATATTATGGATTGGAAATCCCTCCAATTGGCAATATTGATAATGAGGAAGAAAAAATTATTGATCAGATTTATAAATACCCTGAAATAATTGGATCTTGTATTGAGAAATTTAAATTTCGAGATGCTATCAATAATATGATCGATTTAGCGAGATATGGAAATAAATTTTTAGCAGATACAGAGCCTTGGAAATTAATAAAAACATCTGATAGTTTTAAAGTCCAAACTATAATGAATATTTCTATACAAATATGCGGCATTCTATCTATTGTTTGCGAACCATTCCTCCCTGTCACCTCAATGAAACTTAAAAATCAATTTAACATCAAAGAAGTTAATTGGAGTGAAATCAAAAAAGAAAATCCAATAATTTCTAATAAAATTCAAAAAAGCAATCTAATTTTTAGAAAAATCGAAGATGAAGAAATAGATTTTCAACTTAGAAAACTCCATGAATCAAAAAAATAAAATTGCGATCCTTGGATGTGGATGGTTAGGTATTACACTTGCAAAAAAATTAATAAAGAAAAATTTTTTAGTTAAAGGGTCTACAACTTCATTTAATAAAATTGATAAAATAGAAACAGAAAAAATAGAAGCACATTTATTGTTGGTTGAAGAAAAAAAAATAATAGGAAATATTTCTGATTTTTTAAAAAATGTTAAAACACTTATTATAAATTTTCCTCCCTCAAAAACAACTTTAGGTAAATATTCAAAAAAGGTTCAAAAAATTATCAGTGAAGTAAAAAAAAGTAATGTAAAAAACATCTTATTTATTAGTAGCACTTCGGTTTATGGGCATAATGAGGGAATTATAAATTATGACTGCATTCCAATTCCAAGCTCATTTAGGGGAAACGAAATTTTAAAGGCAGAGAAAATAATACAGGGTTTTAAACATTCATGTATAATTCGATTTGGGGGACTTATCGGAAAAGATCGCAACCCCGCTATATCTCTTTCAAATAAAAAAAATGTCAAAAATCCTGACCACCCAATTAACTTAATTCACCTAGATGATTGTATAGGAATCATATTATCAATAATTGAAAAAAATATTTGGGGAAAAGTTTTTTTGGGGGTTAGTCCTTATCATCCAAAGCGAAAAGAATTTTACAATAATCAATGTAAAGCTTTAGGTTTAAAAGAGATTTATTTTTCTAAAATCAATATGGGATTAGGAAAAAAAATAAATGATCAAAATATTTCTAATGAACTGGGATATGAATTTAAGCGACCTAAATTTTAAATTATTCTTTTGTATTTTTTTCTAAAATATCTTTAGACGTGATATTGATCATATTAATTAAAGCATTATAAGATATAGCCAAACTAATTAAATTCTCTTTGAATAATTTAATATTGTTTTGATTTAAAACTATTTCATTGATCTTATAAACTTCCGTTTTATAAACCCTAAATCTTCCAATTATTTGAGGAACTTTTAGTTTATATGGAATTTTTTCCACCTCAACTTTATCAAGCTCTAATTTTAAAGATTCAAAAAAGAACGGTAATGTTTTTGGATCTTTAGAAACAATCAATGAAGTGCTTTCTATAATTGATTTAGATTCCCAAGAATCAATAATTTCAAAATATTTTTTATCAATAGTGATAAATTTTGGTAACGAATCATTCACAAAAGAACTTAATTCAATGTAGTTTATAGGTTCAGATTTTAAATTTTTTGTATTTGATTGATCCTTACAAGAAAAAAAACAAACTAACATCAAAAAGAAAAATAATTCTTTTTTCATTTGAATAAAATTCTAAAATACAAACTTTTATTGTGTTTTAAATTATTTATTCTTAATATAAATTCAATAAATTTTGTAGCCCTGCTAGGAATCGAACCTAGATCTAAAGTTTAGGAAACTTCTATTCTATCCATTGAACTACAGGGCTAAAACATTTAATAAACCGAAGAATAAAAAGTTTATTATTAGCAGGTGAAATGAAAAGGTGTTTTCTTTTTTTTCAATACCATATTGAAATATTATTTGACAAAGAAGTGCGATTATAAACCAACCTATATAATTTTGGATAGGAGCAACTGAGTTTGAAAAAATCCAAAAACCTAATTTAGGTGCAACTGGTTCAATCAACAGGTCAAGAAGAATCATTAGAGCAACACTTAGACCAATTGACTTAATTTTATTTTTTTTAAAAAGATATGATGAAAATGAACCTGTAATAAAAGTAAGTAATATCCACTGAATTCCTATTAAAAAAGGGACTCCAAGAATTTTAAATCCAAGATTTTCTAAATATATGTATTCACCAAAAATAAAGCCATAATTAACTCCTAATATTTCTGCAATCATTCCAATTAAAAAAATTATTATAAAGGATATTAGATCTTTTTTTTTGAATTCTAACTGGTTTAAAAAAAGTAAATAAAATGATATAAATAAATTAATTGGTGTAAAGGCAACAAACAATTCTCTATTTCCATAGGCTATCCCAATCAATCCAGAAATATGAAATAACCAAACAATAAAAATTGAAATGTATTTTGTTGTAGATTCAGGAATTAACACTTTCATTTTTCAATCTCAAAATTAATTCTTTTTTTATTTTTTTTGATGCAAAAGATGCATCAATAGCATTTAGATTACATTTTAAAAAATGCTTTTTTTTCCAATTAAAATTTTTTGATAAGAGTAAATATTCTTTATTCAAATTTGTATTGCTAATTGTTCTGCCATCAGAATTGATACTAATTGATAAACCACTTTTATAAAGTTTATCAATTGGATGTGATTTAAAATTTTTATAAACCCTAGTAGCAATATTGCTACTGGGACATATTTCGAGATGAATATTTTGTTTTTTTATGTCATTCAACACTTCAATATTCTCAATAATTCTAACTCCGTGACCAATTCTTTTGGGATTTAATTTATCAATGGTCTCAGCTACACTTTCAGGGCCTTTTGCTTCTCCAGCATGAGCAGTTGCTGGAATATTGTTTTTTCTAGCAAAATTAAAAGCATCCGTATGATTATCTAAAGGAAAACCTGCTTCATCGGCAGCAATATCAAATCCAACAACATTAGTTTTTGAAAATTTTTTCACTAATTGAATAGTCTCTAAACTTTCTTCCTTTGTATAATGCCTAAGAGTACATAAAATTAGACCTGCATAAATATCATTTTTCACAGATTCTTTCTGTACTTTTTTACTAATGATTTCTACAACTTCATATGAACTCAACTCTTTACTTGTATGCAATAGCGGAGCAAATCTTATTTCAACATAGATAACGTTATCTTTTTTTAATTGATCAAATAAATCTTCAATAACCAATTCCAGTTGATACTTGTTTTGCATAATTTTTACAGCTCTATCAGCACAATTAATATAATCTTTCAAGGAATTACAGTTTGAACCAATAAAATCCTTTAAAAATTTTTTATATGTTATTTTAGAGTCTAGTTTTCTAACAACATCATAGCTTAAAGAACAGTCTAAATGTATATGAAGTTCAACCTTGGGTAAATTAATTAAATCCATATCAATTTATAAACAAAACCATATGAGTGGGACTTAAAGATCCACATTTTTGAACATAATATAAATTTCCATTATTATTATCTTCAATTTGGTCATAAAAATCATTTTTTATTAAAGGATTTACAAACTCTGGAGTTGTATTACTGTGACCAACAACTAAAACAGTTTTGCCATTATTCAAATTAAAAAAATCTTTGTAAAACTTCTTAGACGGAAAATATTTTTGAATTTGTATTTTTTGACTATTTGAGGTAGGTAAAGCTGTTTCAATAGTTCTATTTAAATCTGTAGAAAAAATTTCGTCAAAATCTATATTTATAAATACTTCTTTCCACTTGTCAGCTCTTTTAAGACCAATTGAATTTAAGTGGGGATTTTTATCACTAGAGTCGTCTCTAACTTTTTCTGCATGACGAATTAAATAAATATTAGTACAAACATTATCATTAATTTGAGAATAAGAATTTAAAAAAAATCCGATTATAAATATTTGAATTATTATTTTCTTCAAATTCATTTTAAAGATGTTGGATATTCAAATAATTCTAAATGAAAACTTTTTAAAGACGCTAATAAGTGATCAAAAATATCTGACATGATGTGCTCATAATGTTTCCATTCTTTATTTTTACTGAAAGCATAAATTTCAAGTGGAATACCATGTGGTGTGGGAGAAAGTTGCCTACACATAACAGTCATATTATTATTTATATTTGAGGCGTTTTTTAAATATATTTCAATGTAGTTTCTAAAAAGACCGAGATTAGTTAAGTTTCTGCCATTTACCAGTACTGATGTATTTATATCTAGACTTGAATTGTGTTTTTTTATCTCATCCTCTTTAGATAAAATTAGTTTTTTTAACAACTTAATTTTTTTGAGCTGTGTTAATTCTTCTTCATTTAAGAATTTTACTGAAGAACCTTTGACTGACAATGATCTTTTTATTCTTCTGCCATCAGATTCGCTCATTCCTCTCCAATTTTTAAATGAATCTGAAATTAATTTGTATGTAGGAATTGTTGTTATTGTTTTATCAAAATTTTGAATTTTAACCGAGTTTAAATTAATTTCTATGACATCTCCGTCAGCACCATATTGTTTCATTGTAACCCAATCTCCAATTCTAATTAAATCATTAGAGCTCAACTGAATACTAGCAACAAAACCTAGTATAGTATCTTTAAATATTAAAAGAATTACAGCTGATAAAGCACCCATAGCGGCTAAAAAAGTTGTTATTTCTTTTCCAGTAATTATTGAGAATATATTAAGAATTGCCAAAAACCATACTAAAATTAAAACAACTTGAATAAAACTTTCAATTGGTTTGTCCTTAAAAGAATCAATGGTTTTTAAATAAAACCTTAACGCTCTTAGAATACTTCTAATAATCCAAACAATTAGTAATACCAAGTATACTTCTAATATTTGAAAAACATATTCAACAACAAAATCGTAAGAGTAAAACCAAAAAGGAATAATTAAAAACAAAAGTGCCACTGGAACTAATTTAGAAATATAATATGGTGTTTTATTTTGAATCAAATAATCATCAAAATTTGTTTTTGTATTAACAGATAAACTTTTGAATAATTTTGAAATTATTTTATTAGAAATAAAGTTTACTACTAATATTCCCAGAAAAATAACAATAGTAAGAATAATAAAATTAAAAATTTCAGCATAAAATGGTGAAATATTCAAGCTTAATAAAAATTCATAAATAAGTTTATTTAACCTAGTGAATGCAATCATGATTTTAAATTTTAAAACAATTCATTTTGAGAATTTAATTTTTGTTTTCCAAGGTGATCATATGCTAACTTAGTAACCTCTCTGCCTCTTGGAGTTCTAACTATAAAGCCTTGTTGGATTAAAAAAGGTTCATAAACCTCTTCTAATGTTTCTGAACTTTCGGAGACAGCAGTTGATAAAGTATTAATTCCAACAGGACCACCTTTGAATTTATCGATTAATGTAGTAAGTATTTTATTATCCATCTCATCCAAACCATGCCTATCTACATTAAGAGATTTTAAAGCAAACCTAGTAATTTCTAAATCTATTTTTCCACTTCCTTTAATTTGGGCAAAATCTCTAACTCTTCTTAGTAAAGAATTTGAAATTCTTGGTGTTCCTCTGCTCCTTCCTGCAATTTCTTTAGCAGCATCGTTATCAATTTTTATATCAAGTATTTCTGAACTTCTCTTTATAATTTTGGATAATAATCCTGTTTTATAATATTCTAGTCTACTATTTATTCCAAATCTTGCTCTCATCGGAGCTGTTAATAGTCCAGACCTTGTTGTTGCACCAATTAACGTAAATGGATTTAAATTTATTTGTACAGACCTAGCGTTAGGTCCAGATTCTATCATTATGTCAATTTTATAATCCTCCATAGCAGAATATAAATATTCTTCAACCACAGGGCTCAATCTATGAATTTCATCAATAAATAAAACATCTCTTGAATCCAAATTGGTTAATAACCCAGCCAAATCACCAGGTTTATCTAACACTGGGCCTGAGGAAACTTTGAGATTAACTCCAAGTTCGTTAGCAAGAATGTGAGCTAGAGTTGTTTTCCCTAAACCAGGTGGTCCGTGAAAAAGGGTATGGTCTAAAGCATCCGATCTTTGATTAGAAGCTTCAACAAAAATTTGTAAATTTTCTATTATTTGTTCTTGACCTGAAAAATCATTGAAGGAAAGTGGCCTTAATGCCTTGTCATTTTCTAAATCTTCTTTATCAAAGCTAGAATCTGTAGGATCTAAATTTTCATTCATCAGATCAAATATAATGAAAAGGGAAACCTTATTTAAATTTACTACTGTTGTTAATTAGTGTTCAGTTATATCCTCGTTTTTACCCAAAGGCACTGTTTGTGGAACAAAATCTTCATCAAGCCCTGGTTTACTGTAATCATATGCCCATCTATAAACGTGAGGAATTTCTCCAGGCCAATTACCATGCATGTGTTCCACTGGTGCTGTCCACTCCATGGTGTTAGATCTCCATGGGTTTTTAGGTGCTATTTTTCCATAAAATATACTTGCAATAAAATTATATAGGAAAATTAATTGGGCAAAACCAGCTAATAGTGCAAAAACAGTTATAATTACATTTACATCTGCTAAATCATCAAAGTAAGGAAATGCTGTATTGGTATAGTATCTTCTTGGTAAGCCAGCCATTCCTATAAAATGCATTGGAAAAAAAACACCATAAGCAGAAATTGCTGTTACCCAAAAATGTATATAACCTAAATTTTTATTCATCATTCTTCCAAAAAGTTTTGGAAACCAATGATATACTCCTGCAAATAATCCATATAATGCTGAGATACCCATAACCAAATGAAAATGCGCAACAACAAAATAAGTATCATGAATATTAATGTCAAGAGTACTATCACCTAAAATAATTCCTGTTAAACCACCAGTTATAAAAGTTGATACAAGTCCAATTGAAAATAACATTCCAGGATTAAATTGTAAATTTCCTTTCCATAATGTTGCAATGTAATTAAACGCTTTTACTGCAGATGGTATAGCAATCAAAAGAGTAGTAAAAGTAAATACTGATCCTAAAAATGGGTTCATGCCAGAAATGAACATATGGTGACCCCATACTACAGTTGATAAAAATGCAATAGCAAGAATTGAAGCAACCATTGCTCTGTATCCAAATATTGGTTTTCTTGAATTTGTAGCAATAATTTCAGATGTAATTCCAAGTGCTGGAAGAAGAACAATATAAACTTCAGGATGACCTAAAAACCAAAATAAATGCTCAAACAAAACAGGAGAACCTCCTTGATAATGTAAAACTTCTCCTTGTACAAAAATGTCTGAAAGAAAAAATGATGTGCCAAAACTTCTGTCCATTATTAAAAGTAAAGCAGCAGATAATAAAACTGGAAATGATATAACTCCAATTATAGCTGTTACAAAAAATGCCCAAATTGTAAGAGGCATTCTAAATAAAGACATCCCTTTTGTTCTTAAATTTATGACAGTTACTATATAGTTTAATGACCCTAATAATGAAGAGGCTACAAAAATTGCCATTGAAACTAACCATAAAGTCATTCCTAACCCAGATCCAGGTTGGGCTTGTGGCAAAGCACTTAATGGAGGATAAATTGTCCAACCAGCAGCAGCGGGACCAGCCTCAACAAATAAAGATGCAAGCATAATAACACTAGAAAGAAAGAACAACCAAAATGAAACCATATTTAAAAAACCAGATGCCATGTCTCTTGCACCAATCTGTAATGGAATCAATAAATTACTGAAAGTTCCACTTAAGCCAGCTGTTAAAACAAAAAATACCATTATAGTACCATGAATGGTTACTAACGCTAAATATATATTAGGGTCCATAACTCCCTCAGGTGCCCACTTACCTAGAAAAATATCGAAAACAGCAAAAGATTGTTCTGGCCAAGCTAATTGAAGTCTAAACAATAGAGACATTGCAATACCAATAAAGCCCATAAATAGAACTCCAGTAATTAAATACTGTTTAGCAATCATTTTATGATCTTGACTAAAGATATATTTAGTTATAAATGTTTCTTTGTGGTGGTGTTCTTGGTGAAAATCAGACTTAACATTTTTATTTTCAAGTAGGTCACCGAACTCTTCTGACTCCATTTTAACTCTTATTCTAGGGTTTTTGTTTTCTTTTCCTTTCATGTTTATATAAAACTTATTGCATAATCGATGAAAATGCAGGTTGTTTAGCAATCCATTTATTATAATCTTTTTCAGTATCTACAATTATTTTCATTTGCATATTGTAATGCGAAGATCCACAAATTTTCGCACAAAGCAATAAGTAATCAAACTGATAGGATTCTAAACCTTCTTCACCATTAGCAATTAATTCTTTACTGTTTTCATATCTTATTTTATTTATCCTTTCAACTTTGGCGGCAATATCTGCATTCATTCTCATTTCAGCAGTAGTTTTAGTTGGAGTGAATGAGAATTCTGTTATCATTCCAGGAACACAATTCATTTGAGCTCTAAAATGAGGCATATAAGCAGAATGTAATACATCTTGAGATCTCATTTTAAAAATAATTTTTCTGTTAACAGGAATATGAAATTCTTGCGTAACTACAATATCATCCCATCCATTGGGGTCAGATGAATCAATACCAACGGAGTTTCTTCCATCAAAATCATTCAAAAACCTGACATTTGCATCTCCTAGAACATTATCTTGACCTCCATATCTAGCCTTCCAGTTCCATTGAGCTGCATACAGCTCAATTACCAAAGCATCTTCATCTTCATCTTTAAAATTCATTATGTCAGACCAAGTTACCATACCATATATTATAAGAATGAAAAATACAATTGCAGGAATGACCGTCCAAACAAGTTCCAAATTATTATCGTGGGTTAAAAAAAATGCTTTTCTATTATTTATTCCTCTATACTTGTATGCGAAATAATGCAACAAAGCTTGAGTTATGGTTTGAGCAAACAAAATTATTGCAAAAGAAATCCACAAAAGACGATCATAAGGAACTCCGTGCTCAGAGGCTGCTTCAGGAAGCAGAACTTTGCTATAAGCCCAAAAACAATAGATTGTTACAACATATATAAATACAAGGAATGCAAACATTAATTTACCTTGTGTATCATTATCTTTCTCAGTTGCAATTTGAGAGTCATCTTTTTTAACTCCCATTTTATTTTGAATCAGTTGATAAATATTACTAATTTGCCAAATTGCAATTCCCATTAGAAGTACTACCATTACTGTCAATAATCCAATCATTATAAATAATTATTTAATAAACAAACTTTTCACTTTCTTTTAGCAATGGATCTCCACTTGGCTCTAATGAAACTTTACTTATGGTATTAAATACCACATAAATAAATAATCCCATAAAAAATAATATTCCACCAATTTCTGGAATTCCAATAAACCATTGATCTCCAACAGTGCCAGGCATAATCATATTATAAAAATCTAAATAGTGTCCAAACAAAATTACTATTCCTGTCATCACGATTAACCAATTAACTCTTTTATAATCACTATTCATTAAAACTAAAAAAGGGAAAATTAAATTCGTAACTAACATTCCCCAAAACGGAAGTGAATAATCTTGAATTCTTGCAACAAAATAAACAACTTCTTCAGGGATATTAGCATACCATATCAACATAAATTGAGAAAACCAAAGATAAGCCCAAAAAACACTTACTCCAAACATAAACTTAGCCAAATCATGCATATGATTATTATTGACTTTTTCTAAATAACCTTTAGATTTTAAATAAATTGTAATCAAAGCAATAGTTGTAATTCCTGAAACAAACATACTGGCAAAAACATACCAACCAAAAAGCGTGCTAAACCAGTGTGGGTCTATGGACATTATCCAATCCCAGGACATCATCGATTCAGTAACTATGAAGAAAGCTAAAAAACCTGCAGAAAGTTTAAAGTTTTTCGTATGGTTTGATATATCATTTGATTTATCTTGGGCTAATGAAAATTTTCGGGAGAAAAATCTATACAAATTCCAACCAAGAATATAAAAAACAGCTCTAGCAAGAAAAAATTTGGAATCTAAATATCCAGATTTAGCTTGAATAATTTTATCATGTGCTACAACCTCAGGGTCCATCCAAACAAAAACATGATTTAAATGCATAGTACATAAAACTAAAATAACAAATACTATAATTGAACCAGGCAATAAATAACCTGTTATACCTTCCATCACTCTAAATAATATTGGAGACCAACCAGCTTGTGATGCTCTTTGTATAGCATAAAACGCTAGTGTTCCTAGAGAAATTAAAAAGAAAAAAATTGCTGCAACATATAACGCAGACCAAGGTCTATTGCTCAATTGATGATATACATGCTCATCATGAGACATTGAATGTTCATCATTTTCAGTACTATGATCTGAGTCAGAACTGTGATCATTTAATTTGTCCGTTTTAATATGGTTTGAATCATTTGAATGATCAGTATTATAATCACCCTGATGTTGAGATGCTACAATTTCTTTAGCCTCCTCAATAGAGTGAGGAGCAGTGTAAAAACCATAAGCCAGTCCAATGAATCCAATGATCATCATTGAAAAAGAAAATATTTTTATGTCGTTTGTCAGTTTATACATAAATTACTTTTGTTTTACTAAATCCTCTCTTAAAGTCATAACATACTGAGATATTTGCCATCTTTCATTTGCATCAACCTGGCTTGCGTGTGATCCCATTAAATTTTTTCCATACATGAGCACGTGATAAATACTGCCATCCGTAATATCTCTGTCGGCGTAGCTAGGTATTCCCAAAAACTTTTCTCTTTTCATCAAAATTCCTTGTCCATCTCCTTTTGCACCGTGGCAAACTGCACAATAGACTCCATACAATTCCTTACCTTTTTTCAAATTCTCTTTATTTAAAGTTAAAGGGTTAATCAAATCATACTTTGCTAAATCGTAACCCTCATTAGTATCTGGGTATTCATATGGAACCCATCCTCTTGGAATTGTTCCTTCTACAGGAAGTTGTGCTTCAGTTCCTCTTTTGAATACATTAGACTCATCATAAGTATCATAACCAACAGCTTCATACATATTTGGAAAATACTGATAATTTGGCTTCGAGGAATCAAAACAAGAAACCAACAATGTTGATATTAAAATCAAAACGAAAAAATTATTTGTTTTATTCATTATTTGATTTTTTTTTTACATGTAATTTGATTTCAAGAACATCTGTTTGTTTTATTATTTTTTTTAATTCCTTATCGCTTCCATTAAATTTAATTTCAATTAAGAATTTATCATCTGTTGTATCAGGAATTGGATTTTCAGCTTCCTTAAAAGGCCATAATTTACTTCTCAAATAAAATGTAATTACCATTAAATGTGCTGCAAAAAACACTGTCAGTTCAAACATAATTGGAACAAATGCTGGCATATTTTCTATAAAAGAAAAACTTGGTTTTCCACCAATATTTTGTGGCCAATCTAAAATCATTATATGGTTCATCATCCATATAGCAAAACAAAAACCGATGCAACCGTAAATGAACGATGTGATTGCAAGTCTAGTTTCTTTTAGACCCATTACCTTGTCCAAACCATGAACAGGAAAAGGAGTATAGACCTCTTCAATATCATATTTGGCTGCTTTAATTTTCTTAACAGCATCTAATAACTTATCGTCATCATCATATATAGCATGTAGGATTTTATCAGCCATTATTATCTCTTAATTTTTTAAAATTATCACCAGATGTTTTTAAAATAGTTTTTACTTCTGCCTGAGCTATTACAGGGAATGTTCTAGAGTAGAGTAAAAACAGTACAAAAAAGAAACCAATTGTCCCTAAAAATATTCCTATATCGACATATGTTGGTGAGAACATTGTCCAAGATGATGGAAGATAATCTCTGTGAAGAGAGGTAACTATAATTACAAATCTCTCAAACCACATACCAATATTGACGACAATAGATATCACAAATGAAAATACAATGCTTGTTCTTAATTTCTTAATCCACATAAATTGAGGAGAAAAAACATTACATGTCATCATTGACCAATATGCCCACCAATATGGACCAGTTGCTCTGTTTAGAAAAGCATATTGTTCATACTCTACACCTGAATACCATGCAATAAACAACTCAGTAATATACGCACACCCAACAATACAACCTGTTATCATAATTACAATATTCATAAGTTCAATATGTTGAATGGTTATATAGTTTTCAAGATTTGATACCTTTCTCATAACAATTAATAAAGTCTGCACCATTGCAAATCCAGAAAAAATTGCACCTGCAACAAAATATGGAGGAAAAATAGTAGTATGCCATCCAGGTATAACAGATGTTGCAAAATCAAACGATACAATTGTGTGAACCGAAAGTACCAATGGAGTAGCTAGTCCTGCTAAAACGAGAGATACTTCTTCAAATCTTTGCCAATCTTTTGCTCTTCCACTCCACCCAAAGCTAACAAGACTATATATTTTCTTTTGAAAAGGTTTAACAGCCCTATCCCTAATCATTGCAAAATCAGGTAATAATCCCGTCCACCAAAAAACCAAAGAAACGGATAGATAGGTAGAAATCGCAAATACATCCCAAAGTAAAGGTGAATTGAAATTAACCCACAAAGATCCATATGCGTTTGGAATAGGTAAAGTCCAAAAGGCAACCCATGGTCTTCCCATGTGAATAATTGGAAAAAGACCAGCTTGAATTACAGAAAAAATAGTCATTGCCTCTGCAGATCTATTGATAGCCATTCTCCATTTTTGCCTAAATAACAACAATACTGCAGAAATTAGGGTTCCAGCATGTCCAATTCCTACCCACCAAACAAAATTTGTTATATCCCACGCCCATCCAACAGTTTTGTTTAAGCCCCATGTACCAATTCCAGTTGAAATTGTATAAATTATACAGCCTAATCCCCACAAAAACATTACCAAAGCAATTGTAAAAACAATCCACCACTGTTTATTTGCCTTGCCTTCAACTGCACCTGCAATATCAACAGAAACATCATGATAGGATTTATTTCCAGTCACAAGAGGTTTTCTAATAGGTGCTTCGTAATGAGATGCCATATATATTTATTTAATTAAATTATGAATCATCGGTATTTCTAACTTTAAGATGGTAAAACACATTTGGTTTTGTTCCAACATATTCTAATAAATTATAAACCCTTTCACCCTCTTTTAAAACAGCTACTTCACTTTCTTTATCATTAATGTCTCCAAATTTCATAGCTCCAGTCGAGCAGGCAGCAGAGCAAGCACAGGTGTCATTGAATTCACCCTTTTTAACTGGCCTTTCCTCACTTTTAGCTTTTAAAATTACTGCTTGAGTTGATTGTATACAAAATGAACATTTTTCCATGACTCCTCTTGACCTTACAACAACATCTGGGTTTAAAACCATTTTACCTAAATCATCATTCATATTAAAATCAAACTCATCATTGTTATTATATAAAAACCAGTTAAATCTTCTCACTTTGTATGGACAATTATTTGCACAATATCTAGTTCCAATACAGCGGTTATAAGCCATATGGTTTTGACCTTGCCTTCCGTGAGATGTAGCAGCTACTGGACATACGGTTTCACAAGGTGCATGATTACAGTGCTGGCACATCACAGGTTGGAAAACAACTTGTGGATTCTCAGCAGGTTCTTCCATTTCACCAAAAACAGAAAGAGATTCTGAAACGCCTGATATATTTTCTTTAGTTTTAATATCCTCTTCAAAACTTTTTTCAGACGAATAGTACCTGTCTATTCTCAACCAATGCATGTCCCTAGATTTTCTTACTTCGTTTTTACCTACAACCGGAACATTGTTTTCTGCATGACAAGCGATGACACAAGCACCACAGCCTGTACAAGCATTAAGATCAATTGATAAATTAAAATGGTGTCCAATCGACCTATCAAATTCATCCCATAAATCAACATCTGGAGATGTCACAGGGGTTTCAATGTGATTTAAGGAAACTTTCGGAACAGAATTCCAAACTTCCATTTTTTTTGTATTGAAAACCTCTAAAGTTGTTTCTTTAATTATATCACCTCTTCCCATTAAGGTGTTGTGAAGCTGAATACAAGCAAATTCATGATTTCCATTTACAACCTTTATATCAACATTTTGAATTGAATTAAAATCTTTATAAAGCTCAAAAGCGTTAACACCTACTTGCATTTCTTTTTTAACAGCTTCTTTTTTTCCATAACCAAAAGACAATCCAACGGATCCATTGGCCTGACCTGGCTGAATAATAATTGGCACTTTTAAACTCCTATCTTCAATAGAAACAAGGGCATAATTACTATCAAGAGCACCATTTGCAACATTGAAATTTTTTAATCCTAATTTCTGGGCATCATTTTTTGAAACAGTCAAATAATTGTCCCATGAAACTCTAGTTATCGGATCAGGAAATTCTTGAAGCCATGGATTGTTTGCTTGTTGACCATCTCCCAAACCTGTTTTGGTATATAATACAATTTCATAATCTCCTTTAGATCTGTAATTTAACAAATTAGTAAAGTATTTTTTTACATCATATTTTTGATTTTTTAAGTTATACTTCTCCTTAGAATCATAAAATCCATCATGAAGGGCCTGATTCCAAGAAGATTGGTTCAATATATTTGTCTTCCAATTATTTTTTAAATAATCATAAAAAGTCATATCAGAACCAACCCAATTTAATAAACAATCTTGAAATTGTTTAGTATCAAATAGAGGTCTAATGGTTGGTTGTGTAAGACTGAATCTTCCATATTTCATTTCATTATCTCCCCATGATTCTAAAAAATGAGGCATGGCGGCTACCCATTTTGAATGAATTGCAGACTCATCATTTTTCATTGAAAAGCATATTGAAAATTTTGTTTTTTTAAGTCCGGAGATGAATTTATCTGCATTTGGCAAGGTGTATGCTGGATTTACACCAACCATTATTAATCCACTTACAGAACCATTATTTAAATTGTCAACCAAGTTGTTAATTTCTTCATCTTTTCCAGACCTGATCAATGAAATTTCATCTTTTAGTAAGCAAGAACTTTTTAACAAATCATTAATAGCATAAGTAATTACATGTGCATTAACATCATCTAAACCGGTAATTATAACTCCTTTTTTACCAGCTTTTTTTAAATCTTCAGCAATTTTTCTAATTGATAAATCAAACTTTTTAGGTAATTCTGCATCAATACTTAATCCAGAAATATAGCTGAATATTTTAGCCAGTGCTATTTTTTGTTGCGAGGGAGTCATAGGAATTCTCTTATCAGCATTGGAACCGGAGAGACTCATGTTTGATTCAATCTGAATATGTTTTGACATATTAGCTTTTCCATCAAAATTTCTGCTCGGAATTCTACCCTTAACATATCCAGAATCATGATCTCCGCCTTGCCAATCACCCAAAAAGTCTGCACCAACAGAAACAATATAATCTGCTTTTGAGAAATCAAAAGAGGGTAAAGCTCTAACACCGTAAGCTATTTCAAAAGCATCCAAAGCTTTGGAATTAGAAATGGCATCATATGTTATGTGTTCTACATTTTCATACTTTTTCTTGAAATCATCGATTAATTTAGTGGTAGACGGACTAGCAAAAGTTTGAGTTAATAATGCTATTTTTTCATTATTTGCTTTCATTGATTTAAGTTGGGAAACAATTTCACCATCTAAATCTTCCCAATTTGTTTCAACACCATTTTTTAAAGGCCCTTTTAATCTCATACTATCGTACATTGATAAAACTGATGCATGAACTCTTGCATTTGCTGAGCACCTAAAATTAGCTTTTGTATTATTTTCAATTTTAATTGGTCTTCCTTCTCTTGTCTTAACTAAGACATTAGCAAAATCAAATCCATCTGAAATTGTTGTAGCATAATAATTTGCAATTCCAGGAATAATTCGTTCTGGTTGTAATACATACGGTATTGACCTGTTGACAGGTCCTTCGCAGCTTGCTAATGTAGCGGCAGCAGTACTAAAGCCTAAATATTTCAGAAAATCTCTTCTATTGGTATTAGAATTTCCTAGACCTTGTTTGTCAGAAAGAAAGTTATTCATTGGTAGTTGATCTACAAATTCATTGTTTTGTAAATCCTCCATGACTGGACTATTAGAAGATAATTCTAATTCACTTTTCCAATATTTTTTTTCTTTTCCCATTAAAATAAAAATCTAATAATGACATTTGCCACATTCTAGCCCACCCATTTGAGCGGCCGTAAGTTCTTCTACTCCATATTTTTTTGACAACTCTTCATGAATCTTTGCATAATACTCATTGTCTTTCAATTTGATATTTGTTTCCCTATGACAATCTATACACCAACCCATTGTCAAAGGAGAATGTTGATATAAAATTTCCATTTCTTCAACTGGACCGTGACATGTTTTACAATCAACTCCCGCTACAGTTACATGTTGAGCATGGTTGAAATAAACAAAATCTGGAAGATTATGAATCCTTACCCATTTTACAGGTTCAGTATCACCCGTGTATGTTTGAGAATTTTCATCCCAACCAACGGCTTTATATAACTTTTTTATTTCATTAGTGTAAAATTCTCTAGTATAACCTTTTTCTAAATCTTCCTCACCATTATATTCTGCAATATTTTCATGACAGTTCATGCAAACATTGAGAGATGGTATTCCAGAATGTTTAGATTTTTTTGCTGAGGAATGACAATACTGACATTCAATTTGATTAGCTCCAGAATGTATTTTGTGAGAGTAATGTATTGGCTGTATTGGCATATATCCTTGATCTACTCCAACTTGCATCATATAACCATAAGCGTAGTAAGCACTTGAAAGCAATAAAAATATTACAGATACAAAAACTAAAAACTGATTTTTTGCAAAAGCTTTCCAAATTGGTACACCCTTTTTATTTGCTTTAGAGTCTGCAAAAACGGTATTTTGTTCAACTAAACTCTTTAATGTTTTATTTATTAAGTAAAGAAGAATTACCAAAACAAGAAGCACAAACGACAACAAGATTATAATTAAATCATTTGTTGAGCTTGAGGCTGAAGCTTGAGTTACAGGAGCCCCTGGCGGAGGAGTTGGTTTGGGAGGAATATATTCAGTATAAGCAAGAATATTATCTATATCTTCATTTGATAAGTTTGGAAATGCATTCATTGCCACTTTATTATATTCCTCATAGATAGCAACAGCCTGTGGGTCACCAGCCTTGATCATTGAAGCACTATTTTTTATCCAAGAATATAGCCATTCCTTTTCATACTTTGCTGAAACACCTCTTAATGCTGGACCAATCAATTTTTTATTTAGCTTGTGGCAAGCTGCACATTGGGAATTAAATAAAGATTTTCCTTTCTGAATATCAGGTTCTTGAGAGTTTAAATTGGCTGCAAAAGTTAATGAGAAAAATAAATTTAAAGCGAAAAAAGTCATTAACCGTTTCTTAGAAAAGAGGTCAGAAAAATCTTTTAAAAATATGATGTTTCTTTTCACTAAAAATTCAAATAAATTGAATTAAAAATTTAATAGTCAAAAATACAACACAAAAACGTTTTTAGAAACCTATTTTATATCTATTTTTTTTAATTTATAACGATTCTAAATAGCGAAAAAAACATACACTTTTTTAAACAAAAAAAGCTTATATATTTGTCAGATCATGAATGCTTTTAAATTACTCATACTATTATTTTTTTTTAACATATTTATATTTCCTGTATTTTCTCAAAGCAATAAACCAAAAATAATTATAGATGAGAAATTATCCAGCTTAGTTGAGTTAAAAAAAGAAGTTAATAATGAAACCTTTACATCGGGTCAATATACTATTCAAATTTTTAGCGGAAACTACGAAGATGGACTAATATTAATGGGAGAATTGGAAAAGGAAAAAGCATTTGATGATATCTATTTTAGTTTTGAAACACCATATTACAAAATCAGAATTGGTAAGTTTGTCTCAAAGCTTGATGCAATCAAAAACTTGAAGCATATAAAGCAGAATTACTCCTCTGCTTTCATATTAAGACCAAATTGATATTACTTCGATTTTTTTATCTCAACTTCAGAAAATGCCTCAATAATATCCCCAACCATTATATCGTTATAATTTTTAATTTGTATTCCACAATCATAACCTTTTGAAACCTCTTTTACATCATCCTTGAATCTTTTTAATGAGTCAAGTGAGCCTGACATGACAACAACACCATCTCTTATGAGTCTAATATTTGAATTTCTAAAGATTTTTCCATTTGTAACCATACAACCAGCTATAGTGCCGAATTTAGATATTTTAAATGTTTCTCTTATTTCAACATTTCCTGTAATCTCCTCTTTAAATTTGGGAGAAAGCATTCCTTCCATTGCATCTTTTAAATCATTAATTGCGTCATAAATAATCGAATAATTTCTAATATCAATCTCTTCTTTATCAGCAATTTGTCTTGCATTTCCTGTTGGCCTTACATTAAACCCAATTATAATTGCATCAGATGCAGACGCTAATAACACATCTGACTCAGTGATTGCACCAACAGCTTTGTGAATAATATTTATATGAATTTCTTCAGTTGAAAGTTTTTGAAAAGAATCAGTCAATGCCTCAACTGATCCATCTACATCACCTTTGAGGATTATATTAAACTCTTTGAAATCACCTAAAGCAATTCTCCTGCCAATTTCATCAAGTGTAATATGTTTTTGAGTTCTTACAGATTGTTCTCTTACTAATTGAGTTCTTTTTACTGCAATTTGTTTTGCTTCCTTTTCATTTACAAATACATTAAACTTATCTCCAGCTTGAGGAGCACCATCAAGGCCTAACACAGATACAGGTGTTGATGGACCAGCCTCAGTAACTGAGTTCCCTCTTTCATCTTGCATTGCTCTAACTTTACCACTATGCTGTCCAGCAAGTAAATAATCTCCAATTTTTAGGGTACCGGACTGGATTAAAATTGTAGAAACGTATCCTTTACCCTTATCTAAAAAGGCCTCAACAACAGAACCTATAGCACTCTTATTGGGATTAGCCTTTAACTCCAAAAATTCAGCTTCTAATAAAACTTTTTCAAGAAGTTCATCAACTCCAGTTCCTTTTAATGCAGAAACATCTTGAGACTGAATTTTTCCACCCCATTCCTCTACTAATAAATTCATACCGGAAAGCTTCTCTTTTATTTTGTCGGGGTTTGAATTAGGTCTATCAATTTTGTTAATTGCAAAAATTATTGGAACAGCTGCAGCTTGTGCATGACTAATTGCTTCTTTAGTTTGAGGCATTACATCATCATCTGCTGCGATAACAATTATAACTAAATCTGTAACCTGGGTTCCTCTAGCCCTCATGGCAGTAAAAGCTTCATGGCCAGGAGTATCTAAAAAAGTTATTTTTTGACCATTCTTTAATTCAACGCTATATGCTCCAATATGTTGGGTTATTCCTCCTGATTCACCAGCAATAACATTTTCCTCTCTAATAAAATCTAATAAGGAAGTTTTACCGTGATCTACATGTCCCATTACAGTCACAATAGGAGCTCTAGGTAAAAGCTCTTCTGGTTTATCCAAAATTTCTCGTATAGATTCTTCAATATCTGCAGTGATAAATTCAACATCATAGCCAAACTCATCAGCAACAATAGTAAGCGTTTCTGCATCTAATCTTTGATTCATTGTAACCATTATCCCAAGAGTCATACAAGCAGAAATAATTTCATTAGAAGTTATTTCCATCATAGATGCGACTTCTCCAACTGTGATAAACTCTGTAACTTTTATTATCTTTTTTTCGGCCTCGTTTAAAGCTTGATCTTCCTCTGATTTTTCTTTATGAGAGTCTCTTTTTTCTTTTCTATATTTTGCTCCTTTAGAAATTGATGATCTGCCTTGAAGTTTTTCCAGCGTTTCCCTAATTTGCTTTTGAACATCTTCATCAGAGTTATCCAGTGTTTTATTTTTATCAATCTTTTTGTTTTTTAAAACACCCTTGCCAGTTTTAGGAACATCTTTACTTATCCTTATTCTTTTTCTTTTAGATATTATTTGAGAAGTTTTTGCTGTAGGTTCTTTTTTAAGCTGATCCAGATCAATTTTATCTCCAACTGTTTTAAGTCCGCTTAATTTTTGATATTTAGTTTTAATATTTGTGTTCTCAACATCACTAGAAACAGATTTGTTTTCTAAAACAGAAACATCCTTTTCAGATTTTTGATCAGGAATATCTTTAATTTCTTTAGGTTTATTTAAATTTTCAAGATCAATTTTTCCAACCTTCACTGGTTTAGTTATTTCAGCTCTTGCTTTAATAACAGATCTTCTTTTATTTAATTTCTCCTCTTGTTCTTTTTCAAATTTTATCCTTAATTCTTCTTTTTCTTTTCTTTTTTCTTCACTTAAATCATGAGATTCAACTCTACTTGACTTGTCAGAGCTAAATTCTTCTAGAAAGTGACTATATTGTTCTTGGGAAATTTTTGATGTTGGTCGAGCTTCAATTGTATGACCTTTTGAATTCAAAAACTCAACAGCTCTATCCAAAGAAATATTAAACTCTCTTAAAACTTTATTTAATCTAATCAATTTTACTTCACTCATCAAGTATCAAGTTTATTCACTAAATTCTGCATTCAAAATTTTTCTAATTTCTAAAATTGTTTCTTCTTCCAAATCTGTCCTTTTGATCAAATCCTCAACATCTTGTTCTAAAACGCTTTTGGCAGTATCCAAACCAGCTTTTTTTAACTCATTCAAAACCCATTCTTCGATTTCATCTGAAAATTCTGTTAATTCAACATCTTCTTCAGCTCCCTCTCGGTATACATCAATTTCATATCCAGTTAATTGACCAGCAAGTCTTATGTTAAACCCCCCTCTTCCAATAGCTTTTGAGACTTGTTCAGGGTCCATAAAAGCTTCAACTGTTTTCTTTTCTTCATCAATTTTTAAAGATGATATTTTTGCAGGACTCAATGCTCTTGTTATTAAAAGTTGAGTGTTATTGGTATGATTTATTACATCAATATTTTCATTTCCCAACTCTCTAACAATCCCATGAATTCTTGAACCTTTCATTCCAACACAAGCTCCAACAGGATCAATTCTATCGTCGTAAGAATCTACAGAAACTTTAGCTTTTTCACCAGGAACTCTGACAACTTTTTTCACGGAAATTAAACCATCAAATACCTCTGGAATATCTTGTTCAAATAATTTTTCTAAAAACTTAGGAGAAGTTCTGGAAAAGATAATGGAAGGTTTACTGCCTTTAAGCTCAACAGACTCAATAATTCCTCTGACGGAATCTCCTTTTCTATAAAAATCTGATGGGATTTGTCTATCTTTTGGCATAATTAATTCATTTCCATCATCATCTAATAAGATTACAACATTGTGTCTTACGTGATGGACTTCTGCAGTGTAGATTTCTCCAATTAAATCAACAAATTGTTTATAAATTATGCCATTATCATGCTCATTTATTCTGGACACTAAATTTTGTCTTAAAGACAAAACGGTCCTTCTACCAAGATCAATTAATTTAACTTCTTCAGAAACATCTTCACCAACTTCAAAATCAGGCTCAATTTTTCTAGCTTCTGATAAAGATATCTCTTGATTTTCATCTTCAATTAGACCATCCTCAACAACAATTCTATTTCTCCAAATTTCGAGATCCCCTTTGTCTGGATTTATAATTATATCGAAGTTGTCATCATCTCCATACTTTCTTTTTAGTGTGTTTCTAAAAACTTCCTCTAGAATTGACATCAATGTAACTCTATCAATAAACTTTTCGTCTTTAAATTCTGAAAATGATTCTATCAGTGCTAAATTTTCCATTTTATTTTCTTAATTTTTTTGTATAAAGAAGGGGACAAAGTCCCCTACCTGTTTCAATAATGCTTGGCAAATATACAAATTATATATGAATTTATAATGTGTAAAATTTTGTTGGCCTACTAGGGATCGAACCTAGACTCTTCTGGACCAAAACCAGACGTGTTGCCAGTTACACCATAGGCCATGAATTTTGATTTTTCAAATTTAACATAAACTTTTTGGTGAGCAAACAATTTTTCTTTAAAAAGATTTTAAAATTTAATAACTAATATTTTATAAATTCGTTCTTTAAATAATTTTTCTATTGAATCTAAAAAAGTTTAACAAAATTAATCGAATTTTTGCAGCGTTAATATTTGTTATTGCACTAGCAACTTACACATCTACTGTTGAGCCAACTGCAAGCTACTGGGATTGTGCTGAATACATATCAACTTCATCAAAACTTCAAATTGGACATCCGCCTGGTGCACCACTTTTTCAAATGCTTGGGGCCTTTTTTTCTCTATTTACAAGTGAGTTAGATAAGATTGCTCTAATGGTAAATATGATGTCTGTCTTTGCAAGTGCATTCACCATACTTTTTTTATTCTTAACAATTTCAATAGTTAGTAAAAAAATTGTTCTTAAAAAAAATGATAACATGGTCTCATTAAATAGCTGCTTTAAAATAGTTGGAGCTTCAATAATTGGGTCACTAAGCTTTACATTTTCAGATAGTTTTTGGTTTAATGCAGTGGAAGCCGAAGTTTATGCAATGGCAACCATGATTATGGCTTTACTTTTTTGGATGGGATTTAAATGGGAAGAAAATATGGAAAAAGATGATGGGGACAGGTGGTTGATTTTAATATCCTTTGTTGTTGGTCTTTCATTTGGGGTTCATTTCATGGGTCTTTTAGCAATTCCAGCAATTGGAATGATTTATTTTTTTAAAAAACATCCTAAACCTAGTTTAAAAAATTTCGTGTTGGCAAACATAGTTTCTGTTACTATTTTACTTTTTATTTTTAAACTATTATTACCTTCCACACTAGGATTATTCGGATACTTAGAAGTTTTTTTTGTAAATAATTTAGGATTACCATTTAACTCTGGAACCATATTTTCTGCATTAATTATAATCATATTTTTCATTTATGGTCTTAAATTAACAAGAAAGAAAAAATTAGTAAAAACAAATACACTTTTACTTTGTGTAATGTTCATTTTCATTGGCTTCTCATCATGGCTAATGATTCCAATAAGATCTAATGCAAATACTGTTATTAATGAAAATGCCCCATCTGATGCAAGAGCTTTACTGGCATATTATAATTTAGAACAGTATCCAGATACTCATATTTTTTATGGTCCAATGTTCTCGGACACATATGCAGGACAGGATCCCTTTGAGCCTTATAAAGATGACAAACCTAAATATGAAAAAGATCTTAAATCAAGAAAATACATAGTTGTTAATGATTGGGAAAAGGGTAAAATTAATTCAAACAGTAAACATGTTGGATTACTTCCAAGAATGTGGAGCTCAGAACATGCTGCAAATTATATGAAATATTTTGGTTATTTACCTTTTGATATCAAGCCTGAATTTAAGACTGATGAAAATTTACAAGAAATAGTAACTCAGTTCCAACAAAGTTTTGATCAGGGAGATATTGATTCTGAGGGATATCATCAGTTTTTAACCCAATATGGAGGTTATTTAGATATTCAAAAACCTGACTTATTTTCTAATATAAGTTATCTTCTTCAATACCAAATGGGTTCAATGTATTGGAGATATTTTATGTGGAATTTTTCAGGTAAGCAAAATGACCTTCAATGGAAATACGATTTGTCAAATGGCAATTGGATTAGTGGGATTAATTTTTTGGATGAACTAAGGCTTGGCCCACAATCTAATCTTACTGATGATGTTTTAAATAATAAAGGAAGAAACAGGTATTATCTTCTGCCTTTAATTTTAGGAATAATTGGGTTTTCACTTTTATTTAAGTCTAATAAAAATTTATTTTGGATTTTACTTATGCTTTTTTTATTTACTGGCCTAGCATTGAAGGTTTATGTTAATGAAAGAATATTTGAACCAAGAGAGAGAGATTATGCATTAGTTGGATCTTTCTATGTTTTTTGCATATACATCGGACTAAGCTTAATCTACATAGAAAAAAAAGTTAGTGTTTTTTTCAAAAAAAACTATTCTTCCATAATATCCTTTACAGTACTTATGTTTGTTCCATTTCTCATGGCATATGAAAATTGGGATGACCATGACAGATCAAATAGATTTACTGCTCAGTCTTTAGCTAAAGCGTATTTAGATTCTATTAAAGAGAATGCAGACTCTATGATTTTTACAATTGGAGATAATGACACTTTCGCTCTTTGGTATGCTCAAGAAATTGAAAATTACAGAACTGATGTTAGAACAATTAATACAAGTTTGATTGCCACAGACTGGTATATTGATCAAATGAAAAATAGGACATATAACAGTAGTCCTATTCCGTCTCAGTTAGTTCACAGTCAATATGCGTATGGAATTAGGGATTATGTCAAACACGAATCCTTGATTGATTCTGTTAGGTGGGATATTAAAGATTTCATGAACTGGATAGCAAGTGACCACCCTAGGACAAAGTACAAAAGTTTACTAACACAATATGGAGCTGATTTAAAAAGTGTTCCAAAATTTACACAAAACATGGTGTTTTATCCTACAAATAAGATCAGAGTTCCTGTAAATAAAGAAAACGTTTTGAAAAGTGGATTAGTAAAATCAGAAGACTCTGAATTAATTGTTGATTTTATTGATATAAACTTACCAACTAGCGGTTTGTATAAAAACCAACTACTAATGCTAGATATTTTAGCAAATAATGATTGGAAAAGACCAATTTATTTCACTGGAGGAAGCTACAATGATTCCGAATATTTATGGATGAAAGATTTTTTACAGTTAGACGGGCTAGTTTATAAGCTGGTTCCTATAAAAACAACTATCAAAGAAGAGAATCCATATGAGATGGGTAGAATAGATTCTGATTTAATGTATGATATAGTAATGGGCTGGGAGTGGGGCAATTCAGATAGTGAAAAAATTTATCATGACCCCGAAACAAGAAAAAACAGTATATCTTTTAGGGGCAACTTACATCGTTTATCTGAAGAGTTAATTAAAGAAAATAAAAAAGAACAGGCTGAACAAATATTGGATTTGTCTTTGAAAAAAATGCCAATCGAATACTTTGGATTTTATAGTTTACTTGAACCATATATTTCAACATATTATAAACTTGAAAGGTTTAAAAAGGGAGATGATCTTTTTATAACACTATCAAAAAAATACGAACAAAATCTAAGTTATTATTCGAACCTAAGTTTCAACAGAAATTCTAATTTTTCAATTTATACTTTCGCTGAAAAAATAATTACAGATACCGAAAGATATAGAAGCTTAGTTGAATCAGCATTAAACTCCAATGACAATAATTTTAAGTCAAATGCAATAGAAAACTTTATAATTAAAACTGAATTTGTTAAAGAAATATATGGCAACTATGATTACTATACCCTTCTAATCCCCTTTCTTGAAGATTTTTATAAATATGGACCACCAAATATGTCTAAGGAATTATATGTTAATATTTCAAGTGAAATTAAAAAAAGACTTGAGATTTTTAATACAATGGAAAGTTCTAATCAATTAAATTATATTGAAAATATTGCCAATAATCTTTATGAATTTAGAAATATTTTAAATGTTATTGAATCTTATGAAATTGATAAAAAATTAATAAATTCTGAAATTGAATTCTATTTTGATATAAGAAAGAAATTAACTAAATAAAGTCTTCAATCAAATTAATAAGTGTATTTGCATCCTGCTCTCCACTTTGTCTCCAAACCATTTCTCCTCCTTTGTAAATCATTAAAGTTGGTAAAATTTTAATTCTTAAAGCCTCAACTAATTCATTATTTTTATCTACGTTTATTTTTATAATTTTTCCTTTATCACCTATTTTAGCTGCAACATCTCTCAGAACGGGGTGCATAGTATTTGATGAATCATTATCATCTGAATAAAAATCTAATAGAACTGGAATATCTAAACCAATTAATTCTCCAAATTTTGACATTATTTAAATTTTTATTTTTTATAAAATTAATATTTTTTAAAAAATCAGGCTTTTTTTAATTTAATAACAGAAATTTCAGGCCAAATCCCAACTCTTCCAGGAAATGCCAACACACCAAAACCTCTGTTAACATTTAAATATTGATTATTTTCAAAATATAAACCCGCCCATTGTTTATAAACCCACTTTACCGGACTCCACTTAAAAAGTCCAGGGATTTCTATTCCAAACTGCATTCCGTGGGTATGACCGCTCAATGTGAGATCAAAATGAGTTTCGTGTTTAATTAATTTATAATCCCAGTGTGAAGGATCATGAGTCATTACAATCTTGAAATCATTTGTTTTCAAACCTTTACTAGCTTTATTTATATCAGCTGATTTTCTGAACCTACCTTTACCCCAATTTTCAAAGCCAATCAATGAGATGTGACTATTCATTTTTATAATCTTAATATTTTCATTTAACAAGACCTTAAATCCCATTTCTTTTTGAATATTTAACAATTTTTTAAAATTGTCTTTTTTTTCTTTTTTAGTTTTCCATGATACATAATCTCCATAATCATGATTTCCTAAAATGGAATACTTACCATCTTTTGCCTTAATTTTTGAAAAGATTTTTTTCCATTTAATTAATTCCTCGGCTTTATTATTAACAAAATCCCCAGTAAATAACAACAGATTTGAACCCTGCTTATTTATCAGTTCAATTGCATATTCAATTTTATCTTTATTAACTAAACTCCCTGCATGAATATCAGAAATATGAGTTAATTGGTAACCATCAAATTCGTCAGGTAAATTTGCGAATTCCAATTCGTAATTAAAAACTTTGAAATTGTATCTGCCTTTAAAAATTCCATGAATTGCAAACGGTATAGGAATCGACGCAATTAAAATTGCAAGCTTACTTAAAAAACTTCTTCTGTTGTTGAAACTTAAATGATCAGAACTCTTGAAAAAAAAATCAAAAATATATTTAATTGATCTTAGAAAATCTTCAACAATTAAATTAAAACAAAGGATTAGTTTAAAACTGAAAAGGATAAAAAAAAGTGCAAATGGTATAGACAAATAATCATAAAAAAAATCAGAAAATGAAGATTCGTTTAAATAAATATCAAAAACTCTGTAGAACAAGAATCCATAAACCGCTAAATTAACAGTTAAATATATTTTTGAAAATAGGTTAAATTTAAATAATGTATAAAAGGCTTGAAAAGCGTATATTTCAACAAATAATAAAAAGAAAATTAAAAAGATCCATCCCACTACAAGTAATTTTTAATAGATGGCTAAATTATAATTTTAATTAAAAAAATGCCTGAGAAAAAAAGATTATTCTTAATTGATGCTTATGCCTTAATCTTCAGAGGATATTACGCCTTTATAAAAAATCCTAGAATCAATTCAAAAGGAATGGATACAAGTGCAATAATGGGTTTTATGAATTCTCTTTTAGATTTAATTAAAAGAGAGTCCCCTGAAAACATTGCCATTGCATTTGATAAGGGTGGATCTCAGGATAGATTAAAAATTTATAAAGAATATAAGGCAAACAGAAGTGAAACACCAGATGCTATACAATTTGCTGTTCCATATATTTTTGAAATTTTAGATGCTATGAAAATCCCTATTTTGATCAAAAGTGGTTATGAAGCTGATGACATTATTGGAACAGTTGCTAAAGATGCAGAGAAAAATAATTTTGATGTGTTTATGGTAACTCCAGACAAAGATTTTGCTCAGTTAGTATCTGAAAATATTTTTATGTATAGGCCAGCTAGAATGGGTAATGGTATTGAAATTTGGGGAATTGATGAGGTAAGAAAAAAGTTTGAGGTTTCAAGTCCTAATCAAGTAATTGATTTCTTAGGAATGATGGGGGATTCGGTAGACAATATTCCTGGACTACCAGGCGTTGGTGAAAAGACGGCTAAAAAATTTATATCTGAATTTGGGTCTATGGAAAATTTATTAAAAAATACTGAAAAGGTTAAAGGAAAATTGAGAGAAAAAATTGAAAACAATATTGATAAAGGAATATTGTCTAAAAAATTGGCTAAAATTTTATTAGACGTTCCAATAAAATATGACTTAAAAAGTTTTGAATCTAAAACCCCCAATATTAAAAAAGTTAATGAAATTTTTGATGTTTTGGAATTCAAAAGAATGAAGGAAAATTTTCTAAAAATTTATTCAAAAAGTGAAAAACCTAATGAAATTTCAAATGATAATCAAAATACTCAATACGACCTATTTAACACACCTGGACAAACAAAAAATATAATTGATGGATCTTTAAATAATTTGGAAAACACATCAAAATTATATCAAAAAATCAGCTCAAATATTGGAAAAAATTTGTTTAAAGAAAAAGCTCAAAATAAAAAAAATATTGGTTTTAGTGTTCAAAAAGAAGACAGCTGTTTGTCAATTGGTTTCACATGGTCAAATTCTAAAAGTTATTATTTAGAATTTGAAAATAATTTTGAAATACTTCAAAATATTTTGGAAAACAATGAGGTTACTTTAATTGGATATGATGTAAAAGAAACAATCAAAATAATTGACAAACTAGGTTTAAAAGTTAATTGCAAATTTTTTGATATAAAAATTGCACATTATCTTATAAATCCTGATATAAGTCATGATTTTAATTTGATTTGTGAGTCATATATTAATTACTATGCAAGCAACATAAACACTTCCCAATCAAAAAGTTTTTCTGAAATATTGATGGAAAAAAGTGATTTAAATTTTCAGCTTTCTAATATTTTAATGTCTGAAATGAAAAAATTTAAATTGCTGGATTTATTTTTTCAAATAGAAATGCCTTTATTAAGAGTTTTAGCTTCAATGGAATTAAATGGCGTGAAAATTAATACAGATTTTTTGAAAAAACTTTCAGTCGAATATAGCAATCAATTATCAAAATTAGAAAAGAAGATATTTAGTGAGTCAAAGGAAAAATTTAATCTCGCATCTCCTAAACAATTAGGTGAAATTTTATTTGAAAAACTTAAAATCAAAGACAATCCCAAAAAAACCAAAACAGGTCAATTTTCAACTTCAGAAGAAGTTTTATCACAACTTGCCAACGATAATCAAATTGTTTCAAATGTTCTTGAATGGAGGTCACTACAAAAATTAGTTAACACATATGTTGATGCACTTCCAAAGCAGATAAATAAAAACACTAAAAGAATACATACTGTTTTTAACCAAGCAGTAGCATCTACAGGAAGGCTGAGTAGCACTAACCCCAACCTTCAAAATATACCCATAAGAAGTTCAAGAGGAAAAGAGATAAGAAAAGCATTTGTTTGCAGAGCTAACGATTTTACAATGTTGTCGGCAGATTACTCACAAATTGAACTTAGGGTTATAGCATCTTTAAGTGGAGACCCTAATATGATTTTAGCATTTAAAAATAAAGAGGATATTCACTTATCTACAGCTTCAAAGGTTTACGGTTTAAATATTGATAAGATTTCTAGTGAACAGAGGAGTAATGCCAAAATAGTTAATTTTGGCATCATATATGGTGTTTCTGCTTTTGGTCTTAGTAATCAGTCTAATATGTCAAGATCTGAGTCAAAAAGCATGATAGACTCATATTTTGATGCATATCCAACCTTAAAAAAATACATATCTGATCAAATTAATTTTGCAAGAGAAAATGGCTTTGTCGAAACTATTTTAGGTAGAAGAAGATATCTTAAAGATATTAACGCTCGGAATCCTGTAGTTAGAGGGGCTGCGGAACGAAATGCTGTCAATGCTCCAATCCAAGGTAGTGCTGCAGACATCATAAAGCTTGCTATGATTAATATTTCCAAAAAAATGAAATCAAATGAATTTAAGTCCAATATGTTGATTCAAGTTCACGACGAATTAATATTTGAAATTCACAACTCAGAAATTGAATTAATGAGAAAGCTAATTACTGAAGAAATGGAAAATGCATACGCGCTGAAAGTTCCTTTATCGGTGGATATTGGAATAGGTGACAACTGGTTTGACGCTCATTAATTAATTTAAATGTTCATTTGTAGATTTCATTAATTATTGTAGATTTGCAGGCCTATTAATAATATATATATTGGATTCTTTATCATACAAAACAATTTCTGCAAATTCTACTAGTGTAGATAAAAAGTGGTTGTTAATTGACGCCTCTGAGCAGACCTTAGGAAGAATGTCCTCTAAAATTGCAAAAATTTTAAGAGGAAAATATAAACCAAATTTCACTCCACATGCTGATTGCGGAGACAATGTAGTAGTTATCAATGCTAGTAAAATAAATCTCTCAGGTAATAAATGGTTCTCAAAAAAATATATTAGACATACTGGCTATCCTGGTGGGCAGAGATCCTTAACTGCTAAGGAATTATATGATAAAGATCCGACCAGACTAGTTGAAAATGCTATTAAAGGAATGTTGCCAAAAAATAAATTAGGTTCTAAATTATTTAGAAACTTAAAAGTATACTCTGGTGAAAAACATAAGCAAGAAGGGCAAAATCCAAGTTTAATTAATTTAGATGATTTAAGATAAATTTTATGGAAGTTATTCACAAAATTGGCAGAAGAAAAACCTCGGTTGCTAGAATATACATGTCTAAAGGTAATTCTGAACATACTATCAATGGGAAAAAGCTTAATGAGTATTTTCCAACTACAGACCTACAATCTAAAATAAAGAAACCTCTGGAGTTGACAGATAATTTAAATAATTTTACTCTTAAGGTAAACGTATACGGTGGTGGTTTTAATGGTCAAGCAGAGTCTGTAAGGCTTGCTATTGCAAGAGCTTTATGTGAATTAAATGAAGAAAACCGCCCAATTTTAAAAAAAGAAGGGTTATTAACTCGTGATCCAAGAATGGTAGAAAGAAAGAAGTATGGTCAAAAGAAAGCGAGAAAGAAATTCCAATTCTCTAAGAGATAAGTCTCTTACGAATTGAATTTAAGTTCAAAAAAATATTGTAAATAAAATGTGTCGTATTTCGCTTTGCGAAAAATTAGTTTAGCATCTAAATAAATTAATAATTTATTGCTAATCATACGGAACGTAAACTAAAAAAAATGACAAAAATTGAAATAAAACCTCTTTTAGAGGCAGGTGTTCATTTCGGACATCTTACTAGAAAATGGAATCCCAATATGTCTCCATATATTTTTATGGAAAAAAATGGAATTCATTTAATTAATCTTTATAAAACAGCCTCAAAACTTGAAGAAGCTTGCCAAGCTTTAAGTAAAATAGCAGCTTCTGGAAGAAAAATCCTTTTTGTAGCAACTAAAAAACAAGCAAAAGAAATTGTTTCAAAGTCTGCATTGAATATTAAAATGCCATATATAACTGAAAGATGGCCTGGAGGAATGCTTACAAATTTTGTAACAATAAGAAAAGCTGTTAAAAAAATGTCAGCAATTGATAGAACAAAAGAAGACGGCACTTTTAAATCTCTTTCGAAAAAAGAAAAGTTGCAAATAAACAGGTTAAGAGAAAAACTAGAAAAAAATTTAGGTTCTATAACAGAAATGACCAGACTTCCAGGCGCAATTTTTGTTGTTGATATTAGAAGAGAACATATTGCAATAAGAGAGGCGCAGAAATTAAATATTCCAATCTTTGCAATGGTTGACACTAATTGTGACCCAAGGGATGTAGATTACCCTATTCCCTCAAATGATGACGCATCTAAATCCATTGCTTTGATTCTTGATCATGTTTCAAAATCAGTTCAAAAAGGTTTATCTGAAAGACAACTTTTGAAGGATGAAGAAAAGAAAATTGAAGACAAGATAAAATCTGAAACCTCATTAAAGAAAGATGTTAATGAAAATCCATCAACCGATTCAGAAACTGTAAATGAAGAGAAAGAATCAACAGAAAAAAAGAAAAGGGTGAGAAAGTCAATAAAAACTAAAAAAGAAAATTAAAAAATGTCAAAAATAACTGCATCTGAAGTAAATAAATTAAGAAAAATGTCTGGAGCTGGGATTATGGATTGTAAAAATGCACTTGTTGAATCCAACGGAGATTTTGATACTGCAATCGAATTTTTAAGAAAAAAAGGGCAAAAAGTAGCTGCAAAAAGAGCTGACAGAGAATCCTCAGAGGGTGCAGTAATTGCAAAAGTAAACCCCACAAAAACAATCGGAGTTATCATTTCACTTAATTGTGAAACTGATTTTGTTGCCAAAAATGAAAGTTTTATAGAGCTAGCAAATAAAATTGGAGAACAAGCATTGAATTATAATTCTCTTGAAGATTTATTAGAATCTAAATTCGATTCTATTACCGTAAAGGAAAAACTTATTGAACAAACGGGAGTAATTGGAGAAAAATTAGTTGTTGGTAATTTTGAAAAATTGTCTGCCAGTTACGTTGGAAAATATATACATGCTGGAAATAAAATTGCTACATTATCTGGCTTCTCATCTCAAATTGAAGGCATAGAAGAAGTAGCAAAAAATGTTGCAATGCAAGCTGCTGCAATGAACCCAATTGCTCTTGATGAAAGTGGTGTAGAAAAGCAAACTGTTGAGAAAGAGATAGAAATTGCTAAAGACCAGTTAAGGCAAGAAGGCAAGCCCGAAAATATGTTAGATAATATTGCAAAGGGTAAACTTAGAAGGTTTTTTAAAGATAATACTCTTATAAATCAAGATTTTATAAAAGATAGTAAACAAAGTGTTAAACAATATATCCAATCTGTAGATTCTAACTTAAAAATCTCAGGATTTAAAAGGGTTTCTTTAGTATAATTTATTTCTTAACTATACTTTTTTGAAATCATTGATTATATTTGATTAATAATCAAAAATGTCTTACAAAAGGGTTTTATTAAAATTAAGTGGTGAAGCACTTCTAGGAGAAAGGCAGTACGGAATTGATCCCAAAAGAATCAACCAATATGCTTTAGAAATTCAGTCGATAACAGATCATGGTGTTGAAGTTGCAATTGTAATTGGAGGTGGAAATATTTTTAGAGGTGTCTCCGCAGCTAGCAATGGGATAGACCGTGTTCAGGCTGACTACATGGGAATGTTAGCAACTGTTATTAATGGGCTTGCATTACAGAGTGCATTAGAGGAAAATTGCATTCAGACCAGACTTCAAACTGCAATTAAAATTGAAGCAGTTGCTGAGGCATATATTAAAAGAAAGGCTGTAAGGCATTTAGAAAAAGGAAGGGTTGTTATTTTTGGTGGAGGCACTGGAAATCCATTTTTTACAACGGATTCAGCAGCTGTTCTTAGAGCAATTGAAATTAATGCCGACGTTATTTTAAAAGGCACTAGAGTTGATGGTGTTTTTGATTCAGATCCTGAAAAAAATAAAAATGCAACTATGTTCAAATCTATATCATTTAATGATGTTTTAGACAAAAAACTAAAAATTATGGATTCAACTGCTTTTACACTTAGTAAAGAAAACAATCTTCCTATTATTGTTTTTAATATGAACAAAAAAGGAAATTTATTAAAGATAATTAAGGGAAATAAAATTGGTACAACCGTAAATTAATTAAATTGGAAGAAATTGAATTTATTATTGAAGCTTGTAAAGAATCTATGTCCAATTCTATAGATCATTTGGAAAGAGAATTATTAAACATAAGGGCAGGTAAAGCAAACCCTTCTATGCTTTCCAATGTAAAAGTTGAATACTATGGCTCTTTGACTCCACTTTCTCAAATTGCCAATATAGGCACACCTGATTCTCAAACAATTTCAATTCAACCATGGGAAAAAGATAAATTACAGGATATTGAAAAAGCAATTATGGCTGCAAATCTTGGGTTTAATCCAATGAATAACGGAGAATCTGTAATTATTTCAATCCCTCCGTTAACAGAAGAAAGAAGAAAAGAATTAGTTAAAATATCAAAAATTGAAGTAGAAAATGCTAAGGTTAGTGTTAGAAATGCAAGAAAAGAAGCTAATAATGAGATTAAGAACACCGAAGTTTCACTCGACCAAAAAGCTATTTCTGAAGAAGATATTCAAAAACTAACTAATAATTTTATTGAAAAAATAGATAAAATCTATACTGTTAAAGAAAAAGAAATTCTTTCAGTTTAATTCTTATTATAATTTCTAAATGAATAAAATTTCAGTAAAAAAAATTTTAAATACTATACCCGATTCTCAGAGCATTGTTATTGAGGGATGGGTCAAAACATTTAGAGGCAATAGGTTTATTTCTTTGAACGACGGATCCTGTTTAGAAAATATTCAATGTGTAGTTGATTTTAAAAAAATAGATGTTAAAACACTTTCCAAAATTAATACTGGCACTTCTTTAAGAATTGAAGGTCTTCTTGTTGAAAGCCTCGGTAAAGGACAATCACTTGAAATTGAGGTAAAAGAAATAATTATACTTGGAGAATGTGATGTGGAATCCTATCCAATTCAACCTAAAAAACACTCTTTAGAATTTTTAAGAGAAAATGCTCATTTAAGAATTAGAACCAAAACATTTGGAGCAATTATGAGGATTCGCTCTAATATATCTTTTGCTGTCCATAAATACTTTAAAGAAAATGGATTTTTTTATGTAAACACTCCTATTATTACTGGAAGTGACGCAGAGGGTGCTGGCGAGATGTTTAATGTGTCTACACTAGATTTAAAAAACATCCCCTTTAAAAAAAATAATGACGTAAATTTCGATGAGGATTTTTTTGGTAAAGAAACAAATTTGACTGTTTCAGGTCAATTAGAAGCAGAAAGTTTAGCAATGGGGTTGGGGAAAGTTTACACCTTTGGACCTACTTTTAGGGCTGAAAATTCAAATACTTCTAGACATTTAGCAGAATTTTGGATGATTGAACCTGAAATGGCTTTTTATGATCTTAAGGACAATATTGATTTGGCTGAAGAATTTATAAAATATGTCATTAAAGATTTAGTATTTAATTGTAAAGATGATCTATATTTTTTAAATGAAAGATTCATTAAAGAACAGAACTCTAAGCCTAAAATTGAAAGAAGTGAATTAAATTTAATTGAAAGATTAGATTTTGTAATTAAAGATGATTTTGTAAAAATAACTTATACCGATGCTATAAAAATTTTAAAAAATTCTAAACCAAACAAGAAGAAAAAATTTAAATACCCTGTCGAAAATTGGGGAATTGATTTACAAAGTGAACATGAAAGATACCTGGTTGAAAAACACTTTAAAAAACCTGTTGTAATATATGATTATCCCGCTAAAATAAAAGCATTTTATATGCGACTTAACGATGATAAAAAAACTGTTAAAGCCATGGACATACTATTCCCTGGAATTGGTGAAATTGTTGGTGGTTCTCAAAGAGAAGAAAGATTAAACATATTAAAAAAACGAATTAAAGAATTAAAAATTGATGAAAAAGAATTGTGGTGGTATCTAGACTTAAGAAAATATGGGACCGTAAAACATAGTGGTTTTGGACTTGGACTGGAAAGATTAATATTATTTGCTACAGGAATGTCCAATATAAGAGATGTTATTCCATTTCCAAGAACGCCTAAAAGTGCTGATTTCTAATTTACCATTTCTTTACAAGTGTTTTTTGTATTTTTATTTAATAAGTTCGAATGCTAAATCAGAAATTACAGTTCAAACTATCTCAAAAATTATCTCCTCAACAAATTCAGTTGATGAAATTAATTCAATTACCATTGCAAGAGCTTGAACAACGCCTAGCTACAGAAATTGAGGAAAATCCTGCGTTAGAGTCTGGAAAAGAAAACGAATATGAGCATCAAGAAGAATCCACTGAATTGGACGATAACTTTAATGATGATGATATAAACATCGAAGATTACTTAAACGATGATGATATACCTGATTATAAATTAAACACAAATAATTACAGTGCTGATGATGAGGAAAAAAACATACCGTTTGTTTCTGGAGTTGGATTTAATCAATCATTAAAGAATCAGCTTCAGACATTTTCATTCAACAAAACAGATAATGAAATTGCAAATTTTTTAGTTGGCAGTATTGATCATACAGGATATTTAAGAAGAGATATTTCTGACATTGTTGATGATCTAGCTTTTACAATGGGTATTTATACTGATATTAATAATGTAAAAGAAATATTAAAAACAATTCATTTGTTAGACCCCCCAGGTGTAGGAGCACAAAATTTACAGGATTGTTTACTAATCCAACTTAAAAGAAAAATTGAAAGCAACTCTATAAATAATGCTATCAATATTATTGCAAATCATTTCGAAATTTTTATAAAAAAACATTATAAGAAAATTTTGAGTAAAATGTCTATTTCAGAAAAAGACTTGAAAGAAGCTGTCAAAGAAATTGAAAAGCTTAATCCTAAGCCAGGAAGCTCATATTCTGAAACAAATAAAATAAATTCTACAATAATACCTGACTTCACTATAGAAATTGAAGAAAACAAATTAAAACTCAGTTTAAATTCAAGGAATGCCCCAGATTTATATATTTCTAATGAATATAAAAACATGTTATCTGGATATCAAGAGTCGAAAAAAAAATCCAAATCTCAAAAAGAAGCAATTATATTTATAAAACAAAAATTGGATTCAGCTAAGTGGTTTATAGATGCAATAAATCAAAGGAATCAAACACTTTTACTTACAATGCAGGCCATTATGGATTTTCAAAAAGACTACTTTTATTCTGGAGATGAAAGCGACTTAAAACCAATGATTTTAAAAGATATTGCAGAAAAGATTGATATGGATATTTCTACTATTTCTAGAGTAGCGAACAGTAAATATGTTGATTCTCCGTATGGAGTAAAATTGGTTAAATATTTTTTTTCAGAGGGAGTCAAGAATAATAAAGGAGTTGAAGTTTCAACAATTGAAATAAAAAAAGAACTTGAAGAAATCATTTTAGAGGAAGACAAATCTAAGCCTTTGACTGACGATCAGCTCACAAAAATAATAAACAAAAAAGGATACCCAATCGCTAGAAGAACAGTTGCAAAGTATAGAGAAATGATTGGTGCTCCTGTTGCCAGGTTGAGAAAGAAACTTTAAAAAAATTTTTGCAAATCAATTTAGGTTCAATTTTTTTTGAGTTAATCATTATTTACTTCAGTGTAATATAAATTTAATCTCATTCTTTTAGAAATATTTTCTGGATTTGGATTGGGTCCAATTAAAACAGTTCCTAATGGATTAATTATGGATGGTTGAGGTATATAAGTCATAAGTTCCGAATTCTCAATTTCAGTATTTAACGAGCTACTTATATCTGAGCTTACAACAAGTCCTAATTTTAGATTTGTAGAGTCTTTTCTGATAACATTTTTTATATGTTCACTTATCTTAATTTTATATAATAATCCGTCTTTATCTTCATCTAATTCAATTAAACCACCATGGACAATCTTATTTTGAAAAGCCCTAGGACCACTTGAGTTATCAATAAAATAATCTAATAATGGCATTTTACCTTTTAAATCATAAAGATACAATCTTGATGGCTCAACAATCCCACCTCTTGAGGACAACATTTCTTTATCAATATACATTGTAAGATTAGCCTCATTAATTAACCAGTCTTTTGCTCTAATTTCTTCTAAGACATTAGTACCATCACTATCTTTAAATAATTCTATTTCAGCCATAATCCCCTCTCCTCCCTTAAGAAATACCGATTTAGGGTTATTAATTGTGTCTTCAATTTGAGTTAATATGTCTGCAGGGTAAGAGTCATGTTTAAATGAATTTAATTTATAACCATCAATTTTTAATTTAAATATTTCTTCTTTATCTTCAATTATATCATCAGAGGTATCCTCTTCAGTGCCTTTTTTATCATATTTCTTGAAATCATAAACAAGTCTAACTTCCGCTTCGTTAAAATTTAATATCATTAGAAATGGGTCAGTAAAATCATATGCTTTAATAACTAAACCTTTCATGTATAATTTAAAATTGTCGTTATTAGCCAAATTTTGAGAGCCTTCCTGTTCAATTATTTTATTTTGAAAAAAATCTTTATCCAATGGGACTCTTATTCTTGGAGTAAGTCTTTCTTTTATAGTTTCAGACTCATCATCTTCTTCAGTTTCAGGATCATCTTCGTTCCAAAAAACTAATTCTTTAGAGTTAATTTCAATTTCATCGTCAAACAAAACTGTCCCACTAAAATTAGAAGGAATATTATTATTGGAATAATATTTTTGAAAACTTTCAAAATTTGATTCAGGATCATAAGCCCTCAAATAATAGTCTAATTCATTAATCTTTAATTTAAATTTTCCATTTGAATTTCCAATTAAGGAATCTAACTCGTAAACAGTTGCATTACCATCAGGATTTCTAGACTCAGTATCTTCACCATCCAAAATTCCATCTCCGTCTGTATCAGGATTTAGTGGGTTTTGTCCAGTTTGGGCTTCAGCAATATCAGAAAGACCGTCCCCATCGCTATCACTTTCAGGATCTGTGCTATCAACATCATATAGATTAATAACTCCGTCGTTATCATCATCGTGTACATTAGTAAAAAAAGGAATGTCTAAAAAAACATCCTTTAAAGTTTCTTCCTCAGGAATACATGCAATGTTATCATCTTTTCCATTAATTTCATCGATTTGTTTAAAAATTCCAAAAACAGGTTCAGGTGTTTCCATGGTTAATTGAGACATAAAGGTGACTTCACTTTTTCCATATATATTATCATTATATGAACCTAACTGAAATGTTTGAATTTGATTTGAAACAAATGGCGGTATTTTTTTCATCTTAACAAAAACCGGCACTTCTTTAAGGCTTGTGTTAAAAGGTTTATTATCGATAAGGTTTATTCCTATATTATTATAGTCTTTATTGCAAGAAGAAAGTATTAATAAAAAAAATAAAAACTTTAAACGGTTCATTTATATTATGTTGTAAGTAAATGTGTACTATAAAAATTTAAATACTCTTTTTTATAGTCTTCATTTGATGCGCATTTCAGAACTGGTATTTTAATAGATTCTGCAAGTTCCTTAAAAGATTCATCAACATTTTCATTCACAAAAATCACTCCATCAGAATTTAAAATAGCATTTTTCGATAAACTTCTATAGGATTTGTCATCAAATACCTTTAAAGTCTCACTTTCAATTTCATCAAATTGAATTTTTTTTTCAATTTTTGAATTTAGTTTTCCATTTATCTCATTTCCATATATTGAAACAACAACCTTTGTTCCATTAAATATAGGATCATCTTTATAATATTCTTTCAAATACAAAGGAAGCAGAGAGGCAATCCAACCGTGAACATGGATTATGTCGGGTGACCAATTTAATTTTTTTATTGTTTCAACAACTCCTTTAGCAAAAAAAATGGCTCTTTCATCATTGTCTTTGTAAAGCTTCTTATCATCATTAACATGAAGACCTCTATTTTTAAAATACTCTTCATTATCAATAAAATAAACCTGCATTCTTTCCTTTGGAATGGAAGCAACTTTAATAATCAATGGCATGTCGATATCATCAATAATTAAATTCATACCTGAAAGTCTAATCACTTCATGGAGTTGATGTCTTCTCTCATTAATTATACCATATTTGGGAATAAAAATTCTAGTTTGGCCACCATTTTCATTTACCATTTTAGGCAAACTGTAAGAAAGGGATGATATATCATTGTTGGGAAGATATGGTATAACTTCAGAAGAAACAAAAAGTATTTTTTTTCCATTCATAATATCCCTTCTATCTAACTTAATGATTAGTGAATGCAAAATTACAAAAATTATGTTAGATTTAATCTAAAATACTTTCTGAAACGACTGTTAAAGTTATATTAAATGTCTCTTTTTTTTAAGAAAAACAAGGTAAAAGATCATTTGAAACAAACAAATCAAAAAAATAAAACGATTGGTCTTATACCAACAATGGGGTCACTTCATCCAGGTCACTTATCATTAATCCAATCTGCTCTTAAAAAAAATGATTCAGTTTGGGTTAGTATTTTTATAAACCCTACACAATTTGATAAAAAAATTGATTTAATAAATTATCCTCAAAATTTGGATAAAGATTTAGAATTAATAAAAAAGATATCGGATGATATAAATGTATTTATCCCTTCAAAATTCGAGATGTATGGTGAAGATACTGTAGCAAAAGTCTATGATTTTAACAATTTAGACTCAGAACTTGAAGGTAAATATCGAAAAAGCCATTTCAATGGAGTTGCTACAATTGTTTCTAAATTTCTTAATCTTTTCAAGCCAGATAATATTTATTTTGGGGAAAAAGATTATCAACAAATATTAATAATAAGGAGATTAATTTATTTAGAAAAAATAAATGTAGAATTAGTTGTTTGTCCTACCATTAGAGAGAAAAATGGTTTGGCTTTAAGTTCTAGGAACAAATTGCTTACTGATAAAGAAAAAAATAATTCATCAATAATTTACAAAAGTTTAATTTACGTGAATAAAAACCTTAAAAAATTAGATATTAAATCAATTAAAAAAAATGTAGTTGATAAAATAGAAGAAATTAAATCCTTCCAAGTAGAGTATCTTGAAATTGCCAACGCTCAAACTCTTGAAATTACTAATAAAATAAATCCACAAAAAACATACAGAGTATTCATATGTGTATTAATTAATGACGTGAGGTTAATTGACAACATTTTAGTTAATTAATATATATTTGCGCAATGCAAATACAAATACTAAAATCAAAAATTCACAGAGTAAAAGTAACAGGATGTGACTTGAATTATATTGGAAGTATTACTATTGACGAGGAACTAATAAATGCTGCAAATTTAATTGTTGGAGAAAAAGTTCAAGTATTAAATATTAATAATGGAGAGAGAATCGAAACATATATTATAAAGGGCAAAAAAAAAAGTGGTGAAGTTACTTTAAATGGTCCAGCTGCTAGAAAAGTTCAAAAGGGAGATTACGTTATTATAATAAGCTATGCAGTGATGAAGATTGTTGAAGCCAAAAAATATAAGCCTACTATTATATTTCCAAATGAAAATAATTTACTTAAATAAAAATGTTAAAAGGAAAATTATTTAAAATAAATACACTTTTACCTATTATTCTAGGTCTTTTTCTAGTTTACTTCTCGTTTAAAGACACAAGTGTTGAGGAAAGAAATATTATTTTAGAATCTATTATAAATGCCGATTTTAGATTTATTATTTTTTCTATGCTAATTGGATTATTTAGCAATTTAGTTAGAGCTGTTCGTTGGCAAATTCTAATTAAACCATTGGGATTTAATCTAAAATTAACTAATTCTATTATGTCAATTTTTGCTGGACTTCTATCAAATTTTGGTATTCCAAGATCCGGTGAATTTCTACGAGCTAGTTTAATTCATTATTACCAAAAAATCCCATTTGAAAAAAATTTTGGAACAATTGTAGTTGAGAGAATTATAGATATTTTACTATTAACTGTGTTGATATTTTTTGGCATAAGCAGTTTTGCTTTTTTAAAAATAGAACAAGGTTTTGAAGTTTTAAATACATTTATTTACGTAATAGTATTTTTTTGTTTTTCTATTTTTATTATTCAAAGATTTAAGAATAATTTCAATCAAAGGCTACAAATTTTTTTAAGTAATCTTAGAGAAGGTATTTTATCAATTTTAAAAATTGAAAAAAAATTAATTTTTATTGCTCATACAACAACTATTTGGATATGCTATTTTTTGATGTTATATGTCGCGAAATTTAGTTTGAATGAGACTTTTTTTTTACCTATTGAATCAATTTTTGTTGCATTTATAGCAGGAGCCATTTCAATGGCATTGACAAACGGAGGATTGGGAGCATACCCTTTAGCAATTTCTTCAGTAATTACTCAATATGGTGTTTCATATGAAAATGCTATAACATTTGGTTGGGTTGTGTGGACATCACAAACTTTAGTTGTAGTGATTTTTGGTTGTTTATCTTTCATTTTTTTACCTATATTAAACAAAAAAAAACTTTAAAATAATTACTAGTGGCTAAAGTTAAAACTGCTTTTTTCTGTCAAAATTGTGGTAGTAAATACCCTAAATGGATGGGGCAATGTAATTCTTGTAAAGAATGGAATACACTTGTGGAAGAAGTTATTAAAAGTCCTAAAAGAGTTGATTTTGGTCTCGAAAAAAATCCAATAAATAATACTCCGAAAATAATTTCTGAAATAAATGCAGATGAAACCAACAGAATTAGCTTAAATGATGAAGAACTAAATAGAGTTTTAGGTGGAGGATTAGTTCCGGGTTCAATAGTATTAATTGGGGGAGAGCCT
>JBJKVZ010000018.1:0-42668 GCA_045562345.1 Flavobacteriaceae bacterium
ATGATCTAACTAATACCGGACTAACCTCCCCTCACACAAATGTTAATGTTGGTGGAGATAATATTTTTGTTAGAGTTAAAAATAATAGTACTGGATGTTATAGAGCTACTACAACATTTGAGACTAAAGTTGCTCCTCTTCCAACAATTTTAAATCCTGTAATAAACATTGAACAATGTGATGACGATGATGAAAATGATGGTGTTTCTGTCCATAATTTAACTGAATCACAGTTAATAATATCAAATGACTATGAAAACGAAACTTTTGAATATTATACTGAATCGGATTTTAGTACTGCTTCTCTAATTGCTGACCCTACTAAATTTGAAAATGATCCATTTAATGACTCTGTATACGTCAAGATAATTACCTCAGAAAATTGTTATAGAACATCCCAAATTGATATTACTGTTGCTGCAAGTCAGATTTCTAAAACTTTTATGCAGGACAACAACACATTTTATGCTTTATGTGAGGATTCTCCCGCCCTAAACCAAGATGGAATAGCTACTTTTAAAAGTGAGGTTCTAAAAGAGGTCAAAACAAAACTAATCGCATCTAACCTCAAGTTTTCTGCACAAAACATAAGAGTTACCCTACATACAAAATCTCAGGATGCTCTTAGTGGAGAGAATCCTATCAATACAGAATTAGATTTTACTAACGTTACCCCCACTACTCAACCTATTTGGGCAAGAATAGTCAATATTGATGTAAGTACTTTTGAATGTCTTGGTTTTGAACAAGTAGCCACGCTACATGTAGAGCCTAAACCTGTAGCTAACCCTGTTACTATTGATAAACAATGTGATGGAGATAGTGCACTTGACTTAGATGCTCAAGATGGCAAATTCCCATTTGATACTTCCACCATTCAAGCTACACTTGTCGGCTCTCAAACAAATGTTACTACCTATTATTATCTTCCTGACGGAACCCTAATAGGCAATCAACTACCTAATCCGTTCTTATCTGCTTCTCAGACTATTGATATTAAAATTGAGATAGCCTCAGCTCTAGGTGGTGTAAATAATCCCGATGGATTATGTTATGATACCACTACTTTGGAGTTTGTAGTAAATGATTCTCCAGAAGCATATCCTGTTACTATACCTGCACAATGTGATGACGGAACAGATGACTCAGATGGATTCTCAGAATTTGATACCAGCACAGTGATTAATACTCTTTTAACTAACCCTGCCACTGGTATAACACAAGATTTAAATAATTATACTGTTAGCTTTAGCTATCAAGATGACCAGGGTGTAAATCAAACAGCTGCTACCCTACCCAACCCATTTAATACTAAAACACAAACAGTAACAGTAACAGTCACTAATCCACTTAATTTAGATTGTGTTGTAACTAAAAATATTGAGTTTGTAGTAAACCCTCTCCCATTGTTTGAAAGAATTGATGATACAAGTATTGTTTGTCTAAATTTAGATCCAATACCCATTGGTGTTACTTCTTCAGACAGTAGAACTTATAGCTATACTTGGACAAGAAACGGAAAAGCTTTTGCTCCTAATATCTCTGGAGTGGACTCTAGCATTTTAATTGGATTAGGCGGAGAATATATAGTTACTGCTAAAACAACAGACGGAACAGATTGTACCAGAAGTTTAACAATAAATATCAAAGAATCTAGTATTGCTACTTTACTAAAAAAAGATATTACAGTTAAAGACCTAACTGAAGATAAAAACAATACTATTGCCATTGATACCACAACATTAGGAATAGGAGACTATGAGTTCGCTATTGATGATATAATAGGACCTTATCAAGATGATCCGCTCTTTGAACAAGTTAGACCAGGTATACATACAATTTACGTCAGAGATAAAAACAACTGTGGAATCGCTAGTATTGAAGTATCTGTCATTGGTTTTAAAAGCTTCTTTACACCTAATGGAGATGGATATCACGATAAATGGAAAATACTTGGAATAAGGGCAGACTTCCAACCAAAAACTAAAGTATACATCTTTGACAGATATGGAAAACTTCTTAAAGAACTAGACCCACTCAGTGAAGGTTGGGATGGTAATTATAATGGAAAACCAATGCCACAAACCGATTACTGGTTTAAAATAAACCTAGAAGATGGTAGAGAATTTAAATCGCACTTTAGCCTAATTAGAGCTTGGTGATTTAAAAACAATTACTAATTGTATTTTTAAAACTAACCTTTTATTTTACCAGTTGTTTTTTCTGGCAACACTCTATAACCCATATTGTATAATGTAAATCCGAAAATATCTGCATACTGCTCAATTGTTTTGGAAATTGGTGTTCCAGATCCATGACCTGCATTAGTCTCAATTCTAATTAATAAGGGGGTGTCATTGGCTCCTTTTTCCTGAAGTTCTGCTGCAAATTTAAATGAATGGGCAGGCACAACTCTATCATCATGATCACTAGTTGTTACAAGAGTTGACGGATATACAACATTTTCTTTCACATTATGAACTGGGGAATATCCTTTAAGGTATTCAAACATTTCCTTAGATTCCTCTGCTGTACCAAAATCATATGCCCAACCGGCACCAGAGGTAAACTTATGGTATCTAAGCATATCCAGAACTCCAACTGCAGGTAAAGCAACCTGAAATAATTCTGGTCTTTGAGTCATCACTGCACCAACAAGTAATCCTCCATTAGATCCTCCCCTAATTGCCAAAAATTCTGATGAGGTATATTTATTTTCAATTAAATATTCAGCAGCTGCTATAAAATCGTCAAATACATTTTGTTTTTTCATTTGAACACCAGCTTTATGCCATTTCCTTCCATATTCACCGCCACCCCTTAAATTAGGAACCGCATAAATACCTCCTTGTTCTAACCAAACAGCATTTGTAATACTAAAACTAGGTGAAATACTTATATTAAAGCCCCCATAACCATAAAGCATGGTTGGATTTGTTCCATTTAAATCTGTACCTTTTTTAAAAGTTATTATCATTGGGACTTTTGTTCCGTCTTTTGATTCAAAAAAAACTTGTTTTGATTCATAATCAGAGGAATTAAAATCGATTTCTGGACTCCAATATTTAATATAATTTCCAGAGTTTACATTGTACTTATATCTTGTTGAAGGTGTGAAGTAATTAGAAAAACCAAAAAATAATTCTTTCTGATTTTTTTTACAACCAAAACCAAAAGCATTACCTATTCCTGGCAAATTAACTTCTCTGACCAATTTTCCTGAATAATCATATTGATATACTTTTGAAATTGCGTCAATCATATATCTTGTAAAGATATAACCCCCACATACCGATGGAGATAATACAAAATCGCTCTCTGGAATTAAGTCTTTCCAATTATCTTTAGTTGGATTTTTATAATCGGTTTTAACAATTCTTCGATTGGGAGCATTATGATCTGTAACTAAAAATAATTCCGAACCATTATTATCCAACAAATAGGTATTTGATTCATAATCCGGATTTATAACCTTGAGATTTGAGTTCTTTTTTAAATCCTTGATAAAAAGTTTGTTTCCAGTGGTCTTAATTGAAGCACTTATGATTAAGTATCTATCATCCTCAGTGACCCTTCCACTTACATATCTATTTTTCTCAGAGGGTATGGAACCAAAAATTATTTTATCCTGGTTTTGCTTTGTACCCAATTTATGGTAATAAAGCATATGTTTGTCAGTTTTACTTGAAAGTTTACTTCCTTGAGGTGGTTGGTAAGATGAATAATAAAACCCATCATTTGATTTCCAACTAACTCCAGAAAATTTGATATTTTGAATTGTATCACCAATAACTTTTTTAGTTTCCGTATCCATGACTATAACCTTTCTCCAGTCCGCTCCTCCCTCTGAAATACTATAAGCTACCAAACTAGCATCTCTTGAAAAACTGAGACCAGCCAAAGAAGTTGTTCCGTCATCAGAAAATTTATTAGGATCAAGAAAAACTTCAGTTTCTTTTCCGTTGATTTCTCTGTACAAAACACTCTGATTTTGCAATCCACTATTTTTGTAAAAATATTTATATCCACCTTCTTCAAACGGAGGAGAAATTTTTTCGTAATCCCACAAAGTAGTAAGTCTAGATTTCAAATTTTCTCTAAATGGTATATTTTCTAAATAATCAAAGGTGGTTTTGTTTTGGACATCAACCCAATTTTCTGTTTCAGTTGACAAATCATCCTCAAGCCATCGATAATTATCTATAACTTCAGTCCCATAATAGTTGTCAACTACAGGCTTTTTTTTGGTGATATGATAATCTATGGTATTTTTGTTTTCACAAGAAATAAATAAAAAAATTATTAAAATTGATTTACAAAATCTTATTTCTTTCAATTTGTTATTAATACAATTCATAATAAAAAAATTAATTTTATTTAATATAACAATAAAAAATTGTTTTATTTAATGATATATATTTTATTCATTTTATTGATTTCTTTATAAATAAAATCCTATTTTTAATTTAATGTCTTTTGTTTTAAACATCGTGTCGAAGCAATACCCACCCTACATTATTGATCTTTATTCAGTTGAAGGAGCTAGAAATTTAATTTTAACTTTATTTTTTATCATTTTAATTTTAAAAATAGCTAGAATTTTAAGTCCAGTAAATAAACTTATAGTTGCTAAAATCATATGCTTAGTTACAATAATAACAACTCTTGCAAATCATATAATTGACTACAATAATGGTAATTGGGAGATTTATGAAGACTTACCACTTCATTTGTGTTCAATTTCTAATCTCATAACTTGTTTCATACTATTTATTCCAAAAAATCAAAAACTTTTTGAATTTTTACTCTATTGTGGATTTTGGGGAGGGTTAATGGCAATACTAACTGCTCAAATTAATGATTATGATGGAAGTATTTTTAAATATTTACAATACTACATAAGCCATGGAACAATAATTTTAATTCCACTATATATGTTTTATCACCTTGGATACAAAATAACTAAGTTTTCATGGTTGAGAGTTTTATTGATATTGAATGTTTTAATGATTATAATAATGCCAATTAATTTTAAATTAGGATCTAATTACATGTATTTAAGAGAAGCGCCTGACATCAAAAACCCTCTTGTATTTGGTGAATGGCCATACTACATTATCAACTGGGAATTATTTATTTTAATTTTATTTTATTCCACCTATTTATTTTTAAAAAAACAAAAAAGCTGAAATGAAAAGATCTCCAATTGAAATTTTTAGTGAATGGGTAACACTTGGCAAGGCTGATGGTATGGAAGAGAATCACAAAAGTTCGGTACTAAATATGCTTGATTTTGCTTTAAAAGAAAGAGAAGACTTTACATTTATTGATGCTGGATGTGGAACTGGTTGGGTAGTGAGAATGGTTTCAAAAATGGAATCATGTTTTAGCGCCAATGGAGTTGATGGTTCAGTAAAAATGATTGAAAAAGCAAAATCTATTGATAACATAAATAAATATGATTGCTCTGACTTATCAGTTTGGAAACCTAATTCAAAAAAAGATGTTGTTATGTCTATGGAAGTCATGTATTATTTTGAAGACCCTTTAAGAATAATTCAAAACATTTTTGACAATTGGCTTGACTCAGGAGGAGTTTTTATTATGGGTATTGATTATTATTTAGAGAATAAGTCCTCACATGACTGGCCAGAAAAAACAAATGTGAGCATAATGAATTTACTTTCTCAGAAAGAATGGGAAAAGATTTTAATCCAAAGTGGGCTTAAAAAGGTAAGGAGCTGGAGGCATGGCAATAACGAAGAATGGGAAGGTACTTTGATATTAACTGGGACAAAAAATTAGTTTTTTAACTCATTTAAATTCCATTCTATAAATCCACCTTTAAGGTCATAAATTTTTTTAAAGCCCAAATCAATTAATTTTTCTGCTGATTTTTTGGACCTATTTCCAGATCTGCAATACAAATAAATTGTATCCGACTTATTTAAATTTTTGAAAAAAGTGTTGAAAATTTCATCATTTTTAAAATCAACATTTATTGATCCATTTATATTTCCAATTTCAAATTCTTCAGGTGTTCTAACATCAAATAGCTGTACATTTTTATTTTCTATTTGAACTTTAAAGTTTTTATAATCAAGTAATTCAAAATTATCATTGTTTTTACATGAACAGAATATTAAAAAAAAAATAAATATGTTTTTCATTTTTTTAATAATTCAAAATTAGCTTTTTTTATTTCAGACATTCCTCCTACAATGTTAACAACATTATTAAATCCATTTTTCTTTAAAATTGAGGCTGCAATTAAACTCCTATAACCACCAGCACAATAAACATGATAAGTATTTGATTTTTCTACAATCTCTAAATTTTTTTCTAAAGAATTTAAAGGAATATTTATGGAGTTTTTAAGAAAACATTTGTTGTTCTCAAATTCTGTTCTTACATCAATTAAATTAGTGTTAGTTGAAATATTTTGTTTTAGTTCTTTAGCTGAAACAGAATTGATATTATTTGTGTTTTTATTTGACATTTTCCAAGTATCAAAACCTCCATCTAAATATCCCTGAACAAAATCAAAACCTACCCTTGAGAGCCGCAAGATTGTTTCAGTTTCTTTTCCGTCATCACATATTAATAAAATTTTAAGTTTTGTATCCTTTAAAATTGCTCCAGCCCAAGGAGCAAATTGACCATTGAGGCCAATAAAAATTGAATTAGGAATGTGAGATTTAGCAAAATCTACATGGTTTCTAGTATCTAAAACAACAGTATTATTATTTTTTGATAATGAAATAAATTTTTCTAATTCAATAGGTTTAAGACTTTTTTCAAGAACTACATCAAAATCTTGATAACCATTTTGGTTTAGTTTTACATTTGAAGGAAAGTATTCAGGAGGATCCGGCAAATCATGAGTTAACTCCCTAATAAAAGAATTTCTTGAATGGGTTCCATTCAAAGCATAATTAATTGCTTTTTGATTTTTTAATGTATCAACTGTTTCTTTCATTATATTTTTACCACATGCCGAGCCAGAACCATGGCCAGGGTAAATTAAAATATTTTCATCAAGAGTTTTAATTTTTTTATTAACTGAATCATATAAAATTCCAGCTAATTCTTGTTTTGAAACACCTTGGTATCTTTGTGCTACATCAGGTATTCCAACATCACCTAAAAATAAAGTATCACCAGTAAAAATACACTTTTGATGACCATCAGCATCTCTTAATAAATATGAGGTGCTTTCAAGTGTATGGCCAGGGGTATGAAGAGCTGTTAATGATAAATCTCCGATTTTAAAAACTTGATTATCATTAGCTAATATTGATTTAAAATTTGGTTTTGCACCAGGACCATAAACTATGGGAGAATTAGTTAACTTAGACAATGTCAGATGACCACTAACGAAATCCGCATGAAAATGGGTTTCAAAAATATATTTTATTTTTGATTTTGATTTTTTTGCTAAATCTAAGTAAACAGAAACTTCCCTTAAAGGATCAATTACGGCAGCTTCACCATTAGACTCTATAAAATAAGCGCCTTGAGAAATACAACTAGTATATATTTGTTTAATTAACAATTTTTCAATTTTTTGTAAAAATAAACAACTAATCAGGATATTCAACCCTTAAATGATAAATGTTATTTAGTTTTTCTTTTAAAATTTTCTTGGAAATTTCTAAATCTTTCAAAGTAATATCACAATTTATAAATTGATTATCATCAATTTGTTTATTTATTATTTTTTCTACAAATTCATCGATTTGATTTACATTTGGGTTTTTTAAACTTTTTGATGCTGCCTCAACACTATCAGCCATCATTAAAATTGCAGTTTCCTTAGAAAAAGGTTTTGGACCAACATATCTATAGTAAGACTCCTTAACTTGGGGGTTTAATTTGATTGCCTTGTTATAAAAAAAACTCAAAATTGAGGTTCCATGGTGTGTTCTAATAAAATCAATAACTCTATCAGGAACTTTGTTCGATTTGGCTATGGCTATTCCCTCAGAAATGTGATCTTTTATAATTCTTACACTTTCATTTGGATCTAATTCATCATGAGGATTGAAATTTCCTGTTTGATTTTCAATGAAATAATTCGGATTAGTCATTTTTCCAATATCATGAAAAAGAGCACCCACTCTAACTAACATTACATTAGCTGAAATTTGAATAGCAACTGCCTCTGCCAAATTTGAAACTGCTAATGAATGATAAAATGTTCCAGGAGCTTTTTCTGATAGCTCTTTCATTAATTTTGAGTTGGTATCAGTTAATTCCAATAATGAAACATCTGAAACTAATCCAAAAAGTTTTTCAAAAATGTATATCAAAGGATGTACAAATAAAGTAGCAAGTCCATTTAAAGTAAAAAGTAAAGCTATATTTAAATTAAGATCTATAATTCCTCCCTCAGAAATTATTTCTAGTGAATAAAAACTAATCAAATAAATGACTGTTATAATTGTAACGGTTTTAAAAAGATTTGCCCTTTGGTATATATTAGATGGTGTTAAAATTGCAACAACTCCAGATAATAAATTTATAATTATAAATTCATAACTATTGGGCACAATAAAACTGATAATTAAAATATTAATTAAATGAATAAACAAAGCTAATCTAGAATTAAAAAATGCTCTAATTAATAATGGAACGGAGCAAAGTGGAACAACATATAAATAATCTGGTTGATATTTATTAACAAATGAACTTAGGACAGTAAAAATCAAAACAATTGTAAAAACAAAAGTCAATTTAGTATTATTCACATATACATAAGGATTATTTTTTTTTAGGTAAAGAAATGCAAATAGTATTATTATAAATATTAGAATGTAATATCCTAGAGAAATGAAATTAAGATTTGATTTTGATAATTTCTGAGATTCAAATTTTAATCTTAATGATTCCAAAATTAAATTTCTTTCAATATCAACAATTTCTCCTCTAGAGATTATTCTAACACCATTATTTACATTTCCTTTAATATCAGAAATCTTATCAATTAAATTATCAATATTTTCAAGAGTTAGTGCTCTTTCATATAGAATATCAGCAATTATGTTATTTTTTAAAAAATTCGATACAATTAGTGAATCTTTACCAAAATAACCAATAAGTGTATCTTGATTTATCTGACTCAAAATTTTAAGACTATTAATATTTATCTTTTTCTTAATCTTTTCATATAAAATTATTATAGAATCTTGTTCTGAATCTATGTAACCTTCTATTAAACCTGGATTATAAATTTCTTCTATTTTATTATTCAGCAAACTAAACGAATTCACAGAAATGGAATCTTTTAAATTTATTTGAGCTAATGTCTTAATTGAATCTTTAATTAATGGATTTTTGTTGTAAATTTTTGGAGTAATTTTTCTAATCAATTGTTCTTCAAATTCAATTTCATCATTAGATTTAAATACCTCAAAGTCAAATGGTGCAATAAGTGTTTCATATTTCCATGGTTTACCCTTACTAAATTCATACTGAAAATTACCTTTTTTGGGAATCATCATTACAATCACAAAAACAGAGCAAATCAGAACAAAAAATCTAAATATTTTAGATTGAATTTTAAAAAGAATATTGAATTTATTTTTCATTAAATATGGTTAACTCAAAATTATAAAAATATTTTTCATAGGTTAAATTAACATATTTATTCTAAATTTAGTTCTATGAAAAAATATGGAATATGTGAATTTTCAATGATTCCTGTAAGAAGCGGAGAAAGCAGTAAAAATGAGATGGTTTCTCAGTTACTTTATGGAGAAGTATTTCAAGTTTTAAAACAGAAAAAAAAATGGACTAAAATTTTGATTTGTTCTGACAATTATTTTGGATGGATTAATAATACTCAAATTAAGTTTGTAACAAAAAAAGAATATGAAAAAATAATTAAAAGAAAACCAATATTCTGTGTGGATTTTAAAGGGTATGTAATGGATGGTAATAATGAAAAAACGTTAATTCCTTTTGGAGGACTAGTAAGTTCATGTGAAGAATTAAATTCAGTTTATTATGGCAAATCTTCTGTTTCTTGTGAATTTGATATAATTGAAATCGCTAAAAAATATATAAATTCTCCATATTTATGGGGAGGAAGAAATCAACACGGAATTGATTGTTCAGGTTTTTCTCAAATTGTTTATAAAATAAATGGAATAAATATTCCTAGAGATGCATCACAACAAGCAAAGTTAGGAGAGAAAATTAGTTTTTCTGAAATTAACAGTGGCAATTTAGCTTTTTTTGGGAGTTCAAAAAATGAAATTTCTCATGTAGGATTAGTTCTTAATAAGAAAAAAATTATTCATGCCTTTGGAAAAGTGAGAATAGATGATTTTAATAGAGATGGAATTAAAAATATTAAATCAAAAAAAATTACACACAAACTAATAGAAATTAAAAAGTATTAATTTACTAATTCATTTAACATAGCATCCATTTCTTTATACTTTTGATTTTCACCAATAGTATAATATATATTTTTCGCAGTTTTTAATGCTTCAATATTTTTAGGATCAATCTCAATAAGCTTTTCTAAATATGGCAAACATGACGCATATAGATTTTCTCTTTCCTCCTTTAACTTATCATATTTTTCAAAATCACTTCTCTTTGTTGATGTAGCTAACTCATTCATTTGATCTACCAAGGATGCCTCCCCATCTAATATCAAACCTACTAGGTTTAAATAAGTAGCAGAATAAGATGGGTCAAGTTCTAAAGCTTTTATATACATTGACTTTGCTTCATCAATCATTCCCTGTTCACTGTTAATCACACCTAAATTGTAATAAAGAATTGCATTATTAGGATCCATTTTAATTGCTTGCTTCATCAATTCCTTAAACTTAATTTTATTACCTAATTTTATGTATAAATCAGCCTCTGATAAAACAAGATTAACATTATCGGGATTAATTTCTCGCGCCTCTTTAATAGCTGATATTGCCTTATCATTTTCCCCAAGCTGAACATAAATAAGAGCTATATTTTTAACTATTTCTGGCAATCTTGATTCTGTTTTTCCAACTCTTGGATTTGAGTAATCCTTGGAAGATTTTAATAGATTATATTCCGTTTCGGTAACCTGTTCCTCTTCACCTGTTTCATTTAGTGTAACGAAATACTCTGATTCAATACCAGTATAACCCATTTCTTTTAGGTTTTGGTATAATTCTAAAGCTTTATCGTAATCTTGACCATTTACAAAACTTGATGCAGCAAAGTATAAATAATTAATATTTTCCTTTTTATTTGGTGATATTTTATATGCATCATATAATTTTTTTGCTCCACCCAAGTAATTTTCATTTTTATTGTCCTCAACTGCTGAGTTTACCAAATCAATTTCAACATTATTAATTAGGATGTTTGCATTCTCAGAGTATTTATCAAAATCATCAAGATCAATAGACTTTCTTAGATATTCAATAGCATCATTGTAGTTTGAATCTTCTTTATTTGCCCAACCTAATAAATAATAATATTGTGACTGAATTTTTTTATCTGAATTAGGAATTATTGCATCAATTTTTGAAAGTACATTAAGTGCCTCATTAAAAAAACTTTGATCTAATAATTTTTGAGCATTTCTAAGTTCTTTTTTTTGAGAAAAAGCATGAAAACAGCTTAAAATTAATACAACTATTGTAATGTTTTTTAAAATATTATTCATTTTTTTTATTTTTATCTTCAGAATTATCATCTGAATATTCTACTTCTATGTTGTCAAGGTCTTGAACATCCTCATCATCATGAACAACTTTTGCAACAGCAGCAATTGAATCATTCTCTTTTAAATTAATTAATTTGACACCTTGAGTAGCTCTTCCCATAACTCTTAGCGTAGAAACCTCCATTCTTATAGCAATTCCGGATTTATTAATAATCATTAAATCATCATTGTCATTAACATTTTTTAAAGAAACTAATTTACCAGTTTTTTCAGTAATAGAAATAGTTTTTACCCCTTTTCCACCTCGGTTAGTGATTCTGTAAGCATCCAAGCTGGATCTTTTTCCATATCCATTTTCAGAAACAACCAAAATATCACTGTCCATATCATTGACAGAAATCATACCAATAACCTCATCGTCTTCATCTCTTAACCTTATTCCTCTAACACCTGAAGCATTTCTACCCATTGGCCTTGTTTTACTTTCCTCAAAACGAATACATTTACCAGATTTTACAGCAATCAGAACCTGAGAGTTTCCTGTTGTAAGTTTAGCCTCAAGCAACTCATCATTTTCTTTTATTGTTATAGCATTTATTCCATTTGATCTTGGTCTGGAATATTGTTCCAAAGAAGTCTTTTTTACCTGTCCTTTTTTGGTTGCCATGATAACGTAATGACTATTTATATAATTATCATCTTTTAAATCTTGGGTACAAATGAATGCTTTTACATCGTCATCTTGTTCAATATTAATCAAATTTTGAATGGCTCTACCTTTAGAGGTTTTACTTCCTTCAGGTATTTCAAAAACTCTCATCCAAAAACATTTTCCTTTTTGAGTGAAAAACAACATGTACTGATGATTAGTTCCAACAAAAAGATGCTCCAAAAAGTCCTCATTACGTGTTGTTGAAGCTTTTTGACCTACACCTCCCCTGTTCTGAGTTCTGTATTCTGCTAAAGGAGTTCTTTTAATGTATCCAGCGTTGGAGATAGTTAAAACAACTTTTTCATCAGGAATCATATCCTCAATACTTAAATCACCACCAGCGTATTCAATTATTGATCTTCGCTCATCACCATATTTTTCTAATATTTCTTGAAGCTCGATTTTAATAATATCCATTCTTCTAACTCTATTTTCCAGAATATCTTTTAAGTCTTTAATTTTTTTCATTAATTCATCAAACTCAGTCCTCAACTTATCTTGTTCAAGACCTGTTAATTGCCTTAGCCTCATTTCAACAATTGCTTTTGCTTGAATCTCGCTCAATTTAAATTCTTTAATCAAATTATTTCTCGCATCGTCTGCATTTTTGGAACCTCTTATTAATTTTATAACATTATCAATATTATCAGATGCAATAATTAACCCTTCAAGAATATGTGCCCTTTCTTCAGCTTTTCTCAATTCAAATTTTGTTCTTCTTACAACTACATCATGTCTATGATCAACAAAATGGATAATCATGTCCTTAAGATTCAACATTTGGGGCCTACCATTGACAAGTGCTATATTATTTACACTGAAAGAGGATTGTAATGGGGTATATTTGTACAAAGTATTTAAAACGATGTTAGGAATAGCATCCCTTTTGAGAACGTATACAATGCGCATTCCTTTACGATCTGACTCATCTCTGATTGTTGATATTCCATCAATTTTTTTATCATTTACAAGTTCGGCAGTTTTTTTAATCATATCTGCTTTATTTACTTGATAAGGAATTTCAGTAACTACGATACATTCTTTTCCATTCACTTCTTCAATTTCAGCTTTTCCTCTAATAACAATTCTTCCTCGACCAGTTTGAAATGCTTCTTTAACTCCATCATAACCATATATAGTTCCTCCAGTTGGAAAATCTGGGGCCTTGATTATTTCAATAAGTTCATCAACTGAAATATCATTGTTTTCAATGTATGAAATCGTTCCATTGATTACTTCTGTTAAATTGTGTGGAGGCATGTTTGTTGCCATTCCAACTGCTATTCCAGAAGCCCCATTAACAAGAAGGTTAGGAATTTTTGTTGGTAAAACTGTAGGCTCCATAATAGAATCATCGTAATTTAGCTGATGATCAACGGTTTCTTTATCTAGATCTGCAACCATTTCCTCAGATATTTTTTGCATTCTTGCCTCAGTATATCGCATGGCAGCTGGACTATCTCCATCAACTGATCCGTAATTTCCTTGACCATCAACCATAAGATATCTTAAACTCCATTCTTGAGCCATCCTAACCATTGTATCATATACAGATGAGTCTCCGTGGGGATGATATTTTCCAAGAACCTCTCCAACAATAAAAGCAGATTTTTTAAACTTGCTTGAGGACCTCAAGCCAAGCTGATGCATTCCATATAGCACTCTTCTATGAACAGGTTTCAACCCATCTCTTACATCTGGAAGAGCTCTTGAAACTATGACAGACATTGAATAATCAATATATGCTGATTTCATGGCATCTTCTATATTAACTGGAATTAATTTTTCACCATCACTCATAATCTTTTTTGATATTATTATTTAACAAAAATATTGTAATCCAAATATAATGTTTCCTCATGTGAAAAGTTCATTTTAAAAATAATTTTATACAACATTTTATTAACAAATTTATTTAACATTTTAATGTAATTACAGATAAAAAAACTTGGAATTAATTTTTTTTTTTTGTCTATTTACGGCTCAAATAGTTTTTTTAAAAATGGATGATAATTTTTCTTCTCGTGTTAAAGACGTTATAACATACAGTAAAGAGGAAGCTCTCAGGTTAGGACATGATTTTATTGGAACAGAACATTTACTGTTAGGAATGCTTAGAGACGGGGGTGGAAAAGCAATATCAATTTTAAACTCATTAGAAATTGATTTAAATTATTTACGAAAAAAAGTGGAGATTTTGAGTCCTCCAAATCCGATTAATGATTTCAATCAAAATCATAAAAAGAATTTACATTTAACTCGACAAGCTGAAAGAGCTTTAAAAACAACGTTTCTTGAAGCTAAATTATTTCAAGGAAAATCTATTAATACAGCTCATTTACTACTTTGTATTCTAAGAAATGAAAATGACCCAACAACTAAGCTTTTAATTAAGCTTCAAATTGATTATGAATCAGTAAAAGAACAATTTAAATACATGATAACTGAAAACGATGAAAATTTTTCTGGTATACCCTCTTCAGAAACTTTTCCTGATGATTCAAAAGAAGATGAAGAAGAACCCATTGAAGAAAACCCGTTTACAATTAAAACTGACAGTAAATCTAAACCTAAGTCTAAAACTCCAGTCCTAGATAATTTTGGAAGGGATTTAACATCTTATGCCATTCAAGGAAAATTAGACCCAGTCATTGGAAGGGAAAGTGAGATTGAAAGGGTTTCACAAATTTTAAGTAGAAGAAAAAAAAACAATCCCCTTTTGATAGGAGAACCTGGTGTAGGTAAATCTGCAATAGCTGAAGGCCTTGCATTAAGAATAGTTGAAAAAAAAGTTTCGAGAATACTTTATAACAAGAGAGTTGTTACACTGGATCTTGCAAGCATAGTTGCTGGCACAAAATACAGAGGTCAATTTGAAGAAAGGATGAAAGCAGTTATGAACGAAATTGAAAAAAATGAAAATATAATTTTATTTATAGATGAAATCCATACTATAGTTGGAGCTGGAGGAGCAACAGGCAGCCTTGATGCATCAAACATGTTTAAACCTGCATTAGCAAGAGGTGAAGTTCAATGCCTAGGAGCTACAACTCTCGATGAATATAGACAGTACATAGAAAAAGATGGAGCTCTTGAAAGAAGATTTCAAAAAATTATTGTTCAACCAACAGACATTAATGAGACAATTGATATTTTAAGAAATATAAAAGATAAATACGAGACACATCACAATGTTAATTATACTGATCAGGCAATTATTGCCTGTGTTAAATTGACTGATCGTTATATATCTGATAGATTTTTACCAGACAAAGCAATTGATGCAATGGACGAAGCTGGTTCAAGAGTTCACATAACTAACATGGATGTTCCAAAAAATATTGTCGATCTAGAGAAAGAACTTGAATCTGTAAGAATTCATAAAAATTCAGTTGTAAAAAAGCAGAGATATGAAGAAGCTGCTAAACTTCGAGATGATGAAAAAAGGATTGAAAAAGATCTTTTATTAGCTCAAGAAAAATGGCAAGAAGATTTAAAAAAACATAGGCAAACTGTTAGTGAAGATGATATTTCACAAGTAGTTTCAATGATCACGGGTATTCCAATAAACAAAATTGCTAAAGCAGAGTTAAATCAATTATCAAACTTAGATAAAAAAATTCATGGGAGAGTTGTTGGACAAGAAAAAGCTGTTCAAAAAGTTGTTAAAGCAATCCAAAGAAATAGAGCCGGAATTAAAGACCCTAATAAACCTATAGGCTCTTTTATTTTTTTAGGTCAAACTGGAGTTGGTAAGACTCAGTTGGCTAAAGTTCTGTCTGACGAATTATTTAATGGTGCTGACTCACTAATTAGAATTGATATGAGTGAATACATGGAGAAATTTGCTGTATCAAGACTAATAGGAGCTCCTCCAGGATATATTGGATATGAAGAAGGCGGTCAATTAACTGAAAAAGTCAGAAGAAAACCATACAGTGTAATATTACTTGACGAAGTTGAAAAAGCTCATCCAGATGTTTTTAATATGCTTTTGCAAGTTCTTGATGAAGGAATACTAACAGATAGTCTTGGAAGAAAAATTGATTTTAAAAATACTGTGATTATTATGACTTCTAACATTGGCGCTAGAGAAGTAAAAGACTTTGGAAATGGAGTTGGATTTGGAACAGAATCATTAAAAGCACAAGAATCAAAAAATATTCGAAAAACAATTGAAAAGTCCCTTAAAAAAGCTTTCTCTCCTGAATTTTTAAACAGAGTTGATGAAATAGTAATTTTCAACAGCTTAGAAAAAGAAGACTTAAAAAAAATTATAAAAATAGAATTGAATTATTTAATTAAAAGAACAAAAGAATTGGGATACAATATAAAAGTGACTCCAAAAGCTTTAAATTTTTTGTGTGAAAAAGGTTTTGACAAGAAGTATGGAGCCCGCCCATTGAAAAGAGCTATTCAAAAATATGTTGAGGACCTACTAGCTGAAGAAATTGTTAAAACAAAATTAAAACTAGGAGATTCAATGAAACTTGATTGGGACGGAAAGTCTGAGAAACTATCATCCTCAATTGTCAATTAATTAACTACACGTAATTGAATTTATGTAATATTTTTATTCAAAAATGTTACAATATTTATCAAATCCTTATTATTTTTTTGATTTATTTAGGAAATCTTTAAGATTTAAATAAATTCTAAGAAACCCAATACTGATTTATTTATTTTGATTAGGTTTAATTCCAAATTTTAGTAGAAAATACACATGATCAAATCTGAATTAAATCTATTTATAACTGGCATTGGTAATGTTGGTTATAAAGTTTTTGAGGAAATATCTCAAAATAAAAATTTTTATCTTAAAAATTACAATGTTGATTTAAAAATTATAGGAATTTCCAATTCAAAAAAAATGTTATTTGATAAAAATGAAATAAATTTTGAGAATTGGAAAGAATTAATTAAAAAAGGGGAAGATTCTGATAAAGAAAAGTTTTTAAAAAAAGTTATTAAATTTAATTTAATCAATAGTGTTTTTATAGATAATACAGATAGTGTTCATATTGCGGAAACATATTTTGAATATTTGTCAAACAATATACATGTAGTGACTTGTAATAAAATTGCTTGTTCATCAGATTATAAATATTATGAAAAACTGAAAAACCAATCTAGATTTGGTAAAAGTAAATTTTTATATGAAACAACTGTTGGCTCCAGTCTTCCCGTAATCGAAACTTTAAATAATTTAAAGAAATCTGGAGCTAAAATTATATCAATTATCGGTATTCTTTCAGGAACCCTAAATTACATATTTGATAATTTTTTAAAAGAAAACACATTCCACAAAGTAGTTAAAAATGCAGTAGATCAAGGATTTACCGAGCCAGATCCAAAAATTGATTTAAGTGGAACTGACACTGCAAGAAAAATTTTGATTTTAGTGAGAGAAAACGGGATTTTTAATGAACTATCCGATATTAAAATAAATAATTTTATACCTGAAAAGTGTTTGAAATTGGATGGAAATGCAAAATTTTTTAATTGTTTGGAAAAAAATAAAAAGATTTTCAATAATCTTTTAAAAGAAAGTATTCGAAAAAAATCTAAAATCAGATATGTTGCTGAGTACAAACATGGAAAAGCTGAAATAGGGATTAAAATGATTGCAAAAAATCATCATTTTTATAATATTAATTCCATTGACAATGCTGTATTATTTTTTTTGGAAAATGAAAGTGATCCAAAAGAAGTTCTTATAGGTCCAGGAGCAGGTGGTTTAGTTACATCGAAAGGAGTAATAAATGATATCTTAAAAATTATATAAATTATGTTTAATCATTAACTTTTTCATTTAAAACATAATAATTAGGATCAATTTTTATCTCGTTTTCTTTCAATTTAATTTTTTTCCAATTATTTGAAGGATAAATCCATTTATGTTTACCCTCTACAATAATTTCAATTGGCATTTCAAAATCATCAACAACATTATCCCATCTAAATAACAAAGATTTGTTTTCAAATTTATATTTTAAAACTGGAATCCTTGTATCTCTAAGATATTGATTAAAAAAAGGAACTAAATTCATATTCATATTTTTTTGAAAATAGTTTTCAATTTGAGTTGTATTAACGGTTTGATGATAAAATTCTTTATTCAAACCTCTTAATATATTTCTCCATAAATTATCATCATTAGCTAATTGTCTCAGTGTATGCAAAAGATTAGCTCCTTTAGCATACATATCTCCAGATCCACTTTTATTAACATTGTAAGGTCCTATTATAGGTTTGTCATTTCTAATATTTTTTCTAGTACCAATAACATACTCTGATGAAGCTTCAATACCATAATGATAATCAACAAATAAATTTTCGGAATATGTTGTAAATCCTTCGTGAACCCACATATCAGCAATGTCTATATAGGTTATGTTGTTCGCAAACCATTCATGACCGGTTTCGTGCACAATTATATAATCAAATTTTAATCCCCAACCCGTTCCTGACAAATCTCTACCTAGATAACCTTGCTTATATTTGTTTCCATAGGTTACTGAACTTTGATGTTCCATTCCTAAATACGGAGTTTCAACAAGTTTGAAACTGTCTTCGTAAAACGGGTAAGGACCAAACCAATATTCAAATGCCTGAAGAGTTCTTATTGCATCACTGAAATGAACTTTTGCTTTATCTAAATTGTAACTTAAAACATAGTAATCCATATCCAATTTACCATTTTCTCCTTCAAAAATTTCTGAAAAATTAACATAATCTCCTATATTAATATTTACTCCATAATTATTAATTGGATTCTCAACTTTCCAGTGATATGTTGATGTTTTATCAAATTTATCCACACCAATTAGCCTTCCGTTAGAAACATTCATTAAACCATTAGGGACATTAACACTAATTAGCATTCCATTATCAGGTTCATCATACATATGATCTTTATTGGGCCACCAAATGCTAGCACCCAATCCTTGACAAGAGGAAGCAACAAAATGATTACCATTTTGGTCTTTTTTCCAAGAAATCCCTCCATCCCATGGAGCTCTAGGTGCTTCTCTGGGGAAACCTTCGTAGAATACTTTAAGTTTGTATGAATTTCCAATAACTTGTTTCTCAGTTAATGAAATAAAATGGGCATTGCCATCAAACTCAATATCTAATTCCTTTCCATTTTGTTCAGCGCGAGTTATCAGCAACGGCTTTTGTAAATCAATTTGTAAAACATCATAAGAATCCAAAACCTTGTATGTAACTTCATTAGAACCTTTAATAGTTTTATTGTCTGGATCAACCACTATATCAAGATGGTAATATTTTAAATCCCACCAAATCCTCTCTTTGGTTATAGTTCCACGAAGAGTGTCTTGACGATTAAAATTTTCTCTATCAGCTAATATTCCTTGAGCTGTACTAAAGAAATAAAAAAAACAAAATATAAAAACTAAATAATTTTTTAACATTGAAATAATTGTAAAGTGTTTGAAATTTATCGAAATTTACACATATTTAATCTAAAAATGAAAAAAACTTCACTCTTCCGTCAACATGTAGAAAAAGGTGCTAAAATGATACCTTTTTCTGGATTTTTAATGCCTGTTCAGTATGAGGGGATAAACATTGAACATCAGAGTGTTAGAGAAAATGTAGGATTGTTTGATGTATCCCACATGGGAGAGTTTTTTGTTAAAGGTAATAATGCAAGTCACTTTTTGGACTTTATATGTACCAATGATATCAAGAACTTGGCAATTGGCAAGGCTCAATATAATTGTTTAACAAATGAAAATGGGGGTATAATAGATGATTTAATAGTTTATAAATTAAATAATCAAGAATTCATGTTAGTAGTAAATGCTGCTAATATAGATAAGGATTGGGAATGGATAGTAAAACAAAATGAAAAATTTGAAAACAAGATTGAAAACAAATCCGACTCCATGTCCTTATTAGCATTACAAGGGCCAAAATCTTATGAACTTTTACAGAAAATTGTAGATTTTGATCTAAGAAAGATGAAAAATTACAGTTTTGTTAATTCTAAAATAGGTAGTTTAGAAAATATAATTATTTCTACTACTGGTTATACAGGATCTGGTGGATTTGAAATTTATTGTGATAATAACAATGCTGTTGAAATTTGGAATTTGTTGTTCAAATTTGGTAAAGAGTTTAATTTAAAACCTATTGGTTTAGCAGCTAGAGACACACTTCGGTTAGAGATGGGCTATTGTTTGTATGGAAATGATCTTCATGAAAATATTAACCCAATCGAGGCTAACTTAAAATGGATAACTAAACTTGAAAAAAACTTTATCGGTTGCAACTCAATAAAATCTTCAATTAAAGAAGGGGTTAAAAAAAGATTGGTTGGTTTTAAGTTAAATGAAAGAGGAATTCCCAGAAACAACTATAAGATATATAGTGATGGAAAAATTATTGGAGAGGTGAGTTCTGGAACAATGTCCCCTACTCTAAAAATAGGAATTGGATTAGGTTATATTAATACTAGTCACTGCGCTATAAATTCAGAAATTAAAATAGAAATTAGAAAAAAAATGGTTAGTGGTACAGTTGTACAAACCCCATTTGTCAACACATGAAAAAAATTTTGATTTTTGGTGGTAGCGGTTTTTTAGGAAAAGCTATCTACAAAGAATTAAATCCATTTTTCAATGTATACTCGACTTTTTATAATAATATAAATTTTAAAAAAAATAAAAGATTTTTATATTATGATATTAGAATTTCTCCCCTAAGAATTATTAATTATATCAATCCAAGTATCATCATATCCGCAGTAAGGGGAGATTTTAATGAACAGGTAATTTTTCACAAAAAACTTATCTCAATATGTGATAAAAAAAAAATAAAAATAATTTATATTTCGTCTTCAAATGTTTTCGACTCTTTCACAAATTATCCCAGCTATGAGTTTGATAAAACCTTTTCTGAAAGCAAGTATGGTAAATTCAAAATAGCGATAGAAAATGAAATTTTAAGAATGCAAAATTCTGATTGGACAATTCTTAGGTCGCCAATGATTTTTGATAAAAAATCACCAAGAATTGATGAAATTAAAGATTTAATAAAAAATAAAATCCCAATTGAAATTTTTCCAAATTTAATAGTTAATATAAATTCGTCTGTAATAATGGCAAAACAAATACATTATTTTTTAAGTAGAGAAATAAAAGGAATCATCCATTTAGGAAGTGAAGATTTAATTTTACATGATGAATTAATTTTTTCTATTGTAGAAAAATTGAAATTAAATTATGCAAAATATAAATATGTTTACACAACAAACGAAAAAAGATACCTAGCCCTATTTTCGAATCGAAGTATTGTGCCTAATCATTTAAAATTTAATTATAATGATGTTGTTAATGAATTGAAAAACAATTAAATGAAAAAACTATTAAATTTATCATATGGGAAGAGCATTTGAATTTAGAAAAGCAAGAAAATTAAAAAGGTGGTCAGCCATGGCCAAAACTTTTACACGAATTGGCAAAGAAATTGTTTTAGCTGTTAAAGATGGTGGCCCCTTAGCTGAAACAAACTCCAAACTTAGAGCTGTAATTCAGAATGCTAAATCTGCAAATATGCCAAAAGAAAATATTGAGAGAGCTATTAAAAAGGCTTCTGATAAATCACTAGAAAATTTCAAAGAGATATTATTTGAAGGGTATGGGCCTAAAGGAATTGCAATAATTATAGAAACAGCCAGCGACAATAATAATAGAACTGTTGCAAATATCAGAAGCTATTTTAATAAGTATAATGGAAATTTAGGTAAAGCAGGTTCAGTTGAATTTTTATTTGAAAAAGTAATATGTTTTAAAATTAAAACTGAAATTGACATTGAACAACTTGAGTTAGATTTAATTGATTTTGGAGTTCAGGAAGTTATTAAAGATGAAATAAATCAAATGATTTTTTTATACTCATCATATGAGAATTATGGAATAATTCAAAAAGAGCTTGAAAATAGAGAAATTACAATTATTTCATCTGAATTTGAAAGAATTCCAAAACAATTCAAAGAACTTAGTAAATCAGACAAAGAAGAAGTTTATCTCTTAATTGAAAAAATTGAGGAAGATGAAGATGTACAAAATGTTTTTCATAACATGAAATAATCTAAGAATACTCAGGTATTTTTCCTTTGACACCATAAAAAAATGACCTTAGATATCTAAAATCGGTTTCTATGTTGTTAGTAATATAAAAAGGTTCTGAAAATTTTGTTTCTTTATCCTTAAAATTTAAAGTTACACTTATAATGGGGACATTTGCTTTCTTAGCTATGTAATAAAATCCTGTTTTCCATTTTTGTACTTTTTTTCTTGTACCCTCAGGAGATATTCCTAATCTAAACTGTTTCTTTTTTGAAAAGATGTCGGAGATTATATCAACTGTATTTGCTTTACTATTGCGTTTTACTGGCTCCCCACCCATATATCTCAAGAAAGATCCTAGAGGAAATTTAAAAAGCTCTTCTTTGCCAATAAAATTAATTTCTTGATTTATAACTTTTCTAATAATTATTGCAATAAAAAAATCGACCCAGTGGGTGTGAGGTGCAACTATAAAAATACATTTCTTAGGAAATTGGTAATTACCTACAAGTTTCCATTTGATAATATCAAATAATATATATTTGGCTATTTTACGCATCTATAATTTTTCTAGCATTAATTAAATCTTCCATAACATCGATACTTAGAGCGTTATGTTTTGTATATACCATTTTTATATTTTTTCTTTTTTCAATATATCTTAATTGTTCTAATTTTTCAGCTTTTTCGCGAGCCGTTGGAACTGAATTATAAAATCCCATCAAACTGTTTATTCTAAAAGCGTAAACACCTATGTGCTTAAAAACACTAAACTTATTATTACCTGTATTTGTATTATCTTTAACTAATCTTGAAAAATTAATAGCAAAATTATTTTTATCAACTAATACTTTTACCTTATTTGGATTCTTAAAATCTTTTATTTTAATAGATTGCATTAGTGAAGCTAAATCAATTTTTTTTTCTTTATCATCAATAAAAACATTAATTAATTTTTTTAAACTTTTATAATCGATGTATGGTTCATCACCTTGAACATTAACAACTATTTCAGACTTAGTTTCAATAGCAAACTCAGCAATTCTATCAGTTCCACAAAGGTGTTTTTTTTTACTGATAAAAACACTTCCTCCAATTTTTTTAATTAGTTTGTAAATCTTTATTGAATCAGTTACTACATAAACATCATCAAAAAGTTTTGAATTTAAAACTGCTTGATATGTCCTTTGTATAACTGGAAAGCCACCTAAATCCATCATTAACTTTCCAGGAAGCCTGGAAGCATTAAATCTAGCCGGAATCATAGCGACAACTCTCATTTGTTGTAAAAATACAGTTATATTTTAATTAAAAACCAATTAAATAAAGCTTAATTTCTGCTCTTGTTACAGCAGTATAAAGCCATCTTAAATAATCTAAATTAACTCCTTCTTTTAAATATGGTTTTTCTATAAAAACTACATTCCATTGCCCTCCTTGAGATTTATGGCAAGTTATGCAATATGAAAACTTTACATTTAAGGCATTAAAAAATGGGTTTTCTTTTGTTTTTAAAAATCTTTGATACTTTGATTTTGTTTTTATATAATCCTTTTGAACTTCCTCATACAATTTGTTTGATTCTTCAAACGTAAAAGTTGGCGAGTCAGAGTTTAAGGTATTGAGTATTAGAATAACGTCAAATGTTTTTGAATCTTTATAATCTATAAGTTTTATTTTTACCTCAGCAAAATCAAAACCATATATATCTTTAAAATTATATATTTCTAAAATTTCAATTATATCACCATTAGCTAAAAATGGTATATCTTCTTCAGATTTAGTCCAGAAATAATTATTTTTTGTTATCATCAATAAATCACCAACACATAGTTTATTGTCAAATGATAAAATTGTTTTTCTGATTTGATGATTGTATTGATTTGCTCTTTTATTTGACCTAACTATTATTATGGAATTTTCTAACCCAACATTTTCATATGTTGATTCAATTGATTCTTGTATTTCAAAACCATCATTAAGTATTGTGATATCATCAGAATTTTTAAAATTGAATTTTAATTTTTTTTCTAGAATTCTATTCCTAATTATAGTTGCATTTTCCAAAATTCCAGAGTTAATGGATTGTCTAACCACTTGCTTTAATTCATATTCATCAACTTTGTAATTAAATTTCTCTTTAAAATAAATTGAATTTAATGCAGGACTATTGCTTTGATTTACAGGGGGAAGTTGAGCCGTATCACCAACAAAAATTACACTTGAATTTGAATTAAAATTCACATGTTCAATAACATCATTAATCAGGGAATTTTCATTGAAGAGATTTTTTGATTTGTTCGAGTCAGATATCATAGAGGACTCATCAATAATAAATAGCACATTTTTTCTTTTATTAATTTTCAAAACAGACTTAAATGTTCCAGATTTTTCTAATTTGGAATAATAAATAGCCCTATGTATTGTTGATGCATTTTTTTTTGTGTATTTGGCAAGAACTTTTGCTGCTCTTCCAGTTGGAGCAAGTAAACAATATTTTTTATTTATTTTATGTAAATTTTCAATTAAAACTCTTATCATTGATGTTTTACCAGAACCAGCATAACCTCTTAATAAAAAAATTTTTTTAGAATTTTTATTGAAAAGAAACTCAGATATTTTAATTATGCTATTTTTTTGATCTTCTGTTGGGTCAAAGTCAAAACTTTTTATAATTGAATCAAAAAAAAATTTAGAGTTCATAATTTAATACGTTACTTTTTTTATAAATAGTTATTGAAAAAAAAAAAATTGTAGTTTTGTTTAAATATAATTATTTAACAATGGAATTCATATCTAAATTTATAACAAAGAATATGAAAGCTGTCAAGGCTTTTCTTTGGATACTAATAGTCTTTTTTGCATATAAAGTTTACGGATCTATAAATGGACCTATTGAGTTTAATAAGGTCAAAAATGAAAGGTATTTGAAAGTTATTGATAGACTTAAAGATATTCGTAACGCTCAAATCGCTTATAAAAGTGTAAATGGAATTTATTGTGATAATTTTGATAGTCTTGTTAAATTTGTTGATAACGCTCAATATACCTTAATTCAAAAAAGAGATTCTAGTTTTTTAGAATATGACAGAACTTTTAGAATCGATATGCTACGAGAAGTTATTGTAATCGATACCCTTGGCTTTGCATCTGTAAAGGACTCTCTTTTCGGTGATTCAGAAAGATATAAATTTATGGCCCAAGTACCAATTGATGGTGTTAATGAAACATTTAAAATTAAATCTGATATAATTGATAAAAACGGATACAATGTTCCAGTTTTTGAAGTAAGAGTTTCTAAAGATATTGTTCTATTTGATCAAAATAAGGATTTACTTAAACAAGAAAAAGGGTTGATGTCTGTTGACGGTGTAAATGGCCCAGATATTGTTCTTGGATCTTTAACGGAAGTTAGCTCAAATGGAAATTGGCCAACAACCTACGATGCAATCGCGAGAAATTAAAAAAATAGAACCCAGCAATTTTCTTAAAATTAAAATTAGCCCGTCAAATATAACTTTAGTTTTACTAAAGCATTTAACAGGTGAATTAATTGATTATTTTAGTTTTAGCTTTGAAGAATTAATTCCAGAAGAAAAATTATCAATTAAACTTCGTTCAATAATCAAAGATTGCAATATTAATAAATCTAATATTATTTCTGTTGAAGTGTTTTTTAACAATAAACTTTCGTGCATAATTCCAGAAACTTTATTTGATGAAAAGCATGGTCTTGATTACCTTAAATACAATGCAAAACTTTTAAAAAATGATATTACTTCCTATGATAACATTGAGGAAATTGATGCAGTTAATGTTTATTTACCCTATACGAATGTGAATAATTTTTTAATTGAAAATTATGGTGCTTTCAATTATTATCATTATTCAACTCTTTTTATAAAAAAAATACTGAAACTTAATACTAGCTCAGGTAAAACCAATTTATATATAAATTTTGATATTAATTATTTTCAAATTTCAATTATAAAAAATAATGATCTTGTTTATTTTAATACTTTTAATTTTAACTCACCTGAAGACGCACTCTATTACATACTATACAACATAAAACAAAATAAAATAAATACATCAAAATCTAACACAATTTTTTTTGGAAAAATAAAACCTAATGATAAATATTATAAGCTTTTTTTAAAGTTTATAAAAAACATTAAAATTCAAGATTTTGATATACATAAATCTAAAGATCTTAGCACTAAAAAAGAAGATATTGATTTTCTGTTAACATGAGAATAATTTCTGGACTTCATAGAGGAAGAAGGATAAATATGCCTAAAAAATTGGTTATTAGACCGACAACTAATTTAGGTAAAGAGTCATTATTTAATATTCTTAACAATTCATTTGATTTTACACATTCTATTGTACTCGATTTATTTTCTGGAACTGGGGGAATTAGCTATGAATTTGCATCAAGGGGTTGTGTTAGTATAACATCCGTAGACATAAATAAAAAATCAACTGACTTTATAAAGTCAGTTTCAGACAAGCTAATGTTAAATTTGAATGTAATAAAATTAGATATATTTAGATTTATTAATATTACAAAATCTAATTATGATATAATTTTTGCAGATCCTCCATACAATATGGAATTAAAAAAATATGAAGAATTGATAACAAATATTTTTAAAAATAAATTACTTAAAATTGATGGAGTAATGATAATTGAGCATTCAAAAATAAATTCACTAAAAGAATTGAAAAATTATAAAGAAACTAGAATATATGGCGGATGTTGCTTTAGTTTTTTTAAAATATAAAATATTGTAATCCAGATTTTTATAATATATAACATAAACTATTAGTTTAAATATTTAAATAAACACTTATTGGATTGTGATCAGACAACTTTTGTTTATAAATTTTAAAATTATTTGTTGAAATTGATGGTGATGCAAAAATATAATCGATTCTAAATGGAAGAAAGTTAAACCTATATGTAGAACCAAAACCCTTGCCAGAAATAACAAAACTATCGTCTAATTTTTCTTTTAGCCGTCTATACACAAACGAATGCTGTGTGTTGTTCATGTCTACTGCCAAAACAATACTAAATGGACATTTATTAATATGATTAATTAAAACATCTGACTGCTCTTTTTGCAACTTATAAGTACTTTTATATTTATTAATCATTTTAAGAATGGATATTTCCTCTTTTGATCCATACAAATCAAATTTAAATGACTCAAAATGAGCATTATAAACTCTTATTGTATCACTTTTAATAACTATATCAGCATAAATTGCATTAGAACTTGAGTTATCAAAAGCAATTACACCCTTTTTTATTATTTTATTTTTCGAAAAAATAGACTTTCCATAACTATTTCCGGACAAAAAAATATGACTATAATTATAATCTTTAAATATATACTCGTAATCTTTGTGAAATTCTTGAATGGCTATAAATTCAGGAGATTCTCTTTTAAAAAAATCTTCGGTTTCCGTAATTAAAGACTCATTCTTAATCCAATTATAACGATTAAAAAGCCTAGCGTTAAAACTCATGATATTTAAGCCATTTTCTACACTTGACTGATTATTTATATTGTAAATGGACAAAGAGTTATATAGAAATATGATAATAATCAACAAAGACAAAATAAATCTTAAATCAAGTTTTAAAATCCAATAAATAAAAAAACACAAATTAAATACATAAAAAACCGGGAAAAGAAGTGTTAAAAACGAGATTGATGAAAAGCTTGGGGAATAAATAAAATAAAGAGAACAACAAACTGCTATTAAGATTGAGTTTAAGACGTTAATAGCAAATAATATTTGTTTATAAAAGTTTCTAATATTTAATTTTTTCAATTTTCACCTGCTTTAAAAAGTGTTTCCTTCTCGCTTTTAGTTAAACTATCATAACCTGACTTACTAATTTTATCTAATATTGAATCAATTTTTTTTTGATCAACATTTTTTGTTGATTTTTTGTAAGTTTTGGTTTTATAAACCTTTTTAACTTTTGATTTTACTTTGAAAAAACTGTATAAATAGTTAAAAAATTTAATTAGCCAATTTCCAATATCATTTCCTTTTTTTAATTGAGAATTGAAATAGTATCCCCAAAATGCTCCACCCAAATGAGCCAAATGACCACCTGAATTACTTATTGGTATCTGAATAATATCTATTATAATAAAAAATAAAGCTAAATAAACAACCTTAATGTCAAAAAACACCAGCCTGAAGGTGTAATTTGGATTGTGAGAAGCAAGAAAAATAAACATTGCCATTGCTCCAGCAGAAGCGCCAATCATAGGCGGCTTTAGACCATTAAAAACAGGGAATAGATTGTAACTTAAAAGATATGTTAAAGAACCAAATAAAAGACCAATAAAAAATATTTTCAAAAAAATATTATTTCCAAAAAGATCCAAAACAATTCTTCCTGAAAAATATAAAATTATCATGTTTCCAAAGAGGTGCCATAAATCTGCATGAAAAAAACCGTAGGTGATAATTGACCATGGTTTAAAAATTAAATCATAAAATGATGGTGAAACCTGAAAATAATCAACAATTGAAAAAGACTTTATGTTGAATAAAAATAAAATAGTCTTAAATATGAAGGGTAAAGCAAAACATATAACCATCCAAACAATTATTCTTCCAAGGACATCAAGATTTTTATATTTATAAGTTAAATTGTTTACTAATTCCATCTATTGTTATTAAATTGATTTTTTTTCCAATAATATACCATAATGAATCCGACAATGGCACCACCAACGTGAGCAAAATGAGCAATAGGACCCATAGAAAAAGATGAAAATCCAAAAAAAAGATCCATTAAAATCAAACCAGGCACTAAAAATTTTGCCTTTATTGGAATTGGAGGAAATAAAAGCATTAGTTCGGAATTAGGAAAAGAATATGCAAATGCCACTAAAACCCCATATATTGCACCAGAAGCTCCAACCATTGAAGAATTATAAGCTTTGTAAGCAGAGTACAGACTTTCTTGATCTACAAATTGTAAAATTGAAGGATTATAGGATGCTGTTGTTAATATTTTATTAAAATCTAAAGCAGACATACCACTAGCCTCTAAAGTTGAAAACAAAGATTGTATTTCCCAGTGATAAACTAGTAATTGTAATCCAGCAGCCCCAAAACCTGATGAAAAATAAAAAAATAAAAACTTTTTACGACCCCACATCTGTTCAAGAGGAGATCCAAACATCCACAATCCAAACATATTAAATAATATGTGATAGAAACTACCGTGCATAAAAAGATGGGTGAATAGTTGAGTAATAAAAAATTTGTCATTATTAAAGTAATGCAAAGCCAAAAGATCATTACTTATAACACCCAAGAATTGAGATCCTACAAAAAACAAAATATTAATTATCAATAACTGTTTTATAGTTTCGGGGATACTTCTCATTTAAAAAATTTTTTAGTTATTGAATCGATTGAAATAACTTTAAAAATTAACTTGCTAAACGGAGATACATTAGGATCTTTACATGCAAATAAATCATTAACTAATGATTCCTGCTCTTTTGGTTCTAATTTAACTCCTTTTTTTATACACGATGTCTTGGCAAATATCCTTGCCATATAATCATTAATGCTTACACTTGATCTTTTTAAACTTGATTCGTGATTTTTAATCAAATTAACAAAAATATCAGTAATCTCATTTTGATTAAGCATTGAATTAATTGAGGACAACTCTATATTGTTTTTATCAAATTTTTTAAACTTGAAACCCAAATGAATTAGAGGTTTTTTTAGGTTTTGAAGAATTTCAATTTCATCGCTATTAAAATCTAATTTTAATGGAAAAATCAAGGTTTGTGATGAATTAGTTTCAGATGAAAAGAATTGTAAAAATCTTTCATACAAAATCCTTTGGTGAGCTCGCTTTTGATCTATTATAACTATTCCGGATCTGTTTTTTGAAACTATGTAAGAATTATTAAGCTGAAATGCCGGAAAAAACCTAAACTTATCATAGTCATATAAAGACGTCTCAAGAGATGATTCTTGTTTTAAAATTTTTACATTAGAAAATGATTCGTCTATTTTAGTTTCATTAGAAATGTCAAATGGATTATAAGACTTATTAAAATCAATTTTAGGATATTTAACTGTTTTATTTTTATAATCGTATGGCGTATTTAAATCAACCCTATTTTCAAAGTCAATTGTTGGAGAAATATTAAACTGACCTAAACTGTGTTTTACAGATGATTTCAAAATAGCATAAATAGACTGATCATTTTCAAATTTTATTTCAGTTTTATTTGGGTGAATATTGACATCAATTGTTTGATTAGGCACCTCAAAAGATAAAAAAAATGATGGGTAGTGATTGTCACTGATTAATCCTTCATAAGCAGACCTTATCGAATGACTTAAATGAGTGTTTTTGACAAATCTTCTATTTACAAACAAAAATTGCGCAGTCTTGGTTTTTCTTGAAAACTGAGGTTTAATTATAAAACCTGTAATTTTTGCTATTTCAGTTAATTCTTTGATTGGAACTAATTTCTCATCAATTGATTTTCCAAAAATTCTAATTATTCTTTCTCTATAAATTGAGCTTTTTAAATTGAATATTTCATTTTCATTATTGTAAAAAATAAAATTGATATTATAATTTATTAATGCTACCCGATGAAATTCATCGATTATATGCCTTAACTCAACATTATTTGACTTAAGAAAATTTCTTCTTGCTGGCACATTATAAAATAAATTTTTTACAATGACTGAGGTTCCTTTTTTACAAACTACTTCATTTTCAGCATTAATTTTACCTTCTTTAACATGAATTTCATTTCCAATATCTTTATCCAGTTTTTGATTTGATCTTATGGTTAAATGACATACCGATGCGATACTTGACAATGCCTCTCCTCGAAATCCCATAGTTTCAAGATTAAAAAGATCATTAGAATGCTTAATTTTAGATGTTGAATGTCTTAAAATACATAATTTCAAATCATTTTTGTCCATACCTCTACCGTCATCAATTACCTGAATAAGCGTCTTTCCAGAATCCTTTATTATCAATTTGATATTTTTTGATCCAGAATCTACAGAATTCTCTAATAGCTCTTTAACAATAGATGAAGGTCTTTGTACAACCTCTCCAGCTGCAATTTGATTTGCAACATTTTTAGGTAGCAATTTTATTATACTACTCATGAAAACTAAATAAAAATAGATAAATCAAAGTCTATTATGTATAAAAAAATTATAATCAGTAATAATACAATTAAAAATATAGTCTTAGAAAAAGATCTATTTCCTTTATTTCTTTGTAAAATTCTTTCTTCTTTCCATTTTGATGATAAATCAGCAGAATTTTTTCTGTGTCTATTTTTTGTATATACTGAATCGAACTGATAGATTGCCTCATAAGAACTATCTTTATAGTAGCGAGGATTATAACTAAAACGCTTATTTTTTGATAATTTAAAAAAGTTAACTTTCAATTAATGATATTTTTAATCAAATGTACAAAAATGAGTCTATAAATTATATGTCAACATAGGTAAGGAATCATTATCTTTACCAAGATGAAAGACGAAGACTTAAATTCATTAAAAAAATTAATTTCAGAAGAAAAAAATATTGTAATTATTCCCCATAGTAATCCTGATGGAGATGCAATAGGAAGTGCTCTTGCTTTAATGTATACATTGGATCATCTTGGTCATATTGTAAATGTTATCAGTCCAAATGTAGCACCAAATTTCTTGAAATGGATTCCAGGTTATGATAAAATTCTATTTTATGATACCAACAAAGATTACTGTGACGAATTAATTCTTAGTTCTGAAATCATTTTTACTCTTGATTTTAACGATTTAACCAGAGTCGAGGAAATGAAAAAATCTATATCTCTTTCAGAAGGTAAAATTGTACTTATAGATCACCATCAGAACCCAAAAGATTATGCAGATTTAATTTTTTCAGATGAAAAGATTGGTTCTACCTGTGAACTTTTATTCGAAATTTTAAACTCCATTGGTTTAGAACAAATTATTGATTCTAGAATAGCAACCTGTCTATACTTAGGTATGATGACTGATTCTGGTTCATTCCAGTACCCAAGTGTTACTTACAGAACGCATGAAATAGTTTCTGAATTAATTAAAAAAAACATTATTGTTTCTGAAATTTATAATAATGTATACAACAATTCCTCGATCAGTAAATTAAAAACTTTAGGATGTGCTCTTGAGTCTCTAACAATTCTAAGGGAGCATAAAACAGTTTTTATGTATTTGAAAAAAGATGACCTTCAAAGGTTTAATTTTCAAAAAGGAGACTCCGAGGGTATTGTTAACTATGGCTTAAATCTAAAAAATATTGTATTTAGTGTGATTTTTATTGAGGACTTAAACATGGAAAACACTGTTAAAATTTCTTTTAGATCTAAAGGGAGTTTTTCTTGTAATGAATTTGCAAAACAACATTTTAATGGAGGTGGTCATTTTAATGCTGCAGGTGCCAAAGAAAACGATTCACTCGAAAACACAATTTTAAAATTTAAAAAAATAATCTTAAACTCTAATTCTATAGAAAAATGAAACAATATTTAAATACTATAAATATACTTTTGTCAACTCTTATAATTTCTTGTGGAAGTTCTCAATCTGACCTAAGCAATGGGTTATATGCTGAAATCAACACCAATAAAGGAGATATACTGGTCAGTCTAAGCTTTGAAAAAACACCAGTTACAGTAGCTAATTTCGTGTCTTTAAGTGAGGGAAAAAATAAAAATGTCAACACTGAATATAAAAAAAAGAGATATTATGATGGACTTAAATTTCACCGAGTAATTGATAATTTCATGATTCAGGGTGGAGATCCATTAGGAACTGGTCAAGGAGGCCCGGGTTATAAATTTAAAGATGAATTTGATGAAAGCTTAAAACATGACGGTCCTGGAATATTGTCTATGGCAAATGCTGGACCAAACACTAATGGAAGTCAGTTTTTTATTACACATAAAGAAACCCCTTGGCTTGATGGGGTACACTCAGTTTTTGGAAAAGTAATCAATGGTAAAGAAGTTGTTGATTTAATTGAACAAAATGATACAATAAATAAAATTTCTATAATCCGCGTTGGAAGAGATGCAAAAGCATTTAAAGCAGCAAAAATTTTTTCTAATCATTTTGAAGAAGATAAAATTATAAAAGAAAGAAAAGCTGCTCTTCTAAAAAATGTAAAAAATGGAAAAAAATTAGAGCATAAATCAAAAAAAGAATTTGCAATAAAAACCAATTCAGGATTAGAGTATGTAAAAACATTTGATAGTAACGGCGAAAATGTAGATCCTAAAAAAACTGTAATGGTACATTATGCTGTTTTCTTTGAAGATGGAAACTTACTTGATACAAGTATGATTGAAATTGCAGAAAAATACAACATGGTAAACCCACAAAAAAAGGCTGCAAATGGATATTCTCCTTTACCATCAAAAGTTGGACCACAAGACGCACTTATACCTGGATTTAAAGAAGGTTTAAAGCTATTAAATGTCGGAGATAAAGCAATTTTATACCTGCCTTACTATTTAGCATATGGTGAGACAGGAAGAGGAAATGCAATACCTCCAAAATCAAACTTGATTTTTGAAGTAGAAATAATTGAGTTGAAATAACAGATATTATTTAAAAATGATTTCTTTTCTAAGAAAAAATTTTTTTGTATTAGCATTATTTATACTAATCATAGAATTAGTTAAATCAAATGTAACACTCGTTAATGATTATTATTATCCGTATGTATATGTACCCATATCAAATGTTTTATTTTTCTTATTTGGAAAAATTCCGTTTTCTGTTGGTGATATTCTTTATATTGTTCTTCCTGTTTATATAAAAATCAAGTTAAAAAACAGTAATACGAGGAGAAAAAATTTTACTTTTATATTTAAAACTTTTGCAATTCTATACATTTTATTTCAATTTCAATGGGGAATAAATTATCACAAAAGCAATCTCATTAATAAACTTTATACAATTGAAAAATATGATTTAAAGCAACTCAAAGAGGTAACTAAACTTTTTGTTGATCAAACTAATATTATACATAATAAGCTGTCAAAATCCGACACATTACCTGCTAACCTTGATTATGACAATGAATTAGTATTTAATGAATCTGTTAAAGGAATTAATAGTTTAAAGTTTAATGATTTTATTGCAATTCCTGACTATATTAAAATAAAAAAATCTTTGTTTAGCACTCCATTATCTTACATGGGATTTTCTGGATATATAAACCCTTTTACACTTGAGGCTCAAATTAACAGTAAAGTACCTAAATTGTTTATGCCAGTAATAACTAGTCATGAAATTTCTCACCTTATGGGTTATGCAAAAGAAAATGAGGCTAATTTTATAGGAATATTATCATCTGTTAATTCAAAAAACTTGTTTCTTTCATACAGTGGAAATATTCAAGCGCTTAGATATCTTATTAATGAGATACGTAAAGCGGACAAAAAAGAATCACAAAAAATTATACAGAAAATAAACAAAGGAGTTTTAAAGAACATTGAAAAGGCTGAAAAAAAATTAAAAAAATATTCAAATCCAGTTGAACCCTATTTAAAAGAGGTTTACGGATTATATCTCAAAGCAAATAACCAAAAAGATGGAATACAATCTTATAACCAAGTAGTAAATCTTTTAGTGGGTTATTATTCTAATCGATGATTTTTGGCGAACCTTTACTTTCTAAAAACTGAATCTTATTTTCTACACTTTCAATAAAGTTTATAATTCTAGGCTTTATTCTGTTCCATTGTTTTTTTGCAATTTCAAAACTATTTATTTGAGTTTTTGTCGGCCCGTATGAGTTTCCTGAAAACCCTCTCATGGCAATTGAAATCCTATTCGAAATTGTTGGGTTATCTTTTTCCATAACATCTTTTTTTGATTTGTTTCCATTAAGTGCAGTGTCAATAAGATTCATTTCGTTTTCTAATAAGTTAATATCAGATATCAATTTTGAACTAATTTCATCAACATACCTATAAGCTTGCTCAAATTTTTGCATCTTTTTCTTAGCATTAGCATATTTTTCAAGAGAGTAAACATAATCTTTATCAAATTCAACAAAATCAGAAATCAATTGTTCAAAGTCATCAGAAATAGGATTATCCAATATATTTTTTCTAATCCTTTTTACTTTAAACTTTTTTTCATCCGACACTAGATTATATTTACCTTTATTTAGTTCCATTAATCTAAGCGTATAGGTTCCTGGACTCACAGGAATTGTTCTTGGATAATTAAAACCTGAATTTGATTTAATTGATGATAATATGGGTCTTGTCATTGGCCAGGAAACTCTATTTATTCCTTTTTTAGTAGTTCCATTAACCCTATCAACTATTAACCCATTTTGATCTAATATTTCTAGTATTATTTTTGAAGATTTTTCATTTACTTCCTTATCCAAATTAACCCAACCAGGAAACGGAATATCCAAATTATCTTTATTTAATTTAGCTTCCTTCTTTTTTCTTTTGGACTTTAAAGTTTCATAAGAATTAGGTAAATTATAAGTGAAAGTTGCACCATAGGGTGGGTTTTTTGATGTAAAAAATGATGTTCCTTGACTAGAAGAACCAGATCTTACAGGATTATACTGTAAAGCTTCTCTAGTGTCAAATAATATAAATTCTTTACTTTTTTCAGAATCAATATTCCTTAATGGAGAATAATCGTCCAAGACATAAAAGCTTCTTCCAAATGTTGCTAATATTAAATCATTTTCTCTTTTTTGAATCGCTAAGTCTCTAATTGAAATTGTTGGCAATCCATTAGAAAATTTAATCCACTTTTCACCCTGATTATTTGAAAAATACAAACCATATTCGGTAGCTAAAAAAAGTAAGTTTGGATCAATATGATCCTGAACAATTCTCCAAACTAAAGTTTCTTTTGGCAATCCATTTATGATAGGTTTCCAAGTCTTACCGCCGTTTTGACTTTTATATAAATAAGGACTATAATCTCCAAATTTATGATTATCCAATGCTAAATAAACAGTGTTTAAATCATGTAGATCCGCTTTAATATCATTTACAAATGATGTTTTTGGTAAATTAGGAAGCTTATCGACTGACATTGAAGACCACTCTTCACCATTATTCTTAGTGTAGTGAATTAAACCATCGTCAGTGCCAACATAAATGTGATTTTCATCAATTGGAGATTCTGAAAGTGATGTAATAGTGTTATATGTTGACATTGCATATACATCCCATGCTGAATCCCAACTTTGATTTCTTCCCATAATAGGAAGTGATAATCTTTCTTGATTAAGGGTCAAATCTTTTGAAATTGGAGTCCAACTATCTCCTCTGTCATCAGACCTCCAAACTCTCTGTGATCCAAAATATAGACGTTTGGGATCATGTGTGCTTACTAGAATTGGAGAATCCCAGTTAAACCTTTCATATTCCTCATCAAGGTCAGAGTGTGGTTTAATATATACCTGTTCTCCGGTTGTTCTATCAATTCTATGAAGGTTACCCTGTTGAGATTGTGCATAAACAATATCTGGATTACCATGTTCAGTAGCTGGTTGATGTCCATCACCACCTAATAAAACAAACCAGTCAGAATTTGTAATCCCTTGAGATTTAAATGTTCTACTGGGTCCGCCTTGAGTATTATTATCTTGAGTTCCTCCGTATATATTATAAAAAGGATAGGAATCATCTACAGCAAGCTTATAAAATTGTGTTAGAGGTAGATTATTTACAAATTTCCAACTTTTAGTGTCATCGAAGGATTCATAAATTCCACCATCTGTTCCAACAAGTAAATAGTTAGGATCATTTTTCTTGAATGTCATTGAATGATTATCAGAATGTTTATTTCTTTCACTCATTCTGTAAAATGTTTTTCCACCATCATCAGAAACTTGAACTCTAACGTCCATCAAATATATTTTATCTAAAACATGTGGAGAAGCAACTAGTTCTTGATAATAATGTGGTCCAGTTGCACCTGAAACAGTGTTTGACATTTTTTTCCAACTCTCCCCCCCATTTTGCGATCTGTATACAGCTCCTTTTCTTCTATCTAATTCAATTGCAGCATATAGTATTTCTGGATTAATTTCTGAAATTGCCAATCCAATTTTTCCTAAATTTCCCTTAGGAAGGCCAGCTTTTAATTGTCTCCAACTATTTCCACCATCAACACTTTTAAAAATTTTAGTTCCCGGGCCACCACCCATATATGCTGCAACATTTCTATGTCTTTGCCAAGATGCAGCATACATTATATTTTCATTTCTAGGGTCAACTACAACATCAGTTACACCTGTCCATTCATTTACTTCTAAAACTAATTTCCAACTCTTTCCACCATCGTTTGATTTATACAATCCTCTTTCTCCACCTGATGACCACAGTGGACCCTGAGAAGCAACAAAAATTATGTTTGAATTAGATTTATTAACAATGATTTTAGAAATATGTTCTGATTTTTTTAAACCCTTGTTTTCCCAGGTTTCACCACCATTATAAGAAACATAAACTCCTTTACCTATTCCAACATGTCTTCCCCCTACATTTTCTCCAGTTCCTAACCATACAGTATTATTATTTGATGGGTCAATAGTAATACAACCCGTTGAATAAAAAGGAAGATTGTCAGCCAGTGGCTTCCAAGTTGTTCCAGAGTTACTAGTCTTCCAAACTCCACCAGAGCCAACGGCAACATACCATTCGTTTTCATTTGATGGATTTATAGCAATATCAGCAATTCTACCTGACATAAAAGCAGGCCCTACACTCCTAAATTTTAAACCAGAATAAATTGATGACTGATCTACTTTTTCAGTCTTATTTTTTTGAGAATAATTTATTGAAATAAAAAATATTACAATAACAAACAGAATTTTTCTAACTATTAGTTTCATTTAATTTAAATTTTGAATAGTATTAAATATAATTAATATTAACCAATTTTTAAATTTAAATTTGATGGAGTGAAAAAGAATAAAAAGATTTTTAACAATGTAAATGTACTAGATATAGGGGCTAAAGGATTGTCAATATGTAAAACCAAGGAAGATATAGTTATCATGGTTAAAAATGGTGTTCCTGGAGATATTGTTGATGTTGAAACTTACAAAAAGAAAAAAAATTATTTTTTAGGAAATATTACAAAATATCATTCTTTTTCAAAAAACAGGACTAATCCAAAATGTTCTCATTTTGGTTTATGTGGCGGATGTGGTTGGCAAAATATGTTATATGAGTCACAAACAAAATATAAAGAATTGAAAATAAAACATTTATTTAAAAATATCTTTAATATTGATGAGGTTAAACCAATTGTAAATTGTGATGAGAACTTTTACTACAGAAATAAGTTAGAATTTTCTTTTACTGATAACAGATGGTTAACAGAAAGTGAAGTGAAAAGTAAAAAAAATGAAATTGACCGTGTAGGAATTGGTTTTCACTTGAGTGGAAAATGGAATAAAGTTGTAGATATTGAAAGATGTTACTTACAAAATGACCCGTCAAATAAAATCAGATTATCATTAAAGGATTTTTCAAAAAAAAATAATATAACTTTTTATAATTCTAAATTTAACAAAGGGCTTTTAAGAAGTTTGATGATTAGAAATAGCAGCTTAAATGAATTTATGGTTGTTATACAGTTTTATGAAAATAAATTAGATGATATAAACAAAATAATGATACACTTAAAACAATCATTCAAAGAAATTAAATCACTTCAATACATAATAAACAATAAAAAAAATGATAGTATTTATGATCAAAAAATCAATTTGTTCTATGGAAAAGCATATATAAATGAAAAAATAAAAAACTTAAATTTTAAAATTTATCCAAAATCTTTTTTTCAAACAAACATCAAACAAACGGTTATACTTTATGAAATTGTAAAGAAACTTACTGATTTAAAGGGAAAAGAAATAGTATATGATTTATACAGCGGTTTGGGAACAATATCACAGTTTGTCTCTGACAAAGCTTATAAAGTAATTGGTATAGAAAGTGTAATTGATGCTGTAAAATCAGCAAAAAAAAGTGCCATTGATAACAAAATAAATAATGTTGAATTTGTGGCAGGCGATATAAAAAGCACTTTTAATAAAGAATTTATAGAAAAATATGGAAAAGCTAACTTGATAATTACAGATCCACCAAGAGACGGGATGCATAAAAAGGTTATAAATGAAATTTTAAAATTAGAAGTACCCAAAATATTATATATTAGTTGTAATCCATCAACTCAGTTCAGAGATCTTGAAGTGTTAAATAATAAATATGAAATCGTAGTTGTTCAGCCTATAGATATGTTTCCTCACACAAATCATGTGGAAAATATTGTACTTTTGAAGCTAAGAGATCAATAAATTTCAATTGAAAAAAAAAATTTTATTATTTGTTTTTTTGGCATTAACTTCCTGTGAGCCTGATGATATATGTTTATCTACAATTTCTGACACACCAAAAATGGTTATTGTTTTTTATGATGATTCAAACGGATTAAAGAAAGAGGTTAAAAATCTTCAAATAAAAGGATTAGAAAATTCTAATATTTATTATCAAAAAACTACTGATTCTATCACTATTCCTCTAAAAAACTTAGATAAAACAACAGCTTATTCATTAACTAAAAACCATTCCGAAAACACAAATCAGACTGAAAATTCAGACAATATTCTAATTAATTATGAATATAATCATGTGTTTATAAGTAGAGCATGTGGTTATATCTCTAACTATGATCTCAATAATATTGTAATTGAAAATGACAATTCAAATTGGATAATAAGATCACAAATTACAAACCCTAATATATACGATGAAAAATCTATTCATGTTAAAATATTTCATTAGTATTATAATTCTAATATGTTCGAACACTGCTATTTATTCACAAGAATCAAATGATTCTTTGAGTATCAAAACATTAAATGAAATTAAATTAGGATTAGATCTTAGTAAACAAATAAGAATGATAACTGAAAGTAATTATAAAGGATTGGTTTTTCTAACAGCAGATTATAGATTATTTGATAAATTCTTTGTTGCTACTGAGTTTGGTCAAGAAACGAAGCATACAAAAAATGAAATATTAGATTTTGAAACGGATGGATCTTTTTTGAAAATTGGTGGAAATTATAATCTTTACAAGAACAGACCAGGTTTAAATAACGAAATTTATATAGGATTTAGATTTGGATTTGGAAAATTTAATCAAAAACTTAATTCTTATAAAATTTATGATATTGATAATTATTGGGATCAAAATTCGGTAAGTAGTATTTCCGATTTTAAAAATTTAAAAGCAAACTGGTTTGAACTCGTATTTGGTTTTAATGCTGAAATAAAAAAAAATATATTCATGGGCTTAAGCTTGAGATTAAATCGATTATTTAGTCATGAAAAACCTGTTAATTTCAATAATCTATATATTCCAGGATTTAACAAAGTAACAGAAAACAATAATTTTGGAGTTGGCTTTACATACTCAATTTATTACCAAATACCTTTTTTTAAAATTAATATTTAAAAACCTTTATTTTTCTTGCCTTCGTAAATCTCATATTTAACCAATCTACTTTCTAGCTTGCCATTATATAATTTTATTTTTCTTGATGTTTTTAAACCTACATATTTTAATGATTCCAAACTAGAAGTAATAAACCAAGCATCTGAATGCGAGTATTTATTTTTTAAAGAATCTCCAATTTTTTTATAAAATAACTCTAAATCTACAGGAAGTCTTTCGCCATAGGGTGGATTAAATATAATATGTAGGTGATTTTTATTTTTTTTTTCACTTTTAAAAAAATCACATTTAGAAACTTTGATTAAATCTTTCATGCCTGCATTTTCAATGTTTTGATTACATTTTAAAATTGCAGATGGTGATTTGTCATAACCTCTAATTTCATAATCAAATGTTTTTATTTTTTTTGAGACAGATCTTAGAATAACGTCAAATAAATCAGAATCGAAATCACTCCAATTTCTAAAACAGAAATTTGATCTTTTAAAATTTACTGGAAAGTTAGTTGCAATCATAGCAGCCTCAATTAGTATTGTGCCGCTCCCACACATAGGGTCTAAAAGATCACAGTTTAATTTCCAGTTACTTAAATAAATTAATCCGGCCGCTAACACTTCATTTATGGGAGCTATATTAGTTTGAGACCTATAACCTCTTTGATTTAATGGTTTTCCAGAGGAATCCAATGAAACAGTACATACATTATTTCTAACATGAATATTTATTTTTATGTCAGGGTTTATAGAATTAACATCAGGTCTTTTCTTAAATAGTTTTCTAAAACGATCAACTATACCATCTTTTGCTTTCTGGGAGACATATAATGAGTGTGAAAAAATATCAGAAATTAAAACAGATTCAATTGAAAAAGTTTTTTCAACAGATAAATAATCTTCCCATTTAAAATTAAAAAAGGACCTGTATAGATCTCTTTCATTTTTTATATTAAAAACAACAATAGGTCTTAATATTTTAATTGCTGTCCTCAATGATATATTACACTTATATAAAAAACCTAAATCCCCATAAAAACTTACATTTCTAACTCCAATTTTAATTTTTTTTGCACCTAGCATTAATAGCTCATCGGCAAGAATATTTTCTAAACCGAAAAAAGTTTTAGCAACCATTCTAAAATCATTTCTAGCTTTCATAATTTTGATCAAAAATAAAGTATTTTTGACTTTATGAGTAATAAATCTAAGATTGATAACACTATCAATTATAATAATTGGTTTGATTCAAAATATTACCATATTCTTTATGAAAATCGAGATAATATTGAGGCTAAAAATTTTATAGAGTATATTATAACTTATTTAAACTTTGAGAAAGGGAAAAAAGTTTTGGACGCAGCTTGTGGTAAAGGAAGACATTCAATTGAAATTGAAAAATTGGGTTATAAAGTTTTAGGAATAGACCTTTCAAAAAACAGTATTCAAATAGCCAAAAAAAATGAAAATAAAAATCTCAAGTTCAAACTACATGACATTTCAAAACCTTTAGGAGAAAAGTTTGATATAGTATTTAACTTATTTACAAGTTTTGGATATTACGAAAAGAAAAAAGATATTGAAATTTTACAAACAATA
>JBJKVZ010000019.1:0-6760 GCA_045562345.1 Flavobacteriaceae bacterium
TGATTTTTTCATTAAGCTTTATAAATTGATTTTGATAATTTGAAACTATTGAATCATTAACCAATTCTTTGTTTTTAAAAATTTTAATTAAAGAAAGAAGTAGCTGGTTTGGGTTTATTGGTTTTATTAAGTAATCTTTTATTTTAAGTCCAATTGCCTTATTTATTGTGACATCATCAATGTTTTGAGAAACCATTATAATGGGGATATGCGAAAATTTTATATTTATTGATTTTATTGTCTCAACACCAGAAAGTCCAGGCATATTTTGATCTATTAATATAACATTAAAAGAATAAATTTGTAAAAGTTCAAGCGCTTCAGCTCCACTTTTTGCAGAGGTTATTTTGTAACCTTTTTTTTCTAAAAAAATAATATGAGATTTTAAAAAATCAATCTCATCATCAACCCATAATATTTTTACCATTTTAGTTTCTTAATAATTAGTCTAATTTAATTATATATGATCAAAATTATCAAACTATTATCTATAAATTGAAATTAATTCATTTTTCATACTTTTGCCGAAATGATTTTAAATGCAAAAAATATCGCCTCAATGTTGGGAGGAACTGTTGAAGGAGAGGATTTCGTTACTGTAAAAAAGCTTGCAAAAATAGAAAATGGGGAAAAAGATTCGATAACTTTTCTAGGAAACCCTAAATACAATAATTATTTATATGATTCTAACTCATCTATTGTAATTATCAATAAAGAATATAAATTGGAAAAACCTATAAAACCTACTTTAATAAGAGTAGATGATCCAAATGAGTCTTTTTCGATATTACTTGAATTTTTTAGCAGAAAAAAAGTGAAAGAGGGTGTTAGCTTAAATTCAAATATTCATGATAGTGTAAAGTATTCTAAAGATTTGTTTCTTGGAGATTTTTCTGTTTGTGAAAGAAATTCAATAATTGGAAATAATGTAAAAATATATTCTCAAGTTTACGTCGGAGAAAATGTGATTATAGGAAATGATGTGGTAATCTATCCAGGTGTAAAAATTTATGATAACTCTAAAATTGGAAATAACTGCATCATTCACTCTGGAACCATAATTGGTTCGGATGGTTTTGGTTTTAATATGGATAATTCAGGTAATCAAAAAAAGGTATTTCATAACGGTAATGTTATAATTGAAGATAATGTTGAAATTGGAGCTAATTGTACAATAGATAAAGCAACTCTAGGATCAACTGTTATTAAAAAGGGAGTAAAAATGGATAATTTAATTCAAATTGCTCACAATGTTGAGATTGGAGAAAATACTGTGATCGCGGCTTGTACTGGAATAGCTGGATCAACTACAATTGGTAAAAATTGCATGATTGGCGGTCAAGTTGGTGTTGGCGGTCATTTAAAAATTGGAGATCGTGTCATGATTCAAGCAAAATCAGGTGTGCTTAAAAATATAAAATCTGATACTTCAATAATGGGTTTTCCTGCAATAAATTATAGAGATTATAATAAATCATATGTTCATTTTAAAAATTTACCTGAAATAATGAAATCAATCAATAATTTATTAAATAAAAATAAAGATGCCTAAACAAAATACTATTGAAAATTCAATTTCTCTAACTGGTGTAGGTATTCATACGGGAACAGAAGTCAATTTAACTTTTAAACCTGCTAAAGAAAATACTGGATATGTTTTTTGTAGAGTTGATCTTCCTGAAAAACCAATTGTAGAAGCTAATATAAATTATGTCGTCAATACTGAAAGAGGGACTAATCTTGATAAAAACGGTATAAAAATAAAAACATCTGAACATGTCCTAGCAGCTTTGGTTGGAATGGATATAGATAATGTATTGATTGAAATCGATGCCCCTGAGCCTCCAATTATGGATGGTTCATCAAAATTTTTTGTTGAAGCTCTTGAAAAAGCGGGTGTTAAAATGCAAAATGTAGATAGGGAAGAATATATTGTCAAAGAGGTAATATCATATTATGACGAAAAAAGTGGGAGCGACATAACTGTAATTCCTTCAAATAATTATGAAGTAACGGCAATGGTTGATTTTGGAACTAAAATTTTAGGCACACAAAATGCTACAATGAAAAACTTGTCTCAATTTAAAAAAGATTTTGCTAATGCTAGAACATTTAGTTTTCTCCATGAAATCGAGATGTTACTTGATAATGGCCTAATTAAAGGAGGTGACCTTAACAATGCTATTGTTTATGTTGATAAAGAACTTTCTGACTCAACAATGAAAAAATTAAAAAAAGCATTCAAAACAGAAAATTTATCTGTTAAAAGCAATGGTATTTTAGATAATTTGACATTACATTATCCTAATGAAGCAGCTAGGCATAAGTTGTTAGACGTTGTTGGAGATATAGCTCTTTTAGGAACTAGAATTAAGGGTAAAGTTATCGCCAATAAACCAGGTCATTATGTAAATACTAAATTCACAAAACATTTATCAAACATTATAAAACAAGAAAAAAGAAATCAGTCACCAAAAGTTAATTTTTCAAAACCAGCCATAATGGATGTTAAACAAATTGAAGAAATTCTTCCCCATAGAACACCATTTGTTTTCATTGATAAAATTTTAGAATTATCAAAAAACCATGTAGTTGCTTTAAAAAACGTGACTATGAATGAAGATTTTTTTAAAGGTCACTTCCCCGGTAAACCAATTATGCCAGGCGTTCTCCAAATTGAAGCTATGGCCCAAGCAGGTGGTGTTTTGATTTTAAGTACAATACCGGATCCTCAAAACTATTTAACTTTCTTTGCTAAGATTCATAATGCAAAATTTAAATTCCCTGTTGTTCCTGGTGATACTCTCATTTTTAAATGTGAGTTATTGTCTCCACTAAGACGAGGAATTTCACACATGAAAGCACAGGCATTTGTTGACGGAAGGCTAACAACTGAGGCAACATTAATGGCAAAAATCGTTAAAAAAACAGAAGCATAATATGTATCAACCATTATCATTTATTCACCCAGGGGCTAAAATTGCAAAAAACGTTGTAGTTGAACCATTCTCTTCAATAGACAATAATGTTATAATTGGTCAAGGAACATGGATTGGATCTAACGTAACTATTATGAGTGGAGCCAGAATTGGCAAGAACTGTTCTATTTTTCCGGGATCAGTAATATCAGCAGTTCCACAAGATTTAAAATTTAACGGCGAAGAAACAACAGCAGTTATTGGAGACAATACAACTGTACGTGAATGTGTTACAATAAATAGGGGAACAAATGACAGGAACAAGACCGTAATAGGAAAAGATTGTTTAATAATGGCATATTCCCACATAGCTCATGATTGTTTTATTGGAAATAATTGTATTTTTTCGAATAATTCAACTCTAGCTGGACATGTTACTGTAGGATCTTATGTCATATTAGCTGGAATGGTAGCTATTCATCAATTTTGTTCAATCGGAAACCATGCGTTTGTTGCTGGGGGATCTCTAGTTAGAAAAGATATTCCACCTTTTGTTAAGGCAGCAAGAGAACCAATTTCTTACGTGGGAATTAACTCAGTAGGTCTTAGGAGGAGAGGGTTTGATAGCAAAGTTATAATGGAAATACAGTCTATTTACCGTATACTTTATCAAAAAAAATATAATAATTCTCAAGCTGTCAAAATTATAGAAGGTGAGATTAAGGCAACAAAAGAAAGAGATGAGATAATTCAGTTTATACAAAATTCTCAAAGAGGTATAATGAAAGGTTATTTTCAAAATTAATTTATGGCAACTTCATCTGATATTCGAAAAGGACTTTGTATACACTACAACAATGACATATATAAAATCATTCATTTTTTACATGTCAAACCAGGAAAAGGCCCAGCTTTCGTAAGAACCAAGTTAAAAAGTGTTACTAATGGAAAAGTTATTGACAATACTTTTTCAGCTGGCCACAAAATAGATGAAGTTAGAGTTGAGACCAAAAAATTTCAGTTTTTATATAAAGAATCTTCTACTTTTCATTTAATGAATGTTGATGATTATAATCAAATTTCTGTAGATCAATCATTATTTGAATCTTCAAAGTTTTTAAAAGAGGGAGAAATTGTTACGGTATTAACCAACACGGAAGATGGTTCTAGTCTCTCTGTTGAAATGCCTCAGAGTGTTACATTAGAAATTAAATCTACTGAACCTGGTGTTAAAGGAAATACTGCGACAAATACAACAAAACCAGCGAAAGTAGAGACTGGAGCATCTATAAATGTACCTTTGTTCATAAATGAAGGTGATTTTATTAAAATTGATCCTGTAAAGGGTAATTATATAGAAAGAGTAAAAAATTAAATTAATGAGCATTTTAGTAAATAAAAATTCAAAAATTGTTGTACAGGGATTCACAGGTGCTGAAGGTACTTTTCACTCTGAACAAATGATTAAATATGGAACTAATATTGTTGGTGGTGTAACCCCAGGAAAAGGTGGTCAAAAACATTTAGGAAAACCAGTTTTTAACACTGTTTCTGAAGCTGTCAAAAATGTAAAAGCTAATACTTCAATTATTTTTGTTCCCGCAGGTTTTGCTGCTGATGCCATAATGGAGTCAGCTGAGTCTGGAATAAAAGTTATAGTTGCAATTACAGAGGGAATTCCGATATCCGATATGACTAAGGTTAACCATTTTTTAAAAACAAAGGATTGTGTTTTAATTGGTCCAAATTGTCCTGGAATTATTACACCTGATGAAGCTAAAGTTGGAATTATGCCCGGTTTTGTATTTAAAAAAGGTGGAGTAGGAGTTGTTTCAAAATCTGGCACATTGACATATGAGGCAGCTGATCAAGTAGTCAAAAAGGGTTATGGGATTTCAACAGCTATAGGTATTGGAGGTGATCCAATAATTGGTACAACAATTAAAGATGCTATCAAATTGTTTGTTGAAGATTCAGAAACAAAATGTATCGTAATGATTGGAGAAATTGGTGGTCAGTTAGAAACTGATGCTGCTCATTGGTATAAAGACAATAACATAAAAAAACCAATTGTTGGTTTTATCGCTGGTGAAACAGCGCCAAAAGGGAGAACCATGGGTCATGCTGGAGCCATAGTTGGTGGTTCTGATGATACTGCAGAAGCAAAAAAGAAAGTAATGAAAGAATCGGGAATACATGTTGTTGATTCTCCTGCAGAAATAGGTAAGAAAGTATCCGAAATATTACATTAATTATTAATTTTAAAATTTAAATAATTTATGAGTAATCTTTTAAAAGATAAGACAGTGATTATAACGGGTGCCAGCAGAGGAATTGGCAGAGGAATCGCATTGGTTTTAGCTAAAAATGGTGCTAATATTGCCTTTACATATAGTAAATCTGAAAACGAAGCATTTTCATTAATAAATGAAATTAAAGAAACTGGGGCTAAAATTAAATCTTATAAATCAAATGCTGCTAGTTTCAATGAATCTGAAGAATTAGTTAAAAATGTTATAAAAGATTTTGGATCTTTTGATGTTCTTATTAATAATGCAGGTATTACCAAAGACAATCTTTTACTTAGGATGAGTGAAGCTGATTTTGATAAAGTAATTGAAATTAACTTAAAATCAGTTTTTAATATGGTAAAAGCCTGTCAAAGAGTCTTTTTAAAAAATAAATCAGGAAGTATTATAAATATTAGTTCAATTGTAGGTGTTAAAGGAAATGCTGGTCAAACAAATTATGCAGCATCAAAGGCAGGAATTATTGGATTTTCTAAATCTGTAGCCTTAGAATTAGGTTCTAGAAATATAAGATCAAATGTTATAGCACCTGGTTTTATTGAAACAGAGATGACAAAGGAGTTGGATAATGAAATTATAAATAAATGGATTGATGGTATTCCATTAAAAAGATCTGGAAAACCAGAAGATGTTGCAAACCTTTGTTTATTTTTATCTTCTGATTTATCAAGCTTCATTACTGGTCAAGTAATTAATGTAGATGGAGGAATGTTAACATAAATAAATAATAATTAAATAAATATATAAAAATGGATAAATTAAATAGAATTGGATTACCTGTTGTTTTAGTAGTAATGGTTGCTTTTATAGTGATCGTAAAATCAGCTATCAATATTGGATATGGAGAGGCTGGTGTTTTGTTTAAAACCTTTGGAGATGGTGTTGTTACTGATGAGCCGCCACTAGGTGAGGGGTTTCATCTAATAGCTCCTTGGAATAAAGTTTTTATTTATAATGTAAAACAACAAGAAGTTTTTGAAAGTAAAATGCAAGTTTTGTCATCAAATGGTTTGGATATATCACTAGATGTCTCTGTTTTATATCAACCAAAGTATGATGAGCTTGGAATCCTGCACCAAACTAAAGGATCAAATTATTTAGATATAGTAATAGTTCCGTCAATTAGAGCGGTAGCAAGAAGTGTTGTTGGAAAATATACCCCTGAGCAATTATATTCAACTAAAAGAGACGCTATCCAAAGCGAAATATATGATGAATTAAAACGTGGAGTAGATGCTCAGCATGTTCAAATTAATGCAGTTTTGGTTAGAGATGTAACATTACCTAACACAATTAAAGAAGCAATTGAGAGAAAACTTAGTCAAGAACAGCAATCATTGGAATACGAATTCAGACTTATAACAGCTGAAAAAGAAGCTGAAAAAGTTAGAATTGAAGCACAAGGGAAAGCTGATGCTAACAGAATATTGAACTCCTCTTTAACAACAAATGTTTTGAGAGATAAAGGTATTGAAGCTACTGCAAAATTGGCCGAATCACCAAACTCTAAGGTAATTGTTATTGGAAGTGGAA